>JAEYOV010000070.1 GCA_023411395.1 Bacillota bacterium
GAGGCAATGTAGAAGGGGAGAGCTCTTCTTTTTTTATTTTAAGTGTGGATTATGCCGCGTATACAGATTGGTATAAACAACGAAAAGTCCGATTTTATCGGACTTTTCGGACAAATTGTGGCGGAGAGTTAGGGATTTGAACCCTAGGTGGGGTATAAGCCCACACACGATTTCCAGTCGTGCGCCTTAGACCACTCAGCCAACTCTCCATGGCCTGTCTGTATCGGCAACGAACAACATTATACAGGCTGCCCTGACCCGTGTCAAGCAATTCTCACAAAAAACAGCGCATTCTCCCGCGCGGCCTTTTCATGCGGAACATTGTGTGCTAGACTGTTATCAATACCTTGGAAAGGAGACAAATGATGCAGAAGATTTCATTTCGCGGCTTGGACATTGAAGTATCGCGGCTGGGCTTTGGAGCCATGCGGCTGCCTACAAAGGAAGCAGATTCCAAGCGCGTGATTGACAGGGAGGAAGCCGTGGCGATGATCCGCCACGCCATCGACCGGGGCGTAACGTATATGGATACGGCTTATCCGTATCACGGCGGGGAAAGCGAACTGGTGATGGGCGAGGCCTTGCAGGGCGGCTACCGCGAAAAGGTGGTGCTGGCCACCAAGCTGCCCGTGTGGCTGGTGAAAAAGCGGGAGGACATGGACAGGTATCTTCATGAGCAGCTCAAAAAGCTGAAAACGGACCATGTGGATTTTTATCTGCTTCACGCGCTGAACAAAAACTCCTTTCAAACCATGCAGAAGCTTGATTATCAGGAGTTTCTTCGCAAAGCCGTGCAGGAGGGGAAGATACGCTATCCCGCCTTCTCCTTCCATGATGACGGGGAACTGTTTTTAAGGATCATTGACGACTATCCCTGGAAGATGGCGCAAATCCAATTGAACCTGCTGGACGGGGAATACCAGGCCGGGCTTGACGGCATGCGCTACGCTTATCAAAAGGGCGTGGGCATTGTGGTGATGGAGCCGCTGCGCGGCGGCGCGCTGGTGACGCCGCCCAAGGAGGTGCAGGCGCTGTATGATGATTTCCCTGTCCGCCGCAGCAGCGTGGAATGGGCCTTCCGTTACCTGTACAACATGCCGGAGGTCATGACCATTTTAAGCGGCATGAGCACCATGGAGCAGGTGAAGGACAATCTGCGCATATTCGAAAGCGCGGCCATGAACGTTGTCTCACCGGAGGAGGAAGCGCTTTTTGCCAAGGTAAAGGAAGCGTATTTGAGCCGCATCAAAACAAGCTGCACCGGGTGCAACTATTGCCAGCCCTGCCCGAAAAACGTGGCCATACCCACCATTTTCAGGGGCTACGACAGCGCCGCCATGCTGGACAAGAAGCCGGAATTCCATGGCCGCTACCGTTCCCTTTTGGATGAGGGCAAGGATGCCGGCCAGTGCGTGGCCTGCGGCCTGTGCGAAAAGGCCTGCCCCCAGCACCTGCCTGTTATCCGGTATTTGAAGGAGATCAAGGCGGAGTTTGAGAGCGCCTGATCAGTTGCCTTTGGTCATTTATCAAAGATTACAGCAATGAAACGCCAAAGAGCATGGCATCCCGCATCATTATTGCCGGATGCCATGCTCTTTTTTTTGAAGTTCACGCTCCGAGGCGGTCAAAAATTTCATATCCATCATGGGGAAGGCCAACGCACCCGATATGGGTTGTACCGGGCGAGCTGTTCTTACCGTGCCAGTCGGACCCGCCGGTCACAAGCAGCCGGTGGGCTTTAGCCATGGCCTGATATTTCTGCGATTCTTCCGGCGTATGGCTGGGGTGGAAAATTTCCAGGCCCTCGACACCGCTATGGATCAGGTCCAGCACCACATCATCGTTGCCGATGCTCTTGGGATGGGCGATGACAGGAATCCCGCCCGCCTCCCTGATGATCCGTATCGCGTCTATAGCGGTCATCTTCTCCGATTCTATAAAGCCGGCACCTGTGGGCATGAAGTAGGTATGAAACATTTCCCGAAGCGTCATTCCCTTTGCCTGCACCCCGTCTTTTTCCATGGCGGCAGCCACATGCACGCCGGAAAGGCGCGGCTGGTCCGGATGAAGCTGCAAGACCCTTTCCCAGGCATAGTCAATGAGGCCCATTCCCCGGATGTTTTCAAAATTGATCCGGGTGTTCTCCGTCTTGTCCGCGGAAATCTGCTCAATAAAACGGTTCAGGGCGCTGCTGTGTACATCGATATAATATCCCAGCATGTGCAAAAGCCTGCGGTTTGCAATGGTGGATACCTCTATGGCGGGGATCAGCAGGGTTTTGCCCGGAAGCCCCTCCCCCATGGCGGCCTTCACGCCGCGGACGGAATCATGGTCCGCGATGGCGATGACCTGCACGCCATTTTCCTGCGCCAATTGGAACAGCTCCCTAGGCGTATCCGTACCGTCGGAATAGGTGGAATGCAGATGCAGATCGGCATACATGGAATGAAACACCTCCTCTGTAAGAAACATCCTTCCGACGCCATTCTACGCCATGGTAAGATAGCTGTCAACCGCAAGCATATGGGATGCCCTTACATACTGACCGTCACCGTGCCATCCACCCACACCGGCGTATGATGAACGCATACCGCAACAGCGCTTCCCTGAACCAGTGCCAGGCGGCAAGCACCTTGCTCCACGGCGCATTCCAGCAGGCTGTTTCTGTAGAAGAAACGGAACCGGTAGCCCTTTAGGCCGGCGGGAATGCGGGGGCGCAGCGTGAGCCCGTCCTTTTTGATGCGCAAACCGGCGAAGCCCGTCACGACGCAGAGGTACGCGCCGCCCAGGTTGGCGGTATGAAGCCCGTCCTTGGTGTTGCAGTGCTCGTTATTCAGGTCCAGAAAGGCGGTTCTGCGGAAATAAGCCTCCGCCTTTTCCATGTCGTTGAGCCTTGATGCCATGATGGAGAACACGCAGGCGGAGAGGGAGGAATCGTGGGTGGTAATCTTCTCATAGTAGGCGTAGCTGCGGGCCATGGTTTCCGTATCCGCCAGATCCTCAAAGAGGAAATGGGCCAGTACCGTGTCCGCCTGCTTGCACACCTGATGGCGGTACAGGTACAAAGGGTGGTAATGCAAAAGCAGCGGGAAATGATTTTTCGGGATGCTGCCCAAGTCAAGCGCCTTCTTGCTTAAAAAGCTGTCATCCTGAGGCGGGATGCCCAGGCTTTCATCATAGGGCAGGTACATGTTTTCCCCCGCCAGCTCGAATTCTTTCAGTTCTTCGCCGGTGATGCCAAGCTTTTCTTTAAGGGGCCGGAATAACCCTTCCCGCTTAAGACGGTTGCAGACCTCCGCCGCGTAAAGCAGGTTCTCCCTGGCGGCGGCGTTGGTGTAATAGTTGTTGTTCACGATGCAGGTGTACTCGTCCGGGCCCGTGACACCGTCGATGCGGAAGGAACCGTCCCGCATGTGGCCGGCGTCCATCCACAGACGGGCGGTTTCCACCAGCACCTCAGCGCCCATGTCCGCCATGAAGGCCACGTCATCCGTAGCCAGGTAATATTGTATGAAGGAATGGGCAACGTCGCCATTGATGTGGTACTGTGCGGAGCCGGAGGGAAAGTAGCCGGAGCACTCCGGGCCTGTGATGGTGCGCCAGGGATACAGCGCGCCCTTTTGATGGCCCATCAGCCTGGCATGGGCGCGGGCGCCGTCCAGTATGCCGTGCCTGTATTCCAGCAAGCGCCTGGCCCGTGCCCTGTCGGCAAGCAGGAAAAAGGGGAAAATATAGATCTCCGTATCCCAGAAATAGTGGCCTTCGTACCCTTCCCCACTCAGACCCTTGGCGGCGACGTTGGAAACGGCTTCCCGCCCGGCGGACTGCAAAAGCTGGTAAAGGCTGTAATCCATGCATTGCTGAAGCGCATGATCGCCGAAAATCTCCACCCGCGCGGTTTCCCAGAAGGAGCGTAAGTATTCACTTTGACGCTCGCGCCAGACGCAAAGGCTTGTCCCGCACGCAACCCGCATGATTTCCGAGGCGGCCTGCACAGGGTCCTTATGGCGGCGCTGGTCGGTGAAGACGCACCGTTTCAAAAGCGATACCGTTTGGCTGGGCGTGATCCGGCCTGTAAAGCGTGCGGTCACGCAGCCGGGAAGGATGTCATGGCGGAGTTGAAAGCCGTCCGTAACCTCATGGCTCACAGCGGAGGCCATGGCAAGCCGCGAAGCCTTCGTGCGGCAGGCGATAAAGGATACGTCTTCCTCTGTCCAGACGTGCTCCGCCTGCAAATGGGCGTGGGGCCTGGCAGCCACCCGGGGATCGCCGGGATCGGCGTAATTGGTCACATTGGCGTCCTGCAGCGACAGGAACGTCAAGGGGCCGTCATAATTCACGGACCTGACCTCATACTGCAACAGGAACAGTTCCTTTTGCGCAAAGGAAGCCATGCGGCGGACGGTGATCTCAAATTCCCCTCCCCGTACGGACCGCCAATGAACGCGGCGCACCGCCTCCCCCGCCGTCATGTCAAGCTCCCTGGCATGCTTCAAAAGCTCCCCCGCGAAGGGATCGAATTCTTCATCATCCAGCAACAGCTTCACCGTCTGCACATCCACCACATTGACGATGGTCTGCTGTGTTTCGGGAAAGCCGTAAAGCTTTTCCCCGTATTCGATGGGCTTTACATCATAATAGGCGTTGATATATGTTCCCCGGATGGTGGCTATGCCCGCCGGCGCGCCCTCCTCCAGGCAGTTGCGTACGCCGATATAACCGTTGGCCGTGTGAAAAAGCGTTTCCGTCAGGGCGATTTCGCCTTTATCCAATCCATGCCGCAAAAATTGCATTTGATCTCATTCCTTGACCGCGCCGGAGGTAATGCCGGCTACGATTTGTTTCTGGAACAACAGCACAATGGCCAGCGTGGGGATGACCACCACAATGGTGGCCGCCGTGGTCTCGCCCCAGAGGATGGTGAACTGGGTGCGCAGCGCGTTGATGGCCACCGGCACCGTATGAAAATTCTTGTCGGAGTTTAAGGTCAGCGTCAGAAGGTATTCGTTCCACGCGGCGATGAATGTCATGATGGCGGTGGTGAATACACCCGGCGCGGCCATGGGAAAGATGACCTTCCACAGCATGCCCCACTGGGAGCAGCCGTCCATGCGGGCCGCCTCCTCCACCGAAAGGGGGATGCGCTTGAAGTGGGCCACCATGATCCACACCGCCGAGGGAAGCGTGATGGTGGAATAGGCCAGCGTCACCCAGTAGCTGTTGAGCATTTTGAACCGGTAGAACATGTTGAAAACGGGACCCACGATGATCATTTGCGGAAACATCGATATCCCCAGGATCAAGCCCATCAAGAACACCTTGCCCCGGAAGCGGAACCTAGCCAGGATATAGGCCGACATGGAGGCTACCATCACCACGTACACCGTGGTGATGGAGGACACGATGAAGCTGTTTAATACGGACGACAGGATGCCCTTGCCGATCACTGCCCGGTAATTGTCCAGCGTGGGTTCGTTGGCAATGATCCTAAAGGCGGTTTGCGCCCCGTAAATCTCGCTGCCGGGCTTGAAGGAGGTGATGAACACCCAAAAGAAGGGGAATACGTTCACCACAAGAAAGAGCGCAATCACCGCAAGGCCCACAATCCTGGCCGCGCGCTGCTTCTGGCGCATGGTCCTGGCTTTTGGGGTTCGGCCTTTGATGGATATGGCTGTCAATTTGATCCCTCCCCCTTTCTCTCAGGCATCGGTAATGAGCTCGGCGCCCAGCACCTTCACGTACAAAAAGGCAATCAAAGCCACACACAGGAACATGGCCAGCACGATGACGGAGCCATAGCCGTAGTTGCTCTGCCCTACCATCACCTTGTAGGCGTAAATCGACAGCGTTTCCGGCGTGCCTTTTGTGAGCACGGCGATCAGGTCGTAGACGCGGAAGGCGTCCAGCGTGCGGAACAAAAGCGCCACCAGCATGGAAGGCATGAGCATGGGCAGCGTGATCCTGCGGAAGGTGCGCACCGCTCCCGCGCCGTCGATGGCGCTGGATTCGTACAGCCCCCGGTCGATGATTTGAAGCCCGGCCAGCAGCAGAAGCGCCATGTAGGGCGTGGTCTTCCATACGTCCGCCAGGATGGCGGCGGCCATGGTACCGGAAACGCTGGTGAGCAGAAGCTCCGGCGATTTGATCAGCCCGATCTGCGTGAACACCCTGGCCACGATGCCGCTGGAACCGTCGTACAGGTACGTCCAGATCAGAGCGGACACAGCCGTGGGAATGGCCCAGGGGATCAGCGACGTGGTGCGTACGATGCCGATGCCCCGGATGGCTTTGTCCATGATGATGGCCAGAGCCATGCCCAGCACCAGTTCGAAGGCCACGGAAATCACCGTGAACACCAGCGTGTTTTTAAGCGCGGCAAGGAACCGGCTGTCCTGAAGAAGCTTTTGGTAACCCGCAAGGCCGGTGAAGTTGGAACCGACGATGCAGCTTCGCATTTCCGCAAGATACGCTTCCGCTTTGCCGGGCGTTTGAAGCCCCGCCTGGGGATAGCCTTCGGCAAGGATTGCAAGCCGTGCCTGCACGTCATCCACAAAGCCGGCGGTGGCCTCGGCTTCCTGCGCGGAGATGGGCAGAACGCCCCTCACATTTTCATAGGGCGCCATATGGGCGGTGATATCCGCCATCAGCGCGTTGATGACAGCCTTTCCCGCGTCATCCACCTTTTCCAGATCCCTTTTCAGGTAGTGGTTTAAGTAGCGGCCATCCTCATGGAAAAGCTCCGCGTTCAGGTTGCCGCCGGTGTACAGCCTGTTTCGCGTTTGATCGTTGGTCTGGTAATCAAACAGCGTGTACAGGCCTGAGCTGAAAATGGGATACAGGGAAAACACCGCCACCAGCAAAAGCAGGGGCAGCACAAACAGGAACTCCTTCCATGTCATGCCGCGGCGCATATTGCTTCACCTCCCCATGATATTCGCGAAAATGACACGTCATTTTCGCGACTTTTTGCACTTTTCGCCTGTGGGCCTTCGCACCGGTCAGGCTACGCCAGAC
>JAEYOV010000019.1 GCA_023411395.1 Bacillota bacterium
CGTCCGGTTGGTGTATCCTCTCTTTGTTGTAGATGCTTTGTCACAGAAATATCTTACAACAAAAAACGGGAGATAGCTCACGCAATCTCTCGTTTTTTTTTTTTTGCTGCCTTAGCACGACAGCCCCGATGCACTGAAGCGCCCCCGACCTGACCGGGGGGCACTTCCTGTCAAAGAACCCACTTCTCAAGTGACGAGGAGTGGGTTCTTTGCATGAAAAAAGGAAGGTCGAACAAGAAGCGCAACAGGTGAGAAAATGCAAGAAACAGCTTCGGGACGCTTTTTTCATGTTAAGGGGGAGCCAGGGATGCCGTATGGCTTTTTACGTAGGCGGCCTGCTCCGCTGTCATGCTCCCTGACTTTTCCAATACGGAGGCCGCGGTATCCAGAAGGAAAGTCTCCTCGGAAGGGGTATAGGCTATCCCCAGATAATACGCGGCAAACATCCGAACGGAGGCAGTGCCGATTTCAAATTCCGCATCAGGAAACTGCTTTTCCAATGACTTGACCTGAAAGGAGGCTGCTTCCTCCGCATCCAGTTGAAACGCTGCCGCCAGATCTTCCAGCGGGATGCCAAACAGCCTGCTCACATCACCGAACGTATATGAGCCGCGGATATCCGCCGGATCATACTGAGTTTGCTGGGCCTGGTTTGTCAAGGTATCCAACTTCCGGGGAATCTTGTCCGATTCAGTTTGCCAAAGCCCCGTGGCCCAGGTGATAAGGATGCCCGTCAGCACGAAGAATGCAGAAAGCAGGATGGTGGTTTGCGGCTTCAGCTTCATCAGGCACCCACTCCCTTCCGGGTAGAAACGGTCACCGTATCTTCAACCGGGCAGGCACCGCCGCTTGAACACAAATGACAACTGATGCACTGCGGATCTGTGACAGTTCCTTTTTGAGAAACCTCTATCTGTATGGGACAGGCTTTGTCACATTTCCCGCATTGAATGCAGGTGGCGGCGTTGCGACGGATGGGGAAAATGCGGATGAGGTTGAACAGGCCCAGCAAAGCGCCATACGGGCACAGGTATTTACACCACGGACGTTCTACAAACAGGGAGAGGACCGTCACCGCAAGAAGCACGAGAATCGCCGACATGGCAACTTCCGTTGTGAAAAAGTTAAACAGCGCGTAATAGGGGTCTACCTCCTGAAAAACAAGCTTGCCGGCAACAGCCGTCTGGTACACCACCATGGACAGCACGCCATAGCGCAGGAAACGGAGCACCCTGTCCAGCTTCTTTGGGATCAACTTCCCGTATGTCTTCGGAAAAAGCCTGCGGCCCAGTTTGCCGAGCCACTCCTGGTAGCTACCCAGCGGACACACATAGCCGCAAAAAAGCGGACCGAAGAAGAGGGCCACCACCAGCCCCAGCGCCATCAGGATGAATGCCGCGCTGTGCAGCTTCGGCAAAAATGATCCCGCGGCAATGAACTGGTACACGGTGACTACACCGCCGAACGGGCAGATGGCATGCAATGAGATTTCAGGAAGAATCGGAATCACAATGCCCATTTCCTTCAGCCATTTCACAATTGCCAACATCAAGATCAACAGGAATACACTGATTTGCACGGCCAGGCGGATTCGTTGCGCCCGGCTTTTTGCTGCCTTCATAGGCATCACACTCCTTTTGCCATAGATTAGCAAGCAAAAAAGGTGAAATGATGTCTTTTCCGAAGTTTTTCTATGAAATGCACATCGGTGACAAGGCCCATCCGGAAAGACCGCATCGAACGTCCAGAGGAGATGCGGCCTCCACCCTTGCGTTCCCATTTCTCCCCATGCAAAGAACCCACTTCTCATCGCTTGAAAGTGGGTTCTTTGACAGGCTGCGCCCCCGGCTGGCCGGGGGCATATTTTCACTCAGCGTTTACTCGTACAAGGGATAGTTCTTCATCAGCGCCACAACTTCATCCTTTACAGCGGCGCAGGCGTTTTCCCCATCCCTGATAATGCGGGCAATGAAGGATACAACCTGCTTCATCTCCGGCTCTTTCAGGCCGCGGGTGGTGACCGCCGGGGTGCCCACCCTTACGCCGCTGGTGACAAAGGGGCTGCGCTGCTCGTTGGGCACGGTGTTCTTGTTCACGGTGATATTGGCCAGGCCCAGCAAACGCTCCAGCTCCTTGCCGGTCATCTCGGTGCCCGAAAAGTCCAGCAGCATCAGATGGTTGTCGGTGCCGCCGGAGACCATACGGATATTCTCAGCCCTGAATGCTTCTTCCATGGCCTTGGCGTTGAGAATGATTTGATGCTGGTAGGCTTTGAATGAAGGCTCCATGGCCTCCTTGAAGCAGATCGCCTTGGCGGCGATGATGTGTTCCAGCGGGCCGCCCTGGGTGCCGGGGAAAATGGCCTTGTCGATGTTCTTGGCGTACTGCTCCCGGCACAGAATCAGGCCGCCTCTGGGCCCGCGCAGCGTCTTGTGGGTGGTGGAGGTGACAAAATCGGCATAGGGCACGGGATTGGGATGCTCCCCAGCGGCAATCAGGCCGGCGATGTGGGCCATGTCCACCATCAAAAGCGCGCCCACCGCGTCGGCAATTTGCCGCAGCTTGTCAAATTCAATGATTCTGGGATAGGCGGATGCGCCGGCCACGATCAGCTTGGGCCTGGCTTCCTTGGCGATGTCCATCACATGGTCGTAATCAATGCGCTCGGTCCCCGGCTCCACGCCATAGGGCACGAAGCGGAAGTACTTGCCGCTCATGTTCACGGGGCTGCCGTGGGTCAAATGTCCGCCGTGGCTTAAGTTCATGCCCAGCACCGTTTCGCCATAGTTCAGCATGGCAAAGTATACCGCCATGTTGGCTTGGGCGCCGCTGTGGGGCTGCACGTTGGCATGGTCAGCGCCGAACACCATTTTGGCGCGGTCGCGGGCCATGTCCTCCACCATGTCCACGTACTGGCAGCCGCCGTAGTAACGCTTGCCAGGATAGCCTTCCGCGTATTTGTTGGTCAGGTGCGTGCCCATGGCAGCCAAAACAGCCGGGGACACAAAGTTTTCCGAGGCGATCAGTTCAATATGCTCCCGCTGCCGATTAAGCTCCAGCTCCATTGCTTTTGCCAATTCGGGGTCCGCATTCCTGATGGCTGTAAAATCCATGAAGCGCCCTCCTGTCAAAGCCGAATGATGTCACCCATTATAGCAACAATGTTCCCCTTCTTCAAGGGTTTTCCTGTTCCGGTTCTGTTTTCCCAAATAGAAAAGGATGATACAAAAAAAGGGCTTATCAGCCCTATTTTTCGCAGATAGATACCGCAGCATTCAGACCAGGCAACCCCGCAGCACCTTCCAACTTGCGCTTACTGCTGCTTCCTTCCGGACCTGACAGGGTTCACACCATGGAATCGCACGGGACCCGACCATCATCATGATGCGGCTTGACTATTTTACCCGATAGAGCGGAAAATTGCAACCCCAAAATAAAACATGCCAGATTTGCTTCAATATTTCTTGTACAAATCATCTTCCAAATAATAGAAACTATTCCTGAATGAAGTTTTTGAAGGAAGGGTGCGGGAAGGGAACTTTATTCAAAAAGTTCCCTTCCCGCATAATCCTCACAAAATGTATCTCCTGACGTCCGTGTTCTTGTTCTCCCGGTGCAGGTGCTCCTTCACGTAATCGCCGGTGATGTCAAGCTGCACTTGCGGCATATTGTCGCCGCCGGCATTGAAGGAGATATCCTCCAAAAGGTCTTCGAACACCGCATGGAGGCGGCGGGCGCCAATGTCCTCGCCGGACTCGTTGGCGGCATAGGCAGCGTCAGCAATGGCCTGGATGGCGCTTTCCTCAAAGCGCAAATGCACGTTGTCCACGGAAAGCAGCGCCTCGTACTGGCGGGTGAGGGCATTGTCCGGCTGGGTGAGAATTTTGCAAAAATCGTCACGGGTCAGGCTCTTAAGCGTCACATGCACGGGGAAGCGGCCCTGCAGTTCGGGGATTAGGTCGGTGACCTTGGCCACGTGGAAAGCGCCAGCCGCGATGAACAGCATGAAATCCGTGCGCACCGCGCCGTACTTGGTGTTGACGGTGCTGCCCTCCACAATGGGCAAAATGTCGCGCTGCACGCCCTCCCGGCTCACATCCGGACCATGGCCGGAGGAACGCCCGGCGATCTTATCGATTTCGTCAATGAACACGATGCCGTGCTGCTCCGCCCGGCGGACAGCCTCTTCCTGTACGGCGTCCTGGTCGATGAGCTTTTGGGATTCCTCGGAAAGCAGTATTTTCCGTGCTTCCTTCACCTTCACGCGGCGGATCTTCGTCTTTTTGGGCATGATGCCACCCATCATGTCGCCGATGCTGATGGAGCTTCCCCCCACCTCCAACTGAGGCATGGATTCCTCCACCTCCACCTCCAGCTCACGCTCCTCCAATTCGCCGCGCAAAAGCTGCTGGCGCACCTCGTCCTTTTTGGCGGAAAGGCGCTGCTGTTCCTCGCCCGTCATCTCGGGCTCCTTTTTGTTGCCCAGCAAAAACTCCAGCGGATTGCCGCCGCTTTTTTTCGGCGGATGGGTGAGCAGCGTTACAAGCCGGTCCTCCGCCAAAACCTGCGCCCGGGCCTGCACCTTTTTCTCAAACTCTTCCTTCACCATGCGTACGGCGTTTTCCGTAAGGTCGCGGACGATGCCTTCCACATCCCGGCCCACATAGCCCACCTCGGTGAACTTGGTGGCCTCCACCTTGATAAAGGGCGCGTCCACCAATTTGGCCAGGCGGCGGGCGATCTCCGTTTTGCCAACGCCGGTCGGCCCGATCATCAATATGTTTTTCGGATAAATTTCCTCGCGGATATCATCGCTCACCTGGGCGCGGCGGTAGCGGTTTCTAAGCGCAATGGCCACGGCCCGCTTGGCCTCTTCCTGGCCGATGATGTACCTGTCCAATTCCCGCACCGTTTCCCGGGGCGTCAGCGTCTTCATGTTCGTACCTCCATTAAACCACTTCCACTGTGATATTCCCATTGGTGAACACACAGATCGAAGCGGCGATGCGCAGCGCCTTTTCGGCAATCTCCTGTGCGGAAAGATCAGTGTTCTGAACCAGTGCTCGGGCTGCGGCCAGGGCGTAATTGCCCCCGGAGCCAATGGCGGCCACCCCGTCGTCCGGATCGATCACTTCGCCGGTACCGCTTAAAATCAGCATGCTTTCCTTGTCCGCAACGATCATCATGGATTGCAGTTGCCGCATCACCTTGTCGCTGCGCCAGTCCTGGGCCAAGGTCACCGCGGCCCTTTCGAGGTTGCCGCCGCACTGGGTGAGCTTGTCCTCAAAGCGCTCGCACAGGGTGAAGGCATCGGCCACAGATCCGGCAAAGCCCACGGCCACCTGCCCGTGGTATAGCCTGCGCACCTTTTTGGCGGTGGATTTGAAGATCGCGTTTTCCCCCATGGTCACCTGCCCGTCGCCGGCAATGGCTGTCACGCCATCCCGGCGTACGGCGCAGATGGTGGTACCCATCATGGACATAAATCATGATTTCCTTTCTTCAGTGGCTTAATATCCAGTTGATAATGTCGCTTGCCGCCGTCTCGTCAAAGTTCGCGGGTGTGTTGTACTCCTGGATTGTATATTGCAGCGCCGGGTCGCCGTTATAGGCCATCATCGGATGGTTGAGCTCAGGATACAGTTTGTAGGTCACATACTCCTGCTCACCAACGGCCTTTTGCCAGGCATCAAGCCCGTTCTCCACAGAGACCTGGAAGTCCTTGCCCCCCTGCATGATAAGGGTTGGCAGCTTCAGCGCAAGCACAAGCTCCGCCGGATCGGTTTGCTGCATCTCATACAGATAATAGGCCGGCATGCCAAAAAGAGTGACCTGCTTCGCCTCCCCGGCGGACATTTTCATAACGGTATCCAGCTTTTCGATTTCCGCGTCCAATTTCGGCTGTTCGGCGGCGCGCTGCTCCTCCGTCAGCTTGGAGAGCACATCCTCATTCTGGGCGATCATGATGTCGGTAAGCGGAAGGGGTGAGCCATTCAGTAAAACCATGCCCGCGTAAAGCCCGCTGCTTTCAAAGACAATGCGCGGCCCAAGCATGGCCCCCAGGCTGTGACCTGCTAGAAAGATTTTATCGGCGTTGATGCGGCTGTCCGCTTCCATCAGCTTCCCGGCCAGGATGGCGTCCTCAACGGTTTCCTCACGTACGGTGAACTCAATCAGCATTTCCGGAGTAAACTTTGCGCCATGGGCAAAGGTGCGCTTGTCATACCGCAGCACGGCGATACCATTTTGGGCAAGCTTCCAGGCCATATCCCGGAACATCTTGATGGAGCCTACCGTTTCATCCCGATCGTTGGGGCCGGAACCGTGTACCAGTACCACAGCGGGAAAACCGCTCCCCGATTCGGGCAGTGTCAGCGTGCCGGGCAGCGCCCATTCGCCCTCCCCTACGGTGACGTCCTCTTCCACAATGCCTTCCGGCAGGCGGCTTTCAGCCGGGGCAGCTTCTGCTTCCTCCGGCGCATTGGCAAAGTTAAAGCCCGCGATTTTGCCTGAAGCATCCAGGGTGAGCTGCATCAGCAGGTCTTTTTTCGCCATGTTCAGCCGGAGCAGATAGATGTCATAGCCCTGAACCTGCTGGAATGCAAAGCTGCCGAAGCTTTCAAAAGCGCCGCAGAAGATGGTTGTCTGGGACCAGACGGCGTCAAAGGCCTCCCGCGGGAACTGGGCCTTGACTTCGTCCGTGAACATTCCGTAGAGTTCCTCGTTCTTTTCGCCGCTCATCAGGTCGGTGGCGTACTGAACGGCAAAAGCTTCCCCCGTACCCTCCGCCATGGCGGGCAGGAAGGCGGCAAGCAAACCAAATGTCAAGATCACGGCCATGATTTTTTTAAGCATAACCTCATCCTCCTCGTCAAAAGGCTACCACAAGCCGTTTGACCTGTCACGATACGCTGATTCAATCCCGCAGTTTCTGGGCCAAATCCCCTACAATGGAAAGCGAACGTGCGGCCACGGCCTCGTACCTTTGCACTTTGTTGCGGATACGCTTTTTTCCCGGCTCCACCGGCAGGGGCTCTATCAGGCCGAAACAGCAGTTCATAGGCTGAAAATCCCGGTTGGGGGTGGACACGTAATGAGCCATGGCCCCCAGGGCCGTACTCCGGGGGAAGACGGGCGGCTCCTTGCCCATCAGGCGGCAAGCCAGGGAGATGCCTGCCACCAGGCCGCTGCCGGCGCTTTCCACATAGCCTTCCACCCCGGTCATCTGCCCGGCGAAATACAGCCCGGGCCTCTCCTTCATTTGATAGGTTTCATCCAGCATGCCGGGGCTTTGCAAAAACGTGTTGCGGTGCATCACCCCGTAGCGGGCGTATACCGCGTTTTCAAGCCCCGGGATCATGCCGAACACCCGCTTCTGCTCCCCGAACTTCAGCCGCGTCTGAAAGCCCACCAGGTTGTACAGTGTTCCTTCGGTATTATCCTGGCGCAATTGCACCACGGCGTATGGCTCGCGCCCGGTGCGGGGGTCCTTTAGCCCTACGGGCTTTAACGGCCCGAAGGCCAGCACCATATGCCCCCGGCGGGCCAAGCTCTCCACCGGCATACAGCCTTCGAAAACCTTCGTTTCCTCAAAGCCGTGGACGGGGGCGGTTTCCGCGTCGAGAAGCGCCTGCACAAAGGCGTCGTACTGCGCCTGGTCCATGGGGCAGTTAAGGTAATCCTCTCCCCTGTCATAGCGGGACTGGCGGAAAACCTTCGTTGTATCCAGCGATTCCAGCGTCACGATGGGCGCGGCGGCATCGTAAAAATGCAGCGCCGTCATGCCGGGCAACTGCAAAATGGCCTCCGCCAGCGCATCGCCGGTCAAAGGCCCGGTGGCGATGATGGCGGGACCATCGGGAATTTCCGATGCCTCCCGGCGCTCCACTGTCACAAGCGGATGGTTTTCCAAAGCATCGGTGATGTATTTGGAGAAGCCCTCCCTGTCCACCGCCAGCGCGCCGCCGGCAGGCACCCTTGTGGCGTCCGCCGCCTTCATAACCAAGGAACCCAAAAGGCGCATTTCCTCTTTGAGGAGGCCTACCGCATTTACGAGCCTGTCCGAGCGAAGGCTGTTGGAGCAGCACAGCTCCGCCATCCCCGGCGCGTGGTGGGCGGGGGTGTATTTGACCGGCTTCATTTCCACGATGGTCACGGGGATGCCGCGGGAAGCAAGCTGCCAGGCAGCTTCCGCGCCTGCAAGCCCCGCGCCGACCACCGTTGCGCTGTTCATTCGTCGCTGTCCTCCCCGGCCTGGGCTGTAGCTACCTTGACCTTATACCGGCACGTTTCATTGGCGCACAGGTGCCACTTTTCGCCTTTTCGCCCCACCTTCTCGGTCATGTAGCCGCCGCACTGGGGACAGCGGTCCACAACAGGCAGCTCCCAGCTTACAAAATCGCATTCGGGATACCCCTCGCAACCGTAGAACTTCCTGTTCTTGCGGCTGTTCTTTTCCATGAGCCTTTTCCCGCACTTGGGACAGGGTGCCTCGATATAATTGATAATGGCCTTGGTGTTGCGGCACTCGGGAAAATTGGGGCAGGCAAGGAACTTGCCGAAGCGTCCCATCTTGTACACCATCATGGCGCCGCACAGATCGCAGGGTATATCGCTGGGTTCATCGGCGATGTGCACCTTTTCCACCTGCTCCTCCGCCTTTTTCAGCGTCTCCTCAAAGGGCGGATAAAAGGTGCGCAGAATGTCACGCCAGTCGGCCTTGCCCTCCTCCACGTCGTCCAGCTCATCCTCCAGCTCAGCGGTGAACTCGGTATCCACGATCTTGGAAAAATACTGCTCCATCATATCGGTGACCATGCGGCCAAGTTCAGTGGGATAGAGGCGTTTTTTCTCCCGGCTCACATACCCGCGGGCGATGATGGTGGTAATGGTGGGGGCGTAGGTGCTGGGCCGGCCGATGCCCTTTTCCTCCAGCGCCCGCACCAGGGATGCCTCGGTGTAGCGGGCCGGGGGCTGGGTGAAATGCTGCTCGCTTTGAACATCCTCCACCGCCACGGCGTCGCCTTCCTTCAATTGGGGCAGGGTGGTTTCGCTGCTTTGAATGTCCTCGTCGCTGCCCTCCTCATATACGGAGGTAAAGCCGGGGAATTTCTTGTGCTCGCCGTAAAAGCGCAACCCCACACCGTTGCCGCCGATTTCCAGGGTGAGGGTGTCGTACAGGGCCGGCATCATCTGGCTGGCCAGGAACCTGGAGTAGATCAGGCGGTACAGGCTGAACTGCTCCTTGGTCAGAAACGCCTTGATGCTCTCCGGCGTGCGGCGAACGTCCGTGGGCCGGATGGCCTCGTGGGCCTCCTGGGCGTTTTTGCGGCCCTTGAAATCGTTCGGCGCTTCCGGAAGGTATTCCGGCCCGAAGCGCTCTGGAATGTACTGGCGCACCGCTTCCATGGCGTCGTCGGAAATGCGCACGGAGTCCGTGCGGATGTAGGTTACCAGGCCCTGGATATCCTTTTCCTCCAGCTCGATGCCTTCATAAAGCTGCTGTACCACCTGCATGGTTTTGGCGGTGGTGTAGTTCAGCTTGCGGCTGGCCTCCTGCTGCAAAGAGGATGTAGTAAAGGGGGCGGCGGGCGTTTTTTTGCGCTCGCCCGTTTTCACGCCGTACACGGCAAAGCGGGCGCGTTTGATGCGCTCCACCGCATTTTCGGCCTCCTGCTGGGTTTTGATTTCGCATTTCGTGCCATCCAGAGAAGTCAGGCGCGCGTCAAAATGGACCTTCTTCCCGCGGCTGGAAAAGCATTGCGCCCGGGCGGTGATATCCCAGTATTCCTCGGGGATGAATGCCTCGATGTCCTGTTCCCGCATCACGACCATGCGGGTGGCCACGCTTTGCACGCGGCCGGCGGACAGGCCCTTTTTCACCTTGGCCCAAAGCAGCGGGCTGATTTTGTAGCCCACCAGCCGGTCCAATACGCGGCGGGCCTGCTGGGCATCCACCCGGCCCATATCGATGGGGCGGGGCGAGCGCAGCGCGCTTTGCACCGCCTTTTTCGTGACCTCGTGAAATTCGATGCGGCAGGGCTTTTCCGTATCCAGGCCCAAAGTCTGGGCCAGATGCCAGGAGATGGCCTCGCCTTCCCTATCAGGGTCGGTGGCCAGCAAAATCTGCGAAGCGTTCTTGGCTTCCTTGCGGATTTTGGTCAGAATTTTTCCCCGGCCCCTGATGGTGATGTATTTCAAATCAAAATCGTGATCCACGTCTACGCCGATTTGAGATTTGGGCAGGTCCCTGATATGGCCCTGGGATGCCTCGACCTTATATCCTTTGCCCAGGAATTTGGCGATGGTGCGCGCCTTGGCAGGCGATTCGACGATAACCAGCTTGGTTTCTGTTGCCACAAAGATACCTCCATGTATAACTTACGCTGCCGCGCAGCCCGTTTTAAATAGATTGTTCCGTCAAGGAGTAGAGGTTTCCAGCGGATTTCTTTATTATTCCCGCAAGCTCCAGGATTGTCAAGAGCGAATTGAGCGGCGCTATGTCCATGGCAAGCTTTTGCTTGATTTCCTCAAAGCTCAGGTCTTCTTTGCGCAAAAGCTCCGCCACCTTCTCCTGCCCCGGAATGGCTTGAATGACAGATGCCTTTTTTGCAGCGGACGCCTCCTGTGTTTCCCAGCCCATATCCTCCAGAATATCCCTGGCACAGGTCACAAGCCGCGCCCCTTCCCGAAGAAGACTGTGGGGCGCTTGGGCCCCTTCTCTGTTTACAGGGCCCGGGAGCGCGAACACTTCCCGCCCCTGTTCCAGTGCGTGGCCCACGGTGATCATGCCGCCGCTTTTGAGACGGCCCTCCAAAAGCGCCACCCCGCCGCTGACACCGCTTAATATGCGGTTGCGGTCGGGAAAATGATAGTTGGCGGGCTTTGCCCCCAGGGGATATTCCGACAGGAACACGCCTCCCATGTCCAGTACGCGGTGGAAAAGCTCCTCATTCTCCGGCGGGTAGACGGTGTCCAGGCCGCAGCCCAGAACCGCGGCGGTCTTTCCCCCGCCTTCCAGACAGCCCGAATGGGCAGCGGTATCGATACCTCTGGCAAAGCCGCTCACCACCGTCACACCATTTTGGCCCAGCTCCTTCCCCAGGAAAAACGCCATGTCCCGCCCGTAACGGCTGGGGGCGCGGGTGCCCACCAGGGCGATGGCTTTCCCCGACAGGATTTTGGGGTCGCCCAGCGCGTACAGTATGGGCGGCGGGCAGGTGATGCTTTCCAAAAGCGGCGGATACAGCCCGTCCCCCGGAAACAGGGCGCGGATGTTTTTCTCCGCCATGGCGCTTTCCACGCGTTCCAGCGCCTTTTCGTCACGGCACTCCTTGAGCATGCGGTAGGTTTGCGGCCCCAGCGGCTTTTCCATGTCCGGGCAAAAAGCTTCCCACACGGCCGCAGCGCTCCCGTATATCTCCAGCAGCTTGCCCGTTTTCCGGCTGGCCATATCAGCCTGGCTCAGCCATATGCGGCACCTTTCCTCCATTGTATATGGCATGGGCTACCTCCAATATTTCCCGTCAAGGTTGCGGTATTGGATGGCCTCCGCCACATCGGCCGTCGCGATGGCCCCGCCATCCCGGAGATCTGCGATGGTGCGGGCCACCTTCAGGATGCGCCCATAGGCCCGCATGCTCATGCCAAAGCGCGCCATGGCCAGATGAAGCACCTCCTGCGCCTCCTGAGACAGCGTACAATACTTCTTCAACTGCCGGGCGTCCAGTTGCGCGTTGCAGAAAATGCTTTCCTCCCGGTAGCGTTCCTGCTGCAATTGCCTTGATTTTTGCACCCTCTCCCGCACGGTTTGAGAGGATTCCTCCCGGCCTGTGGCATTGATTTCGCCCACGGGCACCGCGTCCACCTCCACCTGGATGTCGATGCGGTCCAATAAAGGGCCGCTGATGCGGTCCAGATACCGGCGGATCTCGTTGGGATTGCAGCGGCACTGCTTGACACGGCTGCCATAAAACCCGCAGGGACAGGGATTCATGCTGGCCACCAGCATGCACCGGGCCTGGTAGCGGGACTGGGCCTGGATGCGGGATACCGACACCATCCCGTCCTCCAGCGGCTGGCGAAGCGCCTCCAGGGCGTTGCGGGAAAACTCCGGAAGCTCATCCAGAAACAATACGCCGTTATGGGCCAAGGATACTTCCCCGGGCCTTGCCGCCTGCCCGCCGCCTACCAGCGCGGGCAGGGAAGCGCTGTGGTGCGGCGCGCGGAAGGGGCGCCGGGTCAAGAGCCCGCCCTCCGGCGGGAGGTCGCCCACGATGGAATGAAGCCGCGTGGTTTCCAGCGCCTCTTCAAACGTCATGGGCGGAAGAATGCCCGGCAGGCACCGGGCCAGCATGGTCTTGCCGCTGCCTGGCACGCCGATAAGCAAGAGGTTGTGGCCTCCGGCCGCGGCGATTTCGATGGCTCTGCGCGCGGCGGACTGCCCCCGCACCTGGCTTAAGTCGTTGGCCTCCAATGTTTCCTGAAGGCAGCTTTCATAGCTGCGCTGGATCTGCGCCGGGATGCGTCTTTGACCTGTGAGATGGCGCACGGCCTCCGTCAAATCGGCGGCGGGAAACACCTGCATGCCCTGGATGCTTTCCACTTCCCTGGCATTCTTTGAGGGCAATACCACCTGATGGATTCCCTGCTCGTGGGCGCTGATCACCATGGGCAGTGCGCCCCGTACCGGGTTCAGTTCCCCCTGCAGCGACAGCTCCCCCATCAGCAGCACATCATGAAGGGGCGGGAAAGCCGTCTGGCCGCTGGCCTGCAAAACGCCGACGGCAATGGGCAGGTCGAAGGCCGGGCCCTCCTTGCGCACATCGGCAGGAGCCAGGTTCACCGTCACCCTGGCTACGGGCATACGAAATCCGCTGTTCATCAGGGCTGCCCGCACCCTGTCCCGGCTTTCCTTCACCGAAGCGTCGGGCAGGCCCACCACATCCAGCGCGGGAAGACCATTGGTGATGAACACCTCCACCTTCACGGCAAAGCCATCCACACCGCTCAAGCCATAGCCCAGGGTTTGGGAAAGCATGGCTTCGTCTCCTTTACATCCTTTGTATCAAAATCCAAGCCGGGGGAACAGCATCTGTATATATTCCAGCCAATCAACAGGCGTTACCACACCGCTGGCATAGGGGTAAAAGCCGATGAACAGGATGGCTGCTGCGGCCACAAGCGTCCATAAAAACGGAGCATACGCCGCTTTCCAGGCGGTTTTGAGCCACTGGAAGCAGACCACCGTGCACAGGATGATAAAGGGTACGCTGGCGAAATAGTGGTAGATAAATGTGGAGCGGGGCACCAGCACCCAGGGCATGTACTGGCTTGAAAAGCCAATCAGCAGCAACGCCGGCACAGCATCATGCTCCCTGGTATGCACATGCAGCCGTCCTTTCCCGGTTCCCTTCCACACATGGCGCTTTATAAACGCGGCAAACACGATCATAAGGGATATGAGGCCTGTCCACCATACGGCGGGGTTGCCCATGGCGTAGATGGTGGAACCCGACCCCACCGGTACATAATTGCCTTTGAAGTACCACATCGGCTTCAAGATCAAGGGCCACTCCCACCAGGGGGACTGGAAGGGATGATCCGCGCCCAGGCCCGGCGTGCCGTGGTAGGACAGCATGCCCTTTTGCGCCTCGATGATCTTTTGCACCGTCACACCGCCGCTGGGGGCAAAATAGGGAATATAGGCCAGGTAATAGATGACGGCGGGTACAGCGATGAAGAAGATCAGGCAGTACAGGCAGGTAACAAGCACCCTCTTATTTCCCTCATCAGCAGCCTTGCCAACCGCCTGGCGCCGGGCCTCCGGCACGGCTTTCCAATGCGCTTTCAGCTCACGCGCTTCGCGGGCTTCCGCCAAATGCCGCCAGCAGCTCCAGAAAAAGAGCACCGCAAGGCCTGCCCCCGCATAGATGCCCACCCACTTGCTGGCGATGCCAAGGCCCATGAACAGGCCGGAGAGGGCCAGCGGAATCAGCGTCCGCCCAAAGGGCATTCCCCAGAAATCCATCTGAAGGTAACGGAACATACACAGATAGGCAAGCATAATGAACAGCACCGGGAAGCTGTCGATGGTGGCGATGCGCGTCTGGGTAAAATGCATCAGGTCAAAGGCCATCAGCAGCATGGCGGCCGCAGCAAGGCCGGTACGCTTTGTCACCTGCTTGCCGAGCAGATACATGGCAGGGAGCATCAATACTCCCGTAAGCGCGCCGGCAAACCGCCAGCCAAAGGGCGTCATGCCAAAAGCCATCACCGCCCAGCTCATCAGCACCTTGCCCAGCGGCGGATGGGATGTTTCGTAGGGATGAATGTTGTTGGCATGCTCGTAGGCGGTGCGGGCATGGTAGATCTCATCAAAATAGGTGCCGGTGTACCAGCCGGGCTCACCTTCCAGCGTATCCTGTTCATCGATCAGGTTTTGCGGCGGCTTGCCCAAACTGGAGCCGGGATTAAACCCGGTATGGGCGGATATGCCGGCCGGCAGCACCTGCTTGTCCGGGGTGCGCAGCAGCACTTCGTTCAGGTTCAAGCCAATAAAGGGCGCGGTGAGGCGCACATACCGGCCGGTCAAGTCCCTGGGCGCGCTGGTGTAGGATACGGAATCATTCATCTGATTGGCATACACCACATACTGCCACTGGAAGCAGTTCCCCTGCTGCATCTGGGCGGGATACTCCTCCGACCAATTTACGCCGTCATCACTCACCGCCACGGAGAAATCGTTGTGGTTGATCCCGCCGTAATAGAGTATCTGAAAATTCTTTTCCGCCCCCAGGTCGAAAACCACCTGTTCCCCCGCCTTTGTGGAAATCCAGGATGTTTGCGGAGCCTTCATGCTGCCCAGGTTCCAGAATGCCACCACGGCATACGTCAACGTAATGCCGGCAAGCAGCAATGCATCCAGCCGCGTAAGATGAAGGCGCGCATCCGGGGGTGAAAGCAGCGCGACTTTCTCCCTGCTTTCCGCCATCGGAATACCTTTCCCAAACAGGCGGACCATATGGTGTTCAGGCCGGTTCCCGGCGCAAAGCACCTCCCCGGTGTAAAAGGCAAAGCCGCAAAGCAAAAGATTTAAAATGGAAAGCACAACGTTCAGACCATGAGGACTCGAGTTCAAATGCCCCATTTCCTTGCCCAGGCGGATGGTATTGTCCAGCACGACGCCCACATTCATGAAGGTCGTGACCGAAAAGCCAGCGATAAGGAGCAATATGCGCCAGTCCCGCTTTTGCAAATAAGCCAGGGAGAGCAGCAGCAGCGCCGGGAAAAGGTACCGTTCATGCATCTTGATCCCCAGCACGTACAAGACGATGTACAGGATGCCGCCCATCAGGGGCAGATTGCTTACGCTGTTCCCCCGGATATAGACCAGCACCACCCACAGGATTGTAAGCGCCATGACCGCCGTGCCCAGGGTGGCATAATCCGCTTGAAGGGCCGCGAAAACAACAAAGGCGGCAAACGCCAGCGCCTGAAAAGCAAGATGTCCATATCTTGCAAGAAGATTTCCCTTGCGCTTTGCAACTGTAGCAAACTGCCAGAAGGCCAGCGCGCCGGTGACCGCCGCCATGCCAAGGGGAATGGCCAGTTCCGCCGTTGCCTGCAGCGATCCCCAGTTTGGGCCGGCCAGGTAATACAGGTTGGTGGTATTCACCGTGGTATAGGGATAAGAACTCAGCGTACCCTTGTACAATTGGTACAGCCATTCAAGCTTCTCAAAGAACCAGGTTCCTTCCTGCTTCAGGGAAAACGGCAGAACGATGATCCCCGCCGCCAGCACAGACCACAAAAGGCCGAAGCCAAGCTGTTTCCAGTGCCGCTTCTCCTTTTTCCCAAGAAAATCCATAACAAGCGCCGCAAGGCCCAGCGGGCCCAGCATCAGCGCCTGGGGCTTGATGAGCACACACAGCATGTAGGCGGGCAGAACCTTGTCCCACCTGCGTTCCAAGGCAAAAACGGCCACCAGCAAAAGGCCGAGTGCCAGCACGCTGTCCACCTGACCCCAGGCTGCGCCGTTCAACACCACCGCCGGGTTGAAGGCGTACAGGGCGGCCATAGCGGCGGCGGCTTTGGCGGGAAGCTTTTCCTTGCCCACACGGTACAAAATGAGGGCCGCGGCCAGATCGGCCAGGATGGGCACGAATTTCAGGTTCAATAGCTGCATGCCCTGGGACATGGGGCTGAGCCAATTGGCAATCGCGCCATTCAGCCACAGCACAAACAGATAACCGGGCGGATAATCTACAAAGCCTCCGGCTATATAAAAGTTGGCGGGTCCGCCCTCATACATCATGCTGCCCCAGCCCAGGAAGCAGCCGATATCCACCTCATGGCCGGGCACCTTTACGGCCAGGATCACGCGCAGCGCAAAGGCAGCCAGCAGCGTAAGCGCCAAAGCCAGCGTTGCCGTGCCCTCCGGCTCCCGTTTGAGCTGAGCCGCCGGCTCCTTTTGCAGGTATGGCAGCAGAACCGCCGCCAGCACAAGGAAGCACAGGGAAAGGACGGTCATCTGCGGCCAGGCCGGCCGCGCCCCGTCCCCGTATTCTTCTTCCTCATAAGACATCTGCGCTGTTTCCGTCTTGAACCAGTTTGCCACAATCGCGTCCGGCGGAACTTCACCAGCCGCCTTTACAAGGCGGATGTCGTCGAAATACGCTTTGCCCTCGCTTTCGCCGCTGTAGCCGCCCAGCCGCGCAAAGACGGTGACGGTATTTTGATCCGTCCCCGTGCGCCCGTACAGCGTCAGCTCCTGCCATCCGGCCTGGGTACCGTAGAGGCTCTCGGAAAACACATACACGCCTGCCACCGACAGGTTGGCCCCCATGCCATAGTCCGTGACGTTTTCGGTATGCACAAAGCCGCTGAGCCTGTAAACGGTATTCGGTTCCACAGAAACGATCTGGGCAAACCTGGCGTCGTTAGCGCCGAAATTTTCCACAGCGGCGGCGCTTTGGCCGTCCCTGGCACCGCCTGATACGCTGTATTCCGTATATCCCGGCGTGTTAATATAAGCTTCCGTAAACCATCCCGCCGGCATGCCGGAAGCGTCCAGCGTTTCAAAGCTTCCGTTTTCCAGCAGGTTTTCTTCCGCAGCGGCTTTCGGGGCCGCCAGCGGGAACAAGGCCAGCGCAAGACAGAAGCAGCATAACAAATAGAAGAGAAATTTACGGTTCATGGGCACAGGCTCCTTATACAAGGCTCCCCGCCATAGACGGCAGGGTATTGTCAGAACCAGCCGCCGGAAAAGGCGTTTTCCACATGGATCACGCCCTCCCCTGTGATCTCCACCACATCAAAGCGCGCAGGCCTTGCGAACTGGTCCGTTTTGCGCAGATACTCCCCGGCGGCCTTCAATATGCGGCGCTGCTTTTTTTGCGTCACCGCCTCCATCCCTGCGCCGGCAAAGCCCCGTGGCCGGTACTTCACCTCCACGAAAACAAGCAGCGCGTCCATTTCCACAATGAAATCGACCTCTCCGCCGGGCGCCCGGAAATTCCTTTCCACGGGACGGTAACCTTTTTCCAGCAGGTATCCAAGGGCAAGCTCCTCCCCCCGCCTTCCCTTTTCCCCCGCGCCTTTCATACAAAGCTCCCGATAAAGCTCCGGCGGTGGACGGGGCATGGACCGTGCGCCTTCAAAGCGGCAATGTGCTGCGGGGTGCCGTATCCCTTGTGCTGCAAAAAGCCATAAGCGGGATACTGTTCATTGAGATTCGCCATCTGCCTGTCCCTTGTTACCTTGGCCACAATGCTGGCGGCGGCGATGCAGTAGCTAAGCGCGTCGCCGTGGATGATGCCCCGCTCCTCGCCCTTTAGCCCCAGCCCCTGCAAGGCATCGATCAAAAACAGCGATGCCGGGACGTTTGACGCCGCCCGGCGCATGGCTTCCCTGGTGGCGTTCAGGATGTTGATACGGTCAATCTCCGCAGGGGTAGCCTCCCCAACGCCCACATACAGCGCCGTTTGCATGATCTGCTCATACACCGCTTCCCGGCGCGCAGGCGACAGTTTTTTGCTGTCGTCCACCCACTCAAGCAGTGGCTCCGGAGGCATTGCCACGCAGGCGGCCACCACGTTACCGGCCAGCGGACCACGGCCCGCCTCATCCATCCCCGCAAAAAGGATGCCCATGGCCCACAAAGGTTCATCCGTTTTTGTCAGCTCCATCAGCCGCAGCTTCCGCTTCATCCTGCGTATGCTCCTTTGATGCCTTAAGCGCTTCCCCATCCCCGGCCTTAATCGTCAAACGGACGGGGGCCGGCTTTTCATCCCGTACAAGCTCCAGGGTGACACGCCCCAGCTTCCCGGCCCGGAACTCATCAAGCACAACGGCCGCGCCCCGTTCGGTATCCTCCACGCCGCCCTTCATCAGCCAGCCCCGGCCACGGCACACCGCGTTGAGCAGCGCAAGGCCGCCAAGGGCAGTATCCGTAAGCTTGAAGCGCTGGGCAACCGCCTCAGGGCGCACGGCCAGCAAATCCTCCAGCAGCCTGATGGCAAGCATCGGCACATCCACCACCTGATCCCGGATGGTGCCGATATACGCCAGCCGGCGGGCAGCTTTTTGATCGTCCAGCCTGGGCCATAGCATGCCCGGCGTATCCATCAGTTCCAGATAAGGCGTTACCTTCACCCATTGATTGGCCCTTGTGACGCCGGGCCTGTCCCCCACCTGGGCAATGGCGCCGCCGCTGATACGGTTGATGAGTGTGCTTTTCCCCACATTTGGCACGCCCACCACCATGACCCGCACAGTCTTGCGCATGCCCTTTTGGGCGGCCCGTTCCACCGCTTCGCTGGAAGCCTCCTCAATCAGCGCCAATACATCCTTGGCCTTCCCACCCGTAGATACAAACGGCTGTGCGGGAATCCCCGTCTTTTTGAAATATTGCAGCCAAGCGCTTGTTTCCCTGGGATCGGCCAGATCGGCCTTGTTCAACAGCAATACCCGCTTTTTGTTGCGGGTCATCTCATCCAGATCAGGATTGCGGCTGGCGTGGGGCAGCCGCGCGTCGCACAACTCCACCACAACGTCCACTCTTCCCAGTTGCAGGCTTAAAAGCCGCTTGGCCCGCGCCATGTGTCCCGGATACCAATTGATCTCCACGAGCGGCTCCTTCCAATTTATGGGTTATGACCTCGGTTTTTGTTTCCTTTTAGTAATACCATTCTTTCCCCCAAAAGGCAAGCAAATTTTTCCCGGCTTTCCGGGCAATTATCCCGCACCTATGACGGCGGCGGCAGAAAAGCGGTACGATTGTGCGCAAATACGGCAATGAAATGGCAATTGGGGGCCTTTCATGGTATAATGGGCCGAAACAAATCTACCGTGAGGTTTTTATGCCGGACGACGCACTACTTCAGCCATGGTTCGACACGGTTGCTCATGAGGAATATGAACACGTACAAAGGTTATGCAGGTTTCTGATTAGCGGCGCGGGTTTTGACACATCCCTGGCGGAGGACCTTACGCAGCAGGTATTTTTTACCGCCTGGATGAAGCGGGAAGAGCTTCAAAACCACCCCCAGGTACGGGCCTGGCTTTATAAAACCGTACGGTATACCTTCAACAATTTTTTGCGGAAACAGCTTTATTATCAAAAGATGCAGGCCATGAGCCTGGATGCGCCCAATGCAACTGGTTGCTCCCAGCCCATAACGGAGGATGTTTTGGAAGCATTGCTCGCAGGGGAGCCGTCGGACGCCATGCAACCCATCCTGAACAGGCTTTCTGCCAAGGACCAGCTCCTGTATCATCATCTGTACCTGCTCCCGCGGGACATCCCTTCGCTGTGCCTTCAATACGGCATCAGCGAAAAGGCGTTGAAGAAGCGCATTTACAGGCTGCATCAGCGCCTGCTCCAACTGATGGAGGAAGAAAAATTTCAAGCCGTGTCCAGATAACGGGGTACGGATGACATATATATTGTGAAAGGAGCACTTCAATGGGCCCCAACATCAATACGGACGCCCTGAACATACAAACTGCCGGTTTGCTGCAGCAGGTCCTTCATCAATTGGACCAGCCGCCTGAGTCAATGGATACGGAATGGGTCGACGAGCAGGTGGCTTCTCTCCCGAAAGATTATGCGTCCTCCCGCCAGGCGTATGAGCACACAATGCGGCAGGTGCGCTTAAAATGGCAGGCGGGAAGGGCACGTGCCGCCAGAAAACGCCACGCAAGGCGCGCTGCCGCCATTGCCGCCAGCCTCGCGCTGGTAGCCGTAACCACATTCGGCGCCGCCAACGCATTTCAGTGGAAAAGCTTTCTGCGTATGTTTTCCCCGGAAAACGGCTCGTTTTCCTTCCAGACATCAAAGAATGTCACAGGGAGCGATAGCTTTTCGACGAATGGCGGAAAAGAGATTCCTCCTCCCCCTCCGGACGATGCACCGGATGATCTTCTGGAAGAAGAGATCACCCTGCGCAGCGCGGAGGATTTGCTTGCCTTGTCCACCCCGGGGGATCAGGCCTTCCGTCCCCTTCTGGAACGGTATTCGTTCCATAAGGGCAACCTCTACCGGAACAATTTCAATTCAAACCTGACTTTTTCCCTGAAGGATGGCGATGGAAAAAACTGCTACGTGCAGATTGTTGCCTTTGAGGAATCCATGATCGACGACGCGGCAGCCAGCTTTACCTTTGAAGTGGTCGATGGCATCCAGAAAACGGTGCGCATCGGGGATGATGCCGTCGTCGTCTGTGCCAACAGCTATATTACTGCTGTCAACTGGATCATGAAACTGGGCTTTTGCTATATCCATGGAGACGTCGGTGAGGAAGCGCTTTTGGATATCGCAAAGATCCTGATAGATGCCGGCCTGAAACCGGTTTGAGCGCACCTTGGATCAAGGGCTCTGTGCGCTCCCGGCGGCCGATATACGCAATATTGCTCACCCGGGCGCTTGCACAAAAACCCTTGCCCTCCAAGTGTTTCCCGCAACGCCACCACCCCCGGCGGATCATCCGCCGAGGGTATTTTTTTAAGGATCACTTCATGACCAGCAGCGCAAGATCATACAGATAGCCGCACAGCAAACCGCCCGCCAGAACATAGCCCACATACAGGGCGATTGCCTTTTTTCTCAGGAACGTGGCCAGTCCGGCGATTACCCAGGCGCTGGTGGCAGACCCGGTGATGATGAAAGCCAGCATCGCCCCCTCCCCCGCCCCGCTTGCGATCATGGACTGGATGACGGGGATGGCCGCGCCGGTGGTAATATACAGCGGCAGGCCGACAACGGCGGCCAGGGGCACCGCCAGGATGCTGTTTGCCCCAAACAGCGCGGAGATGATGGACGCAGGCACGAAGCGGTTGATGAGATAGCCTGCTGCCACAAAGACCGAGAAATAGAGCAATATTTGCTTCAGCCCCAAATCCACAAAGCCTTTGCCCAATTCCCGCAGCTTAACCCTGTCCGCAAATCCGGCTTGTGCTTTCTGTCCCCGTTCTTCACCGCAGCCGTCCGTTTGCGGCTGGGCGGAACAAGCACAGGAGGAAGCCTTTGGGTTTTCATCCTTGGCATTTCGGGGATCCGTATACCGGGCCTGATGCTTCAAAAAACTTGTCTTTTGATCTATCTTGTTAGTCAAGAAGCCGGAGATGAGTCCAATCAGCACGGAAGCCAATGTCAGGGCAACGGCAAAGCGTATGCCGATCATACCTGAAATCAAAAGGAAGCCATCCGGGCTCATCAGGGGCGATGAAGTCAAAAAAGCCATGATGGGGCCCCACGGCAGCGCGGTGGTCAGCATGCCGATGATCACGGCCATGGTGCCGCAGGCGCAAAAAGGCGTGAATGCTCCCACCGCTACGCTTAATAAGACGGATACGCGCCTGCGTGCAAGCAGCGCCCGGGAGAGCTTCTCGGTGTCGACATAGGTTTTTATCAGTACTGCGGCAATGATGGCAAAGGACAAAACAAGCCGGTTGTGGTCAAGGGAGGTCCAAACGGCCAGCAGCGTATCTCCCAGCAGGTTCCCGATATAAGAAAAGACAGCCTCCATGCAGCATCCTCCATACGCTCAATCAAGTATTGATCTACATCGTTTATCGTAGATATACGATGTAAAAAAGTAAAAAAATTACAGAAAATCCTGCTTCAATTGCAAAAGAAAGCTCCTGATGACTTCCTCGTTGAGAAAGTAACAGCTCCACAACTCCCGCTTTTCCTTGCGTATCAGCCCCGCTTTTTCCAACACGGCCAGGTGCTGCGATACGGTGGACTGCGCCAGCCCCGTGAACTTCACCACATCCCCCACGCTGACGCCGTTTTCAAAAAAGTCGAACTTGCCGCAGCAACTGACGATGGCCTTTTCCTTCATGGCCTTGATAAGCTGGTAGCGCGTTTTGTTTCCCAACGCGCCAAGCAGCGCATCCATGTCCATTCACCCATCCCCTCCTTTCTCCAGAACACACGCACATTTTATCGCACTTTTACGATATAGTCAAGAGCGTGGGAAGTATTTTTGTCTTCGATAAAATAAATCACCTCCATGCGTGAGGGCATGGAGGTGACCGGTTCATTTGCCGCCCCTTACGGCGATGTCATTCCGCCGAATACGTGACCGCAATGCCGTCGTCCAGTATGCTGATGAATGTTTTCCCTCTTTGCAGCCTCAGCTCATTGCCATCCTGGTCAAAGAAAACAGTCCGCTGGTCCATGCCCGTGCGCACCCAATAGCCGGGGATATAGCGCCCGCCGATGAAAATATCCGCGTTGCCGGAACCGATGCTTTTTGTCACAGGCCTGTCACCCTCGCCATCAAAGTACGTAACTTTGGTGCGCTGGATAATGACGTTGGAGAAGGAAAGCTGTTCTTCGGTGACCCTGTCCATGTAAGATTCTCCACCTACATATCGGAAATAGACATTGATATCAGGCTCATATATAAAGGAAGAGGAATATGTTTTGTTTGCCTGGGTAATGGCAATGGTATACGCCAATTCGCCCGTCTGCGGCAGCTCGTCTGTAAACAGATAGGGCCGGGACGGTGCCTTGAAATCGGCAGGAATCAAAGCCTGCATGGCCTTTACGTTGGCATCCACATCGTGGGGGCTGGGCAGGGTTGACAGACGTGTGTAATATCGCTTCCATGGCTTGCTCATGCTTGCTGTGCCATCAAACAGCACGCCCTTTTTGCTGGCGCGTGTTTTGCTGAAAGCACTGTATATGCTTGTGCCGTCGGAAGGCTGCCCGCCGTAAAAGAGGAAACCGGCATCCCATTCTTCACGCAGCTCAACGTGTGTGATCCGAGCCGACCGCACAGGGCCGACACTTTCGGGAATGACATCGCTGAACAGGAAGGACAGTCTGGTATATCCTCCCTTATGAAGGGGCGTTTCATAGATGATGTCCGCATCGCTTGCCCCCCAGGGAGCGCGCGCGCCGATGCCGCCGTTGTCATTGTCAATTTGAACCAGCATTGGCTGGTATGTCCCCGTCCAGGAAAGGCCCGTGGTGGGGCTCTGGTCAGGTATTTCGGGATTCACGGGGAAATTGCCGTCGCCTCCGCGGCCGTTGACGGCTATCTTCCGGTCCTTCTCATTTTTGATCACGGTTCCCTCGGCGCCGGCCAGTGCCGGGTATGCCAGCACGAATAAGCAGGCTACCATCAGCAGGCACAAAAGTCTTTTCATTGAAGAATCCTCCTTGCAAATGTAAGAACGCAGACTTCATCGCAGCTATGACAAACAAAAAAGCATCCACTGTTTCAAGCATGGCTGCATACTGCCATCTTAACATTTTTTTAAAGCAATTTCAATAAATATATGTAAATTGACACAGCATCGATCCCTGGTAAAATCAGGCTGGATCACACCGGCTGTAAAGCCCGGAAAAAACGGTGTACAACCGCATGTTAGCTCTGATGGGGGCACTATTCCACGTTATAAGTGAGTGGATTTCGCGTTGATTTGCTTATGTAAGTGTGATCTGATCGTCACAATATAAGAAAAAAGAAGGGTAATCATCCCTTCTTTGATTGCATCGATGCTATTAAATTCCAAGACGATTACGTATTAGGCTTCATGTGCCACAATTCCCAAAAGTCCCGGACCTGTATGAACGGCCAGTACAGGACTCACTGAACCTATAAAGCTTTCGGCTACATTCAACAATTCTTTCAAGCGATCCAGCAACTTTTGCGCTTCGACGGCAGCTGCGCCGTGAACAACAGAGAGGCAGATTTTACGCTGGCCAAAGCGAGCCGCCACTTCCCGTACCATGGCATCCAGCGCATTCTTATAGCCCCGCGCCTTTGTCAGGGTCTGGTAAACACCATCAGGATTAACAAAAATGACTGGCTTCAACTGCAGAATGGTCCCGATAACACCTTCCACAAGCCCAATTCTGCCACCCTTGCGCAGGAATTCAAGCGTTTTGATGATAAACACGCCAAGCTGTGATTCTCGAACGGTCATTATTTTTTCGATGACCTTTTCAAAGGAGCAAGCATTTTCCAAAGCCTCTGCGGCAGCTAAAATCATCATGCCAACACCTGTGGAGATGGTTCGGCTGTCGATTAAGGCAATCTGCATGTCCTCTTCAAATGCTTTCGTTGCCATCTGGACCATACCATAGGTACCGCTCAGGCCAGACGAAATAGAAACATGAATGACATGGGTGGTGCCTTCTGCGCGAAGCCTGGTGTACAAGGCAACCACATCCTCGTAAAAAGGCAAGCTGGTCTTGGGAAGCTCCTGCTCCATAAGGGCATACATCTCATGTTCAGAGATTTCCAGCCTATCCCTAAATTCTCCTTTGGATGAAATGACGCGAAGCGGGATCATATGGATATGATGCAAATCAAGCATCTCTTGTGATAAATCACAGGATGAATCTGTAACGAGGGCAATTTTTGAAATATTCTCCACTAGAACACTTCCTTCATTAAAGCAACTGGTTTCGGTTTTTTTCATTATAGCATACTTTATTTGATAGTCAATGACTGGAGGTAAGTGACGTATTGCTCAAGGGCTTATGCCATCTTGTCCTTATCAGACCATGCAAAAAAGCCACCCAGTTCAAAGCCAGGTGGCAAAAAGACAAAATCCATTATTCGGTTGTCCCGGTATCAGCATCATTCTCATTTTTGATCTTTCCCGGCAAGATGTCCATTGACAGCATCACGGAAAATTTCAAGACGGATTCAAGGCTGCTTGCCCTTGCCAGGTAGAGACTTTCATACAATAATCAACCCCTTGAAGCATTTGATATTCAAGGGGTTTTCTTTATTTCGCATATAACTAATTGAAAGCTTATTCTTATGCATAATCCAAAATAATAAAATCACCTGCGTTTTCTTCGGTGAAAAAAAGTTGCAAAAAAGTTGCACAATCCAAATATGATTGTTATGTTTCATAAAAAAATTCCCCTTGAAAACCTAATGCTTTCAAGGGTTTTTAAGTGGTGACCCATCGGAGATTCGAACTCCGGACACCTTGATTAAAAGTCAAGTGCTCTGCCAACTGAGCTAATGGGTCAAAAAAGATGGCTGGGGTGGCAGGATTTGAACCTACGGATGCGGGAGTCAAAGTCCCGTGCCTTACCGCTTGGCGACACCCCAACGCTGTACTTAAGCCGCCAGGGAAAGGGAGAAATGGGGTGAGTAGTGGGGTTCGAACCCACGACTTCCAGAGACACAATCTGGCGCTCTACCGCTGAACTATACCCACCATATAACTGGCGCGCCTGAAGGGATTCGAACCCCTGACCCACGGCTTAGAAGGCCGTTGCTCTATCCAACTGAGCTACAGGCGCATACCGC
>JAEYOV010000008.1 GCA_023411395.1 Bacillota bacterium
TCTTCGCCGTCGGTACGGTCTGATGATCGTTTCTCAAGGTTCTGTCAAGGATGGCGTCGGTATAGGGAACTTTCTGTCGTGTCCAAATTTTACATCCGTTTGTGTCCAGTTTTTGTTGACTAGTGCATAGAATTTGAGAGGCCAAGATATTGCTTATTGTCAAGTATATGGATAATGTGCTATATTTCATCTGTATAAACTGGATCGCCAAAAATCTACATCGATAGGTTGAACACACTCTTAATTTGCAACGTTTTTCACTTCGCTTTTGGGCCATTAATCGAACGAATAATACTTTGCCAATTTGCAATATATGAGTAAATGTATAGGAGAATTATCATGGAGTTTTCAGAAAAAATTCAAGCACTAAGAAGTAAAGCTCAAGAAACTCAAGCTGCAATTAAAATATTAGATATGTTGACCCAGTTAAAATTGACGAATGATGAAACATCTTCTTGTCGTTGGATTTGGGAACTGATTCAAAATGCAAAAGATGTTTGTAATTCAAGTGGACTTGTTGATATTGTTATTGATTATAACAAAGTAAACAAAGTTGTCAAATTTTCACATAATGGCAAGCTATTCTCAACAGAAAATATTGTATTTCTAATAGAACAAGTATCCACAAAAGACCGTACAATAGTTGATGCGAAAAACAATAAAACCACAGGTAAATTCGGTACAGGCTTCTTAACTACACATTTGCTTTCGGAGAAGGTAAAGGTATCTGGATATCTACAGGATATTGGAGAACAACCGTGTTCTTTCAATATTGTTATCAATCGATCAGGCACAAATAAGCAATCAATAATTAGCGCAATACAAGAAAGTTGCGCACAACTAGATAAAAACACAACAATTTCAGACGTAACAATAGATGAGAAAGATTTCAACACTTGTTTTGAGTATGTTTTGGATGAAAATGGAGTATTAACAGCTGAGAAAGGGTTAAAAAACCTACTTGTTGCTGCACCTTATGTGCTTGCCTTTGTTCCAGTGATCAATTCAATAACAGTAACAAGCGGCCAATATATACAAAAAATAAATCGCAATGACATAATTGATACAGAACTAGATAATGCAATTATAACAGGAGTTGTTGTCTCAAAAAAAGAAAAATGTCAAGCAAGATATATTTGTGTTTATGGAAACGATGATTTATCTATAGCCGTTGAAGTTGAAGAACATGATGATTATATTAGTATCGCAGAGCAAAATGCTCAATTACCGAAATTATTTTGCGATTTTCCGCTCTTGGGTACAAACGATTTCGCTTTTCCGATAGTCATAAATAGTTCTCAATTTAACCCGACAGAGCCAAGAAATGGGATTTATTTATCAGATAAAGAACATGAGCAAATAGTTGAAAATAAGCAAAGAATGTCAAAAGCATGCCAACTTTATATTAAACTGCTTGACTACTTTATAAAAAAGAACTATAAAGGCATTTATAACATTGCTAAAATTCCAGAACAATATGAAAAGGACTGGTTATCTACTAAGTGGTTTGAGCGAGAGGTAATTCAGGTACTAAAATCTCATATCAAGGAAATCCCTCTTGTATATACACATGGCTCCGAATTGAAACCTCTATTTGACTATAGGGATGACCCCTGTGTACTTATTGCAAAAGATGAAGACAAAGGTGTTAGAGAAAAAGTTTGGACTCTATCGAGCAAACTTATCCCTAACATGATTCCAAAGCATGAAGAGTTGGAGTGTTGGTACAATTCTCTATGGGAAGACTGCAGAAATTACGGCGTATTAGATTTAGTAGAAAGAGTTGAAAAGTACAACAATATTCATTCATTATCTGAAGTTGTTGATGGAAATGCAATTGACTGGATAAATGATCTATTATCATTGTTTTATGCAAGGGAGCATGGTTTCGCGAGTAACCTTGGCAGAACCGCTAGAATCTTGCCTAATCAGCATGGTGAGTTTTGTGATGCAGAATCGATTCTTCTCGACTGTGGTATAGATGAAATTTACATGGTAATATCAGATATTGTAAACCTTGATTTAAGGAATAGATTACTAGATAAGAATATCAAATATGAACTGCTATCAAATGTAAGGAAACTTACACTTGATGATGTATTTTTAGAGATTCAGAAAAAGCTACAGTCATCACACATTGCAGAAGAAGAGATATATAGAAATATCCTTTGTCTGCGTGCAAAGCAAAACGATGAGCAAGAAGATTTTCTTAGACTCGTTAAGAATTTGCATATTAAGGAGTTCGGTGTAGTTAATAGAGTTTCAAAGCAATCAGATGCGCTTCTAAAAGCAGCGTTAAGATTTTGGAGAGAAAAAATTTGCAGGGATGTCAGTACATGCGAATGTAATGAGACGTTTGCTTCTCAATATGGTTTTGATACTGAACACGATGCGATATTATGGCTGTCAGATTTTGTTAGGGTTCTGGTGAAATATGATCAAGTTGGCCTACTAGATCGTATCGCAATACTGCCTAACCAATATGGTTTTTTTAAGAAAAGCTCAGAGTTGTCACTCGACTCAGGTGAAATTGACGGAATCCTCAAGGAGGCATGTAAATATGTGGGATGTGACGTGCGTGAAACGCTGTTGTCACCAGACGTTTATCTCGACTTGCCTGAAAACAGAGTGGTTCGATTGGGGGATATATCAGATAAAGTAACAAAGCATGTGAGAGAGAATAAAAACAATATTGGAAAAGAGGACACGGGAGAGAAAGAAATCTTTCAGAGAACATATCTTTGGCTTAGAGAGAATTCATCACGCGATTTAGTTAAAAAATGCTTTAAAGAGTTGTTGTTAAACTTACATTGGTTTTACAACGATAATGATATAGCTGAAAGCATGACCAAGGTGGAAGAATACAATGATGTATTAAGAAGATATGGTGTTTCTGGAGTGCAAGAATTGGAAAAAATATTGTCTCGCTCAGAACCGGAAAGTGTTTCAAGCGATGCGGTATTTATATCGAAAGAACTTCTTGCACAATGGGGTATTTCATCCGAAGAAGATTTGCGACGCGCCTTGTCAAACAACATTTTTGGTACGGACTTTTTACATAATTCTAAAAATGACCTAGAAATGTTTTGCTATGTCAAAGAGATTCTTGAGCGTTCCAAGAAAAACATTATCAACTATTTGCGTAACCAAGTACATTATGACGTCTCAAATCCTATTGAAATAAGTAATACTATCTCCATTATTAAGAAACACGATGCAGAAATATATGTGATTGCTCGTCCATCTGATTTTGGCCAAATAATACTTTATTACGATTCTGAGTTGGATATGCTAGACTATGAAAAAGACTGCGAACTGTGGGTTGAAGATGGTAATAGTGATCCTCAAAAAATTACATTCGGGAAAATGCTAAAATTGACCGGTGTTAATAAAATCTTGCTTCGGAGAATAAAGAAAAATGATTGACATTAATGATGTGGTACAGCTATTGCAGGGTCCTGTTACGAATAACCTTATATGTAGAAATTTAGAGTTCAGGCCGCAAAATCTGGCTATGTTCATCGCTGCGCTATCAAATACATCAGATGAATACGGGTATATTATTATCGGTGCAAGTGAGAATACTGGGAGGTATTTAGTTGAAGGAATAAGTGCTAGATTTAAAATTGAGGAACCCATCAAACATGCATCATCCTTATTATCAGAGCAACCTAAAATAGAATACGATTGCGTGTCTGTTGCTAAGAAGAATATTTATGTAATCAAAGTATATAAGATTGTTCGTGAAACTTTCTTTTGCGCCAATAAAAATGATGAAACGCCTGCGGATTTATTTATTCGTAATCTGTTCTTGGCATGCATTAAGCTTCAATCTCGCAAACTTTATGTGAATGCGACTGAAGATCAACGTAATGACTTTATTGCAGATTTGCTTGAAACTAATGGATACAGCCTAAAAGACCAAACCCGGCGTGGAAGCTCTGCTGCTGGCAAAGCATCCGGAGAAGTAGATATTTTCATTACAAATAACGGTTTCCCTTTCACTATTATTGAGGCTCTGAATTTAAACAGCCTAGACACTACTTATCTCAATACTCATCTAGACAAAATATATTTTTACGATACAGTAGGAAATGCGTTTAATATATGCTTGTCCTATGTGAAAGTAAAGGATTTCGGTTCATTTTGGGACAAGTATCGCGATTATGCTAAGAAATACATATATCCAGTGCCGCTAATTTCATCAGATATAGACGCTGATAAAAATTATTCCTTTTCTGACATCAGATTTATGACAACAACACATGATCGTTCAGGAAAAGTTACTCTCCTTTATCATATGTGCGTAAAAATACAAGCGCCATGATTTCCGGATAAATAATCAATGCGGTTGTAAATGCAGAGGATTCCAAAGGGATGTATCCCTTTGGCAGGGGTCCAGGGGGCAGAGCCCCCTGGTCATCTCCTCTTCGGCCTCCGTCTCCGGCGTGACTGCTCGTCGTGTTTTTCGACCGCCTGGCCGCGGAGGGTGAAGAGCTGGTCGCGGAGCTTGGCAGCCTTTTCGAAGTCGAGGGACTGGGCGGCGGAGAGCATCTGGTCTTCGAGCTGGAGGATAAGGGTTTGCTTTTCCTCATCGGAGAGGATTTCGGGCGACTTTTCCTCCACCTGGCGGGTGATCTCCAGCAGCGCGCGAACGGTGTTTTGCACGCTCTGGGGCGTGATGTTGTGGGCCTCGTTATAGGCTTGCTGCAGGGCGCGGCGGCGGTTGGTTTCCTGGATGGCGCGCATCATGGAATCGGTGAGTTTGTCGGCGTACATGATGACCCGGCCCTCCAGGTTACGGGCGGCGCGGCCGATGGTTTGCACCAGCGATGTTTCGCTGCGCAAAAAGCCTTCCTTGTCGGCGTCCAGGATGGCGACCAGCGCCACCTCCGGCAGGTCCAGGCCTTCGCGCAGAAGGTTGATACCCACCAGCACGTCGAACTCGCCCAGGCGCAGGTCGCGTATGAGCGCCATGCGCTCCATGGTCTGAATATCGCTGTGCAGGTAGCGCACCCTGATATCCAGGTCTTTTAAATAAGAGGTCAGGCTTTCGGCCATGCGCTTGGTGAGGGTGGTCACCAGTACGCGGTGGCCTTTTTTTGTGACCTCATGAAGCTCGCCCACCAGGTTGTCCACCTGGCCGGTGGCGGGGCGCACGATGATTTCCGGGTCGATGAGGCCGGTGGGGCGTATGATCTGCTCCACCACCTGTAAGGCCCTCTCCAGCTCGTAAGGCGCGGGCGTGGCGGACACGTAAATGGTCTGGCGGATGCGGGTCTGGAACTCCTCGAACAAAAGAGGGCGGTTATCATAGGCTGATGGAAGGCGGAATCCATATTCCACCAGCGCATCCTTGCGCATCCTGTCGCCCCGGTACATGGCCCGCACCTGGGGCACGGTGACATGGCTTTCGTCGATAAAGGTGATGAAATCCTCGGGGAAGTAGGAAAGCAGCGAAAAGGGCGGGTCGCCGGGATTGCGCCCGTCAAAATAGCGGCTGTAGTTTTCAATGCCGGTGCAATAGCCCAGCTCCCGCATCATTTCAATGTCGTAGCGGGTGCGCTGCTGCAGCCGCTGCGCCTCCAGCAGGCGGTCGCCATCCTTCAATTCCTTCAGGCGGGCCTCCAGATCCTGCTCAATTTGCTGGATGCCCCTTTCCATGCCCTCGGGATCGGTGGCGTAGTGGGTGGCGGGGAAGATGGCAACATGCAAAAGCGTACCCAGCACGTGGCCGGTGGTGACTTCGATTTCGCTGATGCGCTCAATCTCGTCGCCGAAAAATTCCACCCGTATGCCGTGGTCGTAGGACCCGGCGGGGATGATCTCCACCACGTCGCCCCGCACGCGGAAGGTGCCCCGGGAGAAGTCCATGTCGTTGCGTTCGAACTGGATATCCACGAGCCTTCGCAAAAGGGTGTCGCGGCTCATTTGCGTGCCTGGGCGCAGGGAAAGCATCAGCCCCTCGTACTCCTTGGGGTCGCCCATGGAGTAGATGCAGCTCACCGAAGCGACGATGATCACATCCCGCCGCTCCCGAAGGGCCGCCGTGGCGCTGTGGCGGAGGCGGTCGATCTCCTCGTTGATGGAGGCGTCCTTCTCAATGTAGGTATCGGAGGAAGCGATGTAGGCTTCCGGCTGGTAGTAATCGTAATAGCTGACGAAGTATTCCACCGCGCTGTCGGGGAAAAACGACTTGAACTCGCTGCAAAGCTGCGCCGCCAGCGTTTTGTTGTGGGCGATGACCAGCGTAGGCCGCTGCACTTTTTCAATGACGGAGGCCATGGTGAACGTCTTGCCCGACCCGGTGACGCCCAAGAGCACCTGGTCGGTCAGGCCGCTATCGATGCCCTTGGCCAGCGCCTCGATGGCCTGGGGCTGATCGCCTGTGGCGGCGTATGGGGCTTTTAAAACAAATCGATTCATTGCTACCTCCACCAAGAATCGCTTCTGCGGACCGGTGTTTTGAGAACATTTGTTCTATTATTGTAGCATGAATTTCCTAAGTTGGGAAGCCTCCGCCAGAAAAAATTGTTGGCGGCAGCGGGGTTTTAAAATCTGCCTCGTATGAACACGGGCGGCTGAATTAAGCCGCGTTATGATGCCAAAATCCGCCCGCCAGCGGCACTGCACGGCTTTTTCCAGCAGAATATTCGCTCCTTCGCGGGAGAAACTGAATGCGACAGGAGGGAAGTGTATGGCCATCACACTTGTGAAAAACGCGGCTCCCGGGCCGATGAAGCCCGCCTTCAGGAGATACGGTTATGACTAATTATGTAGTATCCCAATCCCCGGGCTTAAGCGGCGAGATTCAGGTCAATACGGCAAAAAATGCCGTATTGCCCATTTTGGCAACGTCGCTTTTGACCGAAGAACCGCTGTCTGTCTTAAGGGTGCCCAATCTTACGGACGTGCAAACGCTGATCCACATTTTGCGGGACTGCGGCGCGGACGTTACCGAATGCGAGGGCACGGTTACCGCGTTTGCCAAAAATCCGCACAATCCAAGCGATGAGGACAGCATCCGGCGCATGCGGGCGTCGGTGCTGGTGATGGGGCCGCTCTTGGCCCGTACGGGATATGCCAGGGTGGCGCTGCCCGGCGGCTGCGCCATAGGACAAAGGCCCATCGACCTGCACGTAAAAGGCATGCAGGCCATGGGCGCGGAGGTGGAAATTTCCTCCGGCAGCGTAACGCTAAAGGGCAAACTGAAAGGCGGAAACGTGTATCTGGACCTGCCTAGCGTTGGCGCGACGGAAAACATTTTAATGGCGGCCACGCTGGCCGAGGGCACCACCAGGATTGAGAACGCGGCCAAGGAGCCGGAGATTTCAGACCTGGCCGGATGCCTGATCCAGATGGGCGCCAGGATCACGGGCGCGGGCACCGGCACCATCTGGGTCGAGGGCGTGAAGGCTTTAAGCGGCTGCACGTACCAGCCCATTGCCGACCGCATCGAGGCGGGCACGCTGGCCTGCGCCGCCGCCATCACAAAAGGCAGCGTGCTTTTGCAGGGCGCGCGCCCGGAGCACATGCGTGCGGTGCTCTTTAAATTGCAGGAGGCCGGCGCGCAGGTGAAAGAAAGCCGGGGAGGCTTGCGCATTTCCGGCCGTGCCGCTCATCCATTTGAACTTCGTACGTTAAGTTACCCCGGTTTTCCCACCGACATGCAGGCGCCCATGATGACCGTGGCACTGGCGGTGAAGGGCACCAGCGTATTTTTGGAAACCATTTTTGAAAACCGCTTCATGCACGCCCAGGAATTAAAGCGTATGGGCGCGCGCATCAGGCTGGACAACCGTGTGGCCGTGATTGAGGGCGGCGCGCCGCTTACTGGTGCGAACGTGACGGTTACCGACCTTCGGGCGGGAGCCGCGCTGATGCTGGCCGGTTTGATCGCCCAAGGCGAAACGGAGATCAGCGATCCGCAGGACAATATTGCAAGAGGATATGCCGATTTTCCGGAGAAGCTTCGCCTCCTGGGGGCGAAGGTGGAAGTAAAGCACTGAGGATGGACGAAAGCGAACAAAACGCCGCGTGAGACCATGCGGCGTTTTGTTTGAGAAGCGGAAGCTTATTTTGTTTTCAGCAATTTCAGCACCCTTGGCGCGGCCGCAATGGCCACCGCCAGGCAGATGGCGGCATCCACCAGCACGAAGGAGTTGTAGCCCAGGCTGTAGGGCCAGGGAGCTATGCCGGCCTCGGCGGCGTATTCGGCAAAGAACAGCACGCCGCTCAAAGTATGACAGGCCATGCGCAAAAGGCTGACAACGGCGATACCCATGTACAGCGACCATTTGTTTTGCTTGTTTGCGAACAGGCCCATCAAGCCAATCACTGCAAAGGCAATGGGATAATCCAGCAGGAACTGCCAGAAGCCGACGATGTACGGGTCCTGTATTGCCTGCAAAAGGCCATAGGCCAAAGATGCAATCAGCCCGGGTCCTACCCCAAAGGCATAGGAAAAGAGCATCATCGGCAGCATGCTGGCGGGGGTAACGGTGCCGCCCTGGGGCATGCGCCACAGGCGAATGTAGGAGAGCACAAAGGCCAGCGCGATGGACAAGGCTGCGTAGGCCAGCAGCTTTGAAGTCCATTTGGTCTTTTGCCGGGCGATAAACATCAGGCCCGCCCACAAAAGAACCAGCACCGCCAGAATGATCCAGCCGGTCGTTGAAATTTCCCCGAATTTTTCAAACACCTTTTGCATGAAGGTAGGTTCCGCCGCCGCGGGCGTTTCCGCTTCGGCCAGGGCTGAGGTAAACAACAGGTTCCACATGATAGAATCCTCCCTTTCTTGTGCATCCATCAAGAAATAGAAAACCCGCGGCATAACGCACGCGGGAAACAGAGGCCGCCCGTTTTTCATCTGCGAAATTCAGGCTGGGACACGAAAATATTTTCGTGCCCTCCGCTTCCCTACGGTAGGATTACCTACACAGGTTCTAAGGGTCGGGACTTGCGCCCTCTCAGCCACGGTAAAAAACCGTGTTGCCCCCCTAGCGGTGGATGCAGTTTTCGAGTATGATTATAGCATAACCATTCAGACTGTCAAGGAGTTACCGATGAAGCATTTTTTCGCTTATTTATCCAGGATGAAGCTGATCCAGCGCTGGGGGCTGATGCGCAACATCCGGCCGGAGAACGATATGGAGCACGCGCTGCAGGCGGCCATCATCGCCCACGGGCTGGCGGCCGTCGCCGTAACGCGTTTTGCAAGGCAGGTGAACCCGGAGCATGTGATGGCGCTGGCCATCTATCACGACGCCGGGGAAGTGATCACGGGCGATCTTCCCACGCCTGTCAAGTACCACAACCCCTTCATGCGCACCGAGTACAAAAAGCTGGAGGAGCTGGCCAATCACAAGCTTTTGACCATGCTGCCAAAAGATCTTCAGCCCGCCTATGAGCCGTATCTGATCCACCGGGAGGATACCTACGAGTGGAAGCTGGTGAAGGCCGTCGACCGCATTTGCGCCTACATCAAGTGCGTGGAGGAGGAAAAGGCCGGGAACAGCGAGTTTTTGCAGGCCAAGGCCTCCGTTTTGAAATCCATACAGGAAATCGGCCTGCCGGAGGTACAGGCTTTCATGGCTGAATTTGTGCCCAGCTTTGCGCTTTCGCTGGATGAGCTGTCCGGCGGAGGCAACTGATGCGCCTGGGGCTTTCTTCCGCCGCCTTCTACGGCCGGCTGGAGACGGAGGAAGCGGCGGCAAGGCTTGGCGAATTTCCGGTGGATACATGCGAAATTTTTTTGGAGACCAGAAGCGAATACAGCAGGGAATTCGGCTTATTGGTAAAGGAAAAACTCAGGGGCCTTCCCTGCCGTGCCATACACGCCAAGGGCACCCAGTTTGAGGGGGACCTTTTCGGCGCGTCGCCAAGGCAGCGGCAGGACGCTTTTCAAATGCTGGAAGGCGCTTTGGATTGCGGCCAGGTTCTGGGGGCTTCCATATACGTCTTTCACGGCCAGCCGGACCACTGGGGCGGGCTGCATCCGGGGCGGATTCCAAGGCTTTGCGAAACGGTGGCCCGCATTGGCGAAATGGCGGGAAAGAGAGGCATCCGCCTTGCCTGGGAAAACGTGTCCTGGTGCGCGCTGAAAAAGCCCGGGGACGCGGCGTATTTGGCGGAGGCCTGCCCAGGGCTATCCTTTGTGCTGGATATCAAGCAGACTCTTCGCGCGGGGATGGACCCTTTTGCCTTCCTCCCCGTAATGAAGGGCAGCCTGGTCCACGTTCACGTGCTGGACTTTGATTCCGCCGGTAAGCTTTGCCTGCCGGGCCGGGGAATGTTCGACTTTGCGCTTTTGAAACGGGAACTGGACGCCATAGGTTATCAGGGCGATGTGATTCTGGAGCCTTACTCCGCCCAGGCGGAGGATGAGCTTGCGCTTCTTGGGAGCATTGAATTTCTGCGCTCCGTGTTTGGATGAGCGCCATGGCTTAGGGCGGGAAGGACAACGCCTCCCCCGCCGCTTCCGGTTATACAGCTTCCCACATTTCTTTTACACTTGCACATCTGTCCGCCGGCCTGTTTGTGATTGCATAAAAATGGCAAATGTGTATAATAAAGAGTGACCGGTACCTGCGGCGCGGACAAGCTCCCCCCTCTTTAAGCCGCAAAGGAGCAGCGTATGAAAACCAAACCCTTGGTGCTATTGCTTTTGCCGTCCCTGCTGACGCTCTTTTTTGTGTTGCCGGCCTGCGCGCAAAGTGCGGGCGGGCCGGCGGATTTTCAATATGCCCTGGATGGCGGCAAAGCGACCATCACCTATTATATGGGTCAGGAGACGGGCACGCTTACCCTGCCGGAGCAGTTGGACGGCCATCCCGTAACGGCCATCGGCCAGGCCGCCTTCCTGGGGAACAAGTTCACCTCCATTGTGATCCCCGCGGGACTTACGTTCATCACGCCGGGTGTTTTTGGTAATTGCTATGATTTGAAGAACTTTGACGTAGCCGCCGGGAATCCCGTATATGAGCAGGCGGACGGCGTCTTGTTCGACAAGGCGCAAAAGCTGCTGCACACATATCCCGCCGCAAGGGCTGCTGCCGGCTATCAAATTCCCCAAGGGACTTTGTTCATCGGCAGCGGCGCGTTTTTTGGCTGTGAACAGCTCGTGTCCCTGACCCTTCCCGACAGCCTGGCATCCATAGGCGAAAACGCCTTTTACGGCTGCGGAAACCTGACGGCCATAAACATTCCAAACGGCGTGACCAGCATCGGGAACGGCGCGTTTTCCATGTGCGGGGCGCTTCATGATGTTTCCATCCCCGGCAGTGTGAAAAGCATTGGCGCCAGCGCCTTTGACGGGTGTTTGAACCTGGCTTCCGTGGCGGTCGCCGCGGACAACCCTGTTTTTGAGGTCGTCGGCGGCGTGCTGTTTGACAAGGCGCAAAGCATGCTGCATACGTATCCCCAGGCGCTGCCCGACAAAAGTTATCAGGTGCCCGAAGGCACGCTGCATATAGGCAGCCTTGCTTTCGCTTCCTGCACAGCCCTGACAACCGTGACCATTCCGGACAGCGTCACAAGCATTGGCGAGGCCGCGTTTCTTAACTGTACAGAGCTTAAATCCGTCATACTTCCCAAGGGCTTAACCCGGCTGGAAGCCAGTGTGTTTGCCGCATGCGAGAATTTGGAGGAAATTCAGATTCCGGATGGCGTAACAAGCATCGGTCCGCAGGCTTTTCATAATTGCACAGACCTGAAACAGGCAAATATCCCGTTTGGCCTGACCGTACTGGAGCCTTACGCGTTTGCCTATTGCGGCAATCTTCGCGAAATGGTCATACCAGCTGGCGTGGTGTCCATTGGCGATGGCGCGTTCATGGGCTGCGACTTTATGTCAAGCGTGGTGATCCAGCCCGGTGTTCAATTTATCTGCGCTGGCGCCTTTAGCGAATGCTCGTTTATGAAATCGGCAACCATCCCGCAGAGCGTTTCCAGCATCGGGGAGAACGCGTTTTCCGGCTGCGGGAAGCTTGTTGTCTCCGTTGTGGAAAACAGCTATGCCCATGAATACTTCTACAAGAATAAGCTGCCGTTTGAATTCAGCAAGTAGAAAATTTCCTATTCCCCTGCGGAAAATTATGCTATAATGGCATGACCATTTTATTGGCATGATAATTCGGAGGGGGAAATGTTCATGTCCGACAAACGGATAATGCTGGACGTAAACCATATGATGACCGACACGCTGGGCTTGCAGTACGGGATTGACGCAAGCCAGGTGAACGCGCTGGCTTCTTATGCCGCCAGGGCGAATCAATATTTGCAGAAAAAACGGGGCACCGGCTGGCTGGGCTGGATGGAGCTGCCTTATAACCAAAATGAAATCGTGGCCCAGGTAGAACAGACTGCCGCTGAGATACGCAGGGATTTTGACACCTTTGTGGTTTTAGGCATCGGCGGATCGGCATTGGGCCCCATCGCCGTGCAGCAGGCGCTGAACCACCTGCGTTACAACGAGCTTCCAAAGGCCGTGCGCGGCGGCCCCAGGCTGTACGTGGAGGACAACATCGACCCGGAGCGGATGCAATCGCTCCTGGACATTATTGATGTAAAGAAAACCTGCTTCAACGTGGTCACCAAGTCCGGCGCCACCGCCGAGACCATGAGCCAGTATCTGATCATCAGTGACCTTTTGAAAAAGGAAGTGGGCGCCGGCTGGCAAAAGCACATCATCGCCACCACCGATATGGAAAAGGGCAACCTGATCCGGCTGGCCAAGGCGGAAGGCTTCCGCTTGTTCTATATTCCCGGAAGCGTGGGCGGGCGCTTTTCGGAGCTTAGCCCCGTGGGTCTTTTACCGGCGGCTGTGTGCGGCATCGATATCCGGGGGATGCTTGCGGGAGCGGCCGATATGGACGCCCGCTGCAAGACTGATGATGTGTGGCAAAATCCCGCGCTCTTGGAGGCGGCGCTGCAGTACATTGCCATACAGGACATGGATGCTTTTGTTCAGGTGGTCATGCCCTATGCCGACAGCCTGAAATACATGGCCGACTGGTTCTGCCAGTTGTGGGCCGAATCCCTGGGCAAGAACGTGACCCGCAAGGGCATGGCGGTGAACGTAGGCCAGACGCCCACCAAGGCCCTGGGCGTTACAGACCAGCACAGCCAGCTTCAGTTGTACACCGAAGGCCCCTACGACAAGGTCATCACCTTCCTGAAGGTGGGCGCGTTCCGCAACGAGTCGCCCATTCCCCACGGCTGTGAGGAGTTCCCGGACGTAGCCTTCCTCGGCGGCAAGAGCCTGAACCAATTGATCGCCGCTGAGCTTTCCGGTACCGAATACGCATTGTACCGGGCCGGGCGCATGAGCCAGACCATCACCCTGCCGGAGGTCAGCGCCCACACCATCGGCCAATTGCTGTTCTTCTTCCAGATGGCCACCGCCTATGCCGGGGAGCTTTTCGACATCGACGCCTTCAACCAGCCGGGCGTGGAGGAAAGCAAGATCGCTTCCTACGCCGTGCTGGGCAACGAAAGCGAAAAGTACGCAAGGAAGCGCCGGGAGATGACCGGCAAGCCGGGATCGAAGAAGGAATACGTTTTGTGAGAATTGGCGGAGAGGGCTTCTTTTGAAAAAGAAGCCCTCTCCGCGTCTCTCCCAGAAAACCTCAATGTATCATGAACATATGCCCGGATTCATTTTGACATAGCTGTATGAGGTATGTATGTGTGCAATCAACAATGCAAGTACACATCTTTTTTGTATTGTGGTAGAATAAGGAAAACCATTTGGGGGGAGGGACCGCAAATGAAAAAGCTGACTGCGCAGGCATTTCATGAAATCAACGTATGGATGCATCGAAATGCCCGGCCCATTGACTTGGCGGTGTGGCGGTATCATTTTGAAAACGGAGCGGCGGAGGCGGTTATCCGCGAACTGGCCCATTTTCAGAATGAGGACGGCGGCTTTGGGCACGCGCTGGAACCGGATTGCTGGAACCCTGATTCTTCGCCCTATACTACCCTGTACGCCATCAATATCCTCAGGGACATCGATTTTTTGGATACGCGCCATCCCATGCTGCAAGGCATCTTCCGGTATCTGGATGGCTGCCCGTACTGCTCTGCGGCAGGGTGGCATTTCAGCATCCCCTCCAACGATGGCCATCCCCATGCCCCCTGGTGGACGTACAATGAAGAAGCCAACTGCTATGAAAGCATCGGGCTTACGGCCGGAATCGCGGGATTCATTTTACTGTACGGCGATAAGGATTCCGGGCTGTATGGGAAGGCGCTAGCATATGCCGGCGCCGTCATCGAAAAGCTCAAAACGCCCGGCAGGTATGGCGACATGGGCATCGGCGGGTACTGCGTTCTGCTGGACAGCATCAAAAAGGCGGGGCTGCAAGAGCGCTTTGACTGCGCGCCTTTTGCCCAGGCCCTTCAAAAGCAGGTGTATGATACCATTGAACGGGATACCGCCAAATGGGCATATTACGGCGTACGGCCCTCCAACTACATCCATTTGCCTGAGAGCCCCTACTACAAGGATAACGAGGATATTGTACTTGCGGAATTGGACTACCTGATCGAAACGCGGCCGGCGGGCGGCGTGTGGCCCATCCCCTGGAGCTGGTTTGACAACAATGACAAATACCCAAAGGCGTTTGCCATCAGCGAAAACTGGTGGCAGGCCGTGAAGGGCACGGAAAAGGTGCTGCTGCTGAAAAGGTTCGGAAGGATCGAAATATAAAGCAAAACTCCGGTATGATAAGTCAAATGCAAATCTCTCCTCTATGAGGTTTTCTTTGGAGGGGTTCGGGGAGGGCTTCTTTTTCAAAAGAAGCCCTCCCCGCTATTTCTGCCCGTGCTCCCCGCCGGGTGTTCCTATCCGGCGGGTTTTGTGTTATATTGTAGCCAAAGAAAAGGCAGGAGAATGAAAACGGCATGTACCGACTGATGCTGGTGGACGATGAGCCGGAGATCCGGGACGGGCTGTTGGAAATCATCAATTGGGCGCAGGAAGGCTTTGAAGTGGTGGGCGTGGCGGAAAACGGGCTGGAGGCTTTGCAGGTGGCGCAAAGCGTATCGCCGGACCTTGTGGTGACGGACATCCGCATGCCCTTTCTGGATGGGCTGGAAATGGCGCGCCGCATGCGCCAAGCGCTGCCCACCGTGCAGTTTGTGGTTTTGAGCGGCTATGACGAGTTTGACTACGCCCGCCAGGCCATTCAAATTCAGATCAAGGATTATGTGCTCAAGCCCATATCCTCCGATGAGTTTGTCAAGGTGCTGCGCCGCGTGAAAAGCCACATGGACGAGGACTTTGCCCAGCGCAGCGATGTTATCACGCTTCGGGAGCACTTTAAAAGCAGCCTGCCCATTTTAAAAGAGCTTTTGCTCACCTCACTGCTGAACGGGGGCATCTCCACCGCGGAGGCATTATCAAGCGCAGCCCGGTACGAGCTTTCGGTTGCAAGCCCGCGCTACGCCGTGGCGCTTTTGCGCCTAAGCGGCGTCACGCCCGGCAAAGCGGATCACGACCTGAGCCATGACCCGGAACTGATGCGCTTTGCGGTCATGAACATCGCGGAGGAGGTTATCAAAAGTCAGGCCTCCTGCCATGTGTTCCATTACAACGGGCTGATCGCCGTTTTGTTCCTGCTTTCCAGCGAGGAGCGGCAGCCCTTTTCCCAGGTGATGGACGTGCTGGAAACGGTGCGGCAGACGGTGAGGCGGTATCTGGACTGCGTGACGGCCATCGGGGTCAGCAACCCCTGTTCCCAGCTTCATCAATTGCACCATGCCGCCGGGCAGGCCGCCTCCGCGCTGGACCAGTCGGCCTTGCTGGAGGAAGGCCAGGTGCTTAGCATTGCCGACGTGGAGCCGGGCAGCGCCAGGCAGCTTGCCGCCGAGGAAATCACGCTGCGGGCGCTGTCCAACAGCATCAAGCTGGGGAACACGGGCGATGCGGAGGAGCTCATACGCCAGTTGATGGAGGAGGCGCGCAAATCGAAGGCCGCCTTCCGGGATTACCAGGTGTACCTGCTGGAGGTGTTTCTGGCCATCATCCGTACAGGCCGCGACCTGGAGGTGGAATGGATGGACATCCGGGAGGGGGCGGGGCCTTCGCTGGAAAGCATGCTCAAAAGCCGCGACCTGGAGGAAACGGAGGCCATGCTCCGCGGCCTGTGCCGCAGCCTCACCGGCTCCATCCGCGACACGCGGCTGGAATCGGGCAGGCTCATTGTGCGTGAAGCCGTGGATTATGTGAACATCAACTTCATGAGAAGCGACGTTACTTTGGAAAAGGTGTGCCGCCACCTGCACATCAGCGCCGCCTATTTCAGCACGCTGTTCAAGCGGGAAACGAAAAAGACGTTTCACCAGTACCTGACCGAGCTGCGCATGGACAAGGCCATGACACTTCTTACCGGCAGCGACCTGAAGACCGCCGACATCGCGGTGCAGGTGGGCCTGAATGACTCCAGCTATTTCAGCTACTCCTTCAAAAAGCACTTTGGCATTTCCCCGTCCCAGGCCCGCAAAAACCCCAGGGAGGAGAGGCCATGAAGGGATTCCTTCGCCGCAAATCGGAGGGTAACAGCCTGCAAATGGTGATTACCGGCTTCTTCATGGGCGGGATGATCCTGCTGTTGCTGTTCGTAAGCGTCAGCATCGTCACGCGCCTTAGCCATATTCTGGAAGAAAACGCCATGTCCCGTACCCGCCAAACCGTGGACCAGGGCAATGCCAGCCTGGGCGTATACGTCAGCGGGATGCTGGAGACGATGGACTATCTTGGCAACCTGGTGGCCGTTTCGCCGGACGTTGCGCTTTCGGAGCTGAAGGAGGACATGGCTTTTCTGAAAAAGAGCCGCAAGGATGTGGCGGCCATGGCGCTGTTTTCCCCCCAGGGAGAGCTTCTTAATGGCACGGCGGGAGGCCTGTCGAAACCCGCCCCGGAGGTGATGGCCTACGGCTGGTTTCAAAAGGCCCAAAAGTCCGGCACCACCACGGTCTTCTTTTCCTCCCCCTATGTGCAGAACATATTCGCCGGGCAGTACGCCTGGATCATCACCTTGAGCCGGGCGGTGGAGTACCGGCGCGACGGCCGGCGGGAGGTGGGCGTTTTGATGGCCGACTTCGCCTTCAGCGCCATTTCCAGCCTGTGCGAAAACATCAGCCTTGGCGAAAGCGGCTATGTGTATCTGGTGGATACCCAGACGGAGATCGTGTACCACCCCCAGCAGCAATTGATCTACGCGGGGCTTAAAACGGAAAACCTCTCCGCCGTACGCGAGCAGGTGTTCGGCCGGTGCCGGGACGTGCTGGACGGCCGGGAGCGGCTGCTCACCATTACCACGGTGGATTATACCCGCTGGCGCATGGTGGGCGTGGCATACCTGGATGAGATCCTTTCCATCCAGCCGGAACTGTTCCGGGTGATGACCGCCATCCTGATCGCCGGGGCGCTGCTGGCCGTGGTGGTGGCCGTGCTTTCCGCCGTGCACGTGGCCACGCCCATCTTTCAACTGGAAAAGGTCATGGCCAAGGTGGAGGCGGGTAACCTGGATGTATGCATTCAGGAGCAGGGCTTCGCGGAAATCCGCTCATTAAGCCGCACGTTCAACCACATGCTCTCCCGCATCCGCCGGCTGATGGACCAAATCGTTCATGAGCAGGAGACAAAGCGCCTGCACGAATTAAACGCCCTGCAGGCCCAGATCAACCCCCACTTTCTGTACAACACCCTGGATTCCATCGTCTGGATGGAGGAGCGGGGCCGCAGCCGGGAGGCCATTGTCATGGTCACGGCCTTGGCGCGGCTTTTTCGGATATCCATCAGCAAGGGGCGCAGCATCATCACCGTCCGGGAAGAGCTTGAACACGTGCGCAACTACCTGATCATACAAAAAATGCGCTTCAAGAACAAGTTCGACTATACCATCACCGCCCAGGAAGAGACGCTGGATCTGCGCACCATCAAGCTCATCGTGCAGCCTATTGTGGAAAACGCCATCCAGCACGGGCTGGAGGAATATTCCGTGGACGAGGGGTTGGTTACGATCAGTTCTTACCTGGAGGGTGACGCCCTCGTCTTCCGCGTGCGGGACAACGGCGCCGGCATGGCGCCCCAGCAGGTGGAAAATATCCTCACCGCCCCCGCCGGGCGCTCGGGGATCGGCGTGAAGAACGTGCACGAGCGCATTCAGCTCACCTTTGGCAAGGAATACGGCCTCACCATTCACAGCGTACAGGACGAAGGCACCGAGGTATTGATCCGCCTGCCCAAACATCAGGAGGGGATGGAATGAAAAAGCATGTGGTCGTTTCCGTCCTCTGCGCGGCGCTGGCAGCGCTGGCCCTGATATGGGGCCTGACGCCTGTGGTCAGCACCAGAACCCAGGTGGCGGGAGGAACGGTTACCCTTCTGCTGGATACCGACATCGGCGCCGGCGCGCTGCAAATGAAGCAGGGAGCCAAGCAGGCCGCCCGGGAGCAAAAGGTGGAGCTTCTGACCGCCACGGCGGATTATTCCGCCGACGCCGCGAAAAGCCAGGCGCAATGGATGATGCAGCTTATGGAACAGAACGTGCGCGCGCTGTTATTGGTGCCCGTGCAGGGCGCCGACCTGAGCGGGCCGCTTGCGGAGGCGGAGCGGCGCAAGGTGCCTGTTTTGTCGCTGGGAGAGACACCTATCTTAAACGGCACCGCCTGCACCATCAGCGCCAACCATCAGGAGGCCGGCGCTTTGGCCGCCAAGGCACTGATAGACCGTTTGAAAAAGCCCGGCCGCGTGCTGCTCATCGTAGGGGATGCGGAGGATATGGCCGCGGGCCTTCGCAAATCGGGCGCGATGCCCATTCTTTCCGCGCAGCCGGATATACAGATCGTTACGGAAACGACGCTCACGGGAAGGACGGCCGACGATGTGCTGGCTATGCTTGCGGCAAACCCGAGCGTGAACGGCATCCTGGTACTCACCGGCGCGGGCACGGAAACCTGCGCTCTGGCCATGGGCCGCTCCCGGATGGATATCCCCCTGGTGGGCATGGATTGCGGACAGAACCGGAATTTGTACCTGGAAAGCGGGCAGGTGGACGCCATGGTGCTGGGCATGCCCTTTGCCATGGGGTACTTGGGCGTGCAGTTTGCCATGCAGGCGCTGTCGGGTAAGGACATTCCCGATTGGTACTACACGGAAAGCCGCGTCATCGACAGGGAGAACATGTACCTTCCGGAAAACCAGAAGCTGGCGTTCCCGCTGCTGCAATAATCATTGATACGGAGGATGGCATGATGGCATATACGGTAAAGCCTCTTGGCCCGGAGCTTGGCCAAACGTTTGTGGATTACCTCGGCTCCCTGGACTTTCACCACGCGCCACACTGGTCCACGTGCTTCTGCCGCTTCTACTACACCGACTGCAGCCAAGAGGAATGGCAAAACCGCACCGGGGAGCAAAACGCCAAAGAGGCGCTGCAAATGATAAGCGATGGGCGCATGCACGGGTATCTGGCCTTTGACAGGGATACATGCATCGGCTGGTGCTGCGCCGACGACGCGAAACGGTTCATCCGCCTGAAGGAGGATACGCAGCCCGTCATCGAAGGGAAGAAGGTGGGTTCCATCCTCTGCTACGTGATCCGCCCGGAATACAGGGGCCAGGGCGTGGCGCGGCTTCTGCTCAGGAAAGCGGTGGAGGATTTCAGGGAAGCGGGCTTTGACGCCGTGCTCACCCTGCCCGTGGACATCAAGGACGACATGGAAAAGCGCTACCGGGGCACGCTGCACATGTATGAGGAATTGGGCTTTGAAAAAATACAGCAGCACGGCGCCCTTAGCGTGATGTGGCTGGATCTGAAAGCATGACGGAATGTTTTGATGTGGCCGTCATCGGCCTTGGCCCGGCGGGCGCGACACTGGCCCGGCTGCTGGCCCCCCGCTTCCGCGTTTTCGCGCTTGACGGCCAGCCCATGAAAGGAGAAAAGCCCTGCGGCGGCCTGCTGGCTCCGGACGCGCAAAAGGCGCTGGCCGGGCTGCGGCTTACGCTGCCCAAGGATATTCTGGTCAATCCTCAGATTTTTGCCGTCAAGACCATCGATGTCACAAAAAAGCGCATACGGTATTATTCGCGCTCCTATGTGAACCTGGACCGGCATAAATTTGACCGGTGGCTGGTATCGCTGATCCCCGATAAGGCGCAGGTTGCGGCAGGCGTTTTGCGCGCCATCCGGCACGAGGACGGATGGTACCGCATTGCCTATACGCTGAAGGACGGCGGGCGGGGGGAGGTGTCCGCCCGGTATCTTGTGGGCGCGGACGGCGCCAATTCCATTGTCCGGCGAACCTTTTTCCCAAAGCGGAAGATGCAAAACTTTGTGGCCATTCAGCAGTGGTTCCGCCTTCATGAGGGCAACCCTTTTTATTCCTGTGTGTTTGACAAGGACACCGCCGGGCTTTGCTCCTGGTCCATCGCCAAGGACGGCGTCCTTCTTTTCGGCGGAGCCTATCTGCCAAAAAACTGCCGCAAAAGCTTTGAAAGACAGAAGGAAGCGCTGGCGCCCTTTGGTTTTTCCTTTGGAACGCCCCTGAAAACGGAAAGCTGCCTGGTGCTGCGGCCACGGGCGTTTCAACGCTTTTGCACCGGGCAGGGCAACATGTTCCTGGTGGGCGAAGCGGCAGGGTTTGTAAGCCCCAGTTCCCTGGAGGGCATCAGCTGGGCCTTGAATAGCGCTGTCTGCCTCGCCAAGGCACTTTGTTTAGGCACGGCAAATCCGCAAAGAGCCTACCGCCGGGAAACGCGGAGATTGCGTTTGCGCCTGTTTTTCAAAGCGCTGAAATGCCCGTTCCTGTATCATCCGGTCCTTAGGTCGCTGGTGATGGCAAGCGGCCTGCAATCCATTAATCTTGTGGAAGCGCCGGTGGAGGAAATAAGCAGCCCCGGCTTTTGATGCGGAGGTGTATGCCATGAATGCGTTGTCCAAAGAGCTTTGCGGTTTTCTTATCGATAAGGGCGCGGCCCTGTGCGGCTTTGGAGACCTTGGCGGTGTTGTGGACGGTGATTTGCGCCGCGGCGTATCCGTGGCGGTGGCTTTGCCGCCGGATGTGCTGCTGTCTATTGCCGGCGGCCCCAGCAGAATTTACTTTGACGCGTACCATGGCATCAACGCAAAGCTGGATGAACTGGTATCGGCAGGGGCGGACTACCTGAAGGAACGGGGCTACCGCGCCCACGCCCAGACCCGGGCGAACGTGAAGGAGCACGAAGGGTACCGCACCGCCCTGCCCCATAAAACCGTGGCTACCAGGGCCGGCCTTGGCTGGATCGGCAAAAGCGCGCTGCTTGTAACCCGCGAATTCGGCCCGGCCATAAGGCTTTCCTCCCTTTTGACCGATGCGCCTCTTTCGGTGGGTGAACCGATCAACAAGTCACAATGCGGAAATTGCACCGCCTGCATGGACCACTGTCCCGGCAAGGCCATTACGGGCAAACTGTGGGATGTGGCCATGGACCGCGACGAATTCTTTGACGCCGCCGCCTGCCGCAAGGCGGCCAGGGCGCTGTCCAAAAAGCGGCTGAATGAAGAAATATCCCTGTGCGGCAAATGCATTGTGGTTTGCCCGTATACCAAGCGGTATATACAGCACTTTACAGGGAACAGGCAGGATTTGTTGTAAAAACAACACCATATTTCCGTGAACCAGGGTATACTATCGACAAGCAATGCGAAGGAGGCATTTTCATGGGCAAAACGCTTACACAAAAAGTGACCTGGGTGGGCAAGGTGGATTGGGAACTGAAACGGTTCCATGGGGAGGAATACTCCACATGGAAGGGTTCCTCCTACAACTCATATCTTGTGCGGGATGAAAAGACGGCGCTCATCGACACGGTGTGGCAGTCCTTTGACAAGGAATTCGTATCCCGCTTAAAGCAGGAGATCAGCTTAAGTGATATTGATTACATCGTCATCAACCACGGGGAAATTGACCACAGCGGCGCGCTGCCGGAATTGATGCGCGCTATCCCAGACAAGCCCATCTACTGTACTGCCAATGCCGTGAAGTCTTTGAAGGGCCATTACCATGAGGATTGGCGCTTCGTGCCCATGAAAACGGGGGATACGCTTTCATTGGGTTCCGTGTCCTTGGTGTTTGTGGAAGCGCCTATGCTCCATTGGCCGGATTCCATGTTTACCTACCTGACAGGGGAGAACATCCTCTTTTCCAACGACGCCTTCGGCCAGCATTACGCCACCGAGTCGCTGTACAACGACGCGGTGGACCAGGCGGAGCTTTTCGGCGAGGCCATCAAGTATTACGCCAACATCCTGACGCCTTTTTCACCCCTGGTGACGAAAAAGATCAAGGAGGTCTTGGGCCTGTCTCTGCCGGTTGATATGATCTGCCCAAGCCATGGCGTGATCTGGAAAGACAATCCCGTGCAAATCGTGGAGCAGTATATGAAGTGGGCCGACAACTATCAGGAAAATCAAATCACCCTGATCTACGATACCATGTGGAATGCCACCAGAAAAATGGCGGAGGCCATCGCCGCTGGCATCAGGGACAGGGATGATGCTGTTACCGTCAAGCTGATGCACGCCTCCAAGGAGGACAAAAACGACATCATCACCCAGGTGTTCCGCTCCAAGGCTGTTTTGCTGGGCTCGTCCACCATCAACAATGGCTATCTGTCCGCCCTGGGCGGACTGCTGGAAATGATGCGCGGCCTGAAATTTCAAAACAAGAAGGCGGCGGCCTTCGGCAGCTACGGCTGGAGCGGCGAGGCGGTGAAGATGCTGAACAAGGGCCTTTCAGAAGCGGGGTTTGCGCTTATAAATGACGGGCTGCGCGCCATGTGGGTGCCGGACGAAAAGTCGTTGGATTTGTGCTTTTCCTTTGGGCAGGAGATTGCCGCCGGTGTCCGGGACTAAGCGAATCGATGCCGCCTCCCTCTGCTGCATGCGGGCGGGAGGCGGCTTTTTTGTTGCCTTACCCCTTGTCAGACGCACCGTGATATGGTGTATAATGGGATATCACAGATGTGTAAAGGGGGATAGCCATTGATTCTTTCGGGAAAAGAGATACAAAGGTGCCTGGGCAGAGAAATCATCATTGAGCCCTTTCAAGAAAGCAGGCTCAACCCCAACAGCTACAACCTCACGCTGCATCGTACACTGCTTACTTATGACAATGCCGTGCTGGACATGAAAAAACCCAACACGGCAAGTGAACTTCAGATACCTGACAGCGGGCTTGTCCTCTCCCCGGGCCGGCTGTATCTTGGCCGGACCAATGAATATACGAAAACGGAAAAATATGTGCCAATGCTGGAGGGACGCTCCTCCATCGGCCGGCTGGGCCTATTCGTTCATGTTACCGCAGGCTTTGGGGATGTGGGCTTTGCAGGCTATTGGACGCTGGAAATGTTCTGCGTACAGCCAATCGTCATCTATCCGGAGGTTGAAATCTGCCAGATCTATTACCATGCCATCCAGGGAGATTACGTTCCCTACAAAAGCGGGAAGTATCAGAACAATACAGGCATACAGCCCAGCCTTTTGTACCGGGATTTTGACGGGGAAGAAAAATAAATCATCGGAGGTCTTTTATGAAGGTTCTGCTCATCAACGGAAGCCCAAGGAAAGCTGGCTGCACCTACACCGCTTTGAGCGAAGTGGAAAAAACCCTCCGGGAGGAGGGAATGGAAACGGAAATCGTACACATCGGCACAGACCCCATCCGGGGCTGCACCGCCTGCGGCCACTGCTACACCGGCCCCGACCGCTGCGTGTTTGACGATGACGCCGTCAACCGCATCCTGGAAAAGGCGGAAAAGGCCGACGCGTTCGTCTTTGGCTCGCCCGTCTACTACGCCTCCGCCAACGGGGCCCTGATCGCGCTCATGGACCGGCTGTTCTACGCCGGCGACTGCTTTAGGTACAAGCCCGGCGCCTGCGTTGTCTCCGCCCGCCGGGCCGGCACCACCGCCGCGCTGGACCAGATGCTCAAATACCTCACCATTTCCAACATGATGGTGGTGGGTTCGCAGTACTGGGCCATGGTCCACGGAAACAAACCCGAGCAGGTACGGGAGGATTCGGAGGGGCTGCAAACCATGCGCGTCCTGGGCCGGAACATGGCCTGGCTTTTGAAGTGCATCGAAGCCGGAAAGCAGGCGGGCGTGGCGCTTCCCGAAACGGAAGCAAGGCTGAGGACGAATTTCATCCGCTAACAAACAAATGGTATCCCTTATAAAAATGCGGGCGGCCCGGGCTACGGGCCGCCCCTTTTGCTGTACTTTTGTTATGCATCCAGGCTTCGCATAGATGCGCTTTTCAAACCGGCCAGGCTGGAGAAAAGGCCAATGATCCCTGTGATCAGGAACATCACCGCCATGCCTGCGCCTTTGCCCGTGCCTACCAGGCGGGACAGGAAGTGAGATAGGTTTGTGCTGCCGGCCATAAAGGGCTCGAATACATTGTCCGCCAGAAACCCGCCCAGGAAAAGGCCCAGGGGGATGGTGCAGTACTGGATGGTATCCCGGGTGGAAAACACACGGCCCTGCAAAGCCGTGGGGACCTTGGTGCGCATCACAGTGGTGAGATTGGCATTCAAAAACGGCAGCGGTAAATTGCCCACAAATGCCGCGAATACCCATATAGGCACGTTCCTGCCCAACGCCCAGAGGAAATTGCAAAGTAAAAAGGATATGGCGCAGGATAAAAAGATCACCCGCGTACGGCTTTTGAAAGGTTTCATCAGCGTTACCAGGAGGCTTCCTGCCAGCGTGCCCAGCCCCACGGCGGAGGAGACCATGGCCAGCGCCGCCTGATTATCGCCCGAGCGTTTCAGGACCATGGCGGGCAGTATGCCCAGCCCGGTCATATAGGCCAGCAGGTTGATAAAGGAAAAGAAAAGGATCATTTTCAGCACCGGGCCGTGCTTACGCAAAAAGCCCAAGCCCTGAAGGCAGCTTTTCCAGAACCTTTCTTTCTTTTCTTCCTTGTATGGCACTGCTGGAATCCGGATGAAGAACCTGAGCGATAAAAAAGCAACTGCAAAGGTGGCCAAATCGATGGTGAGGATCGTTTTCAACCCACCCAGCGCAAGGATTGCCGCAGCCAGCGCGGGGGTTATCACCGTGACCAGGGAGCTGGAAAAAACCTGCAGCCCGCTGGCCCGCAAATACTGCTCCCTGGGCGCAAGCAGACTCACCGCCACATAGGAGGCGGGGTATTGGAAGGCGTTCATGCAGCTGATGAGGAAATTGACGCCATACAGGTGCCAAAGCTGCAGTTGACCCGTTTCATGCAAAATGAAGACCGTCAGCGTGCCCATGGCAGCCGCAAGGTCGCTTGCCAGCATGATACGCTTTTTGTCCCACTTGTCGGCCAGCGTTCCGGCCACAAAACAGAAAATAACCGACGGCAGGTACGTGAAAAGCGACAGCAGCGCGATGCTGGTGGCCGTGCCTTGCTTGCCATACGCCCATAGGATGAGCGCAAAACTGGTCATGGCGCTGCCCAGCGAGGAAACAGACTGACCGGCCCAGAGGATCAGAAAGCTCCTTAAACCGGAAAATTTTTGTATAGCTTTCATGGCTTTGCCCCTTCAAATCATTTTGTTGAATTGGAGTGATGCAAAGCCTGATTCGGACGGAAACCTATTATACCGCTCCATGCACATCCCGTCCGGGATCAGACCATGCATGGAGCAAAGACAATGCAGCGTTTCATAACCTTAGCCCCGTGTTTTTTTGTATAAACCGGGAGAAGTATAACACAGGTATTTTCGGCATACAAGGGCAAAAATGGGAAATTTCAGACTGGATACAAGGGCAATGGCGGCAATTGGATAGGAAAACGTTGACAGTCTAAATTCGCATCAGTACAATAACAAATGTACTGTGATGGAAAGGAATTATGCCTTTATGCGAAAGACCGCGCTTATCATCCTGGCTGCGCTGCTCATCAGCCTTTATGCCCCCGCCCTGGGGGAGGCGGCGGAGGGTGATGCCATTACCATCTCCTTTTTGGGGGATTGCAGCATCGGCGACTCTTACCGCACAAGGAATTACGACAAAGGTTATGCAAAGACGGTGGACAAAAGGGGGTTTGACTGGCCCTTTTCCCTGGTGCGCCCCTATCTTGACGCAGACGACCTGACCGTGGCCAACCTGGAGGTGGTGTTCACCACCAGGACGAAGCAGGCCGACAAGGATATGAACCTGATCGCCAGCCCCAAATATGTGGGGGTTTTGCTGGAATCCGGCGTCGATGTGGTGAATACCGCCAACAACCACAGCTTCGACTTTGGGGCATTGGGTTACCAGGAAAGCCTGCAAACCCTGGATAGCGCGGGCATCCCCCATTTTGGCACCATCAGCCCGGGCAGCAAAAATATGGTGGACCAACTCCTGGTCCAGGAGGTAAAAGGGATCAAAATCGGCTTTGTGGGCTTTGCGTATCCGCAAAACAACGACATCGAGCGCATCGCCCAAAGGATCCGCGTCCTGCGGGAACAAGGCTGCGACCTTGTAATCGCCAGCCTCCACTGGGGCCGGGAGCTGCACGTCACCCCCAACAGCGGCCAGTATTCCTACGCCAGAAAGGTGCTGGATGCCGGGGCGGATGTCTTGTACGGCCACCACCCCCACATTCTGCAGCCGGTGCATTTTTATAAGGGCAAGCCCATTTTCTACAGCCTTGGCAACTTCACCTTCGGCTCCATGGGCCGGGCGGACCCGGACACGGGCATTTTCCAGCTCCGCTACCGCCTGACGGAGGACGGGCCCAGGCTGGAGAACTTCACCGTTATCCCCTGCCGCACCCAGGGCTCGGGGGATTACCGCCCCTATGAGCTGACGGAGGAAAAGGACAGGCAGAGGATGCTTAAAAAGCTGGTCTTCAAGCGGGAGGCGAAAGGCATGCAAAACCTGCCTGAAGCCTTCATCACAACAGGCGGCGTGGATTTTGTGAATGGGGAAATGGTTCAGTGACGGAGAAACGCACATGCCCTAAAAAGCCCGTTCCCCGATTCATCAAAATCGAAACTTTCGCGGACGGTGTGCATGAGGGCGCCTTTTTCAAAAGGCGCCCTCGCCGCACATTCCGGCGTTGACTGTTCCCTACCTCGCCAGCGTTTCATGCGTTTGGCGGAGCTGGCTGCGGATTTGAAGGTGCTGGGGGCACTTGCCCTCGCAGGCGCCGCAGTCCAGGCAGGCGGAAGCGTTTTCGTACTTCATCCAATCCACCTTGCCGATCATGTCGTACTGGTCCCTTGCGTAATCGGTGATCTTGTAAACCCTGTGGTAGTTCATCATTTTGAACACTTCGGGAATGTTGATGCCGGCGGGGCAGGGCATGCAATAGTTGCAGCCGGTGCAATACAGTTCCGCCAGCCGCTTGTTTTCGGCCAGCATGGTTTCAATATTGCGCAGCTCCGCTTCGGTGAGGGGCTGGATACTGCCCGCCAGGCGGGCGTTTTCCTCCACCATGGCGATGTTTTCCATGCCGGAGAGGGCGATATGCACATTGGGGTTGTTGAACACAAAGCGCAGCGCCACCTCGGCGGAGGATGTCACCTCACCTGGCAGAAGCTTGCGGATGACATCGGAAGGCGCGCCCAGCCGCCCGCCGCCCACAGGACCCATGACCACCACGCCCAAGCCCTGCTCGTGAGCCAGGGCCATGCCCTCCTCATTGGAGCGGTCCAGCAGGTTGTACTGGCACAGTACGGAGGAGAAGATGCCCTCGCCCCGCTTCAATATTTTTGCCAGGTTTTCCGGGTCGTCGTGGAAGGAGAAGGAGATGTGGCGGATCAGGCCCTGTTCCTTCAGAGACAGCGCCCGGGAAAGCGGCCCGTCCTTCACGTCGATCTTGGTATCATACGTTTCCAGGTCGATGCCCCAGAAGTGATAAAAGTCGATGTAATCGGTATCCAGATTTAAAAGGGAAGTCTCCAGGCGCTTTTGAAAATCGTCGCCTGAGTCGTTTTCAATGGAATTTTTGGTGGACAAATACACCTTGTCCCGGCGGCCTTTTAGCGCCTTGCCCACGATGATTTCGCTTTGTTTGTCGCAGTAATAGGGCGCGGTGTCAAAATAGTTGACGCCAAGCTCCATGGCCCGGTGCAGCATTTGAACGCTTTTTTCGGTATCAAATACCTTCACGCCGTCCTTTTCGTCATAGGGCAGGCGCATGCAGCCAAAACCAAGACGGGATACTTCGATGCCTGTTTTGCCAAAGGGTACGTACTGCATGGTGAGGACTCCTTTCACAATCCGATTGTAGTATATTTGCGGGCGTGTGGCAAGGGCCTGTGCACCGCGGAATCCTACGCGATATCAAACACGGAGCCGGGCACCTGTGCCGGAATCCAGTCACCTCCTTCATATACGCACATCCGCCATGGGCCACTCAAAGAGACCGTCTGCATAGGTTCTCCTCCATTAAAGTGAATTCCCCGATTATTCTCCCAATATCTCCCTCGCTTGATCCAGGGTGGTGCCGGGGGGCATCAGCGGGCTGTACAGAAGGTTGAGCATTTCATAGTCGATGTTCGTCAGGTCGGATACCTTTTTCTCCCTCTTGGAGATGATGCTCCTTCTTGTCAAGGTGATGTCGTTGAGCAGCCCCAGCATATTCACAACCTCTTCCCGGATGACGGCGCTGCGTTTTTTCTGTGAAGCCGTGCTGGAAATGGCGATCTGGGCGCTTGACACGGTGTACGCCTCGTAGTTCACCCGTACAAAGCCCACGTTTCCCTCCTGATAGTCAGGAACCGCGTCCCTCATCCTTTCATAGGGTACAAAATCCATGGTGACATTGGCTCCGGCGGGTAACGTTGTCAGCGATAGCTGCGGCAGGTTCTTCACATTTTCCGCAAGGCTGTATAAAAGCCTCGCCAGTACCGCCACATCCTCCCCGGTGTAATCGCCCTTCATTAAGATCACAATCGGCCCGGTCCAGCGAATGGTAGCGCCCCTTTGCGTATCGCCGTATTCCCCCTGGAAGGCGGATTCATAAAACCCCTGCACCGCAAGGCTGGAGGCCGCGGCCGCCGGAAACAGCATGATAAGGCACAAAAGCGCAATAAAAAAACACCGGCCCGGGCGCGCCATCCGCATCATCTCCCCCTTGTCCCTGTATATTTCGCCGGGAACTGGTATTCTCCTCTCGCCGCCGTTCTTTTTGCCAGTGGGCGGGAATAGGGTTTAGGAGGAAGGAGGGAAGGACGTGGGCAAGAACAACGTACCCCTGCGCCTGGCGGTGCTGCTCCTTTGCGTGGCCGTGCTCTGGCACTTGATCGGCGCGCCAAGGACGCAAGCGGAATGGCAGGCCGCCCCCTTGCAGCTTGAAATAGCCTGGAGCCAGTTGCCTGTACGGGCCGGGCGCATTTTCGCCCAGTGGGCCCTGTACAGCGGTGAGACGCAGGCACAGCCTCCGCAAAACAGCCCCGCAGACTGGAAAAAGCTGCTGGACAGCGAAAACGATTGGCCGGTCAAGGTGTGGGACGCGGCGCGGAACAGGCTGATGACCGTTCCGCTGGAGCAGTATGTTTTAGGGGTGGTGGCGGCGGAGATGCCCGCCAGCTACCACCTGGAGGCGTTGAAGGCGCAGGCCGCGGCGGCGCGGACAAGAGCGGTGAGCCAGACTGCCGCCTTCAGCGGCAGGGGCTGCCAGAATCACCCGGAGGCGGATATCTGCACGGACAGCACCCATTGCCAGGCGTACCTTTCCGAATCGGATCGGGCTGAAAAGTGGGGCGGATCCGCCCAGGCGTATGAAGCCCGCGTTCTGCGCGCAGTGGCCGAGACAAAGGGAAGCATCCTCACCTATGACGGGGAGCCCATCACCGTTTTATACCATGCGGTGAGCGGCGGCCACACGGAGGATGTACAAGCGGTGTTCTCCCAGCCGCTGCCCTATTTGAAGGGCGTGGAAAGCCGGGGGGAGGAGAGCAACCCCAAATATCAGACCGTACAAACCTTCTCCCATCAGGAAGCCGCCCAACTGCTTAACAAGGCCTTCCCCGGCGCAAACATATCGCCGGATACCGTGGCGCTGCAGGTGGCCATCATACAGAGGACGGACACCGGCCGGGCCGCCAAAGTGCAGGCAGGCGACCGGGAGGTTTCCGCCAGGGAGTTTCGCGCCGCGCTTTCCTTAAACAGCACGTATTTTTCCATCACCGCCACGGAAAGTTCCCTCACCTTCACCCAGAAGGGATACGGCCACGGCGTGGGCATGAGCCAGGCCGGAGCCAACGCCATGGCCGCCGCGGGATCCGCCTGGCAGGATATACTCAAGCATTATTACACGGGCGTCCAGATCACCGCCCTGCCCGAAAAGTAATTCCTTTCAAAAACGGCTTTGTCGAATCTTTGCTGCAAGTGCATACATGTTTCCAGCCTTCATGGGACACCCTATCCCAGGAGGTGGACGTATATGAAGCGGGCAGCCGACTTATGGAACTCTTTCCGGCAGCACCTGAAAAAAGGAATGCAGGCCTACTCCCGGTTTATGGAGAAACAAGGCTTTTATCTGGTACTCACCGTCTGCGTGCTGGTGATCGTGGGCACCGCCGTGTGGACAAGGGCTACCCGCATCCCGGAGCCTCCGCCCACCAATGAGGAAGGACAGGCCGCGGATAACCCCTATGAGGGCGTTCAGCGCCTTCAGGATGTAACCATGCCGCCTTCCGCCACAAGGCAATTGCCTACCCCTACCCCCGCTCCGCCCTTTTTGCGGCCGGTGCCGGGAGCCGTTTTAAGAGGCTTTGACGCCACGCGCCCCGTATTCTTTGAAGAGGCGAACATGTGGCAGCTTCACAGCGCCTGCGACTATCAGGCCAAGACAGGCGACGTGGTGAAGGCCATGGGCGAAGGCACGGTGGTGGGCATTTCCGACAGCGGCATGCTGGGCAGGTCCGTTACCATCCAGCATACAAATGGCATCGTGGCCCTGTACGGCGGCCTTTCCATGAACAGCTATCTGAAGCTGGGCGACCCTGTAAAGCGCGACCAGGCCATTGGCCACGTGGGCAATTCCACCCTGTTTGAAACCGGCAGCGGTCCCCATCTGCATCTTTTTGTGTTAAGGGACGGCCACCCCATCGACCCGGAGACACTTTTTTCAAGTAACATCGAGTGAGCATGTTGCATATTTTAGAATCGTATGATATTATCTTAATACATCTTAATACATCTTATTTTTGGAGGCGTATGCGCTATGTGCGGAATCGTTGGCTATATCGGGGAGAAAGACGCGGTGCCGATTTTGATGGATGGGCTGTCGCGCCTGGAGTACCGGGGATATGACAGCGCCGGCATCGCCGTTATGGAGGATGGCCGCGTGGCTGTGCGCAAGGCCAAGGGCCGGCTGAGCCACCTGGATGAATTGCTGGAGGAGAAGCCCGTTTCCGGCCCCCTGGGCATCGGCCATACGAGATGGGCCACCCACGGCGAACCCAGCGATCTGAACGCACACCCCCATACGGATGTCAAGGGCCGCATCGCCGTGGTGCACAACGGCATCATTGAAAACCACGAATCGCTGCGCCGGTATTTGATCAGCGCGGGCTGCCGCTTCGTGTCCCAGACGGACACGGAGGTGGTGGCGCATTTGCTCAACCACCTGTACGAAGGCGACATGATCAAGGCCATCACCCAGGCCATCGGCATGCTGGAAGGCAGCTTCGCGCTGGCCATCGTGTCCCTGGATGAGCCGGACGCGCTGTTTTGCGTGCGCAAGGACAGCCCCCTGGTCATCGGGGCCGGTTTGGGCGAGCAGTTCATCGCCTCCGACATCCCCGCCATCCTGAGCCATACCCGGGACGTGATCCTGCTGGAGGACAAGGAGATCGCGCTTTTGCGCAAGGGCGGCATCTCCCTGTACGACCCTTACGGCCGCAACAAGGAATACGCCATCTTCCACGTGGATTGGGATGTGTCCGCCGCCGAAAAGGGCGGGTATGCCCACTTCATGCTCAAGGAAATCAGCGAGGAGCCGGAATCCCTGCAAAAAACCCTTGGCGCCCATGTGGACACGGTGAAAAAACAGGTTCGGGAACACAGCCTGCCCTTAAACGCAGATGAGGCGAAAAGCCTTCAAAAGCTGACCATCGTCGCCTGCGGCACGGCCTTTCACGCCTCGGTCATGGGCAAATATCTAATCGAACGTCTGGCCAGGCTGCCGGTGGATGTGGACATCGCCTCGGAATTCCGCTACCGCGACCCCATCCTAGGGCCCGGTGAAGCGTTCCTGGCCGTATCCCAGAGCGGTGAGACGGCGGATACGCTGGCGGCGCTGCGGGAAGCCCGCAAGCGGGGCGCCAAGGTGCTTGCGCTGACCAACGTAGTGGGCTCCTCCATCGCCAGGGAAGCCGGGGAAGGTTCGGTTTTATACACCTGGGCCGGGCCGGAGATTGCCGTGGCCAGCACCAAAGCCTATATCACCCAGGTGGAAATGCTGGCGCTACTGGCCATTGACCTGGCGCAAAAGCGCGGCACCATCTCCGCCGTGGAATATGATGCCCTGCTGGAAGGGTTGATTGCCCTGCCGGCGATGGCAGCCCAGGTGCTTTTGAAAAAGGAGGCCATGCAGCGCTTTGCCGACCGGAACAAGGATCAAAAGCACGTATTCTTCATGGGCCGGGGCCTGGATTACGCGCTGGCCATGGAAGCTTCGCTGAAATTGAAGGAGGTTTCCTATATTTTCAGCGAGGCCTATGCCGCGGGCGAGCTCAAGCACGGCACCATCGCCCTGATCGAGCCGGGCACGCTGGTGGTGGTGACCCTCACCCAGCAGGGCCTGGCGGAAAAAACGCTTTCCAACGTGCGGGAGGTCAAAGCCAGGGGCGCCAGGGTTTTGCTCATCGCGGCGGAGTCTTTGGCGGAACGTGCCGCCTCCGAGGCGGATGAAATCTGGCTGGTGCCCGACACCAAGGATCTTTTCCTGCCGCTGCTGGCCATTATCCCCCTGCAATTGCTGGCCTATTATATGGCCGTGGAGCGGGGCTGCGATGTGGATAAACCCAGGAACCTTGCCAAGAGCGTGACCGTAGAATAACTTTCGGGGGAATGGCGCCAAACGCCATTCCCCCGAACTTTTTCACAACACCGCTGCTGTCTACACGCCGACATGCGAAATGTCTGACCCTGTGCTGTTTTATTTCAGCCAATTGGGATGGAATGCATGGGCCAAATTGTTTGCCTGGGCATAGGTGTGCCCATAGCTTCCGAAAACAACCTCCAGCATCAGTTGTTCGCATACGAAAAACGTATCCTTCTCAATCATTGTAACGCTTGCGGGCACAAACACGCCCATCAGCTCCCCGCACCAGCCGAAGGCCATGCGCCCTATACTCTGAAGCCCATCGGGGAGGACGATGCCGTTAAGATTGTAGCAGCCATAAAATGCGCTCTCCCCGATCTCCTTCAATCCGGTGGGCAGCGTAACGCTCCTTAACGAATAGCATTCCGCGAACGTATGAGGGCCGATGTCCGTGATCCCGCTGGGCAAAATGATTTTGCCAAGGCCATGGCACCTGTAAAACGCCCCGTCGTCAAGCGCTAAAACGCTGTCAGGGATTACGATGTCCTTCAGATAGACGCAATAGGAAAACGCGGCTTCATCAATGGCAAGGGTACCGGCGGGGATCACATACGCCGTGTCTTTCCTGCCGGCGGGATAAGCTTTCAGCCGCCTGGAATCCGTGCCGAACAGCACGCCGTTTTCATCGTGATACGCCAGGTTCCCTTCCATCACTTCCAATTCCGTCAGGCTTTCACAGCCGGCAAATACGGCGGCGTCAATGCTTTTTACACCGGCGGGAATCACGGCCTTCGCAAGGTGGACGCTTCCTGCAAATGCCTCTCTCGATATCATTTCCACTGATTCGGGAACAGTGTATTCCGCATCCTTCCTGTTTCCCGGATAGGCATGCAGGCGCTTCCCGTTTTCCGAAAACAGCACGCCATCCGCCGATGTGTAAACGGAATTGTCCTGCGCCACCGAAAACGCCTCCAAACTTTTGCACATGGAAAACGCCGCTGCGCCAATGTCGCCGGCATTGGCGGGAATCTCCGCCTCCCTCAGGCTCTGGCAATGGGTGAATGCGTTTTCCCCGATACGAAGCAGGCTTTGGGGCAGAATGGCATCAGTCAGGTTATAGCAGTGGGCAAAAGCGCTGTCGCCGATTTCCGTAAGTCCCTTGGGCAGTTCAACCGTTTTCAAGCCGTAGCAGCCGTAAAATGCATACTCGCCAACAGATGCTGTCCCCTTGCGGACCGAGTATCTGTCGCTCCGCCTGCCGCCGGGGTAGGAATGCAGCGTCTTTTTCGTTTTGTCGTACAGCACGCCGCCGACAGACTCGTACACCGGGTTGCCGGGATAAACAAAAATGTTTTCCACTTGGATAAGGTTCAAAGCCTTGCTGCCTATGCTTACGATGGTTTCGGGAATATAGACGCTGTCTGCACAAAAATAATCTTCGGATACCTCGTCCCCAATTGCGGTGACGGTATGACCGACCAGCCGGTTTGGAAAATAGATCTCATAGGTTTGGCTGCGGTTACGGATTAAATTCTTATCTCCGGTATAGCCTACGATCTTTGCCGTGCCATCCTCCATAACCACATATTGAAAACCGCCGCTTTCCATCACAGCGTTTTCTTGCGCCAGGGCGGGGCACAAAGCACACAAAAGGGCCGCACATAAGATCAGCGCCATCAGCCTCCGCATCACAATCCCTCCAAACGTTGCCGATTCAGACCAAAGCCCTGCGGCTTACTTGCTGTCCAATGTAAATGAAATCGTGTTCTCCACCGCATATGTATGGGCTGCGCTCCCCTCCAAAACGGTCATGTTCAGCCGGATGCAATCCAGGAAAGCGTTTTGCCCGATGGCCGTCACGCTTTGCGGCAGGCGGATGGAGGCCAGGTTGTAGCAATAGGCAAACGCCTCCTCGCCAATGCTTGTTACGCTTTGGGGGACCGTAACCTCCTTCATCACAAAGCAATCGGAAAACGCCAGCGGGCCGATGGCCTTGATCCCGCCGGGGACCCTTATGACCGTGCCTGCTTTTTTCTGCAAAAAGGTATGCAAAAGCTTCGTTTCCTTTTCCACCAGCGCACCGTTGATGGACATATAGGCGGGATTCTTCTCATCCACCCATAGGTCCTGAAGGTTTTCGCAGCGCAAAAACGCCCCCGGGCCGATGTTTTCCACGCTTGCCGGTATCTCCATATACGTAAGGCCCACGCACCCGGCAAACGCTTTGCCGCCAATTGACCGGATGCTGTCCGGCAGCCGGAGGCCCGCAAGCTTCCTGCAGCCGGAAAACGCCTCATCGCCAATGATGGAAACGCTGTCGGGAATAAAAACGCCCTCCAGGTATTTGCATTGGTAAAACGCGCTTTTTGCAATGGCCGCAATGCCTGTGGGAATCAGGTACCGCGATCCGCCCCGGCCCCCGGGGTAGGTGTGCAGCGTCTTTTTTGATTTGTCAAAGAGCACGCCCTGGCTGGAAGCGTACACGGGATTGACATTGATCACCCCAATGGTCGTGAGCTTTTCCAGGAAGCGGAACGCCCCCTCGCCAATGTCCCGGATACAGGCCGGAATCAAAATGCTGGTGATGCCCAACCCCTTTGGGAACGCGTCCTCCCCGACCGCTTTCACGGGATACCCATCGATATTGCCGGGGATGGTCAGCGCTCTGGCCCCGCCCGTGTAGCGGGTGATTTTTGCCGCGCCGTCCTCCAGGAGAACATATTCATACGCTCCGCTGGCATACGTTTCGGGCGATTCCGCATGCACACCCATCACCGGCGCGCACAAAACAGCCAATACAAGCACCAGGCCGATTCCCCTTTTCATGGCGGTACCCCCAATCAAGTATAGGAATTGCTCGGGCAGCAAAACGGCGTCATCGGTTTGGGACAGGCCGGCTCCAGACAGGCATCCTTTAATCTCCCGCATCTTATCCCATTATAGCCTATCCTTATCCGCAGAACAAGAAAAATATTCCATAGTCTTCCTGTTGAAAGGCTTGCATTGTTTGTTTGGCTTTGGACAAAACTGCCATTCACGTGTATAATGAACAGTGGACGATACGGGCGATCAGCCCAGGGGAGGATATAGGGATGAAGGACCCCATCCTGGTCATCATGGCTGCCGGCATGGGCAGCCGCTACGGCGGGCTGAAGCAAATGGATCCGGTGGGTGAAAACGGCGAGCTGATCATTGATTATTCCCTGTACGACGCGTATCAGGCGGGGTTCAAGCGGGTGATCTTCATTTTGAAAAAAGAGAATGAAGCGCTCTTCCGCAGCATGATCGGCGACAGAATCGCAAGGCATATGGAAGTGGCCTATGTATTCCAGTCGCTTGAAACAATGCCTTCAGGCCATGCCATTCCGGATGGCCGCACAAAGCCCTGGGGCACGGGCCATGCGGTGCTGTGCGCCAGGGAAGCGGCGGACGCTCCCTTTGCCGTGATCAACGCCGACGATTTTTACGGCCGCGAAGCCTATGACCAGGTGTACGGCTTTTTGAAAAAAGTGCAGGCGGGCGGCGCGTACCGCTACGCCATGGTAGGCTATCCCCTGGAAAACACCCTTTCCGACCGCGGCTCCGTGGCCCGGGGGGTATGTGCGCTTGATGAAGAGGGGCATTTGCTGTCCATCACCGAGCGCACCCACATCATCAAAACCATCGAAGGGCCCCTGTATACCGAGGACAGGCAGACCTACCACCGCCTGCCGGAAAAGACGGTGGTATCCATGAACCTGTTCGGCTTCCACCCCGATATCTTCCTGGAGCTGGCTCTGGAGTTTGAGGAGTTTATGCGGGATGCGCTGCCCCAAAACCCGCTGGCGGCTGAGTTCTACCTGCCCGTGGTGGTGGGCAACCTGCCCAGGCGGAACATTGCTCCGGTGAAGGTTTTGCACTCCGCCGGCCATTGGTACGGCGTCACCTACCGGGAGGACCGTGAAACCATCGTCAGCGCCCTTCGGCGCATGACCGCCCAGGGGCAGTACCCGGAGTTGTTGTGGGAACACGTTCAAGACACGGAGTGAAATGAATCGCCGGAGGCAGCACGCGCCTCCGGCTTTTGCTTATTTCCCGAAGTATTTTGTTCTGTTTCAGGGAAAGCTGCCACGGGTACATATAGCAAGAAAAGGGATCGTGCCTTCCCAAAGGCGCCAGGTTTCCTGCCTACGTCGCGATATCCATACAGCAATCATACAATGGAGGATGATGCTATGAACAAAGTGTTGAAGGTCCTGGTTGCAGCCGCCTTTGTGGCAATGGTGGCCATAAACGCATTGGCAAATCTTCTTCCCCTGAATCAGATTACCACAGGACAGGTATCCGATTCCTATCCCAATTTGTTTACCCCTGCACCCTTTACCTTTTCCATCTGGGGGCTTATCTACCTGCTCCTGGGCCTTCACGTGCTCTATCTGATGGGCGTATTCGGCGGCCCAAAGAATGTGAACCCTGACGTTATTAAAAAAACAGCCCTTCTCTTTTCCGTATCCTCCCTGCTGAACACCGCCTGGATATTTGCCTGGCACTATTTGCAAATCCCCCTGACGATGGTACTGATGGCCGGTATCCTGATATGCCTGCTTGGAATTACCCATACGTACTACAAGACAGGCCTGAAAGGAAAGGACATACTTCTTTTAAGCCTTCCTTTCAGCGTCTATTTTGGCTGGATCACCGTAGCCACCATCGCCAATGCTACGGTCCTCCTGGTTAGCCTTGACTGGAATGGCTTTGGCATTGCCCCGCATATATGGACGGTCATCATTCTGTTCACCGGCGTGCTCATTGGCAGTGTCACAGCCTTGCGCCGCAGGGACGCCGCCTACGGCCTGGTCATACTTTGGGCTTATACGGGCATCCTCATCAGGCATTTGCCTGGCGGCAGCCTGATGGGCGCCTATCCGGCCGTCTATTGGTCTGCCATCGCCAGCCTTGCGCTTGCGGCGGCCGCCACTGCCCGGGCAGCAGCAAGCAGGCTGTCCTCCCGACAAAAAACAGCGGTCCGGTAAACTGGCAAATACAGAAAGCTTTACGGAAGCCGGTGGATTCACCGTCTTCCGGCCGTCAAAACAGTACTTATTTTGACGGCCGCCCCGCCCGCCCGGCAAAGCGGGGCGAGACGATTACAATTGAAGGAGCAGAGCCCCTTCAATGCATCCCCATAAGTTTGCCTGACTTTGTTGATGCTCTGAGCCGGTGGATTCACCGGCTTTCTTTGTTTTACGGCTCCATAAGGCACAGCGCAGATTGATGTCGCCAATAACATACATATTTTTCTGCGAAATGTCTTGACATACGTTTCCTGGTCTGCTACAATCTGAATGAATAATTTTTTATTCATTCACCAGGCATTCCATCATACAGGAGGCGTGGAATGGAGGACAAGCGGGCGGAGCTGCTCCGGTGCGGGAAGGAGCTGTTCAGCGAAAAGGGGTTCAAGGATACGAATGTCGCCGGCATTACCAAGCTGGCCGGGGTGAGTGTAGGCACATTCTACAACTACTACCCGTCCAAGGAAAAGCTGTTCATGGAAATTTTTTTGGAGGAGAATGTAAAGCTGAAGCAGGCCATGATGGCCGCCGTGAACCCGGAGGAAGAACCTGTGATGCTGGTCAAACAGATGCTGGCCATGAATACGGAAGGGATGAAGGCAAACCCCATTCTGTGCCAGTGGTACAACCGGGACGTTTTTAAGAAAATCGAGCGGCTGTACCGGGAAGAAAACGGGTTGGCCGCGATGGACTTTCTCTACGGCGATACCGTAGAGCTGGTTGAAAAGTGGCAGGCGGAAGGGAAGATGCGAAGTGACATCGGCAGCGGCATGATCATGGCCATCTTCGCCGCCATCATCCACATGGATACCCACAAGGAGGAGATCGGGCTGCAATACTTCCCGCAGATTCAGGATCTGATAACGGAGTTTGTCATGAAGGGCCTGACCGGCTGCAAATCTTAACCGGCGCTTACACCCGGCCACGGAAAGAAGGAAGAATACCATGGATCAATACCGGGCGGCCGAAGCCGCCCACGCGGGCATGGGCACCCGCATCCTTCACAAAGCCTTCGGGCCGAATGCGCATAAGGCGCTGCATTATGTGAAAAAAGAAGCCGTGCGGCTGGAACGGCTCCTGAGCCGCTTTCTAAAAGGCAGCGACGTGGGCAGAATCAACCGCTCCGCGGGGTTAAGGCCGGAGAAGATCAGCCCCGAAACGTACGCGGTGCTGTCCCGGGCCAAGGCATATGCTGCCGAGTTCCAAGGCGCCTTCGACATCACCGTCGGCCCGCTGATGGATGCATGGGATTACAGGCACGCATCCGCCATCCCGGAGGAAAGAAAAATCATGTGTGCCCTTTCCCTGGTGAATCGGGCGGATTTGGCGCTGGATGAACGCAGCGGAACAGCAATGCTTCAAAAACCCGGCCAGTCCATCGACCTGGGCGGCATAGGGAAGGGATACTTCAGCGACAGGTGCATGGATATTTTCAGGGGATGCGGCGTACAATCCGCGTTCAGCAACATCGGCGGCAACGTATCCACCCTGGGATCAAAGCCCGGCGGCGCCCCCTGGAGCGTTGGCATCCGCCACCCAAGGCAGGAGGGCAGGCTGCTGGGCGCGGTGAGCGTGACAGATAAGGCGGTAGTCACCTCGGGGGATTATGAGCGGTTTTTCATGGACCGGGAGGGCAGGCGCCGCCACCACATCCTGGATCCCGCCACCGGGTATCCGGCGGAATCGGGCCTTGTGAGCGTGACCATTGTGGCCCAAAGCGCGATGATTGCCGACGCGCTGTCCACCGCCGTCCTTGTGGCAGGCATGGAAAAGGGCCTTGGGTTTCTTTTCCGCTTTCCGGAAACAGAAGCTGTGCTTGTGGACGAAAATCTTTCGGTTTTCGTAACGGCGGGCCTGAAGGACAGCTTTCAAGCCGGTTCAGGCATACAGGCAAATGTACTTCATTGACAGAAAGGGAAAACCGGTATGAAAAGAAAGGGGAAATTCAAAATGTGGATACTGATCGTAGCAGGCGTGCTTGTTCTGGCCATGGGCGGCGGAATTCTGTTCACCGGGCCGGGGCGGCGGGAGCTTCAGGAAATGAAATTTGCGGTCATGGATTTTCAGAGCCTTCAGAAGGGTATCTATGAAGGAGAATACAAAGGCACAAAGGACCAGTTCCGCAATGAAAGGGTGCAGGTCACCATATCGGAGGACGGTGTTTCCGATATCAAAGTGCTGAATGGCCCCGTTTTGAAGGAGGGCAAGGCGGTGGAAATCAGAAACGGCCTGACCATTGACGACCTGTCCCAAAGGGTTATAAAGTCCCAGTCCCTTGCGGTGGATGTCTTAAGCGGCGCGACGCTCACCTCCAAAGCGCATCTGAAGGCGGTGGAAAACGCGCTTGACAAGGCGCGGGGCAAATAACCGCATACGGTGCAGGCCCGCATGGCAAACCAGCCATATGTGCCGCGCCGTCTCCTATGTTTTTCTTTTTATTAAATCTTCCTCCGGGAAGATTTTTTTGATATAATTATAATGAAGCAATAATACGCCTGACACAATCATCAACAAAAGGAGCATAATAAATGGGCCTTGTTGGAAACATCGTCATCAACCTTTATTCGATGGCGATTCTGCTGGTGCTGTATATGCAGACGCGGAAAAAGACAGGCCGGAACACGCTTCAGGACAAGCTGTTTCATTGGATCCTGCAAATCACCGCCCTGATGCTTTTGATGGATACGCTGGGAAGGTTCGACGGCAGGCCCGATACCATCTATCCCCTGCTGAATCACACCGGCAATTTCCTCGTCTTTCTGTTCAACCCCATCCTGCCGGCCATGTGGCTGATGTATGTGCACGCCCAGGCCAATCAGGAGAATAAAAAAACAAAGCGGCTGCTGCTGCCCTGCGGTATTCTGTGCGGGATTCACGCGCTGCTGCTGATAGCCTCGCAGTACACAGGCTGGTTTTATTTTATCGACGCTAGTAATGTGTACCACCGCGGGCCGCTGTATCTTCTATCCGTGTCGTTCATGGTGGTTTTTTTGCTGTCGGCCGTAGCGGTGATCGTGCGCAACCGCAGAAACATGGAGAAAAAGCGTTACCGCTCGCTTTTGTTCTTTGCCGTACCTCCGTTTCTGGCAGCCGTTTTGCACTCCCTCGTCTATGGCATATCCATCGTGCTCAGCGGCGTGGTACTGTCCGTCCTCATCGTGTTTTTGAACATACAAAACCGCAACCTGCTCACCGATTACCTGACGGGCGTTTACAACCGCAAGGGGTTTGACATGCATCTGAAGGAGAAGATCCGCTTAAGCGCCGCCGGCAGGGCGTTTTCGGCGATCCTTCTGGATTTTGACCACTTCAAAAGCATCAACGATACCTTCGGGCATGATATGGGCGACAAGGCGCTGCAAAAATCCGCGGAGCTGCTCAGGGGCTGTATCCGCTCCGCCGATTTCATCGCCCGCTTTGGCGGCGACGAATTTGTGCTCCTCCTGGATACCGCCGACAGGAAAGAGCTGGAATCGGTCGTGCAAAGGATTAACAGCGCCATTGAGAAGTTCAACCGGGACGGCGGACATTCCTACGCCATCGGCTTCAGCGTCGGCTACGCCGTATACGACGCCGCCAGGCAGCCCACCGCGGAGGATTTTGTGAAGCTGCTGGACCAGATGATGTATCAGATGAAGCACGGATAAGCAACACGCTCAGTAGGCCTCCGGCTTGCCGAGCATATAATCCACAAAGCATTTCTTCACATCCACGTATACCCGCTTGGAGATGGGAACGGTGTCACCGTTCATCATGTGGAATTGCTGTTTTCCCAGCACCTGAACGTAATCCATGTTGACGACATAGGCGTTGTGGGATTTTACAAACCGCTTGTCCTTTAAATAGCAGCGCACATAATTCGAAAATGATATCCGCATCACCGTGGTGGATACGTCCCGCCCGGTCGTAAGGTGGAACACGACCGTATGGTTTTGATACCTCATATATGCAATTTGATGGTTGGCAATCTGCGCAATACCGCCTTTGATGCGGACCAGCGCATTGGCATTCGGTGATGCGTTATGAAACATTGCCCCCTGCACGGTACTCTCCGTTTCGTTCATCACGTTACGTTTGAAATCGGCCGCTCAACCCGGACCGTTCCCCTTGGCACGCTCGCGCGGATGCTGCCGCCATGGGCGGGCGCATCCCGGATCATGTCACGGAAGGTGTATTTTTGACCCTGTTCATATCCATCCAACCTTTTTGACTTTCTCCATTTCTTTGCCCGCCGGCCCGCTATGCTTCCCCGCGCTATCGGATGGGCACGCCGGCTCATGCGCCATGGCCAATGGTTTCCTTATGGCCTTTTGCATTCTTGCCTTGTGCAAGAGCATATAAGCAATCAGCCCGATCCCTATGCCCATCAGTACACCCGCCAAATCGAACCACAAATCAATGACTTGTGACCCGCGCAGCGTGAAGGCCTGGATCGACTCATCCACCACGGCGGCAGCAAGGCCGGCAAATAAAGCGTTCACAATGTTCTGGCCGCGCATTTTCCCGGTAAGCAGAAGCAGTACCGCCATCTCCAGCCCCAGCAGCGCAAATTCCATCACATGCGCCGCCTTGCGCACAATATGCTGCGCCTCCTGCGTATCCAATGAAGGTGTGCGGAAAACATCCTCGATGATTTCCAGCACCATTTTGCTTTGTTCGTTGGACACCGCCCCGGATTGAAGGGAGTTGGACCAGATATAGAGCGCTGTAAGAAGGATTATGCAAATGCCGGCAGACCACTTTCTTTTGTTCATGAAAAACTCCAGTATCCGTTTATTTCAGCCAGACCGCTTTATTCACAATATGCGTATAGCTTTGGATCAGCTTGACAACCTTCACCGACACGTTCGTATCCGCGTAATCCTCAGCCATGACCGACGGCTCATGCTTCATGGAAACCGCCAGTTCCACCGCCTGTTCCACATCCCTGGTTTGGATGCCGCCGATCACCACCGTACCCTTGTCCAGCACCTCCGGGCGCTCTGTCGACGTGCGGATCAGCACACCGGCGAAATGAAGCATGGCGCTTTCCTCGGAAAGCGTGCCGCTGTCTGACAAAACACAATAGCTGCCTATTTGAAGCCTGTTGTAATCCGTAAAGCCGAACGGTTTCAAGTTTCTCACCAATGGATGGAACTGAAAACCCCTCGCCTCAATCCATTTCCGGGATCGGGGATGGGTGGAATACACCACCGGCATCTGGTACTTTTCGGCCATATGGTTGATGGCGGCCATCAAAGCCATAAAATGTTCCTCGTTGTCGATGTTTTCTTCCCGGTGCGCCGAAACCACAAAGTATTTTCCTTCCGTTAGGCCCAGGCGCTCCACGACATCGCTTTTGTCGATTTTATCCCTGTGTGCTTCCAGCACCTCCCGCATGGGCGATCCGGTAACAAAGATCGTTTTCCCATCGATGCCTTCCGACAAAAGATAGCGCCGGCTGTGCTCCGTGTAAGGCAAATTGATGTCCGCGATATGATCCACAATCTTTCTGTTGATCATTTCGCTCACATTCCAATCCCAGCAGCGGTTGCCGGCCTCCATATGGAAGATTGGTATTTTGAGCCTTTTGGCGGAGATGGCGGACAAGGCGGAATTGGTATCGCCAAGGATCAGCACTGCGTTGGGCATCTCCTTTACCATCACCCCGTAGGACTTGGCGATGATATTCCCCATGGTTTCGCCCAGGTGGGCGCCGGCGGCATCCAGATAGTAATCCGGCGCGCGCAGCGCAAGATCCTCAAAAAAGATCTGATTGAGCGTATAATCCCAATTCTGCCCTGTATGGACAACCACATGATCAAAATACCTGTCCGCGCATTTCATCACCGACGACAGGCGGATGATTTCCGGCCTTGTGCCGATAACGGTCATCAGCTTCAGCTTTTGTGCCACGCTATACCTCCAGTGAATACGTATCGGGCTTTTCAGGATCAAAGCACTCACTGGCCCACATGATGGTTACCAGGTCGGTATCCCCGAGGTTTTCAATATGGTGCGTATATCCTGTGGGGATATCCACCACTTCGATCCTGCCGCCATCCACAAAGTATTCCAGTACCTGATCCCCGCCGACTTTCCGGAACCGGATAACGCCCCTGCCTGAAACGACAATGAACTTTTCATTCTTGCTGTGGTGCCAGTGGTTTCCCTTTGTGATGCCCGGTTTTGATATGTTCACCGAAATCTGCCCCCGCTCCTTGGTGCGGAATATCTCGGTAAAGGAGCCCCGGTGATCCGCATGCATCTTCAGGGGATAATTGAATTCATCCTCCGGCAAATAGGACAAATAGGTGGCATACAAATCTTTTGTGAATGCGCCGCCCATATCGGGAATGAAGCGCGTTTCGCGGGATGCCTTAAAGGAATGGATCAGCTCCGCAATATGCCCCACCGAAGCCTTGTGCACGGGCTCCACATAACAAAAACGGTCTCTGCGGTTGGCCCCGCCCCCCATGGCCTGGATCAGCTCCCCAACCACGTCGTCAATATAGACCAATTGCATTTGCGCCGCGGGATCATTCACCACAACCGGCAGCCCGTGCGCAATATTATGGCAGAACGTGGCCACAACGCTGTTGTAGTTGGGCCGGCACCACTTGCCAAACACGTTGGGCAGCCGGTAGACATAGACAGGGATGCCCTGTTCCTCTCCATGCGCAAAAACCAGGTCCTCCCCGGCTTTTTTGCTTTGGCCATAGAGGTTGTCAAGCTCTGCCTGTATGGACGATGTGACGATAACAGGCGCCTTGCTTCCATGACGTTTCAGGGTATCCAGAAGGGTTGAGGTAAAGCCGCAATTCCCTTCCATGAATTCTTCCGCCCTTTGCGGGCGGTTCACCCCCGCCAGGTGAAACACGAAATCGCAATCCCTACAGTAACCATCCAATAGCGCCGGGTCCGTATCCACATCAAACAGATACGTTTCCATAGCCTCCAGCTTCGTGAGCGTAGCTGTGAGGTTCCTCCCGATAAAGCCGTTTGCGCCTGTAATCAATGCTTTCATGCCGAATCCCCCATGCGGTAAGTTCATCCTGTATGTATTTTAGGGATAGCAGTTTTTCCTTCACCTGACCTACGCTGAGCAATTGGGTGTTGTTGCTGTTGAACTCAGTCAGCACCCGCCGGTCCTGATTCCCCTGAATGAAGTATTTATCATAGTTGAGGTCGCGTGTGTCCGCCGGCACACGGTAAAAATCACCCATGTCAATTGCGTGTGCGCATTCCTCGTTGGTCAGCAGCGTTTCGTACATTTTCTCCCCATGGCGGATGCCGATGATATGTATGTCATTGTCTGCCTGGAACACCTCCTTCACCGCCTGCGCCAGCACGCCGATGGTGCAGGACGGCGCCTTTTGCACCAATATGTCCCCCGGCTGGGCGTTTTCAAAGGCAAACAGCACCAGGTCCACCGCTTCTTCCAGGCTCATAATGAACCGGGTCATCATAGGCTCCGTAACAGTCAGTGGCTTTCCTGCTTTCATTTGCTCAATAAAAAGGGGGATCACCGATCCCCTGGAGCACATCACGTTTCCATACCGCGTACAACAGATCAAGGTCTTTTCAGGGTCCACCGTTCGCGCCTTGGCCACCACCACCTTCTCCATCATGGCTTTGGATGTTCCCATGGCATTGACGGGATAGGCGGCTTTGTCGGTCGACAGGCAGATCACCTTTTTAACCCCGGCTTCGATGGCCGCCGTCAGCACGTTATCCGTACCGATGACATTGGTCTTCACCGCCTCCAAAGGGAAGAACTCGCAGGATGGCACCTGCTTGAGCGCCGCCGCGTGGAAAATGTAGTCCACACTGTGCATGGCGTTTTTCACAGAGGCGGGATCGCGCACATCGCCGATGTAAAACTTGATCTTGCCGCACACTTCGGGATGCTTCGCCTGGAATTCATGACGCATATCGTCCTGCTTCTTTTCATCGCGGGAGAAGATGCGGAGTTCATTAATGTCTGTTCCAAGGAAACGGTTTAGCACAGCGTTACCGAAAGAACCAGTTCCACCAATGATAAGTAGATTCTTCTCAGTAAACATGCTCATGAATACATCAATTCCTTTTCTAAGTACTCCAGAAATCATGCGTACGCTGGATTAATTTTCTTTTTCAAATAACCGTTAAACCAAATTGTTTGAACTATGCAATATGGAAGAATTGCAATGGTATTCGCTACTATGATTGCAATATAACTGTTAGTCAGTCTGGCAAAAAGATAAGCCATTAGGATGTTAAGAAGAGAACCGCCGGTAAGGAAGATCGTTTGAATCTTCAATTCACAAAGTCCATTTGCAAAGCAGGTGATAATGCTAGACCAGATATACACTGAACCAGAAATTGCAAACATGGTCGCGTATGCATAATTCACTTTGATCGACTTCTCTTGCAACCAGATATTGAATATGTATTGCAATACCGTGACCAAAGCAAACTCACCAATAACAGCCAGCCAGCCAATTCTTACCAGTTTCATATATAGTTTTTTCATCCAGCTATACTTTTTTTCGGATTGTGCCTTGGTAACTGCTGACCAGATAGGTTGCGTGATTATTAATACAACTGCTCCAACCAAAGAAAATATTTTGTAATATATTTGATACTCAACGACGGCAGCATTGTTAATAAATAACGAAATCAAGTAGTTATTTGTACTATTGAGAACCATAGCCATTATTTGTAGCCATAGAAAAGCCCCTCCAATTTTAAGTATGGCTATTGCATAGTTTTTTTCACAGTATTTAATGGATGGCTTTGCCTTTTTTAATATTGTATTGAAGACTATGAAAGTCGCAAAAAGCAGTGGTAGGTTAACGGAGACCAAATATGCTAATGCTAATCTTACTATATCGTTATTTTCTCCTTTACTGTTGCAATATGTCACAAACAGCAACATCAAAAGACTAGTAAGGAAGTTAAATAATCCTGGAACAAATGCTTTCTGAAGAGCATAGAGGATTGATGAAATCAACTGTAGAGTGAATTGTAAAACAAGGCTTAAGAGCAAAATGGTAATGGCTTTGCTAAGTATTTGACTATCAAGCATTTCTGTTGAAATATTAAAAACTTTATTCCAGCTAATAAATTGAGATAATACTACAATAATACAAATTACTACAACCGACATAGCCGCCAGAAATAAATATGATGAAGATATATACTTCTTCACTTTTTCATTGTCTCTTTCAGCAAGGGATTCAACCAATTTATTTCTCAATCCATTACCAATCCCCATATCACAATTCAATATCCATGCAAGTACAGAAAGAACAACAAACCAAATTCCAAGCTGTTCCTGACTATTGAAATAGCGGAGATAGGCTGGCGTCGTTAACAGAGTTATTAATAGGGATAGTCCTTTGACACCAAAGGAACCTATTGCATTGATAATAATTATTCTAGTATTTTCATCCTTGCTTTTCAGCTTATCAAGTATCTTCATTTATTCGTATATCTCCTATCCATTACTTGTCTAATATTATATATTTATAATATATTGCCAATGCTTATTCAAATCATTTCTCCAATTGCATCCGTAATAATTTTACATCTTCAAACATCTCAGCATGTGCTTTAATCCATGATTCGTTTTTATTCCACCACTTCAAATCAAGGAGAAAGCTTATATCAAAATCATCGAAACGGTACCTGATTACTTTTGCCGGAACACCACCGACAATTGCATATGGAGGCACGTCTTTTGTCACTACTGCCCCAGCTGCAACAATAGCCCCATCCCCTACGGTTATTCCTTCAAGCAATATCACGTTTGCGCCGATCCACACATCATTACCTATGATATTGGAAAAATTGCCTTCTCCATCTGCAAAGCGAAATTCGTTATATTTTTGCCCTTTAACAAAAGTAGTTCCTAGCTGCATTAACTGAGAAAAAAAGACTGGGCTTGTAGAAACGAAAGTTGATGCAGGATGTTCTCCTAGAATATTCTTCACATAAGGGCCAATACTTGAATACCGTCCAATTTTTGTTTGTACTAGAATTGAATGATCCGCTAAATATGAAAATGCTCCCATTTCAGATTTTAAGAAGGTTGCAGAGTTAGCCAACTTGTTAAATCCTTCGAACTTGCTATAAAAGTCTGTCACGCTTCCTCTATCAAACATGACTTGCGTTTTTCTATTTAGCCTATATTTGTGAAAACAGATTAAAATTTTTCTTATCACTCCATAAACTGATTTCAATAAAATACTTTTTTTGTAAATATCCTTTATTCTTATTTGTTGTATCATTACATTCACCTCTCAAATAATCTAATTCTCAATAACCATGCTCCTGAGAGTTCCCCTTACTTCTAGAATCTCATTTTTTATGTCTGCAATTCACATGCAAATGCACTCCGTACATTATTTGAGGCTGCGCCATAGAAAACCAACATATATAGAATAAGATTGAAAATAATATCCTCATTTGATAATGCAACAACAAATAAAAAGAACAGAGTCACTATAAGCAATTTATTTCGTGAAAAGCTTTTCCAAAACTTATATATCATCACTCCACAGACTGAAGTAAACCATATTCCATGAACAGCGAGCATTTTTAAGATGGTATTTGTATTATCGCCAGCAATTATATCGCATATAATAGATATTCTGCTGAAATTTCGCTCAACATACCCATACCCAGCGCCGAAAAACAAATGCTTGATGTTATCAAAGAATATGTGTAGGTTTACCAGTATTGATCCAACTCGAGAATTAGCAGAAGAATTTGGAGAATAAAATTTGTCGAAAACCAAATTATATATGGAGTTTTCAAAAAGCAAAAGTAGACCTGACAATAGAAGAAATATCGTAATGAGAAACTTAAATTGGAAGTACCTAACACCATTTTGTTTTGCTAGTAAGAATGCTCCCATAACCAGAATCAGCAATATATAACCTGCTGACGATAATGTGCTTAGAATAGTTGATATAAAAATACTAATTCTCTTAATTCTAATTCTCTTATCGCCGAATAATTCGAAAATCAATGCTATCGTTAGAAAAATTGCATAGACTCCTGGTTCCCTAAATATTCCATAATTCCTATAAGGAACATACGGTGTCGTGGTCATCGCTAGTGAAAAAAATAAGTTATAGAACTTGTGACCTGACTTATTCTCAATAATTGGGAAGATCGATAACATAGGATAAGCGAATAAATATATCGCCGAAACAACAAGGGAAAAAACAGAAATACACAAAATTGTTTTGACATAATGTTCTACAAACTTGTGAAAATCTAACTGAGCAGATAATAAGAGCGCTGTAAAAAATGTTACGATTTCGAAAAAATATTTCGTCGGTTCATCACCACTTAGAATTAGAGTTAATAATGCAAAGAGACTAATAAAAATAAATACTATTAATGGCTTTTTTTGTATGATTGTCCTTTTTTTGATTGATGTATATAACAGCTGCAGGCAGAGAAACACTAGAACAATATTTTTCAACCAGAACATTGCATTGTTTTTATTTGTACCAAATAAAAGTGTGTCTTGAGAAAAATATAGTAAAATGAATATGCTAAAGAAACCTGTTGATGCTATTTGAATATCATTAGTAATTACCAACATTTTCACCTTCATATATCATCTTTAACATCTCTGCACATACGTTCTGTTTGTATAAGCTAAGCTTATATGCGTCAAATTTCTTTTTCCTAGCTTCTTTCTCTTCTTCCAAACAAGCTTCACATATGCATTCAGCTAATTCATCTGGCTTTGAGCCTCGTGGCACATACAGGAAATCTTTGTAAATCTCTTTCATTCCATCAAGCATATAAGCAACAACAGGATTCCCGCTTAATAGATACTCTATATTTTTTGATGGAAATGAATATTTGGTGTATTCTTCATTATTGAGTCTTGGATTTACTAAAACATTTGCCATCTGTATACATGCCCGAACTTCTGATACGGGTAATTGTCCTTTATAGATGATTCTGCTATCCACACGACTTGCATCAAGAACATAATCTAGTGCATCACCTTTACCACAAAAAATCAATCTATATTCCTTATCCTTAATTAAGCGAAATGCGTCGGTTAAATCTATGACACCAAATCTTTGGTTAATTTTCCCGGCATAAACAACATACTTTTCATTCTGTTTCTTTTCGATAGATTCGACAGGTTTCTTTTCATCTTCATCATCAATAATACCCTCTACTATCATATATGGTCGATTTTTGACATGAAGAACATCCTTCATTTGTTCTGTTAACAGAACAAATGAATCGACATTTTCCATTAGGCCATTCATATGATAAATATCGAGTTTTTTTAAGAAATCGTATATATTGCTTTTCTCTTTATTCAGATTCATATATTGAGGTAGATCTGGTACCACAAGGCAAATCTTAATATCTCTATCCTTTCTTTTTGCATAAACAGCTGCTTCAATAAACGGCGTATGGGCACTATAAACTATGATCAGTTTCTTATCTGAAGCAAAAGAAATGTATTGCCTAATAGCTTTCTTTATAGCTTTGGTTCGCGAGATATTTCTTATGCCCCATACGTTGTTAAATCTAACGTATTCATATTCATCTTGTTGATGCTCAAAACCATTGAAATAGGCCTTCTTGTAATACTTTGGAAAAGCTCCAATGAATGGAGCAGAAACGACATGCAAACTAATTCCATTCTTTTTAAGCCCTGAGATTAATCTCTCTTGAAAAATGTTGGCAGAATATTCCACGCTAGACTTGCTATTGCTAATCACTTCTTCCTCGTTCACTTTTGCAAAAACTCCACCCAAGAAAAGCGCTTGCATATCGTCCTCCTCATTTATCCTTGAAAGAGCATTTCATATATCTGTTCTAACTGTATCAATCTGATCTACATTATCTTTTTTTCAGAAACTCTGAGCAAATGCATCGCATAATACGGGGCACAAAATATTGCAATCGTGCCTTCTGTCAAGAAGCGAATTGCATTCCCTCTTTTTTTCCACACATATGCTAACACTGCATGGTGACGCATTCTGATATACCTTTTTTCTTGCCTGCTCAATCGATCAAAATTCATCATCTTATACTTATATAATTTCTTTTCACCTTCAATTCTGCCAATACTGCTTGATAATCCGCCGTACTTATCGTGTATATAGGCCTTTATATGGCACTCGGGAACATATATAAATTTACCTCCCTTTAGAATTGCCTCACTCATTAAATAAAACTCATCTCCTATATCGATTGGTGGAAACCCACCTATATTGCGCAAATAATTTGCTTTAAACATAAAAGTATCTGTTCCAGTTATATGATGCATTAGGTGATATGTAAACAAGTTATGATTACTCTTACCGATGTGTTTATGGCTGCGATATTCTACTAGTTCATCTGTTTTTGAATATAGTGCCAAGTCAGTTGCCGAAAAATCCGCATCGCCTTTTTGCATCTCAGCGATCTGCCTTTCTATCTTCAGCGGCAGATATATATCATCGTCATCCAGAAATGCAATGTATTCACCACGCGCCGCCTGAATACCGAGGTTTCGAGCTTTTGCCGAACCGTGGCCACCCTGTCCATCTCGAATCAGTTTAATCTTTATTTGCATATTAAATTCATCACAAATTGTCTTCACTTGTTTACTGAATAAAATATCGGTATTATCATCCACAACTATGACTTCAATATTGGTATAAGACTGGATTATCAATGATTGAAGCGCTTTACGAAAATCGTCTGTTCGGCGATATGTAGCTACAATGACACTGACAAGCAGGTTTCTCATTTTCTCATCCCTCATGTAACTTTTGCTTTTCTAGCATACCTGTTCCACCCTCGAGTACGCCATTTTCGCGAAAAACACTTCCTATTGTCACCAATAAGGAGATTAGGTCCACATGAAAGCAGATATGTTGGACGTATTCACCATCAAACTTTGCCTTTTCATCAATCTCAAGTTCATCCCGCCCGTTAATCTGCGCCCAACCTGTCAAGCCAGGCCGCACATTGTTCGCGCCATATTTGTCGCGGGCAAATATCAAATCCTCCTGGTTCCACAGCGCCGGCCTGGGGCCAATGACAGACATCTGGCCTATAAAGATATTCCAAAGCTGCGGAAGCTCATCCAGGCTGGTTTTGCGTAGAAAGCGCCCGCTCCTGGTGATATGGGCATGGGGGTTGCTCAATAGATGGGTAGGCATATCTCTGGGAGCGTCCATACGCATCGAGCGGAATTTTAATATGTTGAAGTAAGTTTTATTCCTCCCTACACGCTTTTGCTTGAACAGCACCGGGCCTTTGGAATCCAGTTTCACCCAGATGGCGATCAGCAAAAACAGCGGCGCCAAAAGAACCAGGCCTGAAAAGGAAAGGATAACATCTGTCAGCCGCTTCCCATACCGCCGGTATATGCAAACCCGACTTCTCGCTTGTAACATCGTTTCTATGCCCCCACCGCAACCCGCTGCGGCACAATATTCTCCTCGGGATGATAGCTTGGCAGCGCCTGCAACAGCGTTTCCTTTACATAGCCGTCATTGTGCTCGGCGGCGTGAAGCAGCGCGTCGATGTGGCCATACAGCGCCACGTCGTCCAGGGGGATGGGCGGAGCGATAAAGATTTTGTCGTGGGCCGTACGGCGCATCCTATCCTTTTCCTCGTCCATCAAAAGCTCCTCATACAGCTTCTCGCCAGGGCGAAGGCCCGTGACTTCGATCTTGATGTCCACATTGGGTTCGTACCCGTAAAAGCGGATCAGCTTTTCAGCCAGGTCCATGATCCTTATCGGCTCCCCCATATCCAGCACATAGATGGCCCCGCTTTGGGCGATGGAGCCGGCCTGGAGCACCAATTGCGCCGCCTCCGGGATGGTCATGAAATACCTGGTAATGTCCTTGTGGGTGACGGTTACCGGGCCTCCCTTTTTGATCTGCGCCTCGAACAGGGGGATCACGCTGCCGTGGGAACCAAGCACATTGCCAAAGCGTACGGCCATGCATTTCATGTCTGTCTTTTTCGCAAACGCCTGGATCAGCATCTCGGTAATGCGCTTGGTGGCGCCCATCACGTTGGTGGGGTTGACGGCTTTGTCGGTGGAAAGCTGCACCAGCCGTTCCACACCATGTACGCTGGCCAATTCCAGCACGTTCAGCGTTCCGATCACGTTGTTTTTTACAGCTTCCGCCGGGCTTAATTCCATCAGGGGCACATGCTTGTGGGCCGCGGCATGGAAAACCACCTGCGGGCGGCAGCAGTGAAACACCTCGTCCAGGCGGCGGCGGTCCCTAATGGAGCCGATCAGCACCGTCACCGGCGCTTCGGGGCCATGCTTTTGCTTGAGTTCGTTGAGCAGCTCATAGGCGCAATTTTCATAAATATCAAATATCACAAGCTGCCTGGGCGCAAAGCGCATCACCTGCCGGCAGATTTCCGAGCCGATAGAGCCGCCCCCGCCGGTGACAAGCACCGTTTTCCCCGTCAGGTAGGCGCTGATATGGTCCATGTCCAGCGCCACTTCCTTTCTGGACAGAAAGTCGGAAATGTTCAGTTCCCGGACAAGAAGGCGCTCTTCCGCCGAAGACACGTGCTGGGGATAGGTCATGATCCGCACCTTGCACTTGGTGCTGTTGCACAGGGCGATCAGGCCGGCACGTGCCTCTCCCTCCAGGGATGGGATAGCAATGATGATCTCCCTGACGCCATACTCCTTCACCAGCCGGGGAATATCCGCCGTCGTACCCCGGACGGGCACATTCTGAATGCGCAGGTTCCTCTTGGCGTCATCGTCGTCCACAAAGAGCATCGGCTGTGCCTTCATGCCGCTACGGCGCAGAAGGGTCAGGGCGTAGGCGCCTGCAAACCCCGCGCCGACGATCATCACGGCGCCAAGCCCCCTCCCTCTGCCTTTCCCCTTTTCCCGGATGAAGCGAAACCTGCACCAGAAAAAGCGCATTCCGCCCGAAAGCATCAGCGTCATCAAGCCTGTAAGCAGCAGAACCGCCCGGGACAGATGCAAGGCAAACGCTTCGTTCAGGAACAGCGCAGCCAGTGTGGCCAAGGCCGCGCACAGCGCCAGACGGAACATTTCCAAAAACCCGGCATACCGCCACATGGTGTGGTAGATACCGCCGGCTGCGTAAATGATGAGGTACAATGCTGTGATCAGAATCAGGCGGTCGGCAGAAAGCGCGGCCTGAATCGCCAGCAAATCACCTTCATACCGGAGAAGAATGCCCAGCATCATGGAAAGCTGCACCAGCATGCCGTCCAGGGCGGCCAGGACACCCTTGCGGAGCCATGCGCCGTTTTTTGTGGGGAACAATATCAGGCTTGTTTTCATGGTTGTTTTCATGATCCTATTCCTGTACACTTTTTTGTGACATGCATGGTGTGCATCACCCCGGCATCCTGTACCCTTCCCCCTCCGCCGAGGAGACCCACTCAAAGGCCATCCACACGCTTCTTGTGATGCCTTCGAAGGTGAACTCAATGCTGGCCCGCTGCCGCTGCTTGTTGACGGTTTTGATCACGCCGCCCAGGTCCCTCATGGGGCCGTCCACCACGATGATGCGGTCGCCTTCCCGAAGGGCCCGGGATTCCCTGATCACGCCGCCGTACTTAAAAAGCCAGCGGGCGATTTCCGCGTCGCGGCCATAGAGCTGGCGCTGACCCGAATCATAGGCCAGGAGCCTTCGCATATGGTGAACGCCGGAAAGCTTGGGCGGAGCATTGTCATCGGCATACAGAAACACATAGCCGGGGAACAGCGTCTGCTCCTTGCGGGAAGCCACCTTGCCCTTCCACTCCACCCTGACGAGGGTGGGCGCCAGCGCGGTGAGCCCGGTTTCCCGCTGAATCTGCCGGGCAACGCCCGCCTCCCTCCCGGTGGCGCAGTAAATGCAATAGCTTTGGCAGCTCTCTTCCATGGCCTGACCTCCTGAAAGTACTCGGGTCTTTTAAATCCGAACTGCATAAAAATGATTCCTATTATTTGTTTATCAAGGGATATTCATTCATAAGGACATGAAAAAAAGGCACATGGCTTCGCCCTTCCTGCTTCCCTTGGGAAACAGGATGATCGGGGAAACGATGTGCGCCGCCGCTGCCGTCAGACAAACCGTACTGGCCGGCCCGTTGTGGCGTTTGTATTACAGGGGGGATGGCAGGAAGCAGATGTCTCCGGGGGAGATGACGTCCGTGGGCAGACGGCCTTGCAGCCTGTGCAGCGCCAGCAGAAACTGCTTGTAATCATTGGGGCGGTGGGCATCCGATGCGATGTAGTCCATCCACCCCTTGCGCAGGATCTTTCCCGCGGTGCGCCGTTCCATGCTCCAGGGGGGCTTGAGGAACGATTGCGCATCGATCTGGATTTTACACCCGATTCGCCTTATTTTCCCAATGATCTCTGCATGTTCCTGGATATACACGCATCGTTCCGGGTGTGCGATCACCGGCTCGCAGCCTGCCCGCACAAGGCAGCCCAGCACACGGTTCCATTGAGGGAACAGGTGGATGGCATCCAGCTCCAGCAGCAGGAGATTCGTTCCACCAATACAATAGCGGCCAAGCTGCGAGCAGGGCAAATCCAGCAACACCTGGTAGGAGACCTCATACCCCTTCAGCAGGCGGACGCCAAGGGCCTGCGCGCGGGGCTGCAGCCAGCAGAAGGCATCCGCGATGCGGGAAAGGTCTTCCTTCGTCTGCTTAAGATGCGGCGTGGCCACCAGGGTATCAATGCCGGCGGTGCGGGCGGCCCTGAGCATTTGCAGCGCCTGCCTGCGGGACCTTGCGCCGTCATCCACCTCAGGAAGGATGTGCGCGTGTATATCCAGCATGTATCCACCCCTTCCCGGCTCGGTCACATTTCCTTCAGAGGCTTCCTGACGGCGGCATCCTTCTTTTCGGCCGTGTAGCCGTAAGCCTTTCCGTAGTAATGCCTGTGGGTCCTGCGGTTGTCCACAAAGTTCAGGGCTGCACCCAGGATGTTGGCATTGGCCTTGTGCAGTTGCTCCACGGCTTCACCGATAAGCGCCTTGTCCGCCATACCGTTGCCCACCACCATAAGCGCCGCATCCATCTTGTTGGCCAGCGCCGCCGCGTCTATAAACAGGCTCATCGGGGGTGTATCAAAAAGCACCAGATCATACGACCGTTTGACGGCATCCAGGAACTTGTCAAACACTTCAAAATTCACGATTTGGGATACGGATGCCAGGCGGTGACGGGAATCAATGAAATGGATGCCTGGGTTGCCCGTTTTGCAGATGACCTCCTCCAGCCTGGAATGGCCCACCAGATAATCAAACAGATCGTTGCGGCCCCGCGCCCCGACGTACCTCCACAAGCTGGGGTTGCGCATGTCCATGTCCACCACCAGCACGCGCTTTCCAAGGTCCGCCAAAGCCTCCGCCAGCAGCAGAAGCAGCGAGCTTTTCCCCTCCCCCGAGACGGTGGACGTTACGATCAGGCTCCGGGTGGGGCGGGCGACGGCGGCAAACTGCACGTTGGCTGCCAATGTCCTTATATTCTCTTTGGTTACAACGGAAACGGCTTTGGGAAGCATTTCGCCCGGCGGGTGCTTTTGCATATACTTGGCGATTTCTTTTCTATAGTTTTGTATGCTGGCCAGTACCGGAAGGCCCAGGGTGTTTTCCACCGCGCCGGCGGAACGGAGGGTGGTGTTGAGCATTTCCATGGCCAGCACCGCGCCCATGGCCAGCATGAAGCTGACAGCCCCCGCAAGCAGCGTGTTCCGCATGCGGGATGGGCCTGAGGCAGCCTTTGGCAGCTCCGCTTCTTCCACGATGTTCACAGTGCATTTCGTCATCCAATTCTGGATGTATTCTGCAAACACCAGGCTTACGGTATTGGCAGCCTGCATGCATAAGGACCGGTCCCGGCCGGTCGCCGAGAGACGCAGAATCCGCGTGCCGGTGTCCGCGTTGATGTCAAAAGCAATGGCGGAAAATTCCTCCTGCCCGGCCCCCATTCGCTCACGGGATTTTTCCATAATGTCACGGGTATCCAAAAGCACCTTGAAGTCTGCCGCCAACTGTTCGCTGACATACATATCGTACCTGGTCTGCTGCTGGGAGTCCTCATAAACCACCAGCACAAGCAGCATGGCCTGGGCGGTGTATTCATTCGGCTGGTTCCTATAATAGATACCGGCCGCCGCCGTCACAAGGATACAAAAAGCAACGATCAGCCACCAGCGTTTTTTGAGGATTTTCAAAATATCCCTGACCGTCAGCTCCTGCATGATTTCACTCCTTGCGCCCTGCTGTCAGCCCGTGGGGAAGAAAATGGGCTTGTCCGCGCAAAACGATACGTTCAGTATATCCATTTCCAGGAATCTGGCAACGCTGAAACTTGACACATTATGGGATATTTTGCCTTTTCACTCGATGCGGGCGTCTACACACCCGGGAGGATCAGAAGAACATTTCTTGAACAATACATCAACACTTGTCACCTGACGTTCGTTATGAAGGTGAAGGCACAGGGAAAGGGGGAGCATCATGATCGAACAGCTATACGGACAGCATTACCAGCGGCTGCTCCGGTACTGCGTTTCCCTGACCCATCACCGGGCCTTCGCCGAGGATATCGTGCAGGATGCCTTCATGCGCGCGCTGGCAAATGCCGATCTCCTGAATGAAATGCCGGAACCCAAGAGCCTGGCCTGGCTGTACAAAACGGCCCGGAACATATTCATCGACCAGGCGCGCCGCCTGGCCCGGGCGCCCAGGGAAGAATCCGGCGCCATGTTCGAGGCGGACCTGAGCGCGGTGCATGTGGCACAGATGATTCACCGGCTGCCGGACAGCGAGAAGGCGCTGTTTACCTTGCGGTATTTTCAGGGCTACAACGCAACGGAGCTTGGCGAAATGTTCGGCCTGCCGTCCTCCACCGTCCGGGCGCGCCTGAAGTCGGCCAGAAAATCACTTCAAAAATGGATCCAGGAATAAAAAGGAGTGGAATGTATGGAACTGAAAAAGCGTCTGCGCATCAACTGCGCGCTGTGCGACATGAGCGGGGTGGCCGAATCCACCCTGGCGTCGTATGAATCCATCCTCATCAATGCGGCGCTTGTGCTGACCTCCGCGAAAACGCAAGCGCTGATGCCCAAGTACCATGTTGTCCTGAACGCGGCCACGGTGCTTGAAAAGCCTGAAGACGCCGAACTGAAGGTTGTAAACGGCAAGTGCGAAATCATGCCGGGCGACGCGCCGAGCCGCCCCGTGGCCTTGCTCGTCAACGGTGCGCTGGAGATCGGCAAGGATACGGAGGAGATCCTCAGCCATTACGCCCTGATTCAGGTCAACGGCCTCGTTACCTATCCCGACAGCCTGTCGGGAAAACTGGATATGCTCAGGGTCAACGGCAGCACCGACTGCTATCCCGCCGACGCCGTCCGCCTGGACGCATCTTATGTGGCCGACAAAACCTTCCGTCTCCGGGCCAGGGCCGGGCGGTACTTTGCCAAGCGGCGCGTTGTCATACTGGATAATCAGGCGGATGTGGCATCCCTTGCCAGCAAAGGCGTGCGCTTTCTTACCAAAACCGCCGTGCTTGCGGAATCCCTGGCCGAAAGTGCCCTGCCCCTGTTTGACGAGGGCACGGAAATCCAACTCGTCCCCGACGGTTGCGCCTATGTGGGCGGCGACGCGGCGCTCAGCGAAGCGCTTTTGAAAAAGCACGGTACGAAGCTGTATATCGCCGGCGATCTTGTGCTGGATGAGGAAAGCGAGCCTCTGGCCGGGCAGTTGGAATACCTGAAGGTGCTGGGCAGCGTGCAGCTTCCCGCCAGGCTGGTCAACGCCTTCAGCGTCCTTCCCGCCGAGTATGAAGCGCTGGTGCCCGTCAAAGGCCTGGTTCTTCGGGACAAGGTATCCTTTACACTGGACAAGGGGCTGCTGGAAAGGCACCCGGAGGGAATCACCTTCATCGGCTGCGTCAACGTGAAAATCGATAAGGAGATCCCACCCGAATGGATTGAGGAAAAGCTGCTGTTCAACGACTGCGTGAACGTATCCTGCGCCCCCCATCAGCGGTCATCGGTGGAGCTGGCCGGCCATGGCATGGCCGAAGTAAGCCTGCTGGATGATATCATGAACGATATACAAACGGGTGACCCGGACACCCAGGTCATCAACACAACGGAATTCAAGCTTTTGTAGGTTCAAACGTGAAGATAACGGTCAGGACGCGTATGTTCCTGTCCCGCATGCTCAGTCCGCTCCTCCAAAGGAAGCCCCCGGTTCCGCCGTGCCGGGAGGCGCGCGAAGCACTTAGAAAACAGGAGGAAACGGTGCAGTATGTAAATGAAGCCATCCGGCGGAGCATGATGAACAGGTAAGGCAGGGGAAACGAGCGGGGAGGGACGATTTTACAGTCCCTCCCCTTTTGCTGTTCAACGTTCCGGCGGGCCGGCGTTGTCCATCGGCTCTTATGCAATTTCACAGGCAGCGCCGCGGTATATTGCCAGCGTCCGCCGCTTGGGTTATAATTCGCATATAAACGTGATCATTCTTAATAATCCGCGTGCAGCTTTTCCCCACCGCCGCCCCGGGCCTACCGGTTCCCACGCTTATTCGCCGCCACGGATTTCTGAAGATAAAGGGAGCGAACGGTAATGCAAAATGATGAAAGCGTATTGAAAGAAAGCCTGCGCCGCCATCTGCAGGCGCATAAGGGGCAGATATTCAGCTATGAAATGGTCCGGGAGCTCATGTCCTTCGTTTCCGACATGGAGCGGAATCATCCCGCCATCTCCTGGGTGTCAGAGGACAGCCTGGTCAGGCTTTTGAACGGCATTTTCAAACGGGTGGGGCAAAGGATGGATGACAAAAGCATCGCCGGCATTGAAGAATCCGTCTTGACCGCCCTGGTGTTTTACGCTCAGAACGATATATACGACAGCACCGGCAGGCTGGCAAAGCAGCCGGGGGGAACGGGCCGTCCGGATGAACCGCGTGCACAAAAGGATCAAACGGCAAAGCCTGCCGCCGGAGCGGATTACGCGCTTGAGGATGTCTACCAGCGCATGCTTCAGGAATTGATCATTTTTGAAAACAGGATCACAAGGATCATAGAAAAGTCCGCGTCGGAAAGCCAGGACACGGAAAAAAAGCTGCTGCAGGAAAAAAAGGAGCTTGAGTCCAGGCGGGCGGCGGAGTATTCCGCAATGGAGTCCCGCCTTGCAAAAGAGCGGCTCGCCCAGGAAGCCCGCCTTGCAAAAGAGCGCGCGGAAATGACCGAAATGTTCCATCTCTTTCTTTCGAAATATGAAGAGCGGTCAGGCCAAACGGAAAGCGCGTTTGATGAGCGCATGCGGAATCTGGAATCGTACGTGGCAAGCATGCAGGCCATGAGCGAAAGCGCCGCCAAGGAACAAGCGGGAAAATGGGAAGGCAGCGCAAGTCAGTCAAAAAGCTTCTTTGACGCCTTTGCGCAGCGCATGGATCAAAAATTCGACGGCTTGGAGGAAAAATTCGCCGCAAGCAAAAGGGCCGCGAAGCGTTTGACCGTTCTGTCGGTCATCGGGCTTGCGGCCATGGCGGCCGGATTCGTGGCCGTGATCTATTTCCTGAAATAAACTTGTTTTATATCCGCGCAAAGCGGGCCGCTCAACGGAAGTTCACATCAACCTCGTTTATCATACGGTCTGCATACCAGTACTTTCCTGTCGCCCAGACCGGCTTTTCAACGCCCTCAAATCGTTCGTACAGCGCATCGCCATGCTTGCGAAGCTCCTTTGCCGCACCGGCCATGAGCTTCGTATCGGTTTTGGACATGGAATCAGCCGCCGCGTCAAAAGCCGCCGCTGCCTGATCATAGGCCAAATCGAAAGCAGCCAGCGCTTCCTTTTGTTCCGCACTCAGCATTGTTTCGCCATATGCGCTTATTCTTTCCCTCATAAGCTGTGCGACAGCCAAATACCTGACAACCGCAAAGCCGTCTTCCACCAGCCATTTGGTATAGGCATACGAAACATATGCCAACTCGGGAACCTCAACGCCATAAACGGCCCGAATCACTTCCCTGCGGTTATCCTGGTCGGTAAAGGTAAAATTCCAGCCGTTAAGTGCGGTGCGGTATTTCCCGGTGATGACATGGGAGCCGGTTGCGTCAAAATCCCCCCGCAAGGCAAGCGGAAGAAAGGCCAGCATATCCCCTATGCTCATGTTGGTAAAGAATCCATCTTCCAAATCCTGAACCGCTGTAACAGCGCTTGCCAGGCTGTTCTTGTCGCTCATCATCTTTTTAAGGATTGTCATGATCAGATCCCGCTGCCGGGATGTGCGGCCAAGATCGTTGGCGTTCTGTGTGGCATTCCGCCTGGCACGCAAATAGTCCAGGATCCCCTTGCCGTTTAAATGCTGCAATCCTTTGCGGTATTTGCCATACGTTCCCGTGTAGCTCATCTCAAGTTCAAAATCCACTCCGCCGATCGCATCGCCTATGGCCGCCATCGCCTGCATATCCACGGCGCAGTAATAGTCAATCTTGATGCCACCAAGCACCCAGGCCGCCGCCTCACACACCTTTTGGAATCCCTCTTCTGTTTTCCCGCCGCCGCAGTTGATGGCGGCATTCAGCTTGTAAATTCCCTTGATGCCCGGAACGTAGGTAAGGGTATCCCTTGGCAGGGAGATAAGGTCCATCTTGCCCTCATCAAAGTTTACCGCAACCACAAGAATGGCGTCCGTGTGATAGTCGCTCCCCTTCGCCGCGGCGGCATCACTTTTATCGATACCAAGCAAGAGGATGTTTTTGATATCCTTGTCAAGCGCTGTATACGTTGAAATGGGTTTGGGATGAATCAGGGGATTGCGGGATTCCATGCTTCCCGCGGATATTGATATGAGTATGCACATCATCATGATCAAAACGGCAGCAGCAGCCTTCAATTTCTTCATAATAATCCAACCTTTCCGGGCCATGTTTCCTTTCCTTGTCAGGGCTCTATGCATATTATATGGATAGATGGGTTTTTTGTCTATGCCCGCCACATCATCCTATAGTGTACCCCATGTCAAGGACAATTTGGGTTTTTGGTATTCCAGTAAGATAGATATTAATGCTATACTAAATGTGCTTTACCGCAGGGGAGGATAGGGCAACGCTGAGGAGCAACCCGAGCGC
>JAEYOV010000012.1 GCA_023411395.1 Bacillota bacterium
GCGCTCGGGTTGCTCCTCAGCGTTGCCCTATCCTCCCCTGCGGTAAAGCACATTTAGTATAGCATTAATATCTATCTTACTGGAATACCAAAAACCCAAATTGTCCTTGACATGGGGTACACTATACATATCACCTAAGTACAGGTGAAAAAAACGCAATTGCACTTATATACTTTTTTAATACATTGATGGATAGCAATGTATTAAGAGAATCATGTATTGTTATTCTTGATGATCCTGTATCGAGTTTTGATTCAAACCATTATTATAGTGCTGCAGCATATATACGTGATAAGCTTCAGTCAATTGGGCAAGCTTTTATTTTAACGCATAAGTTTACTTTATACAAAGATTTTTCTAGAATGTTTGGTGATTGCAATTGTAATCGTTATTTACTTGAAAGGGAGAGCAATTCCCCAATTATAAGAGAAGAAGATGCCTTTTTGCGCGATTATCAAGACGAATATGTTTATCTATTTTATAAAATTTATAAGTTCGTCAAACAACCTCCCGCAAATTTGAGCGATTATCTTCCATATCCAAATATGGGCAGGCGATTGCTAGAAGGTTTCGTATCATTTAAATTGCCAGAAAAGTATACTCAACAACGAGATATTTTAACAAAAGCCATTGAAATAGATGGAGATGGAAATGCTGCCAGAGTTCGCGCTATAACTCGTCTTGTTCAAAATCAATCTCATTTACGTTTAGTAGGTGCTCATGAAAGCGCAGAAAATATACTAGATATAAAGCAACTACCTAGTATTTTTCAGCACGTTTTAGATTTCATTCAAGAGCATGATAGCGTGCATTTTAATACGCTAGTAAAGCAAGTTGACCCTGAAGGCGCTACAGGTAAATGAAAAGAACCTAAAGCTGTCCAAGTAAAGTCTATTCCATTGTTTGACTTACCAGTATCAGCGGGATTCGGAAATACAATTGATACTTATGAGCCGTATGAACCTTACGAAACTAGAAATCTCAATGCTGACTTTGCTCTAAAAATCTCTGGAAATAGTATGGAGCCGAAATACCCCGATGGACATATCGTTCTTGTCAAACAGCAAAATGAAATTGATAATGCGCAAATTGGAATCTTTGCTGTTAATGATGAAGTGTTATGCAAAAAGGTAATTTTTACGGATGACACACCGTTGCTTGTTTCACTGAATTGGAAATCATATCCACCACGCAAAATCGCTGAGGACGATAATTTTAAGATCCTTGGTATAGTAGTTGATGTAGAAGAACCAAAAGATAATGTACCATGATAAAAAGTTTTCCCGGAAGGGGTGCGGGGAAACCTTCTTTCTCAAAAGGAGGTTTCCCCGCATTATTTCCCCGTCTACTCCCCGTCTTTCCCCCGTCAATCCATCTTCAACACGGCCATGAAGGCTTCGCTGGGCAGTTCGACGGAACCGAACTGGCGCATGCGTTTTTTGCCTTCCTTTTGCTTTTCCAGAAGTTTTTTCTTGCGGGTGATGTCGCCGCCGTAGCACTTGGCGAGCACGTCTTTGCGCAGGGCCTTGACGGTTTCCCGGGCGATGACCTTGCCGCCGATGGCAGCCTGGATGGGAATCTCGAACATCTGGCGCGGGATCACATCCTTGAGCTTTTCGGCAATGCCCCGGCCGCGGTTGTAGGCTTTGTCCCGGTGCACGATGATGGAGAAGGCGTCGCATAGGTCGCCGTTTAGGAGCATGTCCAGCTTGACAAGGTCGCTTTCCTGATAGTCTTTAAGCTCATAATCGAAGGAGGCATAGCCGCGGGAGCGGCTTTTGATTTGGTCGAAGAAATCGTAAATGATTTCGTTGAGGGGGATGTTGTAATTCAGCTTGACGCGGCTGCCTTCGTACTGCATGTCCAGAAAGGTGGCCCGCTTCTCCTGGCATAGGTCCATGATCGCGCCGACGGCGTCCTGGGGCGTGTAGATGGTGGCGTGAACGAAGGGTTCTTCCATCTTGGCGATTTCCCCGGCGGGGGGCAGGTTGGTGGGATTGTCGATGCGAAGGACATCGCCGTTGGTTTTGGTCACACGGTAGATCACGCTGGGGGCGGTGGTGACCAGGTTTAAGTCAAACTCCCGCTCCAGACGCTCGGAGATAATCTCCATGTGAAGAAGGCCCAGGAACCCGCAGCGGAAGCCGTAGCCCAGGGCGACGGAGGTTTCGGGCTCAAAGGACAGGGACGCGTCGTTCATGCGCAGCTTTTCCAGGGCATCCTTGAGGTCGGGATAATCAGCGCCGTCGGCGGGATAGATGCCGCAGAAGACCATGGGCGTCACCTGCCGGTAGCCGGGCAGCGCGGTTTCGGCGGGACGGGCCGCGTCGGTGATGGTGTCGCCCACCCGGGTATCCCGCACATCTTTAATGGAAGCGGAAACGTAGCCCACGTCGCCGGGCAAAAGCTCCTCGCAGGGGGCGTAGCCGGGGCGGAAGGTGCCGACTTCGACCACGTCAAACTCGCCGCGGCCGGCCATGAGGCGCATGCGCATGCCGGGGCGAAGCTTGCCCTGCATGACGCGGACAAAGCAGATGGCGCCTTTGTAGTTGTCGTAGAAGGCATCGAAGATGAGGGCCTGCAGGGGCGCATCCTCATCCCCCTGGGGCGGGGGGATGTATTTTACGACGGCTTCCAGCACCTCGTCAATGCCGGTGCCCATCTTGGCGGAAACCAGGGGCGCGTAGGAGGCATCCAGGCCGATGACTTCTTCGATTTCCTTGCGCACCTCCTCGGGGCGCGCGCTGGGGAGATCGATTTTGTTGATGACGGGCACGGTTTCCAGATCGTGCTCCAGGGCCATGTAGACGTTGGCCAGGGTTTGGGCCTCAATGCCCTGGGTAGCGTCCACCACCAGGAGCGCGCCTTCGCAGGCGGCCAGGGCGCGGCTGACCTCGTAGGAAAAGTCGACATGGCCGGGGGTGTCGATGAGATGCAGGGTGTAGGTTTGGCCATCCTGTGCGGTATAGGTCATGCGCACAGCCTTGCTCTTGATGGTAATGCCCCGCTCCCGCTCCAGCTCCATGCTGTCGAGAATCTGCTCCACCATCTCGCGCTGCTGGAACACGCCCGTCTTTTCCAGAAGGCGGTCGGCCAGGGTGGACTTGCCGTGGTCGATGTGGGCGATGATGCAGAAGTTGCGGATATGGGTGAGGCGGTCCTGCGCCAAAATGATCCCTCCAAGCCCGAAAGGGCATACTTTTCATTGCATCATGATAGCGGATTTCCCGCCGCAATGCAATACCCGGTAAAATTCCGGCACAAAAAAGACCGGTTCAGGCAAGGGCCTTGATCAGGGACAAAAGATACTGCTCCAGACCGGTTTGATAATTCCCGCCGGCGGCCAGCTCCGCCGCTTCCCTGACGGCGTATTCCTCAAAGGCGTAAAGCTTGCCGCGCTCGCCCTGATCCAGGAAGTACGATTCCTCCAGCCCAAGCCTTTGAAGATTGCGCAGGGCCAATATGGCATCGGAATGCTTTTGGACCAGAGGATGCATGACAAGATGAAGGAATTCATGCAGGACCGAATCCGGGCGGAGCTCGCCCGCGATGGCGCAAAAGGCATCCTGCTGCCTGTGATAGTCCGCCGAATACTTGCACTTGAGGGGGCACAGGACAACCGAGACCTTTGCGACGGGGAGGCCGTACCGCCTGATATAATAGGAAATGACCTTCTCCAGATGCTGCAGCGCTTGCCTGTGCGCATCTGCCTGCTGCCTGACCCAGCTTTCCTCCCACAGCCTATAATGGCCAAAACCCGCGCAGCTCATGACATTGCACAGCGCCTTGGGAAAGCCCTTGACCCAATTCCAGAAATCCTGGTTCCTCTCCCTGTCCTGAATGTTATCCGCCGCCGAGATGTGCAGATGATAGGCCTTGAAATCTTGAAAGCGGGCGCTTTGCGCATCCACAAAGAACGTGGCCGTCTCCAGCATCGCGGCCCGGGGCCAATAGGGATACGCGCTGCTTGTGCTCTGCCTGGCCAGCTTGAAAAAGCTTGTGTCATAGCCGATGGGCAGATCGCGCCAGCCTTCCCACAGGCGGATATCCTCCGGCCTCCTGCCGGACGCAAAGTACTCGTACCCGCCCTGGAGCAAGCCAAAATAGACGGCGGATATCTTGGGGGAGCTGATGATTTCAAACCGCTTTTTCCTTCCCCACATATTCTTCCCTCCATCCGGGTCATCAAGGGCCGAAAGCGGAAAACAAGCCTTTTCCTTCCATATATCCATTATCGCACGGGATTGATGAAAGCACAAGCTTCCGGCGGAATCATGCCGATTCGAAAGCCTTTGCCCATCAGCCGCATTCTTAAAATTTGATTGGAATACCCTTACTGGTATTGACAAACCAATAAAGGAGTGTTATCTTATGACCAGGTTAGCACTCACATGCGTCGAGTGCTAACAACAAGAAAAAAGAGCGTCCGCAGGAAGGAGGCGAAGCATCCATGGACGAGCGGAAATTCCGCATCCTGCAGGCGATCATCGACGATTATATCCTGACCGCCGTGCCGGTGGGATCCCGCACGATTTCCAAGAAATACGACATGGGCTTGAGCTCCGCCACCATCCGCAACGAAATGAGCGACCTGGAGGAGCTGGGCTACCTGGACCAGCCGCATATTTCCGCGGGGCGCATCCCCAGCGTAAAGGCCTACCGGCTGTACGTTGACCAGCTATTGAAATCCGGCCAGATACCAGACGCCGACCCGGAAACGGTGCGCGCCCATTTTACCAGCCGCATGCGGCAGATGGAAGATGTGATAGGGCACGCGGCGCAGGTGCTTTCCAGCCTCACCCACTACACCGCATTGGTGATGCCGCCCAAGGGACAGGAGCTTCACATCCGCAACATCCAGCTTGTGCCCGTGAGCGGCACATCCGCGCTGGTGGTGATCGTGACCGACGCCGGCATCATCAAGGACGCGGTGATCCGCACCTCGGAAGCGCTGGACAGCGACGCGCTGTACGCCATCTCCCGGATGCTCACCGACCAGCTAACGGGGCACACCGTGGGCGAGGCGCAAACGATTCTGTCCGGCGTGGCAAAGGGTTTTGCGCAGAACCAGGAGCTTTTGTCAGGCATATCCGCCCTGGTGGCGCAGGCGCAGACCAAAGCCGCCTCCGGACGGGTGCTGGTGGGCGGTACCAGCAACATCCTCAATTACCCCGAATATTCTGATGTGGAAAAGGCAAGGTCCTTCCTGGCGCTGCTGGAAACGAAGGAGCGGCTGGCAGACCTGTTATCCCAGCAGGGACAGATGGCATTCACCGTGCGCATCGGTCCGGAAACGGGCATCGAGGAAATAGCGGACTGCTCCCTGGTGACGGCCACCTATTCCATCGGCAGCCATTCCCACGGCACCATCGGCGTGATCGGCCCCACCCGGATGCAGTACAGCCGGGTTCTGGCCATATTGAATACCATGGTGCGGCAATTGGGGAACCTGTTTGAGGATGAATCATGAAACGGCACAAAGTGATAAAACGCGGCAGAAAGGCGATCGGCATGAAAAAGGATCAGCAGGACAGGAAGGAAGCAGCCAAGGCGGCGGAGCAGGAAACGGCTCCGGCCATGGAGCCCCTCCAGGAGGCGGAAGCGCAGTTCCCCCTGGAGGAAGAGGCGGAACCCATTGACGTTGAACAGCTCCTTTGTGATTTGGAGGAGGCGCGCAAGCAGAGCGACGAATACCTGACTTTGGCCCAGCGGGTACAGGCGGATTTTGATAACTACCGCCGCCGGAACAACGCCATAAGGGCGGAAGCGTTTGACGAGGGGGCCATCTCGCTGGCCAAGACGCTGCTTCCGGTGATCGACAACTTCGAAAGGGCGCTGGAGGCCAGCGCAAATACATGCGACACGGCGCTCCGTGACGGCGTGCTGATGGTATACAGGCAGCTAAGCGAGGCCTTTGAAAAACGGGGCATTGAGGCCATCAGCCGGCCGGGGGAGAAATTCGATCCCGCTCTGGAAAACGCGGTGATGACGGCCCCCAGGGAGGAAGGCGAGCCGGGCACCGTATGCCAGGTGTTGCAAAAGGGTTACAAATTGGACAAATGCGTCCTGCGCCACGCCATGGTGAAGGTCGTGGAGGAATAATCAGGAGGACAAGGAGCATGGCTCCTTTCCATAGATAAAGTCACTTACGCAAATAAGATATTTGCACAGGCCGGCGGTGGCCCGGCAAAAAAGAGGAGGAATCTTTTATGGGAAAGATCATCGGTATCGATTTGGGTACCACCAATAGCTGCGTAGCGGTCATGGAGGGCGGCGAACCCGTTGTCATCCCCAATTCCGAAGGCGCGCGCACCACGCCGTCCGTAGTGGCGTTCACCAAGGATGGAGAACGGCTGGTGGGCCAGGTGGCCAAGCGGCAGGCGATTACCAACCCCGACCGCACCGTCATTTCCATCAAGCGTGAAATGGGCTCCGCCCACAAAGTGAATATTGACGGAAAGACTTATACCCCCCAGGAAATTTCCGCCATGATCCTGCAAAAGCTGAAGGCGGACGCCGAATCGTATCTGGGCGAAACCGTGACCCAGGCCGTTATCACCGTGCCTGCCTATTTTTCCGACAGCCAGCGCCAGGCCACCAAGGATGCCGGCCGCATCGCCGGGCTGGAAGTGCTGCGCATTATCAACGAACCCACCGCCGCATCTTTGGCGTATGGCCTGGACAAGGAAGGCACGCAAAAGATATTAGTGTACGACCTTGGCGGCGGTACATTCGATATTTCGCTGCTGGAGATTGGCGACGGCGTGTTCGAGGTGCTGGCCACCAACGGCAACAACCGCCTGGGCGGCGACGACTTTGACGAGCGGGTGATCAACTATATTGCCGATACCTTCAAAAAGGACACAGGCATCGACCTGAAAAAGGACCGCATGGCCTACCAGCGTTTGAAGGAAGCCGCCGAAAAGGCCAAGATCGAGCTTTCCGGCGTGATGAGCGCCAGCATCAACCTGCCCTTTATCACCGCCGATGCCAGCGGTCCCAAGCATTTGGACATGACGCTGACAAGGGCCAAGTTTGACGAACTGACCGCCGATTTGGTGGAAGCAACCGTCGGCCCCACCAGCCAGGCGCTGAAGGACGCGGGCCTTTCCGCGGCCCAGATCGACAAGGTCATCCTGGTGGGCGGCTCCACCCGCATCCCCGCGGTGCAGACCGCTGTCAAGCGCATCACCAACAAGGATCCCTTCAAGGGCATCAACCCCGACGAGTGCGTCGCCATCGGCGCGGCCATCCAGGCCGGCGTGCTGGGCGGCGAGGTGAAGGACGTGCTGCTGCTGGACGTGACCCCCCTGTCTTTGGGTTTGGAGACGGAAGGCCACATCTTCACCAAGCTCATCGAGCGCAACACCACCATTCCCACCACCAAATCGCAGGTGTTCTCCACCGCTGCCGACGGGCAGACCACGGTGGAAATCCACGTGCTGCAGGGCGAACGCCCCATGGCCTACGACAATAAGACTTTGGGCCGCTTCCAACTGACCGGCATTCCCCCGGCCCCCCGCGGCGTGCCGCAAATTGAGGTCACCTTCAACATTGACCGCAACGGCATTGTGAACGTATCCGCCAAGGACAAGGGTACCGGAAACGAGCAGAAAATTACCATCACCGCCAGCACCAACCTCACTGAGGATGAGATCAAGCAGCGGGTGAAGGAAGCCGAGCAATTCGCCGAGGCCGACCGCCAGCGCAAGGAGGAAGTGGAGACCATCAACCGGGCCGACACGCTCCTTTATGAAATCGACAAGCAGCTTCGGGAAAGCGGCGACAAGCTGTCCCAAGAAGACAAGGCCGCCGTGCAGAGCGAGATTGACGCCTTCAGAAAGGTGCGCGATACCAGCGACGCCGGCCAGATCAAGCCCGCCATGGACAGCTTCACCCAGAAGGTGTACGCCGTGTTTGGAAAGCTCTACCAGCAGGAGGGCGGCGAAGGGCAGGTTCCTCCCCAGGGCGACGCCGGCAGCCAGAATCCCGACGGTACCGTAAATACCGAGGGCGACGTAAAATAAAGGGAAGCACCTTTGCGTCTTCCCCACCCAGGGCAGGCAAACAGGAAAAATCCCTGGGGGAGCAACGAGGGGGAACCACGGTTCTCCCTCGTTTGAAATCGTCTCGGCTGGCTTTGCCAGGTGGTGACTGAGCCTCACCGCCGCCAGTGGCGGAAATCGGTGGGGAGAAGGAATCAAGCGAAACGAGCAATGCAAGCGGTAGTGAAGCATTGCGACGATTGAGCTTGCGGACCGGGGGTTTGCGGAGCAAACATTCCTTACACGCTTCACTGGCCGTAAAGCCGCAGGTTTTACAAGTGAAGCGTGCAAACTCGAGAAAATGACGTTATACGTCATTTTCTCGAATAACGAGGTGAGTTTTTGGCAAAGCGTGATTATTACCAGGTGTTGGGCGTGGACAGGAAGGCTTCTGCGGAGGACATCAAAAAGGCCTACCGGAAGCTGGCCAAGGAATGCCATCCCGACCTGCACCCCAATGACAAAACTGCCGAGGAACGCTTCAAAGAGCTGAACGAGGCCAACGAGGTGCTGTCCGACCCGGACAAGCGCGCCCGCTATGACCAGTTCGGTTTTGACGGGCCGCAGATGGGTGCGGGCGGCAACCCCTTCGGGGGCGGCGGCTTTGAAGGGTTCGGCGGGTTTGGCGGCTTTGACAGCATTTTTGACCAGTTGTTCGGCGGCGCCATGGGCGGCGCGCAGCGCCGCAACGGCCCCCTGCAAGGCGGCGACCTGCGCTATGAGCTGCGCATCGCCTTTGAGGAGGCCGCCTTTGGTACGGAGAAATCCTTTGATTTTTACCGCAATGAATCCTGCGAAGCATGCCATGGCTCCGGCGCAAAGCCCGGCACCCGGCCCCAAACCTGCCCCACCTGCAAAGGCGCGGGCCAGGTAAGAAGCGGGGGCGGCTTTATGGTCACGGTCCGAACCTGCCCTGCCTGCGGCGGCACGGGCAAGATCATACAGGACAAATGCCCTACATGCGCGGGCTCCGGCCAGAGCCGCCACCGGCGCACCGCCACGGTGAAGGTGCCCGCCGGCATCGACGACGGCCAGACCATTGTGATGAACGGGCAGGGTGAGCATGGCTTAAACGGCGGCCCGGCAGGCGATTTGTACATTCAGATCAGCGTCAAGCCCCACAAGCTGTTCAAGCGGGAAGGCATGAATCTTCGTTATGAGCTGCCCATTTCCTTCATCCAGGCCGCTCTTGGCGCGGATATGGATGTGCCGACCCTTACGGGCCCGGTGCGTTACCATATTCCCGAGGGCACGCAAACCGATACGGAGTTCCGCCTGAAGGGCTACGGCATCACACAGCTTCGGGGATCCGGCAAGGGTGACCTGTTTGTCAAGGTGCGGGTGGAAGTGCCCAAGAAGCTCACCGACAAACAAAAGGACCTTTTGCGCCAGTTCGAGGATGCCTCCACCGGCAAGGAATACGAGGGCCGGAAATCTTTTATGGACAGAATGAAAGACTTGTTTACTTCCTGAATCATGCGAAGTGATCACTTCGTATGATTCAGGAGTCTGCACGGTATCCTTGTATGCCTTAGCTCATCCCGCTTCGCTTGTCCGGTACAGGCATACGGTAATGAATCCGCGTAAAGAATGTTGCTTTTTACCGCCACAGGCGGAGCGGGATTACGGAACTCATTGCTCCCCCAAAAGAAGCGAAGAAGGAGAGCCGCATGGAATGGATGGAAGTGGCGGTGCATACCACCACCCAGGGCACCGACATGGTCAGTATGCTTCTCATGAAAAACGGGGCGGCGGGAACAGCCATTGAGGACAGATTCGATGTGCCGGACCCGAACAAACCCCACGGCTACTGGGAGCTGATCGACCAAAGCCTCATCGACAGCATGCCTGAGGATGTATTGGTCAAGGGCTGGCTCCCCGTGAATGAGCGGCTTTTGGACAGCCTGGGCGCGCTGAAAGAACAGCTATTGAATTTGCCCCAATTAAGCCCGGACGTTGCGCTGGGCACGCTTTGTATTGATACCAATCAGGTGGACGAGCAGGACTGGGCGGAATGCTGGAAAAAGTTTTATAAACCTTTCAGGGCCGGACGCACCCTGGTGGTGAAGCCCACCTGGGAGCCATATACGGCCCAGCCCGGTGACAGGATCATACAAATGGACCCCGGCATGGCCTTTGGCGCCGGCACCCATGAAACAACGGGGCTGTGCCTTTCCCTGCTGGAAGAATATATAAGGCCCGGCATGCGGGTGATGGACGTTGGCACCGGCTCCGGCATCCTCGCCGTCGGCGCGGCACTTTTGGATGCATCCGATGTATTGGCCATCGACATTGATCCAATGGCGGTGAAGGTCGCAAAAGAAAATGCAGCGCAAAACGGGCTGGAGAAGCATATCCGCGTTATGGAAGGCGACCTGGTCAGGGATGTGCAGGAAACCTTCGATTTGTGTGTGGCCAATATCCTGGCGGATGTCATCTGCTTGTTAAGCGTGCCATTAAAGACAAAAATCCGTCCCGGCGGAACGTTCATCTGCTCCGGCATCATAAGGGACAGGGAGCAGGATGTGCTGGACGCGTTAAGCGCAGCCGGTTATACTGTTATGGAGAAGCAGAACCGGGGCGAATGGGTGGCCATCGTATCCCGCCTGGGTTAGGAAAGGAACGGCGAATGCACCGCTTTTTGATAGATGAACAGGGTATCCGCGACGGTGCCGCTTATCTTAAGCCCTCGGAAGCGCACCACGCCCTGAAAGTGCTGCGCCTTGACAAAGGTGATGAAGTGGTGCTGATGGACGGCCTGTCGCTGCACCTGGCCGTGATTTCCGCCCTTGACGGCGAACGGGTGCGCTGTGAGATCATCAAAATGCTGCCTTCTCCCGAAGCGATTCTTCGCATTACACTGTATCAGGCTCTTCCCAAAGCGGACAAGCTGGAATGGATCGTTCAAAAATGCACCGAGGCTGGGGTAGCTCATTTCGTCCCCATCACCCTGAACCGGTGCGTAAGCGCCGTATCGGACAGGGATGCGCCGAAAAAGCGGGAACGCTGGCAGCGCATTGTTGAGGAGGCCGCCAAGCAATCCGGGCGGGCCACCGTTCCAGCCGTCGGCCTTCCCTTATCCTTTGTACAATCGCTGGATCAACTGGAAAAGCACGAGCTGGTGCTTGTACCCTGGGAGGAAGCCAACGGCTTCGGCCCCCAAAAAGTCTACAAGCAATTCCCCCATGCGCGCGACGTTGCCATCGTCATCGGCCCGGAGGGCGGTATCGCCCCGGAAGAAATCGAAAGCCTGAAAGCCATCGGAGCCGTTCCCATAACGCTTGGCAGGCGCATACTGCGTACGGAGACCGCCGGGCTGGCCGCCGCGGTGGCCCTTTTCGCATTGTGGGGAGAAATGGAATAAAAACAGATCATCAACGAAGCAAAACAAGCTCTCGGGGATGCATTGAAGGCTCCGCAGCCGAAGCGCCGCCAGTGGCGGGTAAAGCGAAGCGAAGGAGGCTGGCGAAACGAGCAATGCGAACGGTAGTGAGCAGTGCGAAGATTGAGCCAGATGGAGGAGAGCCCCTTCAATTGGAATCGTATCGACCGGCTTTGCCGGTCGGACGGGTCGCTTGCGGAGCAAGCATTCCTTGCGCTTTTTGCCGGCCGCCAGCCTAAGGCTCCGGAACCTCGATCTCCGCTGTGGCGGATATGGGAGGGGTGAAGGAGGCTGGCGAAACAGAGCAGTGCGAACGGCAGAGAGCAGTGCGACTATTGAGCCAGATGGAGAGGGGATTTATCCCCGAACCTGGAGTCTTGAAATGGATTTTGCCATTTCAAGACGGAACGCTGGCTAAGCAAAGCGCAAGCCAGCGCTTAAGGATGCAGGCATAAAGCGAAATCCTTCGAAAATGTGGTAACATTTTCGAAGGAAAATGGAAATGATGTGATACATTGCAAACCGTTGCTTTTTATACCCTTGGCTGCAAAGTGAATCAGTACGACACCCAGGCCATGCTTGAAAAGTTTACTCAAGCAGGTTATGAAGCTGTACCCTTTGAGGAAAAGGCCGACGTATACGTGATCAATACCTGCACCGTGACCGGCGTGGGCGATAAAAAGAGCCTGCAAATGCTCCGCCGCGTCAGGCGGCAAAATCCCAACGCGGAAATCGTGCTGGCGGGCTGCCTGGCCCAGCGCATGGGCGAGGAGCTTGCGCATACCGGAGCCCGTTTGATTCTGGGCACCCAGCGCCGGGCGGAGGTTGTGACACTGCTGGAAGAAGCCATCGCGCAAAACTGCCAGACGGTGGCGGTGGAATCCCTGTCCACCGTCCCTTACGAGCCGCTGGCCATACGCGCCCAGGAAGGCCATACCCGGGCGGTTTTGAAAATCCAGGAAGGCTGCGGGCGCAAATGCACCTATTGCATCATTCCCAGTGTCCGTGGTCCGGTCCGCTCCCGTCCCCTGGATGAAATCAGCCGGGAGGCACACCGGCTTTCGGAGTCCGGCTTTGCGGAGCTGGTGCTGACCGGCATCCACCTGGCCAGCTATGGCAAGGATTTTCATGGTCATACCACGCTCCTTGACGCCATCCGCGCCGCGCATGATGTGCCGGGCATCCTGCGCATCCGCCTGGGCTCCCTGGAGCCGACCATCGCCACAACGGAATTTGTGGCCGCTTTGCGGGAACTGAACAAGGTCTGTCCCCAATTCCATTTATCATTGCAGTCCGGCAGCGACAGCGTGCTCCGCCGCATGGCCCGCAGCTACAGCGCCGCCCAGTATGAGGCGGCGGTGGCGCGGCTTCGGGAGGCCTTCCCCAACGCATCCTTTACCACAGACATATTGACAGGCTTTCCCGGCGAGACGGAGGAGGAATTCCGGGAAACGATAGCCGCCTGCCGCCGGATTGGTTTTTCCAGGATGCATGTATTCCCCTACTCCCAGCGGGCCGGCACCCCCGCGGCCGAAATGCCGGGGCAGCTGCCGCGCTCTGTAAAAGAACAGCGGGCCAGGTATTTGATCGCCCTGGGGGAAGAGCTGGCCGCCGATTACCACAAAAGCCTGCTTCAAAGCGTACAGCATGTGTTATTGGAAGAGCCGCTTGCGGATGGGCGCTTGCAGGGCTACACCCCTCAATATGTGCACGTGAAGGTTACAGGCGGTGCGCCGGGGCAAATCGTTCCCGTTTTGCTGACGGAGGCAGACGAGGAAGGAATGTCGGGGGTGCTTGCAGAATAATCTGGAAACCCTGCATGATTTTATGGCTTGTCCGCGTTAATTGAACGTAAGAAGGAGCGGTGGAAATGGACGGTTGCCTGTTCTGCAAGATCATCAAGGGAGAAATACCTTCCCAGAAGGTGTATGAAGACGAGTATGCCTATGCTTTCAAGGACATCCATCCCCAGGCGCCGGTGCATGTATTGGTGGTATCCAAGACCCATGTGAAGGATGTCCTGGAGGGGGCGGGCCTTCCTCCCCAGGAGCTTTCGGCGCTGATAAAAGCCTGCGGCCAGGCGGCCAGGCTCGCAGGCGTTGACCAAAGCGGGTTTCGCGTCGTCACAAACTGCGGGCATGACGGATGCCAGTCCATCCCCCATCTGCACTTTCATGTGCTGGGTGGCCGCCAGCTTACGGAAAACATGGCCTGACACAAAACAAATCCGCCATTTTTACCGAAACATATGGCTGCCTTATGAAAAGACGGTTGACTGGCATACAGGAAAGCGATATAATGGATGCACGGTCGCCATCCGTCCGTCGAGCCGGCGTAAGGTTTAGGCGAGATGAGCGAGGGGAGGGATAACAGTGTCCGAGGTACGTATCCGCGAGAATGAGTCCCTGGAAAGCGCATTGAAGCGGTTTAAACGTCAGTGCGCCCGCGCAGGC
>JAEYOV010000018.1 GCA_023411395.1 Bacillota bacterium
ATACCACTAATCACTTGATTTTACTGGGTTTTCATGCATTCTTATATTGATGAGTAAGCCCTATATTGAGGAAAACCTACAGGGAGAAGTCGACCTTCTTGCGGTGGCCCAAATTGCCTGCCAGTCGCTGTCGGGCCTGCAAAGGTTTTTTTCCATCGTGGTGGACGTGTCGCTGTCGGAGTACATCCGCAGGCGGCGGCTGACAATGGCGGCCTTTGAACTGACCCACAGCGACATCAAGGTCATCGACCTGGCTTTGAAATATGGCTACGATTCCCCGGAAGCCTTTGCCCGGGCGTTCGGCATCATGCACGGCGTCTCCCCTTCCGCCGCGCGCGGCGAGGGAGTCCATTTGAAGGCCTACCCGCGCCTTTCTTTTCTACTGACGCTCAAGGGGGATGTACCCATGGACTACAGGATCCAAACCAAGGAAGCCTTTGCTATTTACGGTATTGAAGGTGTATTCACCTGCGAAAACCAAGAGAATCTCAAAGCGACCCCGCGCTTCTGGCAGGAAGTGATGGAGGACGGGCGTTTCGACAAGCTGACTGCTTCTATCCCCGCGGACCGTTCCAACGAAAACGGGCTTTGCCCCATCAATGCCATCTGCAGTTACCGGGAGACGGGCGGCGTCACGTTCCCCTATATGATCTTTGCCTTTCAAACGGAAGGCAGCCGAACGGACGGCTTTGAAAAAGCAATCGTGCCCGCCGCCACCTGGGCCATTTTCAAAAGTGAAGAATACCGCATTGAGGATACCGCAAAGGCCGTACAGGCGCTGAACCGCCGCGTCTATACGGAGTGGCTGCCCAACGCGCCTTTCGAACAGGCGGAAGGCTTCGAAATGGAACTGTACTACGGCGAAAAGGACAAGTGCTGGTCGGAAATTTGGGTCAGGGTTAAACCGAAAAAATAAGCCTCAAAAAAGACTGGGGCCGCCCGCAATATTCCTGCGCGGCGGCCCTTTGCTTATTTTTACAGGTTCTATACGCTTAGCATGGGATAAAAACCGGATTGCACATACGTTTTTTTAAAGAGCAGGATGGCCTGCCTTCGTGCTTTTTCCAGAAAATTCGCCGCCATTTTGCTTCTAATTTGCGTCTTTTTTGCTTCATTTCTTTATAATGGTGTTTACAGAGGCGCAATATGTGTTATACTAAAGCGAATGGACAAAAATACGAAAGAATAATTAGAAGCATTTTTATCTCCTCGCGTCTGCGCCGGCAGACGCTCCCACAGAAAGGCAGAGGAATGAAAGGATGACCAACCGCAGCAGATATTCCACCGCCCCCACCTACGGCATGCAGAAACGGCCCGCCGTAAAAAAGCAGGCCGCGCCCGCGGGACCTTATATCCCGCCGGCGGGCCCGCCTCCTCAAGGTCCCTATGCGCCGCCGCCGATGCCGGGGTATGGCCAGCCGGGCGGAAGGGCGCCGCAGGCAGCGGCTTACATGCCGCAGCAGCCGGCCTATGCCGCCCAGCCCGCCGGGTATGCGCCGCAGCCCGGATACATGCCCAGGCAGCCCGGATTCCAGCCGCCGGTACAGCCACCGCCAGCCATACCAGTGCAGCCGTTGCCGTATTATCCCCAGCAGCCCTATGCGCCGCAGCCTGTGCCACAGGAATATACCGTACGCCCCAAAGCCCACGTGGGAGACCGCTGGCTGCAAATTCTTCTGCTGGCAGTGCTGCCCTTGCTGTTTGTGCTGACACTGCTTGTTTCAGCCGCGGCTTTGAAGATTGTCTTTATCGCCCTTGGCGTACTGTCCCTGATCGCCATGTGGATGCAGCATGCCTTTGTTCCCAGCGCACGGGCGACGCTAACGCTGGTATACGGCGCGTTGATTCTGGTGAGCGTTGTATCATTGATCACCGGCAGCACAGCCAAAGATGCTACCACCTCAGCGCGCAATAACGGCACCAATGCCTTTAGCCAGCAGTCCGGCGGCACGTATACCCCCGTTCCGGATAGCGTAGTGCAGATGGGCGGCAACAACGTCAGCCAGCCCACGCCCACGCCTACTTTGGCGCCGGAGTCCGGCGAAAACAGCGCGGCGTGGCAAAGGCTGGCGCAATTCTTTGATTTCTGGATTGTGAACAATGTCAACAACATGCTCGGCCTTGTGTCGCCCTCCTGGAAAGCCGGCCAGGATAAGCCGGAAACAGCGCTGTACATGGTGATGTCCAACAGGAGTCCCCAGGATTACCAGTTTGAAAGGATCACGGGAACCGAAACGGATTCCACCAGGACAATCACCATGACGTCCACCATAGACAAGAATAACAGCCGTCCTCCGGCAAAAATCCGTTTCCAGATCGTGATGCTCAAGGTCAACAACGAGTGGTATGTGGATCCCAAATCGCTGTCCAGCAACGAGCCTGTGGATGAAACGGCCAATACCGCCGCATCAGGCGGTGAAGAAACCGGAACCACATCCTCCACCGCCACCGCAACGCCCAAGCCTACAGCTACGCCGGGCCCGAAGACGAATCTGTATTACAACAAAAAAGGCGGAAGATTCTATCATAAGCAGAGCGATTGCCCCAGCGTGGCAAAGGAATATCTGCCGCTGACCTCCTTCTACTACCGTGACTTGAACTCCACCACATTCAAGCACCTGCTGCCCTGTACCCAATGCGGTGCGCCGGACAGGCCATAATGCGATAAGCAAAACTACCGCGGTCCAAACGGGCCGCGGTTTCCTTTGCGGTGCGTTCAATTCCGCAGGCTGCCGATGGGCGCGGGGATCCGCCCGCCCCTTGCTATAAAATCCGCATTGCCGAATGTATTCACCGGCATCACCGGGGCAAAGCCCAAAAGGCCGCCGAAGTTCACCGTGTCCCCCGCCTTTTTGCCCACGGCGGGAATGACGCGCACGGCGGTGGTCTTGTTGTTGATCATGCCGATGGCCGCCTCGTCGGCGATGATGCCGGAGATGGCGGCCGCCGTGGTATCGCCGGGGATGGCGATCATGTCCAGGCCCACGGAGCAGACGCAGGTCATGGCCTCCAGCTTTTCAATGGTCAGCGCCCCGCAGGAGGCCGCCTCGATCATGCCGATATCCTCGCTGACAGGAATGAACGCGCCGCTCAGGCCGCCCACATGGCTTGAGGCCATGACCCCGCCCTTTTTGACGGCATCGTTTAAAAGCGCCAGCGCCGCGGTGGTGCCGGGCGCGCCGGCCATTTCCAGACCCATTTCGGTGAGGATATGGGCCACGCTGTCGCCCCTTAACGGAGTGGGCGCCAGGGAAAGGTCCACAATGCCAAAGGGGATGGAAAGCCTTTTTGCGGCTTCCTGGGCCACCAACTGGCCCACTCTTGTCACCTTGAAGGCGGTGCGCTTCACCGTTTCCGCCACCACGTCAAAGGAAGCCCCCCGGACGCTCTCCAGCGCCCGCTTTACAGCGCCCGGTCCGCTGACGCCCACGTTCACGGCGCACTCCGGTTCCCCCACGCCGCAGAAGGCGCCCGCCATAAAGGGATTGTCCTCCACGGCGTTGGTAAACACCACCAGCTTGGCGCAGCCCAAAGAATCCTTATGGGCGGTCAGGCGGGCCGTTTCCTTGATGATATGGCCCATATCCCGCACCGCGTTCATGTTGATGCCAGCCCGTGTGCTGCCCACATTGACACTGGCGCACAGGAATTCCGTTTGGGAAAGCACCTGGGGCAGAGACTTTATCAGCCTTTCTTCCGCCAAGGTCGCCCCCTTGTGCATCAGGGCGGAGTATCCCCCCAGGAAATTGACACCCACCTCCCTGGCGGCCTTGTCCAGCGCAAAAGCGATAGGCATGGGGTCGCCCTGGGCGATCATGGCCACGGGCGTCACGGAAATGCGCTTGTTCACGATGGGGATGCCGAACTCCCGCTGGATATCCTCCCCTACCGCCACAAGGCGGCTGGCGGTCTTGCAGATTTTATCGTAGGCACGCTGGCCGGTTACCGCACTGTCGGGCCCTGCGCAATCCAGAAGGCTGATGCCCAGGGTGATGGTGCGGATATCCAGTTTCTCTTCCTGGATCATGTGCATGGTTTGCAGGATCTCGTTGGTGTCGATCATCAAAGCACCCCCTAAATCCTGTGCATGGCGTCAAAGATGTCCACGCGCTGCATGTGGATGACCATGCCCATCCTTTGGCCGACCGATGTCAGCTCCGTGAGCGCCCCGGTGAAATCCCTTGTGGCGCCGTCCAGATCCACAATCATAAGCATGGTAAAATAGCCGCCCAAAATCGTCTGGGTGATATCCAGGATGTTGATGTTCATTTCGCTAAGGGATCCTGCCACGCCGGCGATGATCCCCGTGCGGTCGGCCCCGGTGACGGAAACCAGTGCCTTTGTCATAACCGTTCCTCCTCCCGGCAGATACAGCGTTCTGCGCTGCCATTGACTATAGCCAAGGCGGGACGGCTTGTCAACGGGTTGGAGTAATTTCCGCGGCAGGTTTCCCCTGCGCCGCGTTTTTCGGGGCCGGGGGTTTCCTTTTTCCGGGGAATCGGGTATGATAGGGGCGCAATTACAAAGGAGGCTTTCCATGGAACGGCAAAAGCGGGTTCTGGCCATACACGACATCTCCTGCGTCGGCCGCTGCTCCCTGACGGTGGCGCTGCCCATCCTATCCTGTGCGGGGCTGGACACGGGGGTATTGCCTACGGCCATCCTTTCCACCCACACAGGAGGCTTTCAGGGCTATACCTACCGTGACCTGACGGAGGATATCCTTCCCGTGACGGCCCACTGGAAAAGTCTTGGGCTGCGCTTTGATGCATTGTATTCCGGCTTCCTGGGCTCCTATGACCAGATCGGCCTGGTGGCCAGGCTGATGGAGGAATTAAGTGATGAAAGCACCCTGCGCCTTGTCGACCCGGTGATGGCCGACAACGGCCGTCTGTACGCCACCTACACCAGGGAAATGGCGCAGGGCATGCACAGGCTATGCCGCAAGGCGGATATCATTACGCCTAACATGACGGAAGCCTGCATTCTGCTGGATGTGCCCTACAAGCCTGAAGGCTTTACCCGCCGGGAGACGGAGGACATGCTCCGCCGCCTGTGCGGGCTTGGCCCGCGGCAGGTGGTGTTAACCGGCGTCACCCTGGGGGAGGATCAGTTGGGCACGGCGGCGTATGATGCCGGAACAGGTGAAATCTCCTACGCCTTTGAAGGGCGGTATCCCGGCATTTTCCACGGCACGGGGGATATACTGGCCGGCGCCCTTTTATGCGGCCTGATGAAAGGGAAAAGCCTTCAGGAGTCCGCCGGCCTTGCTGTAAAGTTCACCCACCGCTGCATCCAATATACTGTGGAATCAGATCAGGAGCGGCGCTACGGTGTGCGGTTTGAGGCGGCTTTACCCTATTTGATGGAACTTCTAAAATAGAATCAAAAGGTACATCCTCCCTATTGTCGGCAAACAAAAGGCCGTGGGCGCATTGTGCTTCCCACGGCCTCAGCGCATCAACAAAGTGACTTCGCCACTTTGTTGATTTTTTCCCTCGCTGCTACTTGAAAAACCTTCAGTTTTTACGGCCGTTTGCTCGGGCAAGGTAGGAATTTCTTCGAAATTCCTGCGAAAATCACCGCACATGTCGCTGATTTTCGATCGCAATTGGAGGGCTTCGGCCCTCCAATACCTCCCGGGGTTTGTTGATAGTCTGAGGCCGTGGGAGCTTTGTGCTTCCCACGGCAACTCTTTGTGATATGTTACGGAACGTTGGCGAACAGCGCAAACGCATCATTCACCGCTTCTACCACCGCTGTGGAGGAAATGGTGGCGCCGGATACCGCATCCACGTCCTGACCCAATAGGACAGAGCCGGACTTGCCGATGAATTGGCTGATGAACGCAGCCTCCCGTACCTTGTCACCAATGCCAAACGTTTCGGTAAAGTCTTTTCCGCCCACATCCATGGCCTGGATGACGCCGTTTCCATCCAATGCGACGGTCACTGCGATGGGGCCGATTTTGCCCTGCTTGGTCACTGTGAACACCTTGTATTCGCCCTGGGCGATCATGCCCAAGGCATCCTCCAGCGAAACAGGCTGTACTGCCGCCTGCGCGTCCGCCAGAGCGTGCTCGGCGGCCGCTGCCCGTTCATTGGCCTCATTGGCGGAAGCTTCCGCCGCGTCTTTTGCTGCCAGGGCCTCAGCGCCTTGCGCCAGAGCGGCATCCTTGTCGGCAAGCGCCGCGTCTTTTTCCGCGAGTGCCGCGTCCTTTTCGGCAAGAGCCGCCTGCGCCGCCGCTATGGCATCATCCTTTTCCGCAAGCGCCGCGTCCTTTTCGGTTACAGCCGCCTTCTGTAAAGCCTCGGCGTCCGCCAAAGCGCCGGACAGCCTATCGGCCTCCGCCTGCACGGCCGTCAAGTCCGCCTTCACGCCTTCCAATTCCTGACTGAGCGCCATGATGGTATCCTGGGCGGTCTTCAGGTCGACGGAAGCAGCCTCAATGGTCAGCAGATCATTTTGCGCTTTTTCTTTTTCCTGCACCGCCTTGGCCAAATCACTCTCCAGGGTCACGATTTTCTCTTCGGCCCCGGTCAATTTGCCCTGCAGTTCATTAAGCTCATCCTCCGCCGCCTGGGTTGCGGCAGCCGCCGTATCCTCGGCGGCCTTGAGCGCAGCCTCCGCGTCTTCCTTTTCCTTCAGCGCCTGGGCTTTTGCATCCTCTGCGGCCTTGGCGGCTTCCTGCGCAACAGCCAGATCATCCCTGGCCCTCTGCGCATCCACCTGGGCGGCGATTGCAGCTTCCTGTGCGGCGGCCAGGTCACCCTTGGCCGTTTGCGTATCCGCCTGGGCGGCGGTCAGGGCTTCCTGCGCGGCAAGCAGATCCTCCTGGACCGTTTGTGCGTCCGCCTGGGCCGCGGTCAGGGCTTCCTGCGCGGCGGCCAGATCGTTCTTGGCTGTTTGCGCATCCGCCTGGGCTGCGGCGAGGGCTTCCTGCGCGGCGGCCAGATCATCCTGGGCCGTTTGCGTATCCGCCTGGGCTGCAGCCAGAGCTTCCTCCGCCGCAGCCTTTTCAGCCTGCGCGGTCTGTGCGGCTGCTTCCGCCGCCTTTGCCGCTTCCTCCGCGGCCGCTTTTTCGGTCTGCGCCGTCACGGCAGCGTCTTCCGCCGCTGTCTTGGCTGTCAAAGCGGCCTGCAGATCCTGCCCGGCAGTCTGGGCCGCCGCCTCCGCCGCGGCCTTCTCATCCTGCGCCGTCTTCAAAGCGGCTTCGGCGGTCTTCACCGCTTCTTCCGCGGCGGTCTTCCCGCCAAGCGCTGCTTGCAGCTTTTCATCGGCGGCCTTGGCGTTTTCATCCGCCGTGGCTTTTTCTGCCAGGACTGCATCCCTTTCCGCTTGGGCCGCGGCTACCTGCGCCGTCAGATCATCCACCTTTTTTTGCTGCGCCACGGCCTGCGCGCCAAGCGTATCGTTTTCCCTTGTCACTCTGCTGCGGTCGCCAATAAGCACACCCACAGCAATGGCAAGGACCAGTACGACTGCCAGTAGCGCCACGTAGGTTTTTTTCACCAGATACCACCCCTTATGCAATTTTTTATATGCAGGCATACGCCCTGCTGCCGGCTCGTTTACTTCTCTACTGTATGATGCTGCTTCCGTAATTAACCATAAGAAAAAAGATTCTCCACTGAATGGAGAATCCCTTCTTGAGAAAGCAAAAATACCCATATCCTTTCGCGATATATACGGTGCGCTTGCATCAGCAGGTCAGTTCCTCCGTGCCGGAGGGATTCTCGGGAAGATTGGGCAGTTCCGCCAGGGAGGAAATTCCAAAATGCGAAAGAAATGCGTCCGTCGTGCCATACAGAATGGGCCGCCCCAGCGCTTCCTTCCTGCCCATGTCGGCAATCAGCCCCTTGTTCACAAGGGACTGAATGGAATAATCGCATTTGACGCCGCGGACGGCCTCCACCTCGGCCTTTGTGACTGGCTGGCGGTAGGCTACCACCGCCAGCGTCTCCATGGCGGCCTGGGAAAGGGATTGCTTTTGAACCGGCTGCAACAGCCGCTCTACATAGGGGGCATACTCGGCCCGGGTGGCAAGTTGGATATGCTCGCCAAACCGCTTGAGGCGGATGCCGCGGCGGTTGAAATCGTATTCGCTCTCCAAGGCGCTGACCGCCGAATCAAGCTCCAGCGGGCTTACCTCCAGCGCCTTTTGCAGGTCGCTTAAAAGCACCGGCTCCCCGGCAACAAACAAAATGGCCTCGATGACGGCCATCAACTCATTGGGCTGCAACGTCCTTTCTCCTTCCCGGATAGAGGGTGATTTCCCCAAAGATTGCGCCCTGCTCCACGTGGGCGCGGTTCAAACGCAGAATCTCCAAAAGCGCCAGGAACAGCGTGACCACCTCTTCCCGGCCGGGGGCACCGCTGAAAAGCGCCTCAAAAGCCATGGGGCCGCGGCGCAGGCGCTTTAATATATGGCCCATGCAAACTTCGATGGTGAAGGAATCCCGGCGGATCTCCCTATTGATGAACACCGCTTCCTCCGGCTCCTCCGGCTTGCGGGCCAGCACCCTGGAAAGCGCCTCCCAAAGCCCCGCAAGGGTAAAGCCCGTCAGCTCGAAGGACGGGGGCGGCAGGGGGTATTCCTCCGGCAGCTTTTCATACATGGCCGCCGCCGCCTTTTCAAAGGCCTGCATATCCTCCGCCGTTTCCTTGAAGCGCCTGTATTCCTCCAGGCGGCGGATGAGCGCTTCCTCGGGGCTTTCCTCCTCGTCCGGAGCCGGCGGTTTGGGCAGAAGCGCCCGGCTCTTGATTTCCAACAATGTAGCCGCCATGGCTAAAAATTCGCTGGCGTCGTCCATGTCGATATCCTCCGCGCCGCTGACGGAGGCGATGTATTGCTCGGTGATCTCCGACACGAAAATATCCCGGATATCCACCTTGGCTTTGCTGATGAGGTGGAGCAAAAGGTCCAGCGGCCCGTCGAACTGTTTCAGGTGAATATGCTGCGGCATGGCGCGCCTCAGGCCATGCCGGCCAGGCGGAGGAATACGTTGAGCACGCCGCTTTCAACGGCGTTCATCACCGTGGACATGATGCCGGTCAAAATGCCCGAAAACACCAGTATCATCAATACCAATTGGGAGGTTTGAAAGAATTGCCGGCTCAGATACAGCTTCCCGCGAAGCAGCAGGTCATTGACGATATGAAACCCATCCAGCGGCGGGAAGGGCATCAGGTTGAATATGCCAAGGCCAAGGTTGATGGTTGCAAACAGCAGCAAAAAGCGCTGCACATATTGAAGCCAGGGAGTGCGCATCAGCTCCTCCACCGCCGCCCCCTGACCTGTCAGCAGGATATTGAAGGCCGGGCCACCGGAGGAAAGCAATGCTTTTGCGCCGTAACCCGCTATCACCTCCGGCTTCCACAACAGCCCGTTCACACCTACGGCCAGCGCCGTGGAAAGGATGAACAGCGTCAGATTGGTGGCGATGCCGGCCACGGATACCAGAAAATCATCCCGGCGGAAATTGCTGAAATTCCGTGGGTTCACGGGCACGGGTTTGGCCCAGCCAAACCCCAGCAAAAACATGCAGGCGGTGCCGATCGGGTCAAGATGCTTCAATGGGTTCAATGACAATCGTCCCAGCATCTTGGCCGTTGGGTCGCCGCAGCGCCAGGCCACATAGCCGTGCGCTACTTCGTGCAGCGTCAGCGCCAGCAATATTGTCCCCACCAAATATATGAAGTAGATAAGAAACTGCAAAGGATCATTTTGCAGCCAGCTTAACCACATCTGCAACCGGTTCAAAAAGTTCACAAGATCCGTCCCCATTTCCTGCGGATTGGCGCGTTTGCGCCGTGTATTCCATTATACCCCATCCGCCGCCCGGTACGCAAGTGCGCAGCCTCAAACAACGGCCTAACTTTGGGCTGGTCAAACCCTTTCCAATGCGCTATAATGAAAAATAAACACAATGTCGGGTGCAAAGGAGGACCTATCGTTGCGCAAACCGCTTGTAAGCCTTTTATTGGCATGTGCCTTATTGACCGCCTTTCTGCCGGCGCTTTCCGAGGAACCCCCACGGGAGGAAAAATCGTTTGTCCTGGCCGGGTATGTGGGCGATGATACGCAGCAGGATTGGAACAGCAATTTGTTTTTCCAGCGGATGGAAGAAAGAACAGGCATATCCTTTGAGTTCCGGCAGTTTACCGACTACGCGGCCTGGACAGCGGAAAAAAACAGGCTTTTTGCGGGGGATGAACTGCCGGATGCTTTGTTCCGGGCGGAGCTTACCCTGAAGGAGACGCTTGCGTATTATGAAAGCGGCAAGCTGATCGACTTAAGTCCGCTGCTTGCGGATTACGCGCCCAACTTATACGCGCTGCTGGAAGCAAATCCCGCCTGGCGGGAGGCAATCACCCTGCCTGGCGGGGCTATCGCTGCCCTTCCCGCCATCAACCCCCTGCGGGCGCAAAACGCCATGTGGATCAACAAAACCTGGTTGGAACGGCTGAAAATGAATATGCCGGCGGACGCCGCTTCGCTTAGGGGGGTGCTGGAGGCTTTTAAAACCCAGGACCCCAACCGCAACGGCAATGCGGATGAAGTTCCATTCACCTTTCTGGGCCCCTGGGATTTGAAATTCCTGGCCCACGCCTTCGGCCTTTATGCCAATGACTACAACATGTATGTGGACGCTTCCGGCACGGCCCAGTTTATGCCCGCCATGGACAGGTACAGGGAGTTTGTCGCATGGGTATCCGAACTGTACAAAGCCGGGCTCCTGGACAAGAACGGCTTCACCACGGCGGACGCCCTGCGTAAGGTGACGGATGAAAAAGCCCTTGCCGCCTATGGCCTTTTCTTTGGCCCCACGCCCACCACCTTCCTGCCCGCCGCCCAGGCGGCGGAATACGCCATCCTGCCCCCGCTTCAGTATGAAGGCAGGCAAATCTACCGCAGCTTTCTGGGCCCGGTTGCCCGCGGCACCTTCGCCATCACCAGCGCGTGCGAAAATCCCGAGGTGCTGCTAAAATGGGTTGACGCCCTGTATAGCGAGGAGGGCGGCACGCTGGCGCTATTGGGACAGGAAGGCGCGGAATATGCCTTCAACGAAAACGGGACATGGCGCTGGCTGATGGCGCCGGAAGAGCTGACAAACGTAATTCAAGCCGTCACACTCCGCGACAGCGATGCTTATCCCCTGCTCAATCCCGTGAATTTCCAATTAAAGTTCGAGGATGAAAAGACGGTCGAACTGGTCCGTTCTCTGATGGAATTGGGCAAGGCGGCCACGCTGCCCTTCCCCCTTGTCACCCTGACCGCCGGACAGCAGGATGCCATCGCCCCCATGCAGATGGAGATCGGCCGCTTTGTGGATGAAAGCCTGGCCCGCTTCGTATTGGAGGAAACGCCCCTTACGGATGAAAGCTGGCAGGATTACCTTATGAAGCTTGAGGATTTGGGCCTTTCGTCCTTTATTGCCTTCTGGCAGCAGGTGCTTGATGGACAAGCCCGGTAATACAAATGGATAAAGGAAGGAGCGGTACAGCCATGCGCCAATATGCCAATATGATCCGCGCGCTAAAAACCCCTTGGGTCATGTCGAGGCTGACCCATTTGTATGGCCGCAGGGACGGTATGCTTGTTGCCCAGACAGCCAGGTATACAAGGCTTTTAAAAAGGCATGAGGAACTGTTTGATGTTTCCGGAGAAGTGCAGTTGATCAGCGCGCCGGGCCGCACGGAGCTGTCGGGGAACCATACCGACCACAACCGCGGCAAGGTGCTGGCGGCAGCGGTGAACCTGGATACGGTGGCGGCCGTTTCCCGCCGGGATGATCTCACGGTGCGTCTGTGCAGCGAAGGGTACCCTCCGGTGGAGCTGTCTCTTGATGAGCTATCCCCCATCCCGCAGGAGGCGGGCAAAACCGCGGGGCTGATCCGGGGCGTGGCGGCACGGATGAAGGAGCTCAATTACCCCATCGGCGGGTTTGATGCGGCAGTCACATCCAGCGTGCTCTCCGGCAGCGGCTTAAGCTCCTCCGCTGCTTTCGAGGTGCTGCTGTGCGCCATCTTGGACAGCCTATACGGAAGCTTTCAAATTTCGCCTATCGTACGGGCTCAGATCGCCCAGTACGCCGAGAACAATTATTTCGGCAAGCCCAGCGGCCTGATGGATCAAATGGCAAGCTCTGTGGGCGGGCTGGTGGCCATCGATTTTAAGAAGGACGAGCCTGATGTAAAACCCCTCGCTTACGACTTTGCGGCAAAGGGTTATGCGCTGGTAGTCGTCAGTACGGGAGGCAGCCATGACGACCTGACGGCGGATTATGCGACGATTCCCGCGGAAATGAAGCAGGTGGCCGCCTGCTTTGGCGAGGATGTGCTGCGCCGGGTGCGCCCGGAGCAATTGATGCAGGAGCTTGACGCCGTGCGCAAGAAGACCTCTGACAGGGCGGTGCTCCGCGCCATGCACTTCTTCCATGAGAATATGCGCGTAGCCGATCAGGTGGCGGCGCTGGAACGGGATGACCTGCAATCCTTCTTCCGGGATGTCGTCGCCTCCGGGCGGTCCAGCTTCATGTACCTGCAAAACGTGTACGCCAGGCCCGATGAGCAGCAGCTTTCCCTGGCCCTGGCTTTGGCGGAGGCGCAGCTTAACGGCAACGGCGCGTGGCGCGTGCATGGCGGCGGCTTCGCGGGCACCACGCTGAACTTCGTCCCCCTTGCACAGGTGCCTTCCTTCACCGAATCCATGGAGGCCGTGTTCGGGCCCCATTGCTGCCACCGGCTGGACATCCGCCCGGAAGGCGCGGCAAGGATCGAGGGGTTGGCGTGAGCTAAGCGGGGGGGGGGGGGTTTTTTTAAAACACCCCCCGGCGGCCCCCC
>JAEYOV010000083.1 GCA_023411395.1 Bacillota bacterium
CTTTACATACGCTGCCCCTACATTCTGAAGCAGACGTAGGAGGTGCAGGTGAAAACATCATAGATGGTAAGCATGTATCCATCCAGGTCAAAATAATAGAAGGTTTGTTTATCACTGAGCACGGAAAGGGGTGCCTTGTCCACCGGCACGCCTATAATGGAAATGCACACGCCACCGTTGGTGGTATTGCATTTGAGGCCGTTTTCCTGGATGTATTTTTCATAGCGCTCGCCATAGAAGGGGTTCTTGCCGCTGTGGACGACGATGGGGTAATCGAGGTATTCGGAAAGCGCCGGCGCGTTTTCCGCCGTGTAGCCGTAATCCCTGAGGGTGCCGATGAACATCATGATATGGCGGGCGCTGTGCTTGCCTACCAGGAAATCGCCCACCTGCAAATGCTTGGGCAGCTCGTTATAAGGCAGATCCTTGACCGGCAGATGATTCGTTTTGCCGTACTTGCCCCAGTTTAATATCATTTGGCTGAGGCTGGCATGCTCGGGCTTGCCGACCTGCTTGTTGATCCAGTTGGTAAAGCCGGAGCAGTCGAACCCGTACACATAGGTCTTGCCCTTGCGGAAGAACTTGGTGGTCTCCAGGCACTTTTTTACCTTCATGAGGTAGTCTTCTTTTTTTCCGCCAAACATGTAGGGCATGCCGTATTTGTAGCGGGCCTGAATATCCGCGCCGGTGATCTCATTATAGCGCGCAAGGATGGGGTTGCCCTCCTCCAGCATGGAAAACGCGGCATCCAGCTCCGGGCGCCGTTCCACCTGGGCCCAAGCGGGAAGGGCCGAGAGCATCATCAAAAGTGCGATAACCAGAAGGAAACATTTTTTCATGCGGAGGGAACCATCCTTTCATGCGCTGTAAATTAGGATCATTCTTGGCCGAACAGGGAATAGGTGTATGTAAACAGCCTTCTGGGCAGAACGCCGATCCAGTCTTGCCGCACCTGGCTGCAGCCGTTGGTCAGCATAACGAATACGAACTGCGTTTCCGGGTCGAAATAAACATTGCACATGGCGCCGCCCGACATGCCCTGATGGCCGTAGAACATGCGGCCCTTGAGCAGATTATCCACCCGGTTCACGCACAGGCCGTAGGGGCTTTCGCCGGTTACGCTGGCTTTCAGGCTCCGCTGGTCCATGCGCATCCATTCCACGCTCTCCTCTTTGAGCAGGCGCACATCCCCATAGCTTCCGTCGCCGCACAGCAGCGAGGCGAGCTTGACCAGGTCACAGGAACGGATGAACACATTCCCCACCGTAATGCGGTAGTGGCGCTCCGGGTCGGCATAATCCTCATAGGGCTCGGAAAGGAGCTTGGAGGCGCTCTTGTACAGCGTGCCGTTGTTGTATTGGCTGGCAATATGCTCCGGCTTCGCCAAAAAGCCCGCGCTGTAGGCCGCGTCGATTTCAAGCGGCGCAAACACGTGCTCCCGCATGTATTGGTTGACGCTGACGCCCGCTGCCGACTCCAGGATGGAACCCATCAGCCCCGCGCCGAAATTGGAGTAGGAGTAGTGTTCCCCCGGCTTTTCCTTTGTGAAGTTCGATTGGCGCCTTAACTCCTTGGCCAGCATGTCGTGTATCGTTCTGCTTTGAAAGGAATAGCCGCCGTTTTGGCTCAGGGAGGTGGTATGCGACATGCATTGCCGCAGCGTGATCGGGGTTTTCGGGTGATAGGGGTTTATGATTTCATACCCGAAATAGTTGCTGATATCCTGGTCCAGGTTCAATACGCCCTGCTCCGCAAGCTGCATGATCCCGATGGCGCTGACCATTTTGGTGATGGAGGCGATACGGAAATACGTATCCTCCGTCACGGGGGTTTTTTGGCTTATGCTGCTGTAGCCATAGTCCCGCTGGTACACAATCTGCCCGCCTTTGGCTATTACCAGGGAACCGCCTATTGTTTTGCTTTTTCGAAAGTAGCTGTCGACCTGGGCGTCGATCCCGCTGAAATCCTCGGGAAGTCCGGCGCAGGCGGACCACACGGGGATCAGCACCGCAATCAGGAGCAGGCACAAAAAAGAAGCGGGCGAAAACTTCATACGGGACTGCCTTTCGCGCATCATTGGAATGCGATGTAAACTTAGTAAAATATAGCATAACACAAAATCCGTGTCAACCAGGCATTCTCCAGGGTACCCAGCAATGCCTGCGTCCTGCCGCCTGTTCTTTACAAGGCAGCCAAAACCCGCTACAATAGGATAGGGTTCGACCCGGAGAGGACAAATTCATGGGCAAGATTATAGCTGTAACCAATCAAAAGGGCGGCGTTGGCAAGACCACCACCGCCGTCAACCTTTCGGCCTGCCTGGCGGAAGCGGGGCAGAAGGTGCTGGCGGTGGACCTTGATCCCCAGGGGAACACCACCAGCGGCCTGGGGCTGAAGGCCGGCGGGAAAAGCGCCTACGAGGCGCTTGTGGGCCAGGCTGAAATAAAGGCCTGCATCGTATCCACCAGAGTGAAGGGGCTTGATCTGCTGCCTGCCGATATCCGCCTGGCCGGGGCGGAAGTGGAGCTGGTGAATACAAGCAACCGCGAATACCGCTTGAAAACCGCGCTGCAGGCCGTATCCGCCCAGTATGATTTTCTATTCATCGACTGCCCCCCGTCTTTGGGGCTTTTAACAGTCAACGCCCTGGCGGCGGCCAGCCGTGTTCTGGTGCCCATCCAATGCGAGTACTACGCGCTGGAGGGCGTTACATCGCTGATGAACACCATCAGCCGGATCAACCGCACCATCAATCCGGCGCTGGATATAGAGGGCGTGCTACTCACCATGCTGGACGGGCGCACGAATTTGGGCCTACAGGTGGTGGACCAGGTGAAGCGCCGCTTCAAGAACAAAGTGTATTCTGTTACCATTCCCCGCAACGTGCGCTTGGGGGAGGCGCCCAGCCACGGGCTGCCCATCCATTTGTACGACGGGCGCAGCGCCGGGGCGGAGGCGTACCGGGCGCTGGCAAAAGAAGTGCTGGAGCGGAACGGAGTCAGATAACGTTTTTAATGACAATTCTAATTTCAATGAATCGTTGTAGGGCGGGGGCTTGCCCCGCCGCATGAAGCGGTACCATACAGCTTGGTCTATGAAC
>JAEYOV010000050.1 GCA_023411395.1 Bacillota bacterium
TGGGTACCGTCGGGGGGGGGGTGCCCCCCGCCGCCGTTTCCGATGGTTCACACATTGTCCAAGATGCAATATCCCGATGCTTGCGGCGGGAGCAAGCCCTCGCCCTCGCAGGATGCGTTATGCATTATCATTCCTTGGGGTGACGCATGCCAGCATAAACCTCAGGGACCGCCTCGCGCTTAACGTTTCCAAAGGTCTGATAGAATAAGCGGAAATGGGAGCGCACTCCGTCATTCCAGCAGATCCATGATATCCTTGATCCCGGCTTCCGCATAGGCGATGCACGTGTCCGCCGCCCCGTAGTATATCTTCACGATGCCATCCTCATAGAGTACGCCGCAATTGAATATCACATTGCCGAAGAAGCCGTTCTTTTCATAGCCGGTCTCAGGCTCCAGTACGGGCTTTTTCGTCCTTTTAAGCACCTTCCAGGGTTCGTTGGCATCCAAGAGCGCCGCGCCCAGGCAGTACCGGTCGTTACTCGAAGCGCCATGGTAAATTTCCAGCCAGCCCTCCTTTACACGGAAGGGTACGGCGCTGCAGCCGATCCTGCCGTCGTCCCAGAAACCGGGGCGCGCGCCCATCAGCAGCCTGTGGTTGCCCCAGCAGACAAGGTCGGGGGATTCGGAAATCCACATGTCCCTTGTCTTGTATTCGGCTGAGGCGGGCCGGTTGAATGCGTAATATTTGCCGTTTATCTTCTCGGGGAAAATCGCGATATCCTTATTGTCCGGCGTGAAGATGACGCCGTGCCGTTTGAATTCCTTGAAATCCGTCGTGGACGCAAGGCAGGTCGTGACGCCCGTTTTGGCCGAGATGGAGCTGTAATTGATCCAATACCGGCCATCAAGCAATGTGATCCGGGGGTCTTCGATGCCGAACGATTCGTATTGGTTCGCGGGGCACATCGCCGGCGCATCGTCGATATTGAAATGAATACCGTCAACGCTTCTGGCGATGCGGAAATGGGAGATGGAGGTAAGCCACCGCTCGCCCGGTGCGAGCACGAACCTGGAATCATTCAGGTCCAGACCGGGGAGGGATTTGTCAAATTTCTTGATATCGATCTTCCCCAACGCCTCGCTATAATACGGTATGAGAACCGCATTAGGATCGTTGTTCACGGGCTTCTCCGCCACGCGCATGAGTAGCAGCACCTCTCCATTAAACCGTATCACGCCGGCGTTGAATACGCATTCGACGGTGAAATCAGGGCGGGAGGGCTTTACATCCTTCGGCTGAATCAACGGGTTGCCCGGATATCTCTTAATACTCATTTGTCATGCTTCCCTTCCAAAATAGTTTTCATTGCGATGCCGGAAAGCCCCAAAGCCACCCCCGGCGATTCGGGCCGCAATGTATAATCGCCTTGGGCCGGGTTTGTGAAAAGCGGGTCCGCTGTGAGCGTGCCGTCCCTGAGATCGAGCTTTCGCGTTTCATAATGCCTGTAATTTTCATCAACAAGCTGCTCTTCATATTTGCCGGATTCGCTGTACAGCAGGTTCTTCGAAAAATCGGTGATCGCGCCCTGATTATTGTAGAAGATCACCTTGCCCCGCGAATATAGGATATTGCTTAAGAAGGCGAATTCCTTGCAGCGGATGGCATTGACCTTGAGCCAGCTTCCGCTCACGAACACGTTATCGCGATATATGTTGCCGCTTAGCATGTGGTTGAGCGTCGGGTGCGTGCAGTCGATCACCAGGTTCTTTTCCACGGTCCAGTCAAAGGTGTGTTCATCCAGGTAGATGCCGTTGCGGCCCGTATCCGGTTCGTCCCCCTGCTGGATGCCGCTGATGATATTGCCGCGAACCACACCGTTTTCGGTGAACGTGACGTAGATCGCCCCGCCGTCGTTTAGCAGCTGCATGACCTTTGAAACCGAGTTGTTCTCGATTCGGGCAGGCTCGGCACTTAACCCGCCGCCCGCCGTATACGAGTAGGCGATACCGGAGTAAGGCGCATCGGATACCTCGTTGCCGATCACGTCGCAGCCATGGGAGGAGATCGCGATGGCCGACGTGCACGTTTTGCCTACGCGGTGTACGCGGTTACCTGTGATATGACAGCCGGCGCGGCCTTTACAACGGAACAAGATCCCGCACGCACCCGTATCCTCGATGATGCAATCCGAAACGGATGTGAAGCGGCAGGTCCCCTCAAGCCTTAACCCCTGCCCGCCCGTATGATGGATCGTCAGCGCCTCAAAACGGCACTTGTCGAGATTTACGGATGACTCTATCGCACCCGGCATACCGTAAGCGCCGAATCCGGCAGCCATCAGCGGCGCGTGCGTCACGGCAAGCGTCAGACTCCGGAGCGTTATGCCTTGCGCCGGTTCAATAAACCGTATAATGTTGTCTTGCGTGGGCGCAACAGCTTCCAAGCGCTCCATGTCCTCGCCGTCAAGCGGCCAGTAAACGACTCGCCCCGCCGTCTTATCCAGGTACCACTGCCCCGGCCGCGTCATGCCCTCCCTTGTGTTCCATACAACGTACTTGAGGCATTTGAACGACCCCGGGGGGTGTCCGCAGGGATGCGTGAACACGAGCGTACGGCTAGCAGCGTCGTGCGAGAAGATGCCGACGGAGGATTCGTCCCATTTGTGATAGACGGTGAGGTCCGCATTCCTTGCATCCAGCCAAGGGCCCAGGTCGCCCTCCCTGTACGTTAATTGGGACAGCTCCTCATAGGTAGGCTTGCGCTCCCAGCCGCCCGCGCTTGTGCTCAGCCACTCCACGTTGAACGTGGTTTCGTGCAGGAATGTTCCGCTTTCCGGCAGCCTTGCCCTTTCGCGGAGCCTGCCGTTCACCGTTAGCAACCGAAAGTCCCACTCCCCAAGCGCGGAGGCGGGAAGCTTGGCATACCAGAAATCGCCCTGCGCCTCCTTTTTCCAGCCTTCAATCCTTCTGCCGCCGTACAGCACGGGGGTTTCGCCCTCGGCCGCTTCAATCTGAAGCCCCGAATCCGCCGCCGTTAGCTGTATGGAAACATCCAAATAGCAGCCGCTGCCAATTACGATCCTTCTATCGGCTCCCTCTTTCTGAAGCCGCGACGCCTGGACAGCTTTTGCAAGCGTGGCAAAAGGGCCGCCGGAATCATCGCGGACTGGAGACCTTCCGTTCCAGCCATCGTTCCCATTCACAGACACATAGAAAACAATTTCAGGATTCATATATCCTTCCTCCTCAATTAAACCGCCGCCATTTATATAAATAGTAGCAAATTGCGCCGTGCCGTTATTTATCTTTTCTGCACAAAAACAGTATACTTTTCACGCATATTTGATAATCATCATTGATACCGGCGGAAAAATGATATAATGGCAGCAGAAACCATGTGACGGATAGGAGCTATGATATGAATACGCTGACTTCGATTGAGCGCATCGGGAATTTTCTCAAACGCAAACCGCTGGACAGGATACCTGTTTACGAGCATTTCTGGGGCGACACGTACAAGGGCTGGCATGAAAAAGGCTGGGTTCCGGAAGGCGCGGATTTCACCCAGCTTTTCGACTATGACATGCGGGAGAGCTTTTGTTTCAATATGACGGCTGACCTAGATTTCAAGCCGGTCATTCTGGAGGAAACGGAGGAAACCTATCTGGCGCTGGATGGCAACGGCGCGAAGCTCCGGCGCCATAAAAAGCACGATACGACGCCGGAGCATGTGGATTTCACGGTGAAAGAGCGTGAAGCCTGGGAGGAACTGATCCGGCCAAGGCTGATAAAAGTGGATGAGCGCAGGATCAATTTTGAGGCCTACCGCCGGGAAAAGGCGCTGGCCGCAAAGGAAAACCGTTTCTTCTGCTGGAGCGGGGTGAATGTTTTTGAATTGATGCATCCGGTATGCGGGCATGAGTACATGCTCATGGGCATGGCGATGGATCCGGACTGGGTCAGGGATATGTGCGCTGTTTTCTCGGAGCTGACGCTGAGCCTGATGGAAATCCTGTTCGCCAGGGAAGGCTACCCGGACGGCATCTGGTTCTATGAGGACATGGGCTTCAAGGGCAGCCCGTTCATGAGCCCGGCGATGTATAAAGAAATCATTCAGCCATCCCACAAAAAGACGATCGCCTTCGCCCATTTGAAGGGCATGCCTGTCATCATGCACTCCTGCGGCATGGTGGAGTTGCTCGTGCCACATATGATCGAGTCGGGGATCGACTGCCTGCAGGTGATTGAAGTGAAGGCCGGGATGGACGTATTGAAGCTTAATAAGCTTTACGGCGACAGATTATCCTTGATGGGCGGCATGGACGTGCGCGAGCTTTACACAAACGATGTAAGCCGTGTGGAAGCGGAATTGCAAAAGAAAATACCCGCTGTGATGCCGGGTTTTGGCTACTGCCTCCACTCCGACCACTCGATACCGGTAACTGTCGACTATGACATTTACAGGTATTTTGTTGACAGGGGCAGGGAAATAGGGACTTACTCGCTTTAACGCAAACTTATCCTTTCAGCGCGCCTGTGGTGAAGCTTTTTTGAATTTCACCGCTCATCATAAGATAGATGATCAGCGTGGGCACCGTGGCGACGACGAGGCCTGCGCCAAGCGCGCCCCAGTTGGTGGCATACATGCCGACCATGCCCATGATGCCAACGGTCAGTGTCTTCCACTGGGGTTTGCTGATGAAAGAGATGGCAAACATCAATTCATTCCAGCAGCTTAAGTACGTAAAGATCGCGACGGTGGCAATGGCCGGACGGATGAGCGGCACCATGATCTTGACGAAAATACCGTAGATGCTCATGCCGTCCAGGCATGCCGCCTCTTCCATTTCCCGCGGAATGGTCTTGAAAAAGCCGACAAAGATGTAGATGGCCATTGGTATCGCAAAAGCAACGTAGGGCAGTATCAGTGCGAAAGGCGTATCATACAGTCTGGTTCGCTTGAGGAATATAAACAGCGGCACAAGCGTTGCGTGAAGCGGAATCATCATGCCCATCAGGAAGAAGAGCAGTGTGCTGTTGCTCCATTTCCACTTCATGCGCGCAATGGCGTAGGCCGCCATCGTGGAGAGGATGGTGGAAATGAAGATGGTGGAGACAGTCACCAAAAAGCTGTTGAGCAGGAAGGTCGCAACCTTGCCCTTTTCCAGCACGTCCGCAAAGTTTTCAAAGTGATAGGTGGTTGGCAATCCCAAAGGGTTGCTGCCGAAAATTTGCAGGTTATCCTTCAGCGAGAATGTAAACAGCCAGTAGAGCGGAAAAAGCTGCACCAGCGCGATAGCGGCAAGCACCGTATAGAGGATGACTTTTCTTGTGGTCCTTGTGAAGCGGTACATGTGCATCCTCCTTAAAATTCAAGGTCTTCCACCTTGAACAGCCGCTGAACACAGACGGTGAACAGCAGGCATTCCAAGAGGATGAAAATGGCCATGGAACTTCCCATCCCATAGCGGTAGTTCAGAAATATGTTGGCGAACATGAGCGTGGTGGGCACTTCGGTGGCATGGATGGGTCCGCCCTTGGTAAGCACATAGATGAGGTCAAATGTCTTAAGCGACCCGATGAGCGCGAATGTCGCGCAAACCTTGACCATTGGCAGGATAAGCGGAATGGAAATGTGACGGGAGACTTGGGATTTGGAACAGCCATCAATCTCGGCCGCCTCATACAGCGAGGAGGGGATCGCCTTGATGGCGGAATAGAGCAGCAGCATATGATAGCCGATGTATTGCCATATCAGCACAAAAAAGACCGCGCCCAGCGAAATAACGGGATCGGCAAGCCAGCTGCGCTTCCAGCTCGCAAGCCCGATATTCTGAAGCAGTATGTTGAGCATGCCGTTGTTGGGGTGATATATCTTCATCCACAATTGGCCGATGACCGTGGTGGAGATGATGACAGGGATGAAATACACGTTCCGGAAGAGGCCTTCAAACTTTACGCCGCGGGATATGAGAAGTGCCAGGCCCAGCGCCAGCGGCACCTGAACAAAGATGGACAGGCCGGCCAGGATAGCCGAATTGATGATGCCCTTGACAAAATAGGTGGACGGATTTGTGAACATTTCCACGTAGTTGGCAAGGCCTATAAAAGTGCTTTTCCCGGCCCCGTTCCAGTCCAATAAAGAATAGTACCCCGAAAAAACGATGGGCAGGATCACGACGGATGAAAACACAAGAAGAGCCGGGAGCACAAAGACCGCAATGGCCCGCTTGTCTCTGAAGACCTTTTCCAATTTATCAACCCCTATAGCGCCATTTGGTATTTTAGACACTATCCCCTACGAAACGGGTCCGTAGGGGATAGCGCCAGACTGTCAGGCGTTCACGTATGTGAGAACCTTTGATTTTGGGTAGGAAGAGTTATTTTTGTAGCTTCTCCATTTCAGCGGCGAATTCTTCGGGTGTCTTCTGGCCCGCAAAAATCTCCTGCACAAGGCTCTTATGGCGCTCTGCGGCTTCGCCGGAGAGGAAGGTATCCCAAGCGAGCACGGAACCGGTGGACTTGGAAGCGAAATCGATGATGTTTTGCACCAGCGCGCTCACTTCGATGCCGGTCATGTCAATCTTCCAGGTCGCGATGCCGGCGCCCAGCCTGAAGCTTTCGCGGGACATGTTCTCGGTGATGTACTTTACGAATTCAACGGCCAGTTCCTTATCCTTGGCGTTGTTGCTGACCATCAGGCTGTCGATGGCGCCGCCCAGGATCTGGGTCGCTTCACCTTTGCCGTCTGCGATGCCAGGCCAGTTCACGGCGATGACCTTATCCACGACCTGGGACAGCGCCGGGTCCTGAATCTCGCCTGCCAGCCAGCTGCCCTGATAGATCATGGGGACTTGCCCCGACAGGAACGGGATCTTGGCTTCATCATACGTCAGTGCCAGCGCGCCGGGATCAAAGGCGCCGGCCTTGACCAGGTCATCCAGGTACTTGGCGGATGCAACGAACTCGGGCGCATTGAACGTGGTGGCGCCGGAGAGGGCCTCGTTGGAAAGCGCAGCGCCGGCGGTGCGCACGGCGTACACGTTCTGGTAGAACATGGCCGGCCAGCCGTCTTTGGCGCCTACGGTGAAGGGAACGATGCCCTTGGCCTTGAAGGCTTCCACAGCGGCGAGCAACTCATCGTTGGTGGTGGGAATGGCGACGCCGTTGGCATCGAACATTTCCTTGTTGCAGTACAGCGTGCCTACCCATTGGATGAACGTCAGGCCGTAGGTCTGTCCGCCGTAGGTGACATTGTCCAGGGCACCGCCCAGCAGGCGGTCACCGGTGCCGTCAGCAAGGTATTCGTCCAGCGCGAGCACCTGGCCGGCTTCCACAAAGGGCTTGGCGAAGCCGCCGCCCCAGGCAAAGAACACGTCAGGCACTTCGTTGGCGGCCATGGCGGTCTTGAGCTTGGTCTTGTAGGCTTCGTTTTCGGTGGCGTCAATGACAACCTCCACATCCGGGTGCAGTTCCTGCCACTGCTTCAAAACGATGTTGAAGGACTTCGCGTTCGCGTCGGATTCGGTGGTCCACAGATGCCATACGTTGAGCGTCTTCTTTTCCTGTGCCAGAGCGGCCCCGCTCATCAGCGAGAGCGCCATGACCGCAACCAATGTCACAGCCAAGATTCGGGAAAACCTCTTCATGGTGTACCTCCTCCATATTGAGTTTTATTTGGTGAATTCATCATATATGAATAATCGCCAGAAATACATGGAGAAATTTTACCACAACCTTGAATTATTTGACTGCTTTTCAACCTTTTTAGCCATGTTCTGACCCGGCCCGGTATTGCTTGATGGTCATGCCCGTATATTTCTTGAACAGGGTGGAGAAATAGTTGGGGTCGTCTATGCCAACGCGTACGCCGACCTCATAGGCTTTCGCATTGGGGTCGTCCAGGTATTTGCGCGCCTGTTCAATGCGCTGTTTGTTAACAAACTCACGAAAGGACATACCTGTGTGCTGCTTGAAGATGCGGCTTAAATACGATGCATTGAAGTAGAAATGCTTCGAGGTTTCGTGCAGTGAAAGGGAGGGATCCGAAAGCTTGGTCTGCACGAAATCGACGACGCTTTGAATCTGCCTGGAAACCGTGCTTGTGCGGATGCGCTCCAGCGTGCTGGTGGCTTCGCCCATCAGTGTCAAAAGGAAATCTCGGATTTCCGCCACCGATGCCAGGTCAAACGTTTGAGCGATCCTGTCCTTCACATTCATGAAAGGCTCCATATGCATCATGTACAGGCTGGTAATCACCTGCACCGCGCGCAGGCGCGCATTGTCAATGTTTTGCGCGCCGCTATGAAAGTGCTGCTCCACCCATGCGCGCACGCTTGCACTCATGCCGCCCCTTAAAAAAAATCCCACCTGTTCCAATTCCGCCATGGCCATTTGCATGGGCTCCACTGAGGTTAACTTGTCCTCCACAATGCCCAGGTCCTGATAGTAAATGACCTGATGGGCGCCAAGAAAGGTATGGCAATGGACGGCACGCAGAGCCTGGGCATACGACAGGCGGATATTCTCCGTGCCTTCCGCCATGGATCCTGCGCCCATGGCATATGCTACATCCAGCGTGCCGTCCAGAACACGTTTCAGCGAATCAAAGTCCGCCGGATGTTCTTTGGCGCAACTGCAAAGCAGTACAAGCTGGTTGCCTTCCGCAAGACAGGTATGAACCGATTCCATCGTCTCCCTGGCCATATTCCCAATTGAAAACAAGGTAAACAATTGCTGCATCGTGTCCAGGTCGTTTTGAAGAAGCATCACCACGCCTGCCTGAAAACAATCTCCGGCCAGATGAAGCTTGAAAAAGGATTGCCTCTCCCGGCATACCGCCGGGTCCATCGGCGTTGTCAGCAGTTCATGCAGGAAGCGGTCGCGCAAGGCGGGCATGCTTTGTGCGATTTGGCTCTCAATTTCCGTGCTCTCAACAGTGCCGCTTTGCCTTGATAATATCTTTTCCCGCACATTGGAAAGGATGGCCGAAAACTCCTTAAAGTCCACGGGCTTCACCAGGTAATCGACGATGCCGATCTTGATCGCGCGCTGCGCATGGTCAAAGTCGTTGTAACCGGTGATGACAATCACCTGCACATTATCGTCCATTTTCAATATGCGCTGCGCCATTGCAAGTCCGTCCATTACAGGCATATTGATATCCGTAATCACGATGTCGACCGTGTGCTCGTCCAGGTATTCCAAAGCTTCCAGGGCGAAAGAAGCCTCCTTCACCACCTCGTATGTATCAGCCTCCGCCTCCAAATACCGCCTGAGCAGCATCCTTTCCAGCGATTCATCTTCCACGATCATAACTTTCAGTTTCAGCATACATTAAAGCCCCCTGGTCATTTTGATGGAAATGGTGATGCCCTCGCCAAGCGTGCTTTGAATCTTGAATTCGCTGCCCTCCCCGCAGGCGATGGCGATGCGCCGCATTGTTGCGCCAAGGCCTATGCTCTTTCCTTTGCGGACTTCCTCCAGACGTTCCCCAGACATGCCGTTTCCGTTGTCGGTGACTTCTATCCGCAAATCGTTTGCTTCCACCCAGGCTTTGATCAAAATGAGCCCGTCTCCCTCCACACTCATGCGGATGCCGTGATAGATGGCGTTTTCCACCAGCGGCTGCAAAATCATTTTGGGCACACGCACAGACAGCGCTTCCGGCTTCACATCATATTCCATCCGGAACAGACCCGCATAGCGAAGCTGCTGGATGTAGATATAGGAATGAATGGACTCAAGCTCTTTTTCCAGCGTGATCAAATCTTCACCATTGCTCAGGCTGTTTTTATAAAAATCGCCCAGCGCCTTGATGGTTTCGGAAACTTCGGCCGTCTTTCCCATCACGGCCAGCGAGTTGATGGTGTTGAGCGTGTTGTACAGGAAGTGGGGATTAATCTGCGCGATGGTGATTTCCAGTTCGGCGCGCCGGAGTGCCTTTTGTTCTTCAATGATATCTGAAATAAGCTGCTGAATTTTTTTGATGGTAGTGTTGTAAACATCCTGGAAACGTCCGATTTCATCCCGCGTTTTGATGGTGGTGACGTAATTGAAATTGCCGTTGTACACGCCTTCAATGGCTTCGATCAACGTTTTGACCGGAGTTGAAATATACTTGGATATCCAAAAGGAGCCGAAGATAAACAGCACGCCATTTAGCAGAAGCGTGAGCGCGATGATGGTCGTATACGTGCTCAGGGGTAGCGGGGCGTCATATACCGGGATGCATCGCACAAACGTCATGGACAAATCGTGGTTCTTGATCCCGACCAGTACATAATTCTTGTTTTGGCTGTGCCGGATGACCGAAAACGTATCCTCTCCCTGGAACAGGGACGCCACGCTTTTTGGATCGACGATCCCGTTTTCATTGTTCCACAGCACCAGCGTGCCTTCTCCGTCATCCAGGATCTGTATGGGCTCTTTTCTTGGATTGAATATTTTTTCAAACTCCACGTTGATGCACAGAAGGCCGATGGGCCGGAGTGTCTTGAGGCTGTTGATGATCCGCATGAACGAAAAATACTGGTTGCCGCCACGGATGAGCCCGCCCGCATTGCGTGTCACAACGTATCCGCCGTTGCGCGCCGCAATGGTCTGATAAACCGGCGTTGCCAGGATGGCGGAATAGGTAATGGGCTTGAGCGTCTCCTTGTCCGAATAATAGAGGACGCCATCCGTCCTGAAGATGTAGGTGGAGGATACAATGGGGTCCAGGTTGACCGCTTCCATCACATACCGCTGCGTTATGCGGTCCGCTTCCCAATTGTATTCCGTCAGCGCGTTTTGCACCAATTGGTTCGCGATGATGGACAAGGACATGCTGTGGATATATTGGCGCGTCGTATCAAACGTGCGGTTGTCGGCCGCAATGGATTCCAGCGCAATGTCCTGCATGGAACGGTTGGTTACAAAATCACGGGAATAAATGAAAATCACAGAGCTGATGGAGATGCCGATGATCACCAAAAGGGTATAGCTCAACATGATTTTCTTGCGAAGCGACAGCTTCATCAGCGCACCGGCCTTCTATCGTGCTCGATATTTTCTGCTGTCATCATAACAGATTCGGGCAATGCGCGCAATGCGCTTACTGTTTTGAAAAGCCGCCTGTTCAGAGAGAAAATCAGCCAGGCGGGTCAAGCGGAACTGGCAGGACAAGATATTTGTTCTTACATTAAGCCCCCCGCAGTATACTATCAAAGAGAGCATGAAGGGGAGTGTCATCATGTTTGAAAGCAAAATGGCCAAGGTCGAAAAGGCGGTCAGCAAGGGGAACGAAAATGCGCTCATCAAGCTGGCGGAATCCAAGGATATGGAATGCAGGCTGGCGGCCATTGCCGGCCTTGGAAAAACAAGAGGCGATGACGGATTCAACTACCTTGTTTTGCTGGTGAGAAATCAGGACGCTGCGATCCGCACCGCGGCGGCAAAAGCCCTTGGGGAGACAAGAAATCCCCATGCCAAGGCGTACCTGAAGGCCCAATGCAAGGTGGAAACGGATCCGCAGGCGCTTTGCGCCCTGAATGACGCCGCTGCAAAAATCAAGGAATTCTGAACAGGCATTCATCACGTGCCCGCAGTAAAAATGCGTTAAGGCTTTATAATGGCATTCATGCCTGATATACGTTTCGCCTGCCGTCAATTAAACGAAGGACAGACGCGAAGCGTTTATGTATTTTTATAAGAGACATAGATGGCACCGATGCGCTGCCCATAAAATATACTTGCTGTATGGCGGCACTTTGTGACGCGGCGGAGCGGAAGCCGTAATGTTGCGGTTTCGCCTGATTCATTGTATACTTGTGAAAAATGTCGGAAGGTGGACGCGGCATGGCGGCAACATACAAGGACATTCAAAAGATGACGGGGCTGTCCCTGTCCACCATTTCGAATTATTTCAACGGCATCAGCGTGCGGGAAAAAAACCGGAAGGCCATAGAGAAGGCCATAGAGAAGCTGGACTTCCGTATGAACGAGTATGCCCGGGGGCTGAAAAGCCGTAAATCCCGTACGATCGGCCTGCTGATCCCGGAATTGAACAGCACGTTTCATACCACCATCATGGGAGAGGTTTGCGATGTGCTGCGCACCAAGGGATACAGCGCCATTGTTTGCGACTGCCATCAAAAAAAAGAAGTGGAAAGGGAAGCGCTCACCTTTCTCCTGGATAAAATGGTGGACGGCGTGATCACCATCCCCCTGGACAAAACGGGCAGGCACCTGCAGCTCGCAGCAGCGCGCAGCGTCCCGGTTGTGCTGGTGGACCGGCTGGTCACAGACTTCAAAACAGACGCGATTCTGTTAGACAACAGCAGCGCGGGCGCGCTGGCGGCGCAGGAATTTGTTCAAAAAGGACACCGGGAAATCGGAATCATCTGCGGCGAGCAGGCCATATATACCATGCGCAACCGCCGGCTGGGATTCACTGAATATTTGGAGAAGCACTCCATATCCCCTCGCGAGGAATGGCTGATAAATACAGAATTTTCCGTGGACGGCGGTTACCGGGCGGCCAAGAAAATGCTGGGCGGCACTTTGCGGCCGACGGCGCTGTTTACGGCCAATTATGAATTGACGCTTGGCGCCATCATGGCCATCAACGAGCTCGGGATCAGGATCCCCGAGGATATCTCGCTGATCGGCATTGACAACCTGCCCCTGGCGCAGATTGTCAAGCCGCGTCTGACCATGATCATTCAGCCCATGCGGGATTTTGCCGTGTGCGCCGCCGAGACAATGCTCAGGCGCTTATCCGACGACCCGCCTAAGGGGAATCAGATCATCGAGTTATCGGCGCAGATGGTGCCCGGCAATTCCGTCCTCCAGCTATAGGCTTGCAATTTGGATCGTGGAAACAGCATCGCGCTATGCGGCGAAGCGCTGGGCGCGGGCTTTTGAAATTCGACGAGGAGCTGGCCTACCGGCAGCTCCCGCTTCAGGATGCCGCGGAAGCCTTTCAAATTTGCGACGGGTGCCTTCAAGTACAAGCTGATGCTGACCATGGATCAAGGAAAGGTGTGTAACCGTCATGAAAATCAGCCTCGAAGTTTACAGGGACAAATTGCGGGCGGCCATGCTGGGCAGGTTTGCGGGCTGTATTCTGGGCGCGCCCGTGGAAGGCTGGAACGTGGATAAAATAGAAAGCTATGCCAGGGAGCTGGGCATAACGTATCCGCTTGACGATTACTGGCCCGTTATGCCCAACCCAAACGACATCCGCTATCTGTACAGCAAGTTTTCCGATTACACCAGGCCCAATCTTTGCGGCGTCCCGTGCGACGACGACGTCAGCTATACGATCCTGTCGCTTCTGATCGCGGAGGAGGGGCATGGAAAGGATTTTACGCTGGAAGACGTGAAAAGAGCGTGGCTCAAATATATCACCCTGGCCTATACGGCGGAGGATGTAGCGCTGAAGAACCTGAAAAACGGCGTTCCGGCGGAAAAGGCCGCCGAGGTGGATAATCCTTACGATGAGTGGATTGGCGCGGACATCCGCTGCGACGGGTACGGCTATATGGCCCCCGGCGACCCGAAAAAGGCAGCGGAAATGGCGTATACCGACGCCTATATCTCCCACCGCAAAAACGGCATCTACGGCTCCATGTACTTTGCCGCCGTGATTGCCATGGCTTTTGAATCATCCGATGCAAATCAGGCGCTGCGGGACGGCCTTCAATACATCCCCGCCGGTTGCGAACTGGCCCAGGGGCTGCGCTGGGCGCTTGAAACCGGTGTAAAGGATTACCGCCACGCCGCCCAACTGGTGGACGCAAAATACCCAGGCATGCACTTTGTGCATACCATCAACAACGCCTGCCTGACGGTGTTCGCCTTGCGGCTGGGCGGGGATGATATTGGAAAGGTCATCGCCAGCGCCGTGGCCATGGCCCATGACAACGACTGTACGGCGGCCACCGCCGGGTCCATCGCCGGAGCAAGCTACGGCATGAAAGCCCTGGAACCCAAGTGGTATGAGCCGTTCCGGGGCAGGGTACTTTCCTTCCACAACGGGCCGAAGGAATATGATGTAGAAGATCTGCTCATACGCTATGAGAGGATGGCTTTAAGCTGATAAAGACATAGCCATTCACCCGGGCCAGGTTACAGTGCCGCCCGCTTGTACCCTCTCCCCATTGTCACGAATGCTCTTTGGTGTAGCGTATAAGTTCGTCCACGGTGGTGAAGGCAAGGCCTGTCACCGTGTCGGCACAGCCGTAGTAGATGGCGATGCGCCCGGTGGAAGCGTCGCTGAGCGCCGCGCAGGGAAATACCACGTTAGGCACATCGCCCACGCACTCGTACAGCTCCATGGGGGCCAAAATGTAATCTTTAGAACGATATTTAACGATCCATGGCTTGTCAATATCCAAAATGGCGCTGCCCATGCGGTATACAAATCCGTTGCAGGTGGTGATCACGCCGTGATAGATGAGCAGCCACCCTTCATCCGTCTCAATGGGCGTGGGGCCGGGGCCGATTTTGGTGGACTGCCAGGCGGATTCATTGCCCCGGACGGGGCCCATCATAAAGCGGTGGCGGCCCCAGAACTCCATATCCGCGCTCTGGCTTACAAAAATGTCCCCAAAGGGCGTATGGCCGTTATCGCTGGGGCGGCTTAACATCATGTACATGCCGTTGATTTTCCTGGGGAAGAGCACGCCGTTGCGGTTGCAGGGCAGGAACGCGTTCTCCTGCTGCGTAAAAGTCTTGAAATCCTGCGTGCGGGCCACGCCAATGGTAGGGCCGTGATAGCCGTTGCACCAGGTGATATAATATGTATCCTCGATTTTACAGACTCGGGCGTCATAGCGGTATTCCTTCGGGTTAACCGCATCATCCGCGCCCTGGAACTGGATGGGCTCATCCTCGATCTGCCAATGAAGCCCATCCTGGCTTTTTCCCGTGAATAGATCCATGCTGATGGAGCGGCTGTCACAGCGGAAGACGCCGGCAAAGCCATTCCCAAAGGGCACTATGGCACTGTTGAAAACGCTGTTGGCGCGCTTGTTTCCATTCCGTCCGATGATGGGGTTTTCGCGATAACGCCATACGGGGCCTGTTTCATGAAGCGGCTTGTCCTGCCAGGGGATGCCCTGCAGCGCCTGGCCAATGAGCTTTGCCATGGTCGATTCCTCCGCTTTTCTTGGTAACAATCCTGAATGAATGCCCGCGGGCAGCGAAGGAGGGCTCAGAAAACCTTTTATGGTTCCCCAAGGCGACGCCATGCCCGCGGGCGAACGATTTACATATTGGTCAAAGAATGATCAGCTTACTTCTTGGCAGCCATGAAGGCATCCACCTGCGCCTGAGCCTCGGCGGCAATCTCTTCAAAGCCTGCGTCGCGCATTTCCTGCATCATCTGGGGGACGGCGACAGCAGGGTCGGCGACGCCGGTCAGAACTTCGCCGCTGTAGCGCCGGTGGATCGCGGTGCAGGCAGCGATCTGATCCTGAACCTTGGAGGTATCAAAGGTGAAGCCCAGCAGCACGGAGGGCTTGGCGGATTCGTTCAGGGCCTTCACTTCGTCCCATTGATTGAACTCCACATCATCGGTGGGAGTCACCATAAAGAAAGTGCCCTGGGTGTAGCCGGCCATGGTCCATTCGGAATTGTTCTTGTGCACGCGGCCGCTGTCGGTATACTGCCAGTTGTCGCCCTCCAGGCCGTAGTAGAAGGAGTCGCGCACCCAGGAATCGGTGTTGATCAGCTCCAGGAAGGCCAGGGCCTTTTCGGGATGAGCGCTGTTGACGGAAACGCTGTTGAGGGAACCGCGAACCGTTTCGTTGGAAACGATGGTATCCTTGTACTGATAGGCGACCGCTTCCACACCCATGCCGGGGCCCCAGGTGGTTTTTGCCGCGCCGGACCAGCCCTGGGCGATGAAGCACGGCCGGTAGGAGGGGCCCTCAGGCCGCGTAGAGGCGTCGGAGTTGATAATGCCCGCATTGTACCATTCATGCAGCGTGTTCAGAGACTCCATGATGTCTGCCTGCTCATAAATGGGCACGACCTTGGCGCTTTGATCGTCATAGCGCACACCGATTGCGGGAAGGCCCGTGTTCATCTGGTCATACTGGAACAGGATATAGGAGGCGGTGCTGCTGGTGGCGAGCGGGAAGGAGGCTTCGCCCGTATGTTCCTTGATGGCGGTCAGCAGGGGCGTGGCGTCCTTGAGGTCGTGGACACCGGTAGCGTCCAGCCCCAGCTCGTCAAGCAAGGCCTGATCCCAGACAAAATACTGGCTCTGGGAGCTGTCCTTGTAGGTAGGTACGGCGTATACCCTGCCGTCGATGCGGCAGGCGTCCCAGTAGCTTTCGGGAAGCATCGCCTTCAGCGTGGGTGCAGCGGTGGGCACAAGGTCGGTAATGTCCAGGTAAGCGCCCAGCCTCACATCCGTGTTGTACGTGTTCATGTCACCGAAGATGATGTCGTAGGGTTCGTTGGTGTTCACGATCACGCCGCGGCGGTTGCCCCAGTCGCCCCAGGAGACAACCTCCATGCCGATGTTCACGCCGATTTTCTCATTAAGGTAGGGATTGACTTTCTCCAGCCAGGCATCGTAGTTGGTTGGCATGCCGCTGCCCACCGCGACCCAGCGCAGGGTGACGACATCCTCCGCGGCTGCGAAGCTCACCATGCACAAGAGCATGGTCAGAGCCAGAACCAGAGCCAGAACCTTCTTCATACTGTTCGCTCCTTTTTTTATTTTCGTTAACCCTTCACCGCGCCGATCGTCAGTCCCGAAATGAAGTATTTCTGGAAGAACGGATACGCGCACGCGATGGGGATTACGATCACGATAGCGATGGCCATGCGAACGGATTCGCTTGGCATCTGGTTGCGGTACTGCTGCAGGGTAAGGCCGGCGGTGGGATTGTTGGCAATGTACGTCAGCGCACGCATGATGTTGTTCAAGAGCGCCTGAAGGGATAAAAGGTTGGCTTTGGAAATATATAGGGAGGATTGAAACCAGTCGTTCCAATAGCCGAAGCTCAAAAAAAGGCTGATGGTGGCAAGTAATGGCTTTGATACAGGCAGAACGATGCTTAAGTATGTCCTAAGTTGTGACGCTCCGTCGATCTTTGCGGATTCAATGACGCTGTCTGGAATGGTACTCTTGAAAAAGGTTTTGCAGATCACAATGTTGTAGGAGGACCCCAGAAGCGGCAGAATCAATGCCCAGATGGTGTTGCGCAGATTAAGGATGTTCGCGTTGACCACATAGCTGGCAAACATTCCGCCGCCAAAGAGCATGGGGATAAAAATGACCCAGGTGTAAAAGGATTTCAGGCGGAAATTGGGGCGGGACAGAGAATAGCCCATGGCTGTGTTCAGAATCAAACCCAGAAGCGTGCCAACGCACGTAACAGATACGGATATAAACAGCGCGCTCAAAATCATATTGCGCTCATTCCACAAAAACCTGTAGGCGCTGCCCGAAAACTTTACAGGAAGGAAGCTGTAGCCGACCTGACGGATGGACTCCTCCGACGATACGGAAATCATAAAGACAAAAATCACGGGAAGAATGCAGCAGGCGGCCAACAGCACAAACAAAAGATTGAATGATAGGTTTGTGCCTGGTTTGATGCGGTTCATCCGCGAGGGGCCCCTTTGGCTCCGCTTTTCAGCCGTTTCCATGTCGCACTCTCCTTTCCTTAAAATACGGCGCTGTCTTTATCGATCTTAGTAACGATAAAGTTTGCCAGGAGGATGGTGATGCAGCAGGCAACGGATTGGAACATGGAAGCCGCCGCCGTCTTGCCTATGGGCGCATTGCTTTGCAGCGCCATATACACATAGGTGTCAAAGGTGGATGCCACCTTGTACAACGAGTTTGGCACGCCCTGCGTCACCTGGTAGAACAGGCCGAAATCGGAATAGAAGATGCGCCCGACACTTAAGATGAACATGACAATGATGATCATTTTCAGCATCGGCAGCGTGATAAACCTTGCCTGCTGCCACTTGCTGGCGCCATCCAGCATGGCGGCCTCATAGAGCGTTTGATCGATGCCCGTAATACTAGCCAGGTACACCACCATGCTGTAGCCCACGCTTTTCCACATGGCCAGGAGGGTAAAGAAGAAGGGCCAGTATGTAGGCGTGGCATACCAGTTGACCTTTTCCCCGCCAAACAGCTTTACGATGGAATTTAGAAGCCCCCTGTCCGTGTTCAGGAAAGCGAATACAAAATAGCTGATGACCACCCAGGACATAAAGTACGGGAAGAACATCATCGTCTGGTAGACCTTGGATTTGCGCCTGGAATAGACCTCGTTGATTGTAACAGCCAGGCTGACGGGGATGAGGGTGCCAAGTATGATAAACACCACATTGTATAAAAGCGTATTGCGCAGCAGCATCAGGAAGGCATTGTTTTTGATAAAGAAAGTAAAGTTGCTAAAGCCCGCCCAATTGCTGTCCCTCAGGTTTTCAAGGAAGGTCTGCTGGGGGAAAATATGGTAATCCTTAAAGGCTATCAGCAGCCCGAACATGGGAAGATAGCAGAAAAGCGCATACCACATGAACGTGGGAAAGCCCAGCAATGCCAGTTCCGTATCTTCCTTTGTCCATTTCTTCTTCCTTGATTTGTAAGGGCGGACGGATAATGTGCCGGCCATTTCCTGCCTTTTTCCCAGCATACTGCTTCATCACCCTCCATGAAATTAACATCAGTTACTTATTTGCGTTAACATCAAGCCTTGTGATTCATAAAAGTTAACAACGATGCTTACCGTTGCTTGAAAGTATAACACGGCGCCAATGCGATTGCAAGAGGTAAATAGGCATTATTTTTAATTTTTCGAAAAATACATGTTCATTCTGTCTATACTTCCCCAGTATCCCGATTTCTTTTAAGTTAACAATGTTAATTTAATTGTTGACTTTATGAAATGTTTGTAGTATGCTTGTCTTATCAGAACGAAGCGAGGGAAGCAAATGGGAAAAGTGACGATGCAAGGCCTGGCAGACGCCGTCGGCGTATCCAGGATCACGGTATGGAAAGCGCTGAATAAACGTCCCGGCGTATCCGATGAGATGCGCCAGGAGATTGTGCGCAAAGCCGCTGAATTGGGGTTCCTCCCATCAACGCAAAGCCAGGTGAAAACGGCGGCGGACCGTACGTTTTCCATAGTGGTATCGCGCCCTGAATCCTCATCCTTCTGGATGCAAATTATCCATCATATTGCCAAGGAGCTTGCCATCCATGGCATCAACCTGATGTATACCTATATGCCCACAGCTTCCCGGGAAGGCTTTTCCCTTCCGTCTTCCCTGAGCGCGGAATCCATTGATGGCTTCATCGTGCTGAATGTTTACAATGAAAACCTTCTGCGCCTTCTGACAGCACAGCCGTTGCCCAAGGTATTTCTGGATACTGTTCCGGCCATTGCGCCATCGGATCTCAACGGGGATCTTGTGATTCTGGAGGGGCGCACCCGCATCTTGGAAATTACGGCAAAGCTGCTATCAAACGGCCGGAAAAGACTAGGCTTTATCGGGGATGTCAATTATGCGCAAACAAATTTTGACCGTTATCAAGGGTTTCTGGATGCCCACAGGATGCTGCACACTCCGATAGACCCCGCCCTTTGCATGACGGGGCCCATTGGCCTGAAAAGCCACTATGAACAGATCAGCCATTTTTTATCCGGGCTCAAGGCATGGCCGGATGGATTTGTCTGCCCCAGCGACTTTATCGCCCACTTTGTAAGCCGTTACCTTCAGGAAACGGGGCGCAGGCAGCCGGACGGCTTTGTCCTGACGGGGTTTGACAACAACCCGGAATACGCAAATGTCGCCGGGCGGATTACCACGGTGAATGTGGAAACCGCCATGCTTGGCAAAAGCCTGGCCCGCAAGCTGATGTTCCACGCGGACTATCCTGATGCGCCCTGGGAAGTCACCTATGTGGCGACCAATATTCTATACCGCGGCGGGCTGGAAAATGCCTGACCCGTAATACGCCGCCCGGAAGAAATGCCATCAAGCCTTGCCGGCAGCACTTCTTTTCTGATCAAAAACCCCTATCCGCTTGATCCGGGACCTACACGGGCATAGGCATTTTCGCCCCAGTCAGCTCATAAAACCGCATAACGATCCGCTGAAGCCTTGAAAAGCAAAGCAGTCTGTGAAAAAGCAAAGAAATGTCTTTGTAAAATCTTTGGCTTTATGCTAATATGTCTTTATTATTCTGCAATTATTTGCGGACTGGGGGATGGCCATGTCAGTATTTACGAAATGCGAGAATTTCCACGATGTAGAAGTAGTAAAAAAAATGGGCCTGTATCCTTACTTCCACGAACTCCAATCCCGCCCGGACAATGAAGTCATCATGGAAGGCAAGCGCCGGATCATGCTCGGCTCAAACAACTACCTGGGTCTTACCAATCACGAGGAAGTCAAGCGTGCCGCCATAGGGGCGATCGAAAAATATGGTACGGGCTGCTCCGGTTCGCGCTTCCTCAACGGCACGCTGGATCTTCATGTGAAACTCGAAAATGAAATCGCCTCCTTCGTCCACAAGGAGGCTGCCGTTACCTTTTCCACGGGCTTCCAGACGAATCTGGGAATTATCAGCGCACTGTGCGGGCATACCGATTACGCCATCTGTGACGCGGAAAACCATGCCAGCATTTACGACGGCTGCAAGCTGAGCTACAGCCGGATGGTACGCTACCGCCATTCCGACATGGAAGACCTGGAAGCTGCGCTGGCCGATCTGCCAGCCAAGGCGGGCAAGCTGATTGTGACGGACGGCGTTTTCAGCATGAGCGGCGACATTTGCAAGCTGCCCGAGATCGTGGAACTCAAAAAGAAATACAATGCGCAGCTTCTGGTGGATGACGCTCACGGCTTCGGCGTGATCGGCGAAGGCGGCCGGGGCACGGGCTCCTATTTCGGACTTGAGGACGAGGTCGACATCATCATGAGCACCTTCTCCAAATCCCTCGCCAGCCTGGGCGGATTTATGGCATCCTCATCCGTCGTTGCCAACTATGTACGGCACAAGTCGCGCCCATTTATCTTCTCCGCCTCTATCCCACCCGCATCCTGTGCCGCTGCACTCGCGGCGCTTGAGGTTATCATGATGCATCCGGAAAGAGTGGCGCGGCTAAACGAGATGGCACGCTATATGAAGCGCGCTCTGACCTCGCGGAACATTAACATTGTCGATTCTCCCACGCCCATCATCGCCATCAACACGAATGATATGGTTACCACGCTTACGATCGCCAAAGAGATATACGATGCCGGTGTGTACGTCAACGCCGTGCTCCCGCCTGCCGCGCCCGAAAACGGCTGCATGCTTCGCCTGAGCCTGATGGCCACCTTCACCGAGGAACTCATCGACGAAGCTGTCGGCATCATCGAGAATGTGCTAAAAAAGAACGGCCTGCTTTAAAAGTGCCAAACACTTGTAATTGATTGTATCTCTGCCGGAATCCGCCCCTGGTGTGTTCGGGAAGGAAAACGGAATATGCCCCGCGGAATACAGGAGAACGGCGGAATAAGGCAGCGCCATGAAAAGCGCGTATACCATAAAGCCAGGCTAAAATCCAAACCCCTCCATCTCGCAGGCGGCCTGAATAAAGGCGCCTGTTCCTTTCAGATCATTGGCGACAATCGGCTCACTCATGTAGTAGGCATAGGTGCCGTCGCGGTTGTGCCTGCCTCCCAGGCCGGCCACCTGGCAGCACTTGGTGACTATGGCTTGCCCGTGCAGAATTTCTATAAACTGCTCCACCGCCCCGGCGTAGGAGGAAATAAGCCCTTCCCTGCCAATGCAGGAGATCAGCCCCAGGCGGGCCGCCTTAGCAAGGGCGTATAGGATCAGGCTGGTACAGGAGGACTCCAAATAGTTCCCGGCCCGGCCCGGCGCATCCAGCACCTGGAACCAGACCTGTGCTTCTTTGTCCCTCACCTTCCACACCGCCTCCGCCAACTCATTGAAAAGCTCAAGAAGCGGCCCGCGTCCCTTATGCTCCTTGGGAAGAAAGTCCAGCGTATCCACGATGGCGGCCATATACCAGCCGGTGGCCCGGCCCCATACATGTTTTGAACATCCTGTTTCTTTATCGGCCCAGGACTGGGCGGATACGGCGTCCCAGGCGTGGCGGCACAGGTTGGTTCTTTCATCCCTGGCACGCTCTCTGATGAGCAAAAATTGCTTCACGATATCGTCAAACCAGTCTTCCCTGCCGTACAGCTTTGCGGCTCTTGCATAAAACGGCGCATACATGTAAAGCCCGTCCAGCCACACCTGCTGGGGATATATCAGCTTATGCCAGAATCCTCCCTGGGCGGTGCGGGGCTGCTTATCCATCTGCTTCAAAAGCAGGCGGATGGCAGCCTCATACCTTGGGGATTTCGTTTTTTCATACAGGTACAGAAGCTGCTTCCCGTTGCACAAATAATCCAGGTTGTATTCCTCCATGTTATAGCCGCGAATATCATTGCCGTCGGCTGACAAAAAGGAATCCACGCCATCCTTGATATACCTTTCATATTTTTCATCGCCCGTCAGCGCAAACAGCGTTGCCATACCGTTCCATACAACGCCAAAATCGTAGGACCAGTGGCTGGCAAGCAATTGCTCCCTGTCCATCAGGCCTTCGGCCACGCGGATATGCCAGTTATTAAAGGTTGGTTTCATTTGCACGACGGTTCTCCTTTTTCATTGTGTTCCGTTCCCAAAGGCTGTAAATGATAATATACTACTGTATATCGTATACGGAAAAAGTCATCTTGCATAGCTGTAATTTTCGATACCGTGGTTCAGCGCGATGCCGTCGTACCTGCCGCTTAAAGCGCTTTCAAACACGGCAAGCTGCGCTTTGTGATCGGCACCCTCGGACCCGTCAAACGTACAAACCACGTCCAATTGGCGCCCGCGTCCTCCATTTCCCGGCGGACAGGGATGAAAAACACCTGCTCCCTGCAAAGCGTGATGAAAACAAAGTGCAAAGACCCTTCGGCATGCATGAAAAATCATCCCCCCTCAAACCCCCTGACCGCCTGAAGCATCGCCTCAATATTCTGCGGGGGCACGTTGGGGAGGATGTTGTGGATCGCACCGAAGACATACCCGCCGCCCGGCGCAAAGACGGACAGGTTTTCCAGCACACTTTCCCGTACCTGTTCTGTACATGCGTGCGCGCTGATCCCTATTTCATTTGATAGCAATAGCAGGCGCTGCGGTATTTGACGAAAAAATTCACCTTCATGTTCTCCGTGTGGCGCCGGTTTGCGGACAATGAGGAATAATACTCATGCTGGTAGTTGATGACCAGCCGCATGCCTTTTTGAAAGCTTATCCTGTCTTCCAGCCTGCAGCGCAGCATCGTCAGCGCCACGCCCCCATGAGGCAGCTCCTGCTCGTGTGTGATGGCGGCGCGCCCGTCGGACTGCACGCCGTGAAAGCCCCAGGAATACCCGTAAAAATCCTCGGTTCCCAGGCATTCGTGGGAAGGTTCCGTTTCCCCGTCCACATAGATCTCATCGTTGCCTTCGCACAGGTATTCGCCGTTTTTGCAAAGGATGCAATCCGCCTCCAGCTCCAGCCAGTGGGCTGCCAGCGCGCCTTTGCCCTGTATGTCGAGCAGAAGCAGCTTCTCCTCGGGAATACGGATGCGGCCCTGCCGCCAGTCCACCGTCAAATGTCCCAGCGCCGCATCCCACCGGTCCATCTCCTCGGCCTGAATGGTCATATAGCCAAAGAGGTCATAATCCGACCGGTTTTCGATTTCCACCTTGATGTGCTCGCGGTAGGGCATGACCATATACAGGTTGTGGGAATGCTTGACCTTGGAGAAATAGACGGTGGCAAACGGGTCCGATCGGCTGGAGGCGTCCGCGAAAAAATCCATGAGAGGCATGTCAACGGATGGTTTTTCCTCATGGTTGTAATACACGGTCAGCCATAATGCGTCGCCGGCCTGCTGGTCCTGGCCGTGTGAACCGCGTTTGTAAAAGGATGTGGCATGCAGGTTGGTCAGCATGCCAGGCCCGTTCCCTTCCAATACCGTGATCTTCGCATGGGCAAGGAATTCCTTCATGTCGGGATACTTGTCATAAGGCCAGGCGATGTTGATGAGCTTCGATCTGCCGCCGTCAAGCCTTGCCGCCATCCGATGATCCATCGTCTTCCCCCTTTATACACAATGAACTATACTTGATGTTTGCCCAGTTCCCACTTCGCCGCCTTTTGAAGGGCACTTGTCATGGATTCGCGGTGCTTTGCCAGCGTGTCGCCAACGATCGCGAAGGTCGGGATGATGTACTGTTCCATAAGGCCGTTATCGGTGGGTGAGTACCAGGCCTGCTCGTGGATGCCGCCGCTCCCGCCAGGCGCGGGGTAAGCCAGATACCAGCTCTGCCGCGTGTAGCGGAGCATGGCGTTTTCCAAACCCAAGGGCTGCATGAAGGTGGCGAACAGACCGAAAACATCCCACAAAAGGTCATATCCGTCCTCGCCCATGAGCAGGGCATTCGGAAATCTTTCGTGCATCGCGGCTCCCCATGTCTTCATGCCCTCATAAGGGGAGTAATCGGGGCTGTTTTCCCAGCGGATCGCGCCGTCCAGAAAAACGCCGTCAAATCCGTATTCTTGAAGCAGGCCGCAGCAGATATCAACAAGCTTGCTCCTGAACCCCGGATGTCCGAAATTCACCAGCCAGCCCATTTTTTCATAGAACAGATCGGAATTCCAGTCCACCCAGTTTTGAACCTTTCCGTCGCCGTATTCCGATTTCAGCCGCGCATCCATCAAACCATGTTCTTTAAGGAAGGATTCGGTTGCCAGGTTCGGGCCGTCCAGCATGGGGATGATGTGCGCACCAAGGCTGTGCGCGGTCTTCACAAGCGCTTTAAGGCCTTCGCTGCCGCCCAGTTCCGGTGCCGGGCCCATTGCTGGGGACTGGTTGTAGTAGCGGCCTTCCCAGGCAGGCAGGAACGCGAGCACATGCTTCCCGGGAATGATTTTGCAGACTTCACGCAGCGCCTCCTCCTGCTGTGCGTAGGTCAGGTACACGTATCCTGTCCAATGTACACCGTGAAGATTGACGACCACCTTCAGATCATTGACCCATTGCCGCTCGGGGTGCTGCTCAAAGGGCCGCATGCCGAAGTTCTTCTCCAGATCCTGAAAACGCCTGTTCACCGCCTCGCATCTGGCAAGGCCCCGGCCGATCTCCCATATGGGAAGCTCCAGCCTGTTCAGGGATACGCGGGCATCCTCCTGATGAGACAGCACCAGCACGGGCTCGTCAAAAATATGGTCATAATGCGCCGAGAAGCACTTTCTTCTTACCTTGGGATCGCGCGAAAGCACGAAGGCTTCCGGCTGGTCCTCGCAGTCGATCATCACAAGGGGCATGGTGGCCGTGCGCCCCGGCCATGACAGGATATCGGCATGCTTCCCGGGCGCTACGGTGGTGGCGGGCATGTTCTCGGATTCACCGATCAGCCGCCGCACCTTCAGCCCGCGCACCAGCAGCACAAGGCTGCGCCCTGTTTCCGTATCCTGCTGCGCATGGCCGCCGATTGTGAAAATCCCCTGCTCATCGCAGGTTATCCGCAAAGCCATGCCGCCCGGCGCGGTTTGCTGCCCGCCGGCCCAACTGAGGCGCGAGGCTTCCATGGTGATCCGGCTCGCCTCCGCATGGAGTTTGACGGACGCGGGATCGGGCGCATACAAGTTTTTGTCCGTACCCAGCCGCAAGGCAAAGGAGAGACCGTTGAGTGTGATCCATGTGTCTTTGAAATCAAATCCCAACGTGTTCATACACGTCCTCCATTCTGTTCATGCGATGAGGCGTTATTGGGATAGGTGCCTCCTTGGATGATGATGTCGGCCATTTTTCTCAGTTCCTCCAGCGAAAGCGCTTTTTCCGCCTCCTCAGCCAGGAGCGCGGCTTGCAGGCATTTGAGAATGTTTTCGTTCCCAACACCCTGCTCCTGACAAAAGCGGGCCGCGCCGAAAAACCGCTCGTCCCCGCCAAGCTTGCGGGGCAGGTCACGCCCGACGCGCGCGAGGGTATCGCCCAGCCTTTTGTTGCCAAAGCGCAAAAGCAGGTCATGCACATGCTCCCGGAGGGAAAGGAAGGGCACGCCGTAGGCTTTGCTCAGCGCCTGCGCGCTTTCCAGCATCGCAAGTGTCACGGTTTCCCGTATTGTGCTGTCCAGGATGGCTTCCCAGATGAAGGTATAACCCTTCCTGATGCCCAGGTAGGCAGCGGCCGTATGGCCCATGTTGTGGATGTACATTTTGCGCCGCACATAAAAGACAAAGGGTGAATAAGGCCGCAAATGCGGGTACTGCGGTACATCCCCCTTGAAGGCGTCCCTGTCCGCCGGCAGCTCACAGTAGCTTTCCGCGTGGATCGAAAGCGGATGGTGCAGCTTCATCAGCGGAGTCTGAACGGGGATCATGCGGCCGATGGTGGTTTCCACCAGACCGATCTTTTCGGCAAAAAATGCACCATACCGGCCGGGCAGGTGTGCAAGCAGCAGCTTGCCAAGATATGCCTGGGCGTTTAGCAGGTTTTCACAGATTAGAATATTCAGCGGCGGGCTCCGCCTGTCACAGCGCAGTTTGATGCCCTTTGCAACCGTCCCGGCAACGGCGGTCAGCGCATTGGTACCAACGGATATGGCCATCAGGTCCGCATCGCAGACCGCCCTGGCAACGTCATCGGTCCTGATGATGTTCAGGGCATGCACATTCCGTACGGCATAGGTCTCCTCCAAATCGTCAGAAAGCAGCGTGATCGGGTATTCGCGGTATTCATTGATCAGAGATACAAGCTGCTCATCGATATCGACAAAGGTGGTCTCAAAGCCCCATTCATACAGAAGCTGGCCGATGAAGCCGCGTCCAACGCATCCAGCCCCCAGCATGACCGCTTTTTTTGCCGCAGCATTCCGCATCGAGGTATCCATTCAGCACATTCCTTTGTCCGCTTCCATGCCGGCTGAAACATACCGGCCCGCATGCAGCCGTTCATACAGGGAAAGCGCCAGGGGCAGCGGCAGAACGCCATCGGCAGCGCCCGGCATCTTAAGCGACGAGCATGCCGACGCGTTCCCGGCGCGAAGAGCATCGGGCAGGGCGCCGTTCCGGTGCGCCACGCACAAAACTCCTGCGCAAAAGGCATCCCCCGCCCCGACGGTCCCCTGAATGTATCCCTTGGGCAGCTTCGCTCCCCGTTCGCAGTACAGCCGCCCTTCATCGTCCATGCCAAAGGATGCTTCCGGCGTGTGAATGATCGCCCATTTGGACACGCCATATCCGGCCAGCTTCTCAAGCGCGGGCTTGATCCCCTCTTCCAATAGGCATCCGTTTCTACCCCGAAGAACGACGCCTGTAATTTCCTGCGCCTCGGTTTCATTGATGACACAGTAGGTGACGTATTTGAGCGCCGGAATGCAGACCTTTGCAAAACGGTCGGATTTCAGGCTCACCACATCGATGCACGTTTCAAGCCCCGCCTGCCTTGCCAGGCACAGGAGCTTCGCCATGCGCGTACCGTACTCTGGCTCGGGCCGGTCAAGCGTGTCAAGAAGCATCAAATAGCCGATGTATAGGATCCTTTCGGCACAGCCGTCCAATTTAAAATCCTCAATATCCAAAAGACTGTTTGCGCCCCGGTGATGAAAGAACGTGCGCTGATGGGTGGCCTCGCTCTCGTATACGTCGGTGTAGGAGGCGGCCCCGCACCGGCGGATGCATGACAAATCTGCATGCTCCGCCCTCAAAAGCGCCTCGTACGTCCTGCCGCCCAGCGCGTCCTCCCCCAGCACACCCACAGCGCGCAGCGGGATGGACGGGTCAAGCTTATAAAGGTCCAGAAGCACATTGCATAGCGCGCCGCCGGGCGAGATGATTGTCCGCCCTATATCCGTCAGGCTGCCCTCGGCAGGATAATTTGGTATCCTCATGATCCTGTCGATCAGCGCGACGCCGCTTATGATGATCCCTTGCCGTTCCATTTTGATACCACCTCAAGCTAGCGTTTTATGCGCGGGTTTGTAAAGACATCGGTATCATCGTGGCTGGTTGTGGAAAACTCGGAAACAATGGCGCCCTGCGGCCCGCCCTGAAACCAGTGCAGGGTATTGGGCGCCAGGGTGTGCTGCCCGCCCGGATGCAGGACGATTTCATGGAAAACGGTATAGCATTCCCTGCCCTCCTGCGGCGGCAAGGCGGACGGGGACAGGGACTTCTCTCCCTCGACATACAGGTATACAACCCCGCTGCGGCACCTGAACGTTTCCTCCTTGCCGGGGCAGCCCGGGCAGTTGGGATGCCGGTGCTCGGGGCAGGTTTGACCGGGCAGCAGTACAAGCTCCTTTGCGCAGCAGCGGTCGGTGTTGACGTATGTAACCAGTTGAAGTCCCGTTATCAGAAGATTGTCCAGACCGAAATCCGTGACCTCCAGACGCTCCTTCTCCTCCCTTGTCAGCGTAATGCCCGCGTCCCCCAGCATTTCCAAGGCTTTTCGCCTGGCGAATCCCTCATCCTTCATCCGATATGCCTCCACTCCTGCATAATAAATAAATTGATTTTACAAATATAGTCTAGTATAATAACCACAGGAAGCCATGTCAATGGAAAGGCGTGATATCATGCGGATCGGGATGAACGCGGAAACCATGAAGCAGATGAACCGGATGTCCGCCCTGCGCAGGATCGCCACCGAGGGCGAGGTCATGCGCCTGACGCTGGCCGAATCCCTTGGGCTGACCCGGATGTCGCTGACAAACGTGGTCAATGATCTGATCAGCAACGGATATATAGAGGAAAAGCCGGCGTACGGCGATCATAAGGTGGGCCGGAACCCCATCCCGCTGTCCATTGCAAAGACCGCTCCCAAGTCTATCGGCATCTGGATCTCCAGGGATCATATTGCCATGGCGGTGTGCGATATGACCCTTCAGGTTCTTTATACGGGAAAGATTGATCTGTACCGCGAAACCGAGGAAACCATCCAGCAAAAGCTTCTTGCCCTGGCGGAAGAGGCGGTGCCCTACTCGCAGCCCGCCATGGGCATTGGCATTGCGATGATCGGGGCGATCGATCCTGAAGCCGAGGAACTCGTTCATCCCAAAAACTTCTTCGGCATTGAGAGGCTGAACGTAAAGGACATCCTGCAGGACCGCTTCCCGCTGCCCGTTTACGTGAATAACGACATGAACTGCGCGGCGCTGGCGGAATCCATGTACGGCCGCTACCGGCGTTATCAGAACATGCTTTACATCGGCCTGGACAACGGCGTCGGCGCCGGCATCATCCATCAGGGGCAGTTGATGCAGGGCGGCCACGTGGGCATCGGCGAGATCGGGCACATGAGCATTGAGTGCACCGGCGAGCGCTGCGCCTGCGGCAACCGCGGCTGTCTGGAAAACTATGTGAGCATACCGGTGCTGGAGAAGCAGTTTGCCCAGGCCGGGCCGCGCTTCAAGGACCACTGCGCGCTGCCTGAAAACAGCGCGGTCATGGAAGGGGCGGCAGAATACCTTGTGGTCGCCATGGTCAACCTGGTGAATATCCTTCATCCCGACATCATTCTGATGGGGCATCAAGGCAGTTTCATACCAAAGTATCTTCTCACCTTCATGGAAGAGAAGGTCAACTTTCTCCGGTTCACGGACGCGGAAAAGCCGCTTCGTGTCCGGCACGCGCATTTCGGCGAAATCGCCCCCCTTCTGGGCGGTGCCGCACTGGTGTACGACGCGTTTTTCCGCAAGGGCAAATGTACGTGCTAATGCAGTATTTCAATGCTCCACGCGTTGGCATATTCTTCACCCGGATCAGCGAAGATCAGATCGGGCTGCCTGCTCAGCTCGGTGATGGCGCCCTTTGCCCCCGGGAGGGATGACCACGGCTCGATGCATACATAGGGCGCAGCTTTGTGCGGTACATGCCACAAGCCCAGATACGGCATCTTGGGGTAGGTCAGGCGGACGCCGCGCTTTGCGCCCTCCGCCCTCAGCGTAACGCAGCCGGCCATGTTGCGGAGCACGATGGCGTCGTCATCAAACAGGCTGTGCGTAAGCTTCAGTTTTGTGCCGCCCTCCAGCGGGAAGGGCTCCTCCTTTCCCGTAACAAAGCAGTCCGGCGTAAACAGGACCCGCTTTGGCCTGCACGGAGATTCAAAATGAAGGGCATAATCCTCAAACGCAAAGCCGTCCTCCAGCGGCACATGGAAGCCGGGATGCCCGCCCAGACCGAAATACATCCGCTCCGTACCCGTGTTCCGAACACTGTAAACGATATCCAGGCGGCTGCCCACCAGGCTGTACTTGATCCGGAAAACGAAGGGGCACGGGTACAGCGCAAGGGTCAGCTTGCTGTCGGTAAGCTCCATCGTGACGGAGTCCCCCATATTTTCAACGGCCGTGAACAGGCAGTGGCTGGCAAAGCCATGGATGGGAAGGCGGTAGAGATGGCCGTTCAAGGTGTAGCAACCGCCGTTTAATCTGGCCACATACGGGAAGATGGTCGTGGAGCGGCCCTTCCAATAAGCCGGGTCACCCTGCCAGAGATATTCCGTTTCCTGGCGGATGGACCAGAGCTCCGCGCCTAGTTCCCTCACCGTAATGGTGAGTGCTTTGTTGGATATGGTTTGAAACATACGGTCACTTCTTTTCAGATGATATCGGCTTGATAAGAATGCTCTTAAGCGCCCACGGCGAAAGGCGAACTTTGAAGCTGTCATCCGTAATCACAAGCGGGTTATAACCGCGCTCCAATACATCCGTCAGCCCGGCCCCGGCAGCAGGGCCGCAGGTAACGGTTCCAGTTTCCCTGCCGTTTTGATACAGCCGTAGCAGCACGCTTTCGCCGTCCGCGGAAGGCATGAGCGCCGTGACGCGCGCATCGCCGAGAAGGCGTAAAAGGCTTCCCTCCCGGGGGAGCCTGCCTTTGTGAAGGCCGCTTGAATGCGAAAAGATGGGGTGCGAAAAGCAGAAGGCGTATTTGAAAAGCGTTGTCCAGTCAAAATCGGTCACTGCCGCAATGCCAAGCTCCATGTGATGCACGCCGGCTTCGGGGAGTTTGTCCGGCGAATGGGACGAGCGCAAAAGGCTAACCTGCAAGGCATTGTCATAGGCGCGATACCCGTATTTGCAGTCGGTGGTCATCATCAGCCCGCCGCCCTGCCGGACCGGCGCGGCATACAGATGCGCGGGCACATCATGGTTAAGCTGCGGACGATCGATGAACCCGCCAGCAATATCATAGCGGATGCAGCCGGCATCATACGCATAGGGAACATGAAATTGCAACTGCGGCACAGGCTGGCCCTCCGCGCCCCTTTCATGCCAATCCGCTTCCACCGAAAAACGCAGCATCTCATTGCATAGGGTTACGCTCACGCCAAGTTTCGATTGACCGAAACAGAGTTCGTAGGACAGGCACTTGATTATGCCGTCCGCCTTTACATCCTTGAGCAGCACAAAGCATTCCTGATTCAGGTTTTGCACTTTTCCATACCGCCCTACCATCCACGCGGAGAAAAAGCCGATGTCCTGCTCCTGCGCCAAACGGAAGCATGCGGGTTCGCTAAGAAGCTGTTCTCCCGCGCGCTTGTCATAAAGGGAGCAAAGCGACAGCGAACAGCCATCAAACTCCGCGCGTACCACGTCGTTTTCCAGCGTTATATTGCCTGCGCCCCCGTGCTGCACACGGGTATTTTCCATGTAGGGCGCGGGCCGCGGCGTTTGTGCGGGCGCCACGTAGTAATTGGCATAGCCAAATGCAGGCACCCTGGCCATGAAGGCGATCCTTGTGTAGGTGTGGGACCAATACTTCTGCTTCTCCGAGACTGTATCAAAGGGTAGTTCCTCCTTTGAAGCGCTGTACACGGAAGTCTTCAAAAGCGGAAGCTCCCAGTCCCAAACGGTGAGCTCGATCCGCTCCTCGCGGTCATAACGGGTTGTGTTGAAGAGCGTAAACGCGCGCACATCGCCTCTTCCGCGGGAAACGTCCGATACGTTGAAAGCTGTGGTAAAGCCGCTGTTTTCCATCAGCGCGCCCTTGAACGCGCCGCGCCCCGCCCCCGCGCCTTCGGCGGTGGACTCCGGCTCGCCTTTTTCCGGGATGCCAAAGGCGGATGTGTCGATCTGGCTGCAAAGTATGTGCATGGCACGGTTTGAGTTGCCCAGCGCAAGGCTGTCCGCCTCCTGAAAAAGCCCGAGGGCGTACTCCCGGGTGTCCCTTACGCCGCTTCCCGGCAGGATGTCATGGAACTGGTTGAACAGCACGTTCTTCCACGCCCGAGAAAAATCCGCCGCTGGCGTGATTTCGCATCCGGCCAGCCTGGCCAGGCTGACGAGCGCCTCACTGTCGTAGAGGTGATCTTCACCGAAGCGGTTTGCCTGCTTTATGCGCGACTGCGATGTATAGCAGCCGGTGAACACAAAATTCAGCTCGCGCGTAACCACAGGAAAATGCTCATAGCCCGCCTCAATCCTTTGAAAATATTCGTCTACGCGCCCGAAGCGTATTTCGGGCATCAGCGGCCATGACTGCATATCCAGCACACGCTCGATATCGCGGCGCGTCGGGCCGCCGCCATGGTCGCCCACGCCGTATACCTTCAGCCCTGTTTTGATTTTGTTGCGCTTACAGAAGGCCGGCAGGAAATCCGTCATGGAGCATTCGATCAGGTTGTTGTACCAATTGGGTTCGCGGTGCGTAAGCACCTCGCTTCCCGAGGGCGCGCGCCAGCGGTAGACCTCCTCGCTCTCGTTGCCGCGGCAATGGTACATGTACTTGACGCCGCCATGGGAAAGCGCCTCCGGCACGCCGATGGGGTGCCCGAAGGTGTCCGGCTCAAAGTCCAGCACAAGCGTGCCGGGGGCGATATCCAAAAGACGGGAAAGATACTGTTTCGTATAAAGCAAGTGGCGCGCCATGGACTCGGCGCCGATCATGTTTTTGTCGGGCTCCACCCAATGCGTCGCCGCGACCTCCCAGCGCCCTTCCCCGACCCGTTTTTTGATTGCGGGCAGCATTGACGGCGCGTATTTTTCGATGATCTCGTAGGTGGAAGCCTGGGACTGGGTGAAGGTGAACGCCGGATAATCCTCCATCAGGTGGAGCATGGTCTGGAAGGTGTCAATCACGATGCCTGTGGTCTCGGGCATGCTCCACATCCAGTTCATGTCGATGTGCGCGTGGGCGGCGCAGATCAGGCACAGGCTTTTGGCCCGCGCAATGTAACCGCTGAGCGCCTCCTCCTCCCCGAGCGCCGCCTGCCGGATGATTGCCCCGGAAGATTCAAGCTGGCCTTCCAGCCGGAAGACCGAAGGCTCAAGTGCCGCCGGGTCACTCAGCAGATTGTTCAGATACGCAAGCTCGCTCAGTATCCGCTGCGCCCAGTACTGTCCCTGTGTTTTTTCCCGGAGCTGTTCAATCCGTGTAAGCATGCTGAATCCTTCCTATCGCAGACAGGTTCAAATCATTTCCCGCTCAGCGTGCCTTCGCCGCTTCCACAAAGGCCAGCAGCGCCATGGACTGGCCGTAAGGGCACGGGCGGAGTGGAATGGTGCGGTAATACTCCTTGGTCAGGCGAAGGCATGTGCCCGCCGAAACCTCCGAAACCTCTCCGGAATCCGCTACGCGCCTAAGAACAGCCTTCGCCGCCTTTTCCCCGGCGGCCCGGTACCGGCTGCTGACCAGGCCAAGGCGAACAGCCTTGAGGATGCCGTACGCAAACCCCGCTGTTGCCGAGGATTCCTGATAGCTTGATGGATCGTCAAGCAAGGTGTGGAACATGCCGTTTGGCGCCTGAAGCCTGGCAAGCGCATCAATCTGCCGGTCAAGTGTTGAGACAAGGTACATTTTGACTCCTTCGGGGAGCGGGGCAAGTTCCAGGTAGTCAACCAGCCCGGCGGTATACCATGCGTTTCCGCGCCCCCAGAAAGCGCCGGCATAATGGTGCATCCCCTCAAATGTCCATCCGTGGAAGAACAGCCCCGTCACAGGGTCCTGCAGGTATTTGATATGAACAAGAAACTGGCGCACGGACTCCTGCACGCAGTCGTCGCGCTTCAGCAGCCTGCCCATGCGCGCAACAAAAAGCACCGTCATGTACAGCGTGTCGTCCCAAAGCTGCGCATCATTTTCACTGTCGATGGTGATATGCTGAAATCCCCCCTCGCCCGTGCGCGGCAATTTATGCAGCGCATACTCCAGCCATTCAAGGCAGGCGGCAAGGTATTCTTCCTTCCCCGTATCCTCATACAGAAAAGATAGCGTCAGCATCGGGCACATGGAATTGATATTCTTCCCCGGAAGGCCCTTTGAAAGCCATCCGTCGAACCAGTCAACAAGATAGCCCGTCAGCGCCCGGTCCCGCGCCTGCTTCGCGTGCTGATACAGCGCAAAGAGCGCAACGCCCTGCGGCCAGTCGAACAGTTCCATCGTCTTTTGGCCGTCAGGGCTTTGGGTCTGCCACTTGATCAACCGGTCAATTTGCCTGCCGTACTGCTTTATGCCCATGGCTCTCCTCCCCCCTGCGGCCATGACAGGGTCACGGCATGGCTGAAGGGCGCAAAACCGGTATTGTATACGGTAAACGCCTTTTGTTCATTCGCCGGTGTATTGCGCATGTTTGGGGCATATGCATGCTGATTCAGGCCGCCCTCCCAGCGCAGGGTACCGCCCGCGCAGGAGTACTCAAATCCCTTTGCAATAATGGCATAGCTTCCCTCGCCGGCAGGGATATGGCAGCCGTCCGCTTTCAGCATGCCGCCTGTGGTGAGTATGCCCTCCAGCTTCCAGGGTAGGTTTTCACAGCCGCCGATCCGCAAAAGCAGCTCGACCTTGCAATCAAAGACCAGCACGTCCAAAACCCACTCCAGGGTGAGCCCGTTGACATGCCGGCGTTTTTCGTGGGGGATGGAAACCCAGTCGGTCGTTCCCGCCTGTTTGCCCAGCGGGCGCACATAGTCACCCTCGCTTTGGCAGCGCAGGCGGTAGCCGTTTTCAATTTCCTCGACCGTCGGGCTGATCAACTGGCCGCAGGCGTAGAAACATGCGCCCGCGCGCAGCATCAGCTCGATCCCGCCGACCTGCAGCTTCAGGAATATGGGCCGGCCGCGCAGAAGTGTCAGCGCCACATCGCCCTTTCGAACCCTTGCGACGCCCGCGCGCACAAAGTTTTTGCGGTATACGGAGCGGATGGGAAGTGCTGGATGATTAAGCTCTGCCAGCTTGGGATACAGCAAAAACTGCGTTACAAAGTGCCCCGCGTCATGGGGGAGGATCAGCGCATGCCCATGCTCCGCATAGGACCGGTACAGAAATTCGGCCAACCCGGCGGCCTGCATGAACCGCTCATCCTTAGCATCATGGGCAGCGGCCAGCACATACAGGCAGTTGAGCAGTTGCGGATCAGGGTACATCTTTTTCCCAAAATCCTGCCTGCGGGAGTTGAGCGTTACAACCGATCCGTCGGGCTCAATATAATAGGAAAGCTTGTTCAGGTTGCGAAGGACCGGCTCTATCAGTTCCGGCATATCCATTTCGTGCAGAATAATGAGCAGCGATTGATTGCAGGCGACATCGTATATGCCGACGGAATGCTCCGTATATTCGCCCTCTTCGTCACAGTCGATACCCTCGTCAAGGTATTCAAAAGCAGCCCGGCGGCATTCTTCAAGACCCAGTTCGCGATAACACAGGACAAGCGCGCTGGCGAGCACCCAGCGGTGGTTGGGAGTATGGAAGCCGCCCGTGACCATGGCGCCCGCGCTGCGTTCCAAAAAATCATGCAGCATACTGAAAACGTACTCCTCCGTTTCACTATGCCGCGAATATTGCTTCATCATGCGATGGGTATAGGCAATCACCTGAACACAAAACGCGTTGCAGGTAGCGTCGTGATAGTTGGTTTCCAGCAAATCAAGGGTTCCGTCCTCATGCTGGCTTGAAAGCAAATGCTCCGCGCAGCGTTTGGCGGCCTCCAGCATGTCATCCTTTTGATGGTACATGCTTTGCGGGCTGTAATACGCGGCCAGGAACACATCCGCCGCGCGCGCGGACATGGCCGGCTCGGCAAAGCCCTTTTCCGGGCTTAAGATGCCGCCGCGGTCCGCCATGCGGCCGTCTTTCACCTGCAGCTTTATAAGATTTTTAGCAATGCGGTCATTCCACGCATTGGCGCTCTTGATCAAATGCATGACGGCGCCTCCTTCAAAAAAGGCGGTTGCCCAAGGCCGGCGCTGCGCTCATTTGCGCTGCGCCAGCCAATGGGCCGAATCATTAAGCCGGTCTTATTTGTTGGCATACCACTCGTTGGCCTCGTCCGTGAGGACCTGGCCGCCGATGGCATTCCACTCCTTGACATACTCATCATAGAAGTCAACGGGCAGTTCGCCCTTGATGATGCTGATCCAGGTCTCATCGCGGTAGGCCAGCAGCTCGGACGCATAGGTGGACTGGGAAGGCAGCGCCGAGGGCACCTTTGTGAGGAGATAGCTGTCAAATTGAGGCTTCGCCGCCCAATCCAAACGGTTCTTTACGGTGGGGTTGTTGTAAAAGCTCAGCTCAAAGAACTTGTCGGAGTACGAGACGCCGCCGCCGTACAGGCCGCGCAGCACCGCAACGCCCATCTCGTTCATTTCTTCGTTGGTGACCTTCATGGCTACGGAGCCGCTGGGGGTATACTCAAAGGTCACGCCCTCCTCGCCGAAGACGGCAAGGGTCATCAGCTCGTCGTCAGTGCAGAAGATGTTCAAGATCGACAGGATGGCGGCAAGCTTCTTTGGATCGTCGTTCAGCGACGCGTTATAGAGCATGTTTTCGCCAATACCCACGGCATATCCCAGGCGCCAGCCGTAATCGCCATTGGGGCCTGCCGGCCACGGGCCGTAGTAGAACTTGGCATCCTTGCCGTTTACGGCATAGTATTCCTGGGCGCAGCGGCCGCCGTCATCATTCAGGATTTCAGGATAGCGGTAATGGTCAATGGAAGCCAGAGCCGACACGCCATACAGCCCGTTGATGAAGCCTTGGGAAATAGCCCAGTAGCCACCGGTATTTTCACCCGTGATGAACTCGGGGTCCAGCACACCGTCGGCATACGCCTTTTGGAGAAGGGCAAGCACGTCCTTGTTCGCAGGAAGGATATCGGAACAGATTAGCTTGCCATCCGCGCCTTCAAACCAATGGGGCCCCCAGGTGGGATTCGTGCTGAAGCCGTCGGTAACGGCTGTATAGCTGCCATAAGAGCCGAACAACGCCTGGATAGCGGTAGTGGAGAATCCGAAGGTATCCTTCACGCCGTTGCCGTCCGGGTCGTCAAGGGCAAACCTGTACATCAGGGCCATGAAGTCCTCAACCGTCATGGGGAGGTTTTCGGGGTCCACGCCCAGCGCCTCCAGGAAGTCACCGCGGTAAATCAGGTTTTTGTAGGGCATGGCGCCGGCTTCGCTCATGCCGGCGACGGTGATCATCTTGCCGCCTGGAACCGTGGAGTACTCCCAAAACATATCCACAAAGTCCGCCAAACGGCCCTTGTACCCGCCGCCGTTGAGGTAGGCATACACGTCAGGCGCATTCTCCTTGAAGAAATCCACATCCCACGACGCGATGGCGCCCTGATCATAGAGGTTCTTCATGTTCACGTCGCTTATCGAGAGGAAGATGTCAGGAGCCGTCTTGCCCGCGATGCGGGTGTTGATGATCTCCCTGTACTGCGGATACTCAATGTACACCACATCGATGTCCACGTCGTACCCATACTTCTCCTTGAGGATCTCCTCGACCTTGCCGACCACGATGTCCTTATCCGGATCAAAAGGAGCAAACATGTAACCGGCAACCGAGATGGTCCCCGACCATTTGATTGGCACCGCTTCCGCAATGCTTACGGCGGGAAGCAGCAGCATCAGGCACAGGGCAAGAACCAGCAGCTTTTTCATCGGAAGTACCTCCTTGCTTATTTGATCAGGCGCAGGGGCCTGTATCATCGTTATCCTTTGAGGGAACCAATCATGATGCCTTTTACGAAGTAACGCTGGATGAAGGGATACACGCACAGGATGGGTACCGTGGCCACAAAGATGGCGGCGGCCTTCACGCCTTCTGGGCTGGATTGGACCTGGTTTTGCAAAAGCTCGGACGTGATGTTCAAGTCCAGCATCTGCTGCGTGCCGGTGATGATGATGCGGCGCAGAACAATCTGCAGCGTGAACATCCTGTCATCCGTGATATAAATCAAAACGTCGAACCACGCGTTCCAGTGTGCGACGGCAAGCCACAGAGCTACCGTTGCCAGGATGGGTTTGGAAAGGGGAAGAACGATCTGAAAGAAGATGCGGAAGCGCCCCGCTCCGTCGATCATGCAGCTTTCCTCCACCTCCTCCGGCAGGCTCATGAAGTAATTGCGCATGATCACCAGATTGAAAGCGCTGACGAGCCCGGGCAGGATCATGGCAGAATAGGTGTTCATCAGCCCGAGATTGACCACCAGGAGGTATGTAGGGATCAGGCCCCCGGAAAAAAACATGGTGAAAACGATCAGGAATGTCCAGAAAGAGCGGTGCGGGTAGAACTTTTTGGAGAGCGTATAGGCACCCATGGCGGTGATCAAAAGCTGCAAAACACTTCCAAGTATGGTGCGGATCAGGGTGTTTTGATACCCCTGCCAGATGTATTTACTCTCCAGCACCTTGCGGTAGTTGTCCAGTGTCGGGTCGACGGGGATCAGATGCATGCCGCCCTTGGTAGCCACATACGAAGGTGAAAAGGACAGCGCGAGCAAATGCTCAAAGGCAAAGAATATGGACAACGCAAAAAATCCCAAGAGCGTATAGATAATGATATCGACAACCGAAAACTTTTCTTTCATAAGCGCACCCTACCAGATCCCGCCGCCGTTGATGCGGTTGGCGGTGAAATTCATCAATACGACCATGACGAAGCCAATCAGGTTCTGAAACAGCCCCACGGCCGTGCTCAGCGAATACTTCATCTGGCCGATGCCGTAGCGGTATACAAAGGTATCGATGATATCGCCTGTTTTATACACGGCCGGGTTGTACATATTGAAGATCTGGTCGAATCCCGCTTCCATCACATTGCCCACGCGCAGGATCAGCATGATGGTGATGGTGGGCATCAGGCAGGGAAGCGTAATGTACCAAAGCCTGTGGAAGCGGTTGGCGCCGTCGCACACGGCTGCCTCATACATGGTCGGGTCGATTCCCGCTATGGAAGCAATGTATAGTATGGAGCCCCAGCCGACGCTTTTCCACATATCCGTGAGGATCAGGGTGCCCCTGAACCATTTGTTGTCCCCCAGAAAATAGATGGGTTTTTCCATTCCGAAAACGCTTTTGAGGATGTGGTTGACAATACCCGTATTCGGGGACAAAAGCTGCGAGAACAGCCCGGCCACAATCACCCAGCTTAAAAAGTGCGGGAGATAGCTGATGGTCTGTACCGCCCGTTTATACTTCATGTGTCGGACTTCGTTCAGCAGAAGCGCCAGGATAATGGGCGCTGGAAACCCGGTGATCATTTTTAAAAAGCTGATGACCAGAGTGTTTTCGAACGCCCGTTTAAACGTGGGCATGGTAAAGGCGAGTTCAAAATTCTTGAGCCATACCCAAGGGCTCTTCCAGATGCCCAGGCTGATGATAAAGTCCTTGAACGCCATCACAATGCCCGAAATAGGGATATACTTGAATATAACGAAATACACAATCGTCGGCAGCAGCAAAACGGTGAGCGCCATATGCCTGGGGTACAATGCAAAATCACGAATAAACTTCGGCGCGTGTGTTCTACGCGTGCGGTCTACAGATAGCATGGCTACACTCCCCAATGCTGATTGTTCTCTTCGTTTCTTTGATCCTATTATAGGATGAACATCAGCGCTTTGTAAGACAATAATTTAGTTGTTATGGTCAATTTTTATCTATTGCCTTTATTTCCGGATAACAATATTCTATAATAATACAATGATTTTACTATTTGGCGCATAAATCTTCTGCCGGCCGCATCTACTGAATGATATTGTGTTGCGTGTATGGTATAGTATAGTGGACGATGTGCGGGGTGAAGGGCATGAAAATACGGCAGCGCAAAAGAGCAACCTTGTTTCAAAAGCTGACGCTCTCCTATTTTCTTATCATTACGCTGATGGCGCTGGTTCTGAGCGTGACCATCGTGGCCATCGCTTCCGATTATTATGCCCGCCACACGCAAAAACTCAATGCATTGATTTTGGAGCAGGCGGCGAACGTTGTCAACAGCAGCGTATTGATCCCTATCAACAAGGCCATGATCGGCCTTTCACTCAACAATAACAACAAGGTCAAGCTTAACGATCTGCTTGGCGGCAAATCAATGTCAAAAATCGGCACGCTGTGCAGCGAGCTTGCAAGCACCGTATCCTCCTCCCAGGGGATGCTGGCCGGTGTCCACATCTATTTCAAAAATGAAGACTTCATTGCTTCCTCCACCATGGGATACATGCGCAACACGTCCGTCAACCGCCGTTTATGGCCGGACATGCGCTGGTTTGAGGAGCCGCTGCTTCTTTCGGACAACAGCACCTATTCCACGCTGCGCACATTGAAACACCACTTTACGGCTGTGCCCATACCCGTTATGACGTTTGTCAACCCCTACCCCATCACCATGCCCTTTGCGCAGTCCAGGGCGCTGATCGCAATGGACGTGCCTCTGACCTATCTTGATAATGTTCTTGACAGTATTTCAGGCATAGATGACCGGATGATACAGTTGTTTGACGGAAGAGGCGGCCTGATTATCAACAGGGCAGGCGAAAGAGCGGCAATGGCTGTGAGCGCCATGGGATATGAGAGCAATAAAGCCTACGTGCGGGCCGAAGGGGAAGGCGCGTTTGTTTCTCTTGGGAGCAGCCATACGCTGCGCTCCGGGGCCATGCTGCCAAACGGCTGGCTCATCGTAAGCTATGTGCCGGTGGACACCTTTTTCGTTGCGAACCGTACCATCAGCTTCTACACCGTTGGCATTACGCTGTGCACGGTGCTGTTCTTTCTGCTCATATCCCGTACATTTGCCCGCCGTTTTTATGCGCCGGTGGGGAAGCTTTTGGCCCGCGCCAAGCAGCTTCTGGCAAAGATGGAGGGAGGAGACATCCGCAGGGACGAGTTTGCGCAAGTCGACGCAGTGCTGACGGAGATGGAGACCAAGCTGAACACCATGAGCAGGGATTGGGAGGAGAACCTGCCCACGCTCAAGCTGGCTTTCATGCGCTCCATTACGGAGGGCGAACCGATATCCCAGCAGAGCTTTGACAAGCAGCTTCGCTATCACGCGCGCTCCATGCCCGACGCGCAGTACAGGATCATGCTGCTGTTCCTTTCGCCAAACGACGACGACGCGTCCGCCCAGCCTGTCAACGACGAGCTGATCCATTATATTGAGCGCCAGAGCGCCAAGGATATCGCCTATATCGCCTATGAGCGGGGCGAGGACTGCATTTGTGTGCTGGCGCTGTCCTCCGGCGAGATGACCAGGAGCAAAATGAACGGCATCATCAGCTATGCGCGGCGCTCACTGTCCATTGATGTCACGGTGGCCGTGGGCGGCAGCTGCAATTCGCCCGCGGACATCCGCCAATCCTTTGAACAGGCATTGCGGGCATACGAACGCGCCTATTTTGAAGAATGGAACAATTTATTTGTCTATGAGCCGCTGCCCGAGCCGGCGGGCGAAATGCGCGAGTCGCTGCTCAAGGACCTGCAGGCTTATGCGGACATCCTTGACAAAGGCGACAGGGACGAATTGGAATCGCATCTGCAGATATCCATGGAACACATCGCAAGCGCTCAGGTTACAACCGCCGCGAAGCACCGCTTCCTCCTGGAATATGTGGCAGCGCTCAAAGCGAGGATGCGAAAGGACGACGATCGCTTTTCATCCGCGCAGACGGTTCGCAATTTCCCCGGCATCAACGCCTTCGGATCATGGCTGTACCAGGCCGGCGCGCTTCTTTTATCGGAGCGCAGCGGCGAAAGCCGCACCAAGGAAGCGGTGGAAAGCGTGGTCAGCTATATTCACGCAAACCTCTCCCAGGAGCTGTCGCTGACACGCCTTTCGGAATATACAATGCTCAGCAACAACTATCTGAGCCACATCTTCAAGGAACACACGGGCATCAACCTGGTGGATTTTGTCACCAAATGCCGCATGACAAAAGCCGCCGAAATGCTGACAAAAACAAGGCTGCCCGTGGAGCAGATCGCCCGCGCGCTGGGGTACAATACGCCCCATTATTTCTCCAGGCGCTTCCGGGAGCACTATGGGCTGACCCCCAACCAATACCGCCTGCGCTAGGACTATGGGAGTAAACCCATGGAAGACTGTCTAAGAAAGGATGGAATATGCTTTTTGGTTGCCAGCCCACGCTTCATTCCACATTTTCCTTGGCGGCGGCGGCGGCAAGCTGACGGTATCTGGCTTTTTCCTCCGTCATTTCTTCGATCGTCTTTTCATGCTTCCTGAAGCCTTTGACCGGCCGGTAATCAGGCACGCAGGCGGCCATGCGCTCCTTTGCCCGTTCGACCTCTTGAGCATACTGCGGAAGCCACTTTGCCTGGGCTATCAGCATTTCGTCCACCATCTGGCGGATCTGGGCTGTCGTGCATACCGCGCCTGTCAGCGGATCCATGAGGGCGGCTTGATACAGCAGTTCAATATCCGCGTGTACGGCCGCTTCCATGGCAAGTTTCTGCACCCATATGCTTTGGGAGCAGATCGCGGCACAGCCCAGGGGCAAATCGCCCACTTTGGGAACGGAAATGCCGTTCCCGTCCGCGTAACACGGAACCTCGACAACGCATTCCTCCGGCAGGTTGGTTATGCATCCATCGTTCATCACGTTGAAATGCCCGCGGTAGACACGCCCCGTTTCCAGCCCTTCAATGATGCGCCCGCCGTGTTCGCCACTTCTGCCGGCCAAATCATAGCGGAAAGGAGGTTCTTTCAGCCAGTTGGGGAAATCCGTCTCAAACCAGTTCCGGCTTTCGCGGCACACGCGCAGGTATCCGCCTGTTTCCCCCTGGATCCAGGAGCTTAAGTTGACCCATTGCTCCATCTGCTCGGGATGGCTGCGGTACCAGGGCAGGTATTCCGACAGGTGACCGTTTGATTCGGTGGAATAATAGCCAAAATGCTTCAGTACATCCAGGCGGATGTTCTCATTCTTTTGCATCTGCTCCATATCCGGCAGAAGTTTTCGCAGCTCCTTCACGCGCTCCACGCCGCCGGTCTTCACGCTGATGTACCATGTTTGATGGTTAATGCCCGCGCAAATGATATCCACGTCCTTGATATCGCGGCCCAGCGCATTGGCAATCTGCTGATGCCCGTGCTGCACGCCGTGGCACAGCCCGAGCGTCGGTACGCCGCCATACTTGTTGCACGCCCAGGTGAGCATGGCGTTGGGATTGGAATAATTGAGCATGATGCAGCCAGGCAGCGCGGCCTCACGGATGTCCTTGCAGAAATCCAGTAACGCCGCAATACCCCGCTGCCCGTACATGATGCCGCCAATGCACAGCGTGTCCGCCACACACTGGTCAACGCCGTATTTGAGCGGAATCTCCACATCGGTTTCAAAGGCTTCCAGCATGCCGATGCGGACACAGTTGATAACGTACTTCGCCCCCCTGAAAGCCTCTCGCCGGTCGAGCGTCGCTTGAATGCTGATATTCAGGCCGCTATCATCAATATCCCGTTGGCACAGCTTTGTCACCATGCGAAGATTTTCGGGATTGATATCGGTATATGCAACCTCGATTTCCCGAAACTCCGGTACCGAAAGGATATCTGCCAGCAAGCGCCTTGTAAAACCGATACTGCCCGCCCCGATAAATGCCACCTTGAACTGCATGATACGCGCCTCCTTGCTGCCCTGGAAAGCCCATATGGTAAAAATACGAATTCTTGGCTGTATCATAAAGCCTACCGGGGTTTTCGTCAAGGGTGGTGAAGATAGAAAGTTATCGGCATCACGTGTACATGCAGCGGTACGAATGCTATAATCAAGCCAATATCTGTCATTATGACTTGGGGATGGCTGCCTAGTGAGCTTTTTGCCGCAAATTCTGTTGCTGCTGATACCTTACAGCAGGATCCATGGGCGTACGATTCAACCCTTTAATAAGCAACGGCCGCGGGCGCGAAGCTGAAGGAAGCCGCACTGTACGTCAGCGTTACTTCTGCGGTTACCATCTACAAGCTCAATACGGCCGGCACAGCATTGAGGGAGGAAATACATACCATTTGGAATAGATGGCGTGAATATGAGATGGGCTAACCAAATTACCCTAAAAGAAAGAAGGGAAATGTATGAAAGGGCGGGAAACGGACCACAGGAACATAAATCTCTGGAACATGAATATGGATGTTGTGCGGCGAAACACAAGGAAAGTGCTTTGGCAGCCCCGTATCGGCTGCTGGTATGAGGATAAGGAATTTCTGAACAGCAGGCTTCCGGGGCGCTTCGCCGATAAGGATCTGGCGGGAATATACCGCGAATTGGGCGTATCGAACCGCGTCTATCAATATACCGATTGTTTCAGGCAAGTGCTTGATCCCCGCGTACGGTTGGAAAAAATCGAACATACCCCGCTCATGTATGAGGAGATCATGCATACCCCGAAGGGTGACCTGAACATCATTCACATGCGGAATACATCAAATCCGGGAAGGTACCCCAAAAAATGGTGGATCGAATGCGAGGAGGATATGGAGATTCACCGCTGGGTATTGGAAACAAGCACATGGACGTGGGACCAGGGGAAATATGACCGGATTTGCATGGAATGGGGCTTCGCGGGGGCACCGAATATGTGGATGCCCCGTACTACGGTTTTAAGTCTTCTTTACAATACCATGGGCACGGAAAACGGCATATTTGCGCTGTATGATTATCCGGATACCGTAGAAAAGTATTTTGCCGCGATGAATGAGAATCATGACAGGCTGATTGATATTGTCATGCAGTCTCCGATTGACATTATCAATTTCGGAGACAACATTCATAGTTCCATACTCACGCCTTCGCTGTTTCAGCAATACGTGATGCCGGCGTACCAGCACCGGAATGACAGGCTGCATAAGGTGGGCAAATTCACCAATTCCCATTGGGATGGCAATGTGAAGCCATTGCTGCCCTATGCCAAAAGCTGCGGACTGGATGGTATTGAGGCTGTTACACCGCTTCCGCAGGGCGATGTTACCCTGCAGGAAGTAAAGAAGGCGTTCGGCGATGACCTGTTTCTGCTGGATGGGCTTGCTGCATTGCTTTTTGATGATTCGCTCTACCCCGTTGAGGCGCTTGTTGAGCAGACGCGTGAATGCCTGGATCTTTTTGCGGGCCAATTGATCCTGGGCATTTCCGATGAAATGCCTTCGCGGGGTGACCTGGAAAGAATCGAGGTAGTCACGCGGCTGGTGGATGACTATAATGCCCAGGTGAAAGAATGACAGTATGCATACATTGTGTTTCTCAGTTTGCAAACCGCACGGTTCATGATCATGAACTGATCCGCCTACGAGGCGATTACAGTTTGCCTATGGGGGGTTGGCAGGCGCCCCTTATCAATATGGGAAGCTTTCGTAGAAGTTCTTGAACCAGGGCATGTAATACACGCCGTAGCTGCGGAGCAGGCAGTCCAGCCGCCGGTCGGCATCCGCAAGCAGCGACGCGGGCTGGTGGCCGAAGACCAAAAAGTCAAAGTGACGGGCGCACAGCATTTGTAGGCTGTCCCGCCAGGCCGCTTCACTGGATCCAATAAGCGGGCTGAACCCGCCGTGCAAAGTATCCCCGGCAATCAGCACCGAGCTTCCCCCCGCGGACAGCACAAAGCACACGCTCCCGGGCGTATGGCCTGGGGTGTGCAAGCATTCCAGGGAGAAGGCAGGCTCCGATAGAAGCGTTCCTTCCTCCAGTTCCCCGTCCACCGGGCAAGGGGGGAAACGCTTGTTGTACAACAGGGAAGCGGTGGTAAGGACCCCATCCCCCGCCGCGACCCCGTGAATATCCTCCCGGTTAAGATGCAGCCGGCAGCCAAAGGCCTGCCGGAACAGCGAAGCCGCGCCCACATGGTCATAATGGCCATGGGTGCCGTAGATGGCCTCAATGCCCCGCGGATCTATCCCCAGGGAGCGGATGTTGATAACAACCTGCTCAAACCCGTCCGGCGTGCCGCAATCGATGAGATATGAAGCTTTCTCCCCTTGCAACAGGTAAGCCGTGGCGTCATGGGGATGGCTCAAGCCCGGCCCCCCTACCTGATAAAAGCGCTCCATCAGCTTCATGGCTTTTCATGAAGCCCCCTTTCATAGCTCTGCCAGCTTTCCCGCACAGCATCAAGGTCATCGCCCGTGATAGCCTCGTTCCCATTATCCATTTGCCACAGGTAGTACAGGGAGGGCACGCCCAGTCCCGGCTGGAGTTTGACATAAGAAAGCCAGGCCGCCTTATCCGGCATGGGCCAGTTGTCGGTGTCGATGAGGCAGTCCGGCATGGCTGCAGCCGCGACCCTGGCGCGGTGAACCATCTGCGGGTTTACGGGATGGCCCATATTCACATCGTTCAGGCGGATCATGTCGCACTTGTCTTGCAGGTAGGGATGCGGGCAATGGCACATGATAAGCGCGTCTTCCTTGGTGCGCTTGGCCTGATCGTAAACCATGGCAAGATAGGCGCGCATCAATTCCAAACCCCATATGCTATGGTCGTGCAATCTGCATCCGGGGCCGGAAGGGATGCGGGCGGTGAAATCGATTTTGAACCCGTCGGCATCAAGCCCTTGCGGGGAGAGCATATACTCCGCCGCATGCCCAAACAGGCGCACATATCCCGGATGGGTAGGATCCACCGCCAGCTTGTTGCCCTGAAAATCCCGGATGCACAGATCCGGGGCCACGCCCTGGGGGTCCCAGGCTTTGAGCCACAAGAGAACCTTGCGGCCCTTGCCGTGCATGGCGCTGATAAAGCCTTTCATGTCCGGCCACTTTTCCACATCCACATCATTGAGGCCATACTGCTTTTGCCACTTGTCGTCAATGACCAGGATGCCGGGATGAAGGTTTTTTTCTTCCAGTTCCCGGCCGATGGTTTCATAGAATTCCTGTCTGGAGAGCAGCGGGGCCGACTGGCAATGCACGCCGCCCATGGCGCACTGGGCACCCCAGCCGCAAAAGATGGGCTTTTGCCACCAGGCGGCTTGGGCCTTTTTTGTATCCGTCCGGCGCTCCAGGGCGGAGAAACCGGCCAGAAGGCCGTATTCATCCGTCCCCAGCGTCAGGTGCAGCCGGGGCAGATCATAACGCCCGTCCACCTTTTGATACCCCTCATATCGCAGGCGTAGCCCGCCGCCCGTGCCGCCCAGGTATTCGTACTCCGTGAACGTGTGATGGCCGGGCTTGGCCGTGACCCCAAGGGTGTAGCAGATTTCGCCCTTGCGCAGCACAAAGCAAAAGGGCGGCGGCGTAAAGAACCAATGATCCCGGCCGGGGATGGGCACGCCCATCAGGTCAATCATGGTGCGCTCCAAAGGCGATACGAAGCGCCGTTCGCTGCCGTCCGGCTCCGGGTTCATAAGGCTGTCCGCCGGGAAGCCGGAGTAGTGGCGGGCCGTGCCGCACCGATCGTTGCTTCCGCTGTAATAGCCGGAAAGCAGCTCCGCCTCCTCCAGCGCCCCCCGACCTGTGACGCAGACATCATACGTCAGGCCGTCTTCCCCGGCAAAGAGGGTATATTCCTTGCGCTCCCAAACGGTGGAATCGGCAGAAAAGCGCAAAGTGACGCCTTTTCCGGACTGTTCAAAGGCAATGGGGCTGATGGAGGAGGATAGGTCGCGGCCGGCTGCGGCATGGATGGAGGAGACGAGAAACAATTCACACAAAAGCACGCCATCCTTGCCTTCCATCAAAAGGGCAGGCCGGCGCTCCGCCATGCGCAGGGTGTAGCGTTCCCCCCGGATGAGCCACCTATCGCCCGGAATCCATTCCATATTGCCACTCTCCTGGTATTATTCCGCATAAAGCAACAGGCTTTTCACCTGCCAGGGGGACATGGGCACGGTAAGATTTCCTTCTGTCATCGCCTGTCTTTCCCCGGCGGGCCGCTCCAGATGGTCCGCGGCCTGCCAGGCAACGCATCCGGGCAGGGAGATGACAATCTCCCCGGCTCTGCCGCCGCATTCCACCAGCCGCAGGAGAAACGAATTCTTCTGCCTGCCGCCCCGCAGGGTGTTCAGAAAAATATGGTCCGACTCGGCCCGCATCAGCGTTCCTCCCCGCTCGTCCGCCAGCGCCGGCGGTACGCCCGTCCGGAATTCCTGATAGCTCATCCGCTGTGCGTACAGCCCCTGCCGGGCCGCCCAGCCAAAGGCGAATGCCTTTTCAAAGGGCAGCGCGGCGGCGGATGTCACCGCGTAGCGCAGCGTGAAATCGCCCCCCTGCCGGCCCAGGTAATTGCACCGCCAGTAGTTGTTCATCACATAGGAGTACAGCCGGCCGCCCCGCGCGGGAAGATCGCTTTTCCAAAGCCCCTGCACCGGCTGGTTCACCGTGAACAGGAAGGCATCGGGGGAGGCGATTTGTATGTCGCAGCTTCCGCCCCGCACCAGCATGGAGGTTTGAAGGGGCAGCCATTCCCGGCATGCGCCAGGGAGCACACTCTCCTGCCAGTCCACCCAGCCCACCTGGCTGTCGCTGAGCACCCGCGCGTCATCAGGAACGTTCAGGGGAAAGGCCACATAGACCGCCTCCGGCGCGTCGGTGGTCTGCTTTTGGTATTCCCATACGATATCAAGGCGCTTGATCCCCTTGGGCAGGGAAAAGGTGACCCTGGCACTGCCCAGAACCGCCTGGCCGGTGATGACCGCCCGGCTGTCCACGGCGGATTCCTCCGCCTGCCAGCTTTCGGGGAAGAATCCTTCCGACACATGGGCGCCGGTTTTTTTAATCCCCGCATGATTGTAAAGCAGTGTGCTGCCCCTGCCGCCCCGGGCGTATAACATTTGGCCCAGCGCACCGCCTTCCCGGCACAATTCCAAACCCAGCTCCTTATCCCACAGGGAAACCGCCCACCCCGCCTCGGGATCGATCATCACCCTGTAATATTCATTCTCCAAAGCAATGCGCTGACCTGCAGGCAATATTGAGGATCTGCCACCCGTATCCTCCGCCTGCCGGAGGCGCAGGCGAAAGCGGCGGAAGGACAGGGGCGGAATTTCAGGGAGCAGCATTTCCGCCACCACCTGGGTGGCGCCTTCCCGAGCCTTCCGCCAGGGAATTTCCACCCCATCCGTATCGCAAACCGTTTCGTGGACGCCGAACTCCACTTCCGCCATTCCGCCCAGAGGAAAGCTGTAGGGATTGTACACCACCACCTCCCGTCCTTGGTTGTTCCACAAGAGGCTCAGGCGGGTGGCGGCCCGCAAAAGCAAGCGCGATTGCATGGCTTCCGCGTGTACCGCCATATGCTGCTTCACGCGCCACTGGTCCCGCTGCAAAAGCGCGTCCGGGTCAGAGCCGGACAAAAACGCGCCCCAGGTATGCTCATCATACAGCAGCACCTGCTTCCAGGCGTCGGCATACTGCTCCCGGGGGAAGCGGGCGCCGGAGGCATGGAGAACGGCCAGGCTTTCCAGCGTTTCGGCGCACTTGAGGCCGGCCTGGGCTTTGCGGGCCAGCATGGATTCCTTCAGGCTGGAGGCAGCGCCATCCTCCCAATAGGCGCCTTCATCGCCCCGGTACACGGGGAAGGAACCGGAAAAGGGCAGCACATATTCAAAGAAGCTGCTGCCGTTGGAGGGGACGAGCCGGGGATATTCGGCGTATTCGCCCCAGGCTTTCTGGAATCCGGCCATGCGCATATCCAGATCGGTATTATCCGCCTCCTGGCCATAGAGGATCACGGCGTCGGGCGCATAATCGTCCCGCTCATACTCCATCAGCCACATATCAAGGCCCCGTTCGGCGGCGGGCAGGGAGCCGGGAGAACCGCACACCTTCTTCAGCTCGCAGTACATTCTGGAAAGCCATGTGAGGATGCGGCTGCCGTCAGGCCCCTCCCACCAGAAGGGGCTTTTTCGGTGCAAGCCGCCGTTCAGGCGGAAGGGCCCCCTGTCCTGGTTATCGGCGTGGAGCAGGTATTTCACCCCCATGCCGGACAAGACGGTGGGATAGGAGCCTGTGGCGGAAGCCACGTCTACCATGTCCGCCCGGTCGGCCGCAAGGCCATGGGGGTAAAGGAGATCATGGGTAAAATCACCGTTGTGGATCAGATCCTCCAGGGAAGCAAACTGGGTCAGCAGGTCCGCGTAATTCGCGGGGATGCCCAGCTTCCCTTCCCTCACCGCCTGTATGATGCGGGGCAGCGAACGGCCGTCCCTTGTCTGCAAATAATCCTCCAGCGCCCAGGCGGAATCCAGAATGCAGGAGAACACCGCCTTCGCATCACCTTCCAGCATATCAAGGGCGGCGTCCATATTCCGGCTCATGCGCTCGGCCACTTCCCATTGCCGGTGGGTGTAGCCAATGTCGGTATGGGCGTGGGGCGTTGTATATACATTCCACTTGCGGCGGCGCGAAAAGCTGCCGGAGGCGGCCACAATCCCCTGCGCCTCATACTTGACCTGGCCCTGTCCGTCCGGCAGCAGGAAGGGCATGCGATACTGGCCAAACGCGTTCCGGGGGAAGGCATAAGGCATGTTCATATCCCCGCCCTCCCAGGAAAGGGCAATCCGCCCCGCGATCTCCTCCGTGCGGGACGGGGACGGCGAGAGGATGCACTCACACTTTTCCAGCAGCGTTTCCCCGTCCCTTACGTATACCACGCCGGGCCGCACCGCAAAAAAACTTTCCGGCTCCCCGCCCGGGTGGAGCGCCAAAATCCCGTAATGGAATCCGCAGGCGGAGGCCATGCGGTCCAGCCGCAGCACGGCCTGCTGGTTGTCTACACGCAAATAAGGCGCTTCGTCCACGGCGGTGACGGACAGCGTGTTTTCCCCCGCCAGAAACAACCCGGCGGGCAATGCCACAGTCAATTCATCCCGGCTGTAGATGGCAGCGTGCAGCGCCTGGGCAGGCTTGATCTCCGCCTCCCGGGAAGGGGTAGGATAGGGATAGAGCATGCCCGTGTGCCCATTGATATCGATGCGGATATCCGGCAGCCGGGGCGTGGAGGCGATAACCGCCAGGCGGAGCGTGCATGGCTGCGGTTTCTCCATTTCAAAGCGGACGGTATAGGTATGATCCGCGTACCCCCCGTCCGGGTCGGCGGGAGAAGCATGGAAGGAAGGCCAGCCGTGCAAAACGCCGTCTTCGGGGCGGAATTCCCGGGAGGCCATGGGCGTGCGGAAACAGTCCGCCAGTTCCTCCATGGGCGGAATCCGAAAAATGGGCGTGTGGATCATGATAAGCTCCCTTCCTGCAGGCGGCATAGGCAGTCCACGCTTTTTTTCAAAAAGGCGGGCGAACCGAAGCTGCCGCTTTTGAAAACCAGCAGCATTTCCTTCCCCTCGCCCGTATAGCCGTACATGGCGGGCACACCCGCCTCAATCTCGTGAAGGATCATCATCCGGCGCACATCCAGCCCATCGGCCACGGCGGCGGATGTTTCCCCGCCTGCCGCCACCACTTTCTTGAGGCCTGTGCGCTTTAAAACTTGGGAAGCGATCTCCTGCATGGCACCGGATACCATGCGGCCCACCTGAAAATCCTGCATACCGCACTCCCGCCCTGTTTCCTTGGTGCGGCGCACGTCGCATTCCTCCCGGGCGGTGTACAAGAGGGCATGGGCGCCCTTTTGCACCACGGCGCTGAGCATGTCCGCGAGCCTTGTGATGTGCTCCCGCCGCCGGCTCGCGTCAAACAGTTCCCAGGTGGGCAGATTCGCGCCGTACATCCCTGCCTCCAGCAGATATTGCACCTGCTCCCTGGCGGGCAGTGTCAAGCTCCCCGACAGCACCAACGCGCCGCAAGGGTCTTGCACCTTGTGCACAAGGCTTTCCGCCATGCTTTTCTCCGGCGCGCCTCCGGCCCATACGGCCGGCAATTCCTCGCAGATGGCGCTGCTGCCGCACAGGCTTTTTTCCCGGGATACAAGGGCGGCGATGCTTTTGAGATCCTGCTGGTCCCGCACGTCAAAGATAATGTACTCGTTCTCCGCCTTCCTTTTTTCCAGCTCCAGGCTCGCCGCAGCCATAGGCTGGTCCAGCAGGGAGCAGTCAAACACCGTTATCCGCCCGCTGCTCTGGCCGGAAAGGATGGCCGTCAGATCGCTTTGTGTCATGGGGTGGATGGGGTCGTTCCGGAACATGGTTTCCTCCAGCCTCACCCCGTTCACATAATGGATACCGTGAACGGTGGTACGGCCATTCCTTGGGAAACCCAGCACCACCATGGAGCAGCGCGCGCCCAGGCAGCGGCGCATGGCATCGAACTGCGCGCCGATGTTCCCCCGAAACACGCTGCACGTTTTGCTGTGGTACACGTCGCAGGGCAGCGCCTGCAAAAGAAGACAGGCCTCCTCCGTCTTGCGGGCGGCAGTGGCCCCGTCGTCCAGGCGGCTGTCGGTATCGATGATCACGGCGTCCAGCCCGGCCATTTCTGCCGCCGACGGTTTTTTTGCCAGAGGAAAGACTGCCGCGGCATACCCATTCTTGGCCAGCATGACGCCGATGTCATTGGCGCCGGTGATATCGTCGGCCACGACGCCTACACGCTTTTTATGTCCCATAGCGACCCCCGTTAGACAGCCTTGCCCGCGCTGAACAGGAAGGTGCGGATGCGGTCCTCGCAGAAGGCCTGAACCTTTTGCCCCGCCTCCCTAAGGCGTTCCGGATCCAGACGGACCGCTTCCCTGTTGGGCATCCTTGCTACCTGCATGGATTCCTGGAAGATGAGTTCAAGGTCTGTGGCAATATTCAGCTTGCTGATCCCGCCTTTGCCACCCATGCGGATGGCGTGCTCCACCGTATGCTGGGGGAGGCCAGAACCGCCGTGCAGCACCAAAGGCACATGAACCAGGCTGCGGATTCTTTCGATCCTGACAAAATCCAGCTTGGGGTTTTTGATGGGATATACCCCATGGGCCGTGCCTACGCTCACCGCCAGGCTGTCGCATCCGGTCCGCGCAACAAATTCCGCCGCCTGCTCCGGCACGGTGTAGAGGGATTCGTCCCCGCCCGTTTCCAGCTTGTCCGCCCCGCCGATGCTGCCAAGCTCCGCCTCCACCGCCACATCCCAAGCATGGGCATACTCCGTCACCTGCCGGGTGAGGGCGATATTCTCCTCAAAAGGCAGCTTGCTCCCATCGATCATGACGGATTGAAAACCGGCCGCGATGGCGCTTTTGATCACATCAAGGTCGTAGGTATGGTCCAGGTGCAGGATCGCCGGGATGCCCGCGCCCTGTGCGGCCTGATAAAAGGCATCGGCAAACGCCCCCGGCGTGAGTTCAAACCAGCGCAGCTCATTGGAGGAAATCTGCACGATCACGGGAGACTTTTGTATTCTGGCCGCTTCGATCACATAGGGGACCAGCGCCGTGTTCCGGGGCGAAAAACTGCCCAGCGCATACCCGCCTGCTTCCGCCAGGGCGTATTGCCTTATAATGTCGTTTCTATTCACCTGGATGCACTCCCGAACTATAGCGTTTGGATGTATGCAGACCCAACATATGGGATGATTCCAAAATCAGCGGCTGAGAAGATCCACCAATGCCTGAAGGCCGCTTTCCGGGCTCGTCAGGAATTTCCCCCGGTACACTTCCGGCAAGCTCGCTGCCGCGCGGGCCATGGATGCCTGGGCCAGCACAATCATATCCTTTTCCTGTGCGATTTTAAGAAAACACTTTTGCAGGAGCGTGTCATACCCCGCAAAATCGCACTTGGCCAGCAATTCTCCCGCGTCTTTCATGAGAAGGCTCTCCAATTGCATATCGCTGTGAAGTTCTCCGGCCATGCGCCGGATCAGGGAAAGCGTGGGCCGCAGGGTGGATGGAAGGGTAGCGCAGACCATAACGCTCCCGCCCATGCGCGCCGCCTGCCGGGCCATGGGCTCGTCGATGCGCAGGAAGAGCATAGGGAAGATATTCCTCGCTTCCTCCACCAATTCCCCCAATGAGGAACAGGCGCAGATCATGGCGTCCGGCCCGGCAAGAGCCGCCTCCTGAGCCAGGGAAAAGAAGCGGCGTCGCACATTTTCCGTGATCCTGCCCGCCTGGTTGATCTCCGGCAGGAGGCTTTCGTCCAGATAATTGCGCACGGCCAGCTCCGGCATCATCCCCTTGAGCAGGTTCTTCAGCGCCTCAATGGTGGCGGAGGTGGTATGAATGATTGCGGCAGCCTTGCCCATGGAATCTCCCTTCCCTGCGCGAAAATCCCCCAAAACGTTGGATGTATTCATGCCTTGATTGATAAAAGCCTTTTCCTGCCGGCCTTGATACAAGGGGAGGGAGCTAACGGAACCGCTAACTCCCTCCCGTGCATTCACTAGAGACATCTTGCGCCTGCGTCGCGCCGCTGCTTATTCACCAAAGATAAATTTCTCGGCTTCAATGGCGGCCTCGATCTTTGTCGCGGCAGCTTCCAGCACCGTGAGGGGATCAGTGGCCTCAAAGGTCTTCATGATGGAGTTGACGGCGTCATCCTTGAAGCTGGCGGCATTGCGGCAGTAGACGTGGTTGCGGGTGCCCTTGGTGTAGTTCATCTGATCCAGCACCTCCGCCCAGCCCACGGACTCGGACATGGCGGGATTCTCGTTGGCGGCGATGGCGCACATCACGTCTTTTTGCTCCACGGCCCAAATGGCGGCGCCTTCGGTGGCCAGGAACTCAGCCAGCAGCGTGGCCTCCTTGGGATGCGCGGTGCCGAAGGGCACGGTGCATACGAACCCGCCGCCCCAGGCGCCCCTCTGCCCCTCGGGCGCGGAAGGCCCGGCGGGCAGGGCGAATACGCCGTAATCCACATTGACTTCCGTATTGTATTTGGCAATGGTGGCGATGTAGTTGCATGTATGGCCGTACATGGCAACCTTGCCGGAGAGGAAAAGGTCCTGTGCGCCGCCGGCGTTGGCTGCATCGGTGGCCTGCACCTTTTCCTTGCCGTAGCGGTCGGCGAACCACTTCATGAAGGTGAGAGCCTCCACGTTTTCCTTGCTGGCCAGGTTCACCTTGTCAGGGTTCAGATTGTCGTCAAAGATGCTGTTTGAACCGTTATCCATGGCAATGGTGTCAAAGCCGAAGTTGCCAAGGGTAGGATAGAAAGCCAGCATGTAGTTGGCGTCGCCCGTCATGGCCTCGTCCAGCTTCACGCAGGCGCTTTGGAAGTCTTCCCAGGTCCCTATGTCTTCCACCTTCACGCCGGCTTTTTCAAACATGGCCTTGTTGTAGTACACAAGCCGTGTGTCGGTGTTGAAGGGGATGCCGTACACGCCGCCGTTCCAAACGGCCATGTCCCAGTACTTCTCATAGAACTTGGCCTGGGTGTCGGGAGCGAGGTATTCGGTGATGTTGGCGGCCTGATTCCGCATGGCTTTCACAGCCGCGTCTTCCATGGCGGTGATGACAACGGCGGCGGGGTTGCCGGCGGTGACGGAGGCAATCATCTTCGTCTCGATATCGCCGTAGGGAACGTACACATATTCCACCTGAATGCCCTGGTCCTTGTACTTCTCATTGAAGGTTGCGCAGATCTTTTCGATGGTGGGGCGGCGCTGTTCACTGCCCCAGTGGGCCCAGAAGCGCAAGGTGATGGCATCCTCCGCAAAGGCAGGGGCGGCCATGGCAAGCGTCATCGCCAGCAGCATTACAAGGCTTACCAGTAGGGCGGCCATACGACGGGTTTTGTTCATGAGTGTCTCCTCCTTTTTTCTATGTTCATGTGAAGCAACCGCTTAACACATTGAAACCTGGGAGACGGGACCTGTTTCTCTGCTTGTTTCAGTACTTCTTATTATACATGGCCGGCCGTCAATGTCAAGGCTATTTTTTAGATTTTTTCATTTTGGTTCATATTATTTCATTACGAGAGCCGAAAAGTGATATGACTATCCCTTGTTTTTCAACTATTGCAACAAAACATCATTCAAGTTCCAAAAGATCCACTGAGCTGCACGTATCCTCCGGGGCGATGCGCAGGGTCGTCAACCGGCAGGGCTCACACTTCGCCGGATACCGCTTTCCCGCGTACGTAAGGCTGCCCTCGCAAGGCGTGCCCTTCAGGCATTGCAGCCTGGCAATAAGGCCGCCGTCTTCCCCCTGCTTGAGCAGATGGACCATGGCTCCCTCCAGCCCGTCCTTTTGAAACAGGGAGGCCTGGCGCAGCGTCTCGCCGCCTTCGTGCTGATTGTCGGCAAGAACCTCGATTGTCCGGTGGAAGCTTTGCGCGGCGCTGACCCTGTCCACCCGCTCCATTTCCTCTCCGTGAGGCCAAAGCCGCAGGGAAAACTGCTGCTCCTTCAGGTCGCAATAAGCGTATTCCCTGTCTTTTGATGGCGTTTCTCCCGATCCAAAGGCATGGATAGGAGTACGGGAGATGAGCACCTCATAGGCGCCCTCCTCCACCCTGTACCCATACTTGGCTTCATTGATGACAAGCATGGAAGCATCCTCCCCTATAAGATCGCAGTACCGCTGGCAATGCTTTTCCACCTGCGCAAGATAGGGGCGGGCCTGCTCGCTGTACGGGCCTTCGGCCAGAATGCCTGAGAACAAGGGAGAAAAAGGAAAGCGCAGCACGGTCATGGTGTGCCTTTGGCGGTTTTGAAGCCTGGCCTCCACCGTAACGAAGGGATCGTCTTTGCAAAGCGACCAAATGAAAACCGCTTCGCTATGCTCATATTCCATGCGGATGAACAGGGAAGTGCGGACGCAGCCCGCCTCCAGCACGATCATTTCCTTCAGAACATAATCCCCGAGGCGGGCGCCGATTTCACCCTTGGCCCCCCAGGTATCCCGCTTGTCCTCATACACAGATAATGTCACAGGGCCCGAAAGGAATTCCCGCCCGGTTTCCTTATTCAGGAAACGTATGATACAGCCGGTCTGCTCGTCAGCCTCCAGGCGCAGGAAACGGTTCTCCAGTACGTTCCTTTCGCAGTTCATCTTTTCCATGGGGATACAGGCGGTTTCGGGAATCATGCGGTATACCGCGTAACCAAAGGCAGGCACGCTGGCCCTGAACACCAGATGCTTCCTGGAATCGGGGGATACGAGATCCCTGCTTGAAAAATCATAGGGAATCTCCATGCCCCCGGCATCCTTGAGCCGCATGGGGTGCTTGCTGCGCCAGTAAATGTCCGCATCCACAACGCCGTCATAGGCTGTGCCGCAGGTGTTGACCAACAGCAGCGGGAAGCCGTCCCCCCTTGTGTCAACGGCGGCGGACACCGCCTGCAATGCGCTTCCGATAACTTCCCGGCCCGCCGAGAGGCAGCGCCGCATATCATCGCAGGCGTCATCCCGGGCTTCCCTCCGGGCGGTTCCCGCCAGGGTATCGTGAAATTGCTGGAACAAAAGCAATTGCCACGCTTCCCGCAGCGCATCCGCGGGGTAGGGAAAGCCAAACCCCATGGCAAGAGCGGACAGGGTTTCCGCCTTTTGAAGAAGCTCCTCCGCAAGGCGGCACAGGCGTTTGATCTCACTGTCCGAGGTTATGCAGCCCGGCAAACAGCCTTCTATTTCCCCCTGGAATGCGGGAAGCGCCTGAACATCGACGCTATGGAAAAATTCTTCAAGGCTGCCGTTTCGTATGCCGGCATGCGGATATTCCTTTTGCAGCTCCCGAATCGCCTTGATGTTTTCAACGGTAGGCCCGCCGCCGTGGTTCCCCACACCGTAGAACACGGGCAGCAGGGGGATATTGTGCTCCGCCATGGCCGCAAGACTCTTTTGCAGGTTATCCACAATGGCCGTCTTCGTCCAGGCGCAGTATTCCCCCTGTATCCTGCAGGCCTTCACCTGGGAGCCGTCCTCATCCAGCCAGGAGAATACGGGCGCGGGCAGCGCCGCCTCCCAAGGCTGGGGGCGCATGAACACGTACCCGGTTAACCGCTGTCCCTGAAAAATTTTGGGCAATCCGCTGCTATGCCCAAAAGAATCGACGTGATAGGCGGTTTCGGCCATTTTTGAAAATGCCTTCAAAAAATACCGCTGGCCGTAAAGCCCCTGCCGGACCATGCTTTCCCCGCCGGGGATGTTCACATCCGGCTCCACCCACCAGCCGCCGGCAAGGTGCCAGCGGCCCTCCTTCACCCGCTCAAGGATCACTTTGAATATTTGGGGGCAGTTTTTTTGCATCCAGGCATAGAAAACGGCGGAGCTTGCGGTAAATTCAAATTCGGGAAACTCCTCCATACGCATAAGGACCGACGCAAAAGTGGATTTCACTTCCTGAAGGCCTTCCCTGTCCCGCCAAAGCCACACCGGATCGATATGGGAGTTGCCGATCATGATCACGGAGCCTTCATTTATCTGCATGTGCTTTCATCTCCAGCATGTTCACAGGGGCGACCGTTCCCGATGCGAACAAGAGCGTTTTGATCTCATGGGCGCCAAGGGAAACCTCAAATGCCTGTCCGGCAATGAACAAGGTGGTTCGCGTGGGCTCCCCTTCCGTCTCGTTAAGCCGCAGGATGAGCCCATCCCCGTCCTCCCATTTTTTCAGCGCGCCCAGGCGGACATTCTCCGCCGCGATGCGAAGGAAGCTGTGGGGGACATCCGCCGGAAGTGCGCCGGGATGGAAGGTATCCACCAGACAGAGGGGCGGGCCCGACAGGCGGTCGGCAAGTGCCGCCATCTCGCACACGGGCCGGGGCGATCCGTGCGGGGACATCAAAAAGGTGAAGGCGTGCTCCCCCAGATCCGTATATTCGTAGGTGTCGTGCCCGTTTTGCCAGCCAACGCAGTTCCCCTGGGCAAAAATGGCGCTTCTAAGAAGGCTCAGGCGTAATTGACCGGCTTCCATGGAAAATCCGTATACGCCGTCATTGGCCACCGTGAGGCCCCGGCCTTCCCCGTCATGGGCGTCCACAAACCGGTGCATGTAAAATTCCTCGCCCATCTCACTCCTGAGCATGGTTCCGTAGGGCGATTCGCTTAGGGTGCTTTGTGCCCCGCAGGCAAGGGGGAGGTGAAGCTTCAACTGCTTCCAGGGACCGTCCCAAACCAAGCGGACGGATATGCGAAGATGGTCTTCGCCGCCGTCCAATGTGTACAGGAGTTCCAGGCGGCACACGCTCAAGCGCTTTCTGACCCGAATCACCTGGCGCAACGGCCCCCGCTCCACCAGCGCCGCTTCCTCCGTCCGGGCCTCCTCCGGAAGCTGGCCGTAGGCCCGTTCGGGCGTCCCGTGTCCCCAGCTGTCGCGCTCGTCCGCCCAGACGCGAAAGGCCATATCCCCAGAAAACGCCTGGTAGCCCGTTGCCCTGTCCATCAGGGAACACAAATCGCCCTGCTCATTCCAGAGCGCGATGATGTGGCTGTTTTCAAGGCGCAGTTCCCCGCCTTCATGGGAAGGCGCTGAGGCAAAGGAAGGGACCTGTGCGCAGGCCCGCACCAAACGCACCCCAAAGGGCGGCAGATCGCAGTGGAAAAGCACCCTGCGGCGTCCGCCCAGGCGGTACCACATCATGGTACAGGCCTGCTTGTCCCGCTGGTAGACAATCTCCCGCCCGCCCTCATCCCGCAGGGTAAGCGGGTCATTGCAGAACCAGTTGAGTTCCGTATCGATGATCCCACGCCAGGGATGGGGGCTGTCGTTGATGAGCAGGATGGGCATGCCCTCTCCCCGGGTGTCCAGCCGCCCGGCCAAACGCTGCACCGCGATTTGGCTGATTTCCTCCGCCTGGGCCGTCACGCCGCCGACATCCGCAAGCGCGTTGTCCCGGGCCGCTCGGATGCACGTGCCGCCCATCGTATCGTGGAACTGGCAAAAGAGCAGCCGCCGCCACAAGGGTTCCAGGGCGGCAAAGCGGAAATGAAAGCCATCCCCCGCAAGGGATGCCATGGAAAGCAGCCGCTCCGCCCGCAAGAGCGCCTGTTCCGCCCTGCGCACATGCTGCTTGTAGAGATGGTCGATGCTGTAGCAGCCGCCGTTGACCTTTTCCAAATAAGCCGTCAGTGTCTCCGCCTGACAGCCCTGCACCTGATCAAAGAATGCGCCCAGTGTGGAAAAGCGCAGCTCCACATGCGGATACTCCGGCTGGAGCGTGCGTATGGCCTCAATGTTGGCGATGGTTGGCCCTCCGCCATGGTTGCCCACCCCGTAAAAGCAGGGCAAGGCAGGGTAACGGTCCAATTGCGCCAAGGTGGCCTCAATGTTTTCGCGGGCAGGCTCCAAAAACCAGCAGGTGTATTCCGCCGGCAGGCTGAGGGCCGTGACACGGCTCCCGTCGGGGGAACGCCAGGAGACCAGCGGAACGGGATCCTTCATATATTTATGTTCGGACCGGGTCAGGGAAGGGCGCATGAACAGGTATTTGTCCAGGCCGCATTTGAGTAAAATCTGCGGCAGCATGGGATTATGGCCGAAGGAATCCACATTGGAGCCAATGCCGGCCATTTTCCCGAAGGTTTTCAAAAAATACCGCTGCCCGTACAGCCCCTGGCGCACAAATGCTTCCCCGCAGGGGAGGTTGCAATCAGGCTCCACCCACCAGCCTCCGGTGATCTCAAAACGCCCCTCCTTCACCCGCTCCCTGATCTTTTCAAGCAGGGCAGGCTCTGCCTCCTCCAAAAACTGAAAAAAGGCGGCGGAGGTACAGGTGAAGCAGAAATCGGGAAACTCCTCCATCCGCTGGATAGCGGAGGCGAAGGTGGCCTTCACCTCCTGCATCCCTTCCTCCCGTGTCCAGAACCAAACCGGGTCAATATGGGAATTGCCGATCATATGCAGCACTTTGCGTTCCATGTAGCGGTCTCCGTTCATTTTTCTATCCTTGCGGCAAAAGGGGTGCTATCCTTTGATTCCCCCCGCGGCAACGCCCTGGATGATATACCTTTGCAGGCAGGCATACACGATCACCGTGGGCAGAAGCACAAGCAATGAAGCCGCCATGAATTTCTGCCACTCCACTCCGGCTGTGCCGCGGAAGGAGCGCAGCCCCAACTGCAAGGTATACATGCTCTCCTTGTCCAGATACAGCATGGGGCTGAAGTAGTCGTTCCATTTGGCGTTGAACTCGAAGACCGCGATGGTGGTCAGAACCGGCTTGCACATGGGAAGGAGGATGCGGGCAAATATGGTCAACTCGTTGGCCCCTTCGATTTTTGCCGCCTCGTTGTAGGCCATAGGGACGGTCAGGAAGAATTGCCGCAACAGGAAAATATAATAAGCGCTGGCTCCGAACGCCGGAACGATCAGGGGGAGGTACGTGCCCACCCATCCGAAGCCGGAAAACATGACGTATGTTGGAATCATCGTCACCATGCCGGGAATCATCATGGTGCCTAAAACCGCCAGGAAGATCGCATCCCGGCCCCTGAAGCGTATCTTGGCAAAGCCATAGGCCACCAGGGAGTTCGATAGCAATGTACCCGCCAGGCAGCTTAAGGTGATGAAAACGGAGTTTTTCAGGTAGGTGCTGAAAGGCCCGGAGTTCCAAGCTTTGATAAAGTTGTCGAACTGCCAGTCCCGGGGAATGAAGGAAGAGTTGACCATCACTTCCGCGTCGCTTTTCAAAGCGGTGGACAGCATCCACACCAGCGGGATCAGGACGATCACCGCCCCCGCAGCCAAAAGGAGCGTGGCCACGGCACGGCCTGCCGCCTGCTGCCTGCGCCTGGAATGATGGAAGCCGGCGGTCCGCACGGAGCCGGTTTTCTCAATGTTCAGGTTCATTTATCGGTGCCCCCTTCGTAATGCACCCACTTTTTCGAGGCGATCATCTGGACCAGGGTGAACGCCATGATGATGGCAAACAGGATCCAGGCCATGGAGCTTGCCTTGCCCATGGACTGATCCTTGAATGCGGTCAGGAAGAGATACAGGTTGTAGAACATCAGCGATTTGCCGGGCCCGCCGTTTTCCACCATGATGTAGGCCGAGTCATATACCTGGAACGCTCCGCTGATGCCGGTGACCATCACGAAAAAGAGCGTGGGGGATATCATGGGCAAAGTGATATGCCGGAATTTTTTCAGGCCCACGGCGCCATCCAATTCCCCCGCCTCGTACAGGTCGGCCGGCACGCCCTGCAGCGCGGCCAGCAACAGTATCATGGTGCCGCCGGTGCTCCAAAGGCGCATGATGATCAGTGCGGGCTTTGTCCACGTGGCGTCATACAGCCAGGCCGGCCCCCTGGCGCCCAGCAGCCGCAGGGCGTTGTTCAAAAGGCCGCTGGTGGGGTCGAAGATCCATTGCCACAAAAGGAAGACGGCAACCCCGGACAAAACCGAGGGCAGATAATAGATCGTACGGAAGAAGGACATGAACTTGACCCGCATGTTCATGAGCAATGCCAGGATCACGGCCACCGTGATCACCAGCGGCACGCTGAAGGCAACGTAATACAGCGTGTTGCCCAGGCTCTTCAGGAACATATCGTCCTGGGTGAAAAGGGCGATGTAGTTGTTCACGCCGTACCACTTTTGGACCGCGGTAATGTTGTAATACGTAAAGGAGGTGAATAGGGAGAAGATCATGGGAAACGCGGTGAACAGGCCAAAGCCGATCAGATAGGGGGAGATGAACGCGAAGCCCTTCAGGTTTTCGCGCCGCTCGTTGCGGGTCATGGGGATATACAGCTTTCATGCTTCATCCGCAGGCGGCGGTAGGCAAGATACAGCAACAGCTCCGCAAACCCCAGGCCCGTCAGGACGGCCGCCCCGGCGGGATAAAGGTAGCGCATGCCAAGCCCGTCATAGGAAAGGCGAAGGATGGCCGCGTTTGCCCCGGATACACGGATGAGGATGAGCAGGTTCAGCACGCCCATGGCCGTGCCGAAGACCGCGCTGAGCAATAACCCGGCCTTGCGGGCCTTGGGCCTTTGCAAAAAGCTGAACAGGCTTCCAAGCGCCTGTATAAAAAGGCACGCAAGGGTGGCAAAGCTTAAGAAGTTGAGCAGCGCATTGACGGCGAACATCTCCCGGACGCCGGGATATGCCCTGGCAAACAGCTTATCCACCTCCATGGCGTTTTGGAGGAAGTACGAATAGGACCAGCCATCCATCTGCTTTAGATACGCCGCGGGATTCAGCCCCGGATGAAGGAGTACGGCCAGAATGGCCAGCGGCCAAAGCCGCAGGCACCACCGCAATGCTTTGTATGTATACAGTCTCTTCCCCTTCAATACACTGCCCCCTTCCTGCGGCATGAATGCCTTCATCAAGCCTTGATCAGCATATCCAGACTTCTTGCACTTTGAACCCTGGATAACAGCTCCTCCGTCAATGCAAAGGTTTTCAGGGCGTCGGCATAGGATGAACGTACAAGGGACATGTCTTTTGCCTCAATGGCCCGCATAAATCCCCTGTGCTCCTCCTCGTATTCATCCGCCGTCCCCTGGAATTCAAAGGGTTCCCCCGCCACCATGCCGCTTGCCTTGTTTTTAAACAAGTCCACGGTGACGGAGCTTTTATCCGTCATGATCTCCACCAGGCACCTGGGGAACGGTGCGCACCAGGTATGGGTATGGCTGACGATGACCCCGTTCTCCATTTGAAGCGTCCACGTCAGCGTGTCCACCGTGGTATTTGAGCTTCTGACCGGGATGCCCTGGTTGCCTGCAAAAACCGTCTGAATCATTTTCACTTCACAGCCGGAGATATACCTGCAAAGATCAAGATAATGGATGCACTGGTCGCCCACCACCCCTCCGGTAACGGAGACCTTGAAAGGATCAAAATGATCCTCCGAGAGCCTGTCAAGCTGATGATAAAACGTATTATAAAATTGGATCATGACAAGCATCTTTCGCTCGCCTGATATTGCGTCCAGGGTATGATTCAGGCTCTCGTTCCAGCGGTGCATGAAGCCGACCGAATGGAGGAGGTTTGTATCCCGCAAAACCGCTCCGGCTTTTTTGCCGGTCTCCAGTGTGTCGCACGGCGGCTTCTCGATTAAAACGGGGACACCGGCCTTTGCGCAGGCTTCAATAAGCGCCAGCCTTGCGCGCCTGGGGGTGGAGAGGATGCAGTAATCGTACGTGCCGTTATCAAGCGCTTCATCAATGCTCCCATACACCGGCACGGACAGGTTCCTGTTTTCTGCAAACGCCCTGGCGGCCTCCTGGCGGATATCGCATACCGCGGCAATCGCCGCATCCTCGATATTGGCAATGCATTTCACATGTTTCCCCGCGATTTTTCCCGCCCCGCACAGCAAGACCCGCTTCATATCTTTTCGCTCCTACATTCCGAAATAATTCTTCAGCGTCTCAATGCCGGCCGTGCCGCAGCGCTCAAACATGGCATTGTTGAAGCCGCCGATGTGCGGTGTAATAAAGGCGTTGTCAAACGTCCGGATAGGATCATCCGCCGCCAGCGGCTCCTTGTCGAACACATCCAGGAACGCCGTGAAGCGGTTCTTTGCAAGTTCTTCATAAAATGCGTTCTTGTCAAGGATTGCGGCGCGGGCTGAGTTGATGAGCACAGCCCCGTCCTTTAACAGGGATAGTTCGTTGGCGCCAATCATGCCTTTGGTTTCTTCAGTCACAGGCAGATTCAAGGAAATGATGTCCGAAGCGCGGAGAAGTTCGTGGAGGGAAACACGCCTTATGCCCAGCGAATCCGCCTCCTCCTGAGAAAAATACCTGTCGTATCCGATCAGGTTTGTGCAAAAGGGCTTTATATATCTGGCCACGACCTTGCCCACGCGCCCAAGGCCTGCGATCCCGAAGGTTGAGCGGTAGAGCATGGACGCCTGCCCGCGCCACTCGGGCCATGTGTCACCCGACTTCAGCGCTTGATCATAACGGTCCAGTTTCAGGCATCCCAGGATGGCCGCGCCTATCACCCATTCGGCGACCGCCCGGCTCACCACGTCGGAAGCGTCGATTACCCTTACGCCGGCTTTTTGCCACTGGGGAATGGCGATCTCGTGGCAGCCGGGTGCAAAATAATGCGTGAAGGCGGCCACCTTTACCGTCTGAACCGCTTGCAGCGCTTCCGTTGTAATTTCCGCCGCACCGATCCCGTTGAGGGACAGGATGGCGTCGGCCCCCTGCATATCCTTAACCAATTCCTCGTATGTCATGGGCGTCTCACGGTCGCGGGGCGTGCGGATCTTTGCAAAACCTGATAGGAGCTCCTCATTTGCGGGCGTCATGTATTTGGTATAAAATTTCGCTGCCCGGTGGATGTATACGACCGGCTTTTCCATATGCCCCTCACCCTTCAATGACTGTCTTACGGCTGCGCTTTTTTCTCATTATAGGATCCCGCCAGGAAAAAGTCAACACCCGTTTTATCAAATTTTTGTACTTTCTTTTACTATTTTTCACTTTTGATGTCATTAATGGGCGCTTTTTTCACTTTCTTTTGAGCGCCATCCATAATTTATTCATATTTTTTCAAAATGGATGCAAAACGGGCGGCCGTCGCACATCCGGCCGCCCGCCCGTTAATCGTATATGTTCCGCCTATTTGATCTCATCTTCCACGTAGATGACATTGTCCAATGCGTCCAGCTCCTTGCGGCGCCTGTCGGTAACGATCATGCTTTCGCCGATGTCCGCCACCTTGCACATGGCCACCACCCCATACTTGCTGGAATCGATCAGGAAATAGGTGCTGACGGAATGCTCGATAGCCAGGCGCTTGATGGATTGCTCGTTGGGGTCATGGTTGGTTATGCCCATTTCCATGCTCATGCCGTTGGCCCCAAGGAAGCTTTTGCTGAAGCGGAGCCTGCCCATGGTCTGTTCCGCCAGGGGCCCCACGCAGGAGCTGGTATTCTTCTTGATCTGGCCGCCCACCATGATGCAGTTGATGTCCGCCTTAAGGAGCTTGCTGATGTTGGCAATGGAATTGGTGACTACCGTTACCCGTTCGGCTGCGATGTAATCGATCAGGAGGTAATTGACGCTGGAGGGGTCCAGGAAAATGATGTCCCCCGGATAGATGAGGCCCGCGGCATAGCGGGCGATGCGGTCTTTTTCCTCCCGGCACAGCTGAAGCTTTACGTCGATATTCATCTCCACATTCTCATGGTGCAGCCGCACCCCGCCGCCCCGCAAAAGCTCTATTTCGCCGCTGTGCGCCAACTCTTTCAGATCCCGCCGGACGGTGGATTCGGAAATCCCCATGGCGGCCACCAGATCCGCAAGAAACAGAACCTCATTCCCCTGCAAAAGATCCACAATTTTTTGCCTGCGCAGCGTTGGGATCATACCATCATTCCTTCATTATCAGAATACCGCAATATCCAACATATCATATCAGCATCATTATAACATAAATCCATCTCTTTTCCAGATATCAAATCCCGTTAAAATTTTTCATATTCTTTCATTCCTTGTCTTGCAAAGGCTGATTTTTCATGCTACCATACAGCAAAGGAAAAAAGGCAGGTTAAGCGCCATGTCCCTTCTCGCCGTAGACATGGGAACTACCCATTGGAAGGCCGGTCTGTATGAGGATGCCGGGCGGGAGCTGTGCGTCCGGCGCATTGCCGCGCCGGTGAAACAGGATGCGGAAGGCTATTTCTATTATGAACCACACGACTTGCAGGGTTCATTGCGGGAGCTGACAAGCGGATTCACCCCCGGGCAAAGGGCGCAAACGCAGATTATTGCGCTCACCGGCATGGCGGAGGCGGGGCTCGTCACACACCGGCGGACGGGAGAGCCGCTTACGCCCATCCTGCCCTGGTTTGACAAAAGAACCGTGCCGCTGTTTGAAAAGCTGCGGGGCACAGCGCTTTTCCAAAATCGCCACCGGATCACCGGGCTGCCCAACAGCTACAAGTACGGCATTTACAAGCTGCTTTATTGGAAAGAGAAATTGTCCCTTTCCCCTCATGATCTGCGCTGGCTGGGCATGGTGGAATACGGGGCCTTCCTCCTGACCGGGCAGGCTGCCGCCGAGCCCACCCTGGCAGCCCGCACGTATGCGTATAATCTGAACACCCGGACATGGGATTATCCTCTCCTGGATAAGCTGGGATTGCCCGCTTCCATCCTGCCGCCGCTGGCGGCCTCCGGTGCGGCCATGGGTACGCTGCTGCCCGAGGCCGCAGATTTACTTGGCCTGATGCCGGGCATCCCCGTTTGTATCTGCGGTCACGACCACCTGTGCGCGGCGTATGGCGCGCATGCTTTGCAGCCGGGCCGCCTGTTCACCTCCATGGGCACGGCCCAGGTACTGCTGGGCCTAAAGAATATGGCCGCACCGGGGGCGGCGGAAACATCCACCGGTCTCTCCTTCGGGCCGCCGCCCAGGGGAGAGGGGCTGGCGGCACTGGGTTCCATCCAGTCAGCCGGGGGTTCGGTGACGCTGTGGAACAAGCTGCTCTACGGCGGGCAGGGCTATGACGCGCTATTAAAGGATGTGCAGGATCTTCCCGACGGTCCCAGCGGCCTTGTGTACCTCCCATACCTTGGCGGCAGCGGCGCGCCGCATATATGCAGCCGGGCCAGGGGCGCATTTCTCGATCTGGCGGAGGATACCACCCGTCCCCAAATGATATTGGGCGTCTATGAGGGCATCGCCTTTGAATCCCGGCTGATCCTGCAGGCCGCACAAATGGAAAGCGCAAAGGAAATCACCGCCTGCGGCGGTCTTTCGGCCCATGGGCGGTTGATGCAAACGATGGCAGACGTGCTGGGGATGGATGTTCTTGTACCGGCTCTTACCGAGGGCACGCTGTATGGCGCCGCAAGGCTGGCCTGGGAGCAAGCGGGCGTCCTTTTGCCAAAGCCGCCCATCCTCCGCCGCTATGCGCCCCGCCCGGCGCTTTTGAAATCGTATGATGCGCTGTACCATAGCCGCTACCTGCCCTTGCAGGAGCAGATCCTGCGCCACTATGACCGATAGGGGGAAAGCACATGGAAAGGGAACAGGCTGCCAGAGCCCTCGCGGACGCGGGCAAATGGATCATGGATAAAGGGCTGACCTGGGGAAACGCAGGCAACCTCAGCATGAAGCTGGATGAGGACCATTTGCTCATCACCGCCAGCGGCACACGGCTTAATAGCCTGACCGATGAAAGCTTTACCGTTTGCCGCCTTTCCACCGGACAGCATTGGGACGGCAAGCCCTCCAAGGAACTGCCTGTGCATGTGGCTGTCTACCGGGCCTGCCCCTGGGCCGGGGCGGTGGTGCACGCCTCGCCCCCAAACGCCACGTTGGCAGCCATAACCGGCCTGACCGTGCGCAGCGATTTGTTCGTTGAGAGCATGTACTATCTGCAGCGGGTGTGCCGCATCCCCTACCACCATCCGGGCAGCGCTGACCTGGCCCGGGAGGTGGGCCTTGCAGCGGCGCAGCATAATGTCATGCTGCTTGAAAACCACGGAACACTCACATACGATTCTACCCTTGCGGAGGCGGCCATGGCGCTGGAGATTTTGGAGAATACCTGCCGCCTTATGCTGCTTGCCCAAAGCGCCGGGCTTGCGCTTCATCCCATTCCCCCGGAAACGGTGGAGGATTTTTTGCTGCGTTCCGGCTACAGGCCGCCCCGAAACTGGCCGGAGCGGGACTGAGGAGGTAAAGCGCATGTGGCATTCCCTGTGCGATTGCGTTTGGGAATTGAAGGGCTTCTGGCCCGGCGAGCCTCTTTGGACCACCAGTGTGGAAAGTACGGTGACACGCAGAGGCATCATGGATTGGATCCCGGCGCAGGTGCCCGGCGGCGTCCACCGGGCGCTGCAAAAGGCGGGCATCCTTCCCGACCCGTATTTCGAACGCAACAGCCTTTTATGCGAGTGGGTGGAAAACCGCTGGTGGTGCTACCGCACCGTTTTCACCCCGCCGCAAAGCGCGGCCGGAAAGCGGCTGCGCCTTGTGTTCCGGGGGCTTGACGACACAGCCAGGGTATTTTTGAACGGCAGCCTCCTGGGCGAGCATACGGGCATATACGAGCCTGCTGTGTTTGACATCAGCGCCAATATGCGCATGGGTGAAGAAAATAGCCTGCTGGTGCTGCTGGAAGGCGCGCCGCGGGAGCAGGGGCAGATTGGCTGCACCAGCAAAACAGCCACGCAAAAGGCCCGCTTCAATTACAAATGGGACTTTTGCACCCGGCTGGTGAATATAGGCATATGGCAGGAGGCAGGGCTGCACGCAAGCGGCGCGGCCTATTTTTCGGATGTGGCCGTTACCAGTGATGTGCGGGAGGGTGCGGGGTTTTTGCGCATCAAGGCTGCTGCCTGTGGCATGGCCGGCACTTTGAAGGCAGATGTGTCCCTGGATGGCAGGCTGCTGCTTTCCCGGCTGTTTAAGGCGGGAAGCGAAGTTGATCCTGTCTTTTGCGGGGAAATCATCATCAAAGACCCGCAGCTTTGGTGGTGCAACGGCATGGGTGGCCAGCCTTTGTATGATGTGCGGCTGTCGCTGTTGTCCGGGGAGGATGTCAGCGACGAATGGGCGGGGCGCGCCGGGCTTCGAAGCCTTGCTTACCGCCGCTGCGACGGGGCGCGAGAGGATGCCCTGCCCTATGTGCCCGTCATCAATGGCCGGCCCGTGTACATCAAGGGCGTCAACCTGACGCCCCTGGACATGTGCTATGGCGACGTGTCGGATGACCGCTACCGGCGGCTGTTTTTGATGCTGCGCCATATGCATGTGAATCTGGTGCGGGTGTGGGGCGGCGGGATCATTGAAACGGAGGCGTTTTACCGCCTGGCGGATCAGCATGGCATCCTCGTCTGGCAGGAGTTCATACAATCCTCTTCCGGCATCGAAAACGTGCCTTGCAGGGATGGGCCGTTTTTGCAGTTGCTTTCCCGCAACGCCCGCAGCGCCATTCTGGAGAAGCGGAACCATGTGAGCCTTGCCTTCTGGTCCGGCGGCAACGAGCTGACGGGAGAAAACGGCCGCCCCGTGGACGACGGCGACGCCAACATCCATATGCTTAAAGCATTATGCCGGGAGCTGGACCCTTCCCGGCTGTTTCTGCCTTCCTCTCCCTCCGGCCCTGCCTTCGGGTTGGATCAGGGGCAGCCGGGAGACCATCATGATGTTCATGGAAACTGGCAGTACGAGGGCGTCCGCAAGCATTACGAAAGGTACAACAAATCCGACAGTATGCTGCACAGCGAGTTTGGAGCCGACGGCCTTTCCTCCCTCCGTTCGCTGCGCGCCTTCCTGTCGGAAAAGAACCTTCTCGTCACCTCCATGCGGGATAACCTTGTCTGGCGCCACCATGGCGAATGGTGGGATACGTTGCTTTACCGTGACAGGCCGCTTTTTGGAGAGCCGCCCCATATGCATGGCTGGATACGCGCCAGCCAACTGATGCAGGCGGAGGCGGTTCGCTACGCCGTAGCCGCCAACCGGCGGCGGAAGTTTCAAAATGCAGGCAGCATCCTCTGGCAGTTCAATGAGCCGTATCCCAACGCATCCTGCACCTCGCTGACGGAATACGCAGGTTACCCCAAGCACGCCTACTACGCCATCCGCAAAGCCTACGCGCCCCTGGCGGTATCGCTGCAGTACGAAAGCCTGCTGGTTCCGGCGGATGCGCCCATGACGGTGTCGCTGTCCGTCCATTCCACCCGTGCATGCGGCGCCGCATCGCTGCTGCTGGAAGCGCTGGATATCCACGGCCGGATACTTGAGAATTTTCAAACGAACGTCACATTGATGGAAAACCGCTGCACCCCGGCAGGTGAGCAGACGCTTTGCATGCCGCCACAGCCTTATGGCCTCTTCTTTTTGCGGCTGACGCTCCTGATGGCAAAAATCCCCTGCGCCCGGGAGCTGTACTTCTTTACCCAGCGGGAGGAGGCTGATGCGCCCTTGTCACCCATACTGTGCCTGCCCCGGGCCCGGGTGCGCTTAACGCCCCAGGGCGGAAGCTTCCTGGCGCACAACACAGGGGATACGGTGTGCCTGTACCTGCACGGCGAGCCGGAGGATGCGTCTTCCGCCATGCTACAAGACAGCTTTGTCACCCTGTTCCCCGGAGAATCGGAGATGCTGGTTCCCATGGAAAAGGCAGGCAATTGGCGCTTTGGGACTCTGAATGATACGGATATCCTTTTTGACACCGGGAGGAAGCACCATGTGGGAAATTGAGAACAGGGTCATGCTCATCACCTACCCCGACAGCCTGGGCGGCAATCTGCGCTTGCTTCGGGAAACGCTGAAAACACATCTTGACGGCGCCGTGGGCGGCATCCATATTTTGCCCTTCTTTCCCTCCAGCGCAGACAGGGGCTTTTCGCCCATCACCTATGACCGGGTGGACCCTGCCTTCGGGGACTGGAGCGATATAGAAACGCTGAGCCGCGATTATTACCTCATGTGCGATATGATGATCAACCATATTTCCCGCCAAAGCGAGGCGTTCCGGGATTTCCTGAGAAACGGGGACAGCTCCCCCTATGCGCCGCTGTTTATCAACTATGACACTTTCTTCGGCGGCGACCCATCGCCGGAGGAACTATCCAAAATTTACAGGCGCAGCGACAAGCCGCCCTATGTGGCAGTCCTCCTGCCGGACGGCGCCCCGCGCAGGCTGTGGTGCACCTTCTCCCAGGAGCAGATCGACCTGGATACGGCCCACCCCGTCACGCGGCGCTACCTGATGGACAATTTGCGCGGCTTGGGGCAGCATGGCCTTTCCCTGGTGCGCCTGGACGCCTACGGCTACATCACCAAGGTGCGCGGCTCCAACTGCTTTTTTGTGGAGCCGGATATCTGGGATCTGATTTCCGCCTGCGGGGAGCTTTTGCACCAGCAGCACATGACACTGCTGCCCGAGGTGCACGACAGGTATGAAACAGCCCTGAAGATCGCGGAGCACGGCTACTGGACGTATGATTTTGTACTGCCGCTGCTCATGCTGCACACCCTCACTTCCGGCTCCGGTGCTGCAATGAAGCGCTGGTTTACCATCTGCCCCCGAAAGCAGTTCACCGTGCTGGACACACACGACGGCGTGGGCGTATATGACGCGGCGGGGATTGTGGGCGACGGGGAAGCCCAAGCCGCCATCGCCGATATAGAGGAAAACCTTTCATACTCCTTCAAGCCTCTGGACCCCGCCCGGAAGAAAAATTACCGCTCTTATCAACTATATGGTACCTACTATTCCATGCTGAAGAAGAACGACCAGGCACTGCTATTGGCCCGGGCGCTGCAATTTTTTGCGCCGGGCATCCCGCAGGTGTACTATGTGGGTCTGCTGGCGGGGGAAAACCAACTGGATTTCCCGGCGGAGGACCACCGCTTCATCAACCGCAAAAACTATTCCATGGAAGAGCTTGACGCACAATTTCAGCGGCCCGTGGTACGCAGGCTGCGCAGATTGATGCGGCTGCGCAACAGCCACCCCGCTTTTGATGGGGAGCTGGTTATCGGTGAGACCCCCGATCACATCCTTTCCCTGGCCCGGGAAAAGGGCGATGCCCGGGCCACGCTTTTCGCCGACCTGCGCACCCATGATTTCTATATCCATATCAGTGAAAATGGGCGGCTGATCCCCTTCGGTTTGGATGACGAGGCCTGAAGCCCAAGAAGCGGATACCCATTCAATAAACAATGAAATGTGGAGGGTTTATGGTGAATGAAATATACAGTGGCCGGGAAAGAGTCCGCCGCGCCATAGAGCATCAGGCAATCGACAGGGTGCCCCTTGACCTTGGCTGTCATTTTTCTACAGGGATTTCCATCTTCGCCTATCAACGGCTGCGCGAGTATTTGGGCTTGTCCGTGGACCGGATCGAGCTGATTGACTGCACGCAATTGCTTGCCCGGGTAGACGATGATGTACTGGACATGTTCCATATCGACACCGTACTGCTCAATCCGCCGTTCATGAAAACACATGCCTGGCAACCGCGCGAAGGCTACTGCTTTCAGGTGCCCGAAGCTTTTTGCCCCATTCGGCAGCCTGACGGAGGCTGGGTGCTCAAGGGGGAGCACTGGCAGAGCTATATGCCGGCGGGAGGATTCTTTTTCGACGGGTATTGGCCGGATTTTTATATGCTCGAGGAAGCATCCAAATTGAAATACTTTGGCGCCCGAGCGGAAAGGTTGTTTAAAGAAACGGGCCGGTTTACTATTTTTATGGGCTACAGCGCCTTCTTTGACGGCCTTGATTTTGCCTGCGATATGCTGACAGACCCCGAAAAATGCATTGAGATCAACAAGGAACGCCTGGACGCCCAGATCGGGCATTTCAACAAAATGAATGCCTTATTCGGCCGCTACATTGGGGCGATTGAGGTCAACAGCGACTTGGGCATGCAGTCTGCTCCCATGGTCAGCCCCGCCAGCTATGGCGAAATCTGTATGCCATACCTCAAAAAATTCTGCGAGCATGTGCATAATTCCAGCGGTATCAAAGTATTCATGCATTCCTGTGGTTCCATAGCAAAGCTTCTGCCCGCCATCATTGAGGCAGGCGTGGATGTGATCAATCCCGTGCAGATCTCCGCCGCGGATATGAACGCGGCTGGCCTGAAGGCACGCTATGGCAGGGATATATGCTTCTGGGGCGGCGGCTGCGACACGCAGAATGTGCTATGGTGCGCTTCACCCGATATGGTGAAAGCACATGTGCAGGAGCAAATGCGAATTCTCAAGCCTGAAAGCGGGTTTGTTTTCAACCAGGTGCATAACATCATGGGCAATGTGCCGCCGGAAAACATCGTTGCCATGCTCAGCGCCGCATATGAAAACAGCGCGTATGAAGAGGATTCTTGATGCTTGCCGCCGCCTTGCCCGAGCCTTTATTCGGCATCCCGCGTCCCGAAAAAGCATTCCTCCAGCATTGCGCAAAGGGCATGATAGGCCGGCAGATGAAGCTCCTGCACATCGGCCGGGCAGTTGCCCTTCACAATCACAGCTTCATCGGCGGCCGCCGCAAGCTTTCCGCCTGTTCCGCCGGCCAGTCCCAGCACCGTAAGCCCGCGTACCTTTGCCACCTGTGCCGCCAGCAGCACATTAAGGGCGTTGCCGCTTGTGCTGATCCCCAGGAACACATCGCCCTTATGGCCATATCCGACCACTTGCTGGGCGAAGGTCAATTCAGGGCTGACATCATTGGCAAAGGCGGTTGACAATGCGCTGTGTTCGCTCAGCACAATCACGGGCAGCGCGCGCTGCAGCAACCGGTGCGCATCCGGTATGATCTCCCGGGTGGCCTGTGAAACAGCCTCCTGCTCGGCTGCAGGAAGCGGCCTTTTAAGATAAAAGCCCTTCATCAGTTCCCCCGCGATATGCTGCGCATCGGCGCAGCTTCCTCCGTTGCCGGCAATGAGCAGCTTTCCGCCATGGCCAAAGCATTTTTTCAGTACCCGATATACAGCCAGCAGGTTATCCCGCTGTTCCTCAAGCGCCGGATGACGTTTGATGGCCCGCTCAAGATGCTCAAGCACCTTAGGGTTGCGCTCAGCAGCCTCCTCCATGGGATCAATGCCAAGCGCATACAGCGCGACCATAACGCTGGCCAGATCACCAAGCGCTTCGCCCGTCATGGCAGGTACCACCTTCAGGCCCGCAAGCGAGCGCGGGATCGCCTCGCGCCTAAGCGCCGCCTCCATCGATGGGCGCAGCAGCTCCTCGCAGCGAACGAACACGCTGCCGATTACGATGCATTCCGGATTGAGTGTATCCACCAAAAGGCTCAGTCCGCGCCCAAGCATCTCCCCCACGTGGGTGAAAATAGCGCGGGCATCCGCATCCCCAGCCTTGGCGTAGCCGGCAATCAGCTTGGTGGTGATATCCTCGTCCTTTACACCGTCCCTGATCCATTTGGGCGGCTTTCCTTCCTGGCACAGCCGCAGTGTCCATGCCTGGGCCTGGCGGCCGATGCCCCCGCCGCTGGTGAAGCCTTCGAAGGAACCAGCCTTCCCAAACCCCACCGGCCCATCCTCCATCAGGCGAAGGTGCCCTACTTCGCCCCCCATGTCATTCATGCCGCACAGCAGGTTCCCCTCGGCAATCACCCCCGCGCCCATACAGGTGCCCATGGTCAGAAACACCATATTGCGCGTGCCGCGCCCCGCGCCGGCCTGCCATTCCACCAGCGCGCAGGCATTGGCGTCGTTTTGAATAAAAGCCGGAACGCCGTACCGCCCGGTGAGCATACTGGCCAACGGCACATCGACCCATCCGGGCAGATTGGGCGGACACAGCACGATCCCGTTCCTGCTATCCAGCGGGCCGCCGCAGCTGACCCCGATAGCGCGAAGGTCCCCGGATTCCAGGCCATGTTTTCGCAGCATGGCTTCAATGGTTTCATAAAGCATGGAAATCGTGTGGTCCCTGCCCAACTCCGCTTGCGTGTCAAAGCGCATCTTATCATCAATCTGTATACCGCCATCCACATGCGCCAATACGACAGCGGTCTTGGTGCCGCCGATATCAAGACCCAAAAACGGCTTTGTGACAGTACCATATTTTCTCATTGCAAAATCCCCTTTGTTGTTTTTGCAGATGCTTTAGAGTCAACCAACAAATCCGGGAAGATGGCCATTTTAGCGTGCCTCATTGCTTTTCTGAAATTATGTATATTATACTAATGGAAAACATTATTGCGTCCATGTCAGCGAGAGTAAGGAGACAAGCGGGGCGTAGCGGCGCGGTGCTGAGCGGCAGACGGCGCAGCAGCAAGAATGCTTGCCGGCAGTGCCAGAACGCAATCTGGTAGGGGCCGGGCACTGACTGAGGCAATGTAGAAGGAGAGAGCTCTTCTTTTTTATTTCAGGTTGGAAAAAACCGCGTATGCAGATTCGTATAAATGCAGAAAAGTCCGATAAAATCGGACTTTTCGGACAAATTGTGGCGGAGAAGCCGGGATTTGAACCCGGGCGGCGCTTATCGCACCCTACTCCCTTAGCAGGGGAGCCCCTTCGGCCTCTTGGGTACTTCTCCATAAAGCCGATCTCTTTTTGCTGTTCCACGGGAAAGAAGTGGCGGAGAGAGAGGGATTCGAACCCCCGGTGCCTCTCAGCATCACTGGTTTTCAAGACCAGCGCCATCAACCGCTCGGCCATCTCTCCGTGCTTAAAGAACCAGCGAAGGTGATTATACCAGAGTTTTGAGGCAAAGTCAACGACAAAAGTGACTTTTAGGGGCTTCGGAGGGGTGGTTTGGGCCCTTTTGGGCGGTATGCGGCAAAATAGGACCTTGGTAGCGCTGGTCCAGGGACATATGTATGGGAAATTCTGGACGGGAAAAGCCTGCAAATATAATGTCAAGCCTTAAATGACATTGCGAACAGAAGAAATTTTAGGTTAAGGAGACGAACGGAAGGGTAAAGCAAAAAGGCTGCCATGAGATACGCCAGCCGGAGGGATGTAA
>JAEYOV010000074.1 GCA_023411395.1 Bacillota bacterium
TGATCACTCGCGGACTCTAAGGAACCAGATGAATGCCGACTTGTCTCCCGCCAATTTGATTATGAGCCACCTGTCAAGACCGCAAGCAGGTTTCATCCGTACCCGTGAAAATTTTACATGGCTGATCACTCCCAATTTGCAGCGGCTGATCCCCCAAACTGAAATTTACAACGCAATGAGCGCCGGGAGCGCCATCGGCATCATGATCATGCCCATGGTGTGTTCCCTGAGTGAGGACGCCATGGCGGCGGTGCCTGTATCGCTGAAGCATGGGGGATACGCGCTGGGGGCCATGAAGCACGAGGTGATCAGGACCATCGTGTTGCCCCATGCTTTTTCGGGGATCGTATCCTCCTTTGTGCTGGCCATTTCCCGGGCAATCGGGGAAACGATGATCGTGACCATTGCCGCCGGGGCCCGGCCCACCTGGACCATTAACCCCCTTACCAGCGTTCAGACACTGACTTCATTTATTGCCCAGGCTAGCCAGGGGGACAATCCCCACGGAACGGTGAGCTATTACGCGCTGTACGCGGTGGGGCTCCTGCTGTTTATGATCACCTTTTCCCTGAACATGATGGCCCACCGCGTCATCCGCAAAAGGAAGGAGGCCATGAAGTCATGACGGCCCATTTGCAAAGGCGCAAGCGCAGGGGACGCATCATCCATTTGGTCCTGTCGGTCATTACCTTTGCCAGCCTTGGGGTTTTGGTCCTGCTGATGGCAGACCTGATAAGAAGGGGCGCCGCCTATCTGGATTGGGGTTTCATCACCGGCTTCCCCTCCCGCTTCGCAAGCAGGTCGGGCATCCTGCCGGCCCTTCTTGGCAGCCTGTGGCTGATTGTGCTCACGGCGCTGATTTCCGTTCCCGTGGCCATCGGCGCGGCTATCTACCTGGAGGAATACGCGAAGGACAGCCGCCTGACGCGCTTTATCCTGATCAATATCTCCAATCTGGCGGGTATCCCCTCCATCGTCTACGGTATTTTGGGCTTGACCGTTTTTGTAAGGACGCTGGCGCTTGGCAGGAGCATCCTCTCCGGCGCGCTGACATTGTCCATGCTGATTTTTCCCATTATCATCGTCACCACCCAGGAGGCCATCAAAACCGTTCCCGATGAATGGCGGCACGGTTCCTACGCCCTTGGGGCAACCAAGTGGCAGACCATCCGCCGCGTGGTGCTGCCCGGTGCGCTGCCCGGCATATTGACGGGCATCATCCTTTCCATCGCCCGGGCGCTGGGGGAAACCGCGCCGCTTTTATTGGTGGGCGCCTTCAGCTATGTCAGCGCATTGCCCAAGGGCCCCATGGATTCCTTTATCGCGCTTCCCATACAGATTTTTACCTGGACGAGCAAGCCCAGCGCCGAGTTTCGCGATGTGACCGCCGCCGCCATCCTGGTGCTGCTGGTTCTGATGCTTTTGTCCAACGGGCTGGCCCTTGTTATCCGGGGCAGGCAACAGAAAAAATTTGAGTAATCTCAAATTTTTATAACCTCCGGCGATGCCGGATAAAAGGAAAGGAAGGTATCCCACATGAAAAAGTCTTTTCTTTCAAGGTTCGCGGCGCTGATAATCTCTTTGCTTATGCTTGCCGCCACCGCGGCGGCCGAAACCGCACCCTTGAGCGGTGACATCATCATCGACGGGTCCAGCACGGTGTTCCCGGTGACGGAAGCCGTTGCGGAGGAATTCCGCATGCTTCATCCCGATGTTCAGATTACCATCGGCATCTCCGGCACAGGCGGCGGCTTCAAGAAATTCGTGATCGGCGAAACGGACATCAATGACGCCTCCAGGCTCATCAAGGAATCCGAAGCCGAGCAGGCCAGGCAAAACGGTATTGAGTACGTGGATTTCATGATCGCCTTCGACGGCCTATCCGTGCTGGTGAACCCTGCCAACAATTTTGTGGACAGCCTGACCATGGAGGAGCTGCACTTGCTGTGGATGCCTGACAGCACCGTAAAAACCTGGAAGGACCTGCGGCCCGAATGGCCGGATGAGGAGATCAGGCTGTACGGCGCGGGCACCGATTCCGGCACCTTCGACTACTTTACCGAGGCGGTGAACGGGACAGCCGGGGCCATCCGCACCGATTTTATTCCCAGCGAGGATGACAACGTTCTGGTGCAGGGCATTGCGGGGGACAAAAACGCCATCGGCTTCTTCGGCTTTGCCTACTACGTGGAGAACACCGACAAGCTGAAGGCTGTGGCCATTGACAACGGAAACGGCCCGGTGGTGCCCTCCTTTGAAACCATCAAGGACGGCACTTATGCCCCCCTTTCCCGGCCCATTTACATCTATGTGACCAGGGCCGCCCTCCAAAAGGCGCATGTGAGGGAGTTCGTGACCTTCTACCTCACCGGCGGCACCGCGCTGATCCCCGAAGTGGGCTATGTGGAGCTGGAGGCGGCGCTGTACGAGCAGGAACTGTCCAAGCTGAATTGATGCGCCGGCGTTGACAGTTGCTTGCGATCGTGCAAAAATGTGGTATACGGTGTAAAGCCGTATACCATGTTTGGCTGAAAGGAGAAACCAAAAAGTGACGCGGATCGCTGTCCTTTCGGATATTCATGGCAATTTGCAGGCGCTGCAGGCCGTTCTTAAGGATATCCGCCGGCAGGGCTTTGACCGGGTTTTCTGCGCGGGCGACCTGGTGGGATACGGGCCGTGGCCTGATGAGGTGGCCGCGCTGCTTCAGGAGCGGCAGATCCCCTCCGTCATGGGCAACTATGACGAGGCGGTAGGCTTTCTTCTGCCCGCCTGCGGCTGCCACATTGGCGATCCCGAGCAGAAGCGCCTGTCGGACCATTCCCTGAAATGGACTATTGAACATACCTCCCCCGCCACGCGGGAATACCTGCGGGGCTTGCCCGAGCAGATCTCGGAATCGGTGGAAGGGCATAATATGCTGCTTACTCATGCCGGCGTTGATTCCATCAATGAGTATGTCTATGAGGAAGACAGGGAACGCATCGGCGAAATACTGGGGGGGATTGAGGAGGACATATATATTTATGGGCACACCCACTTTCCTTTTGTCAGACAGGCAGGCGGGAAAACCATCATCAACGCAGGGAGCGTTGGCAGGCCCAAACAAGGGGATAACAGGGCCAGCTACATCGATATGCGGATCACTTCCGGGCGCGTTGAGGCGGACATCATAAAGGTGGCTTACGACGTGGAGCGGGCAGCTGCCGATGTTGTCGCCAGAGGGCTGGACCCCGGCTTTGCCCGGTTTCTTCTGTATGGGGGTGACAGCAGCCGTATTTCGTGCGCCCTGTGCGGCCGCTTGCCGCAAAACCGCGGATAAAGCATTATCCCATTCTGTTACAGCACTTTTTAAATGCACACATTCCGGCCTGTACCGCCCTTGAACGTATCCACTATTTGTGCTATCCTTGTACAAAATGTGTCAAGGAGAAGGCCATGCGGCTGACCTACAGGCATACGCTCCTGTCCAGTTATCTCGGATACGTGACCCAGGCCATCGTCAACAACCTGGCGCCGCTTTTGTTTCTGACATTCCAGCGTGAATGGAACGTGACACTCGCGGATGTGGCGCTTTTGATCTCCCTGAATTTCATCATTCAGATCGCGGTGGACCTCATTGCTTCCGCCTTTGCCGACAAGGTGGGTTACCGGGCCGTGGCGGCCGGGGCGCACGTGTTTTGCGTGACCGGGCTCATTGGCATGGGCATATTGCCGCGGATTTTTTCAAGCCCGTATGCCGGCCTGATCGTGGCTACCTGCCTGAATGCGGTGGGGGGAGGATTGATCGAGGTCATCATCAGCCCCATTGTACAGGCGCTGCCGGGAGATAAGAAAGCATCATCCATGAGTCTTCTGCATTCCTTTTACTGCTGGGGCCATGTGGCGGTGGTGCTATTGTCGACCGCCTACTTTGCGCTGTTTGGGCTTAACCGCTGGCCGTACCTGGCCATGGCCTGGGCGGCGGTGCCGCTTTTGAACTTCTTTCTCTTTTTGAAGGTGCCGCTGAGGACGCTTAAGGAAAGCGCCGGCGCGGGACAGCAGGCCGGCAAGGGGCAAAAACGCCGGCCGCTGCTGCTTTTGTTCCTTTTGATTATGGTATGCGCCGGGGCGGCGGAGCAGGCCATGTCCCAGTGGGCGTCGCTGTTTGCGGAGGCGGGATTGCGCGTTTCAAAAACGGCGGGAGATCTGATGGGGCCCTGCCTGTTTGCCGCCTTGATGGGCCTTTCGCGGGTGATCTACGGCGTGAAGGGCGCGAGGCTCCATTTGGAAAAGGCACTTTTTTTCAGCAGCGCGCTTTGCATTGCCAGCTACCTTATGGCCGTATTCTCGCCGGAACCGCTGCTGGCGCTTATGGGCTGCGGCCTGTGCGGCCTTTCCGTAGGCCTGATGTGGCCGGGCACCTTCAGCCTGGCGGCAAAGCGCTTTCCCCGGGGCGGCACGGCCATGTTTGCCTTTCTGGCGCTGGCCGGGGATGTGGGCTGTTCGGCCGGGCCGGGGCTGGTGGGCTATGTATCGGATGCCGTCCGGGCCGGGTCATATCCGTTTTTGATCCCCGGGCTGGACGCGGTCCAGGGCGGGCTGAAAACAGGCCTGCTGCTGGCCATTGGGTTCCCCGTCATCATGCTGGCGGGCATAGGCCTGCTATGGAAATATTCATCCAGAAGGAAGGAAGGTGGGTTACATGCGGTACAATAGGCTGGGAGCAACGGAGCTTTACGTCAGCGAGGTGGGGCTGGGCTGCGAGCATCTGGAGAACAAGGAGGAGGCTGTTGTCCTGAGCGTGGTGGGTGAGGCGATAGATCAGGGCATCAACGTCATGGACGTGTTCATGCCCGAGCCCAATGTGCGCGCGTATATCGGCAGGGCGCTGAAGGGGCGGCGGAACAAGGCCATCCTGCAGGGGCATATCGGCGCGGCCTGGCAAAACGGGCAGTACCTGCGCACCCGGGATATGGAACTCAACAGAACGTATTTTGAAGACCTGCTCACGCGCCTTCAGACCGACTACATGGACATCGGCATGCTTCACTTCATCGATACCATGGAGGACTGGGAAACGGTGCTTCACGGCCCGGTGATGGAATATGCCCGGAAGCTCAAGGAGAAGGGTATCATCCGCGCGCTGGGCATGAGCTCCCACAATGCCCCGGTATCGCTTGCAGCTGTGAACACCGGGCTGATCGATGTGCTGATGTTTTCCTTGAACCCGGCCTTTGACCTGCTGCCGGAAAGCACGGACCTGGAATCCCTGTTCAAAAAGGACTCCTACCAGCAAACGGGCCTGCTGGGCATGAACCCGGTCAGGGAGCAATTGTACCGCGCCTGTGAGGCCAAGGGCGTAGGCATCACCGTCATGAAAGGGTTTGGCGCGGGCACGCTTTTGCATGAGGGCTCTTCCCCCTTCCGCATGGCGCTTACCCCCTGCCAGCTATTGCAGTATGCCTTGGAAAGGCCGGGTGTTGGCAGCGTGCTGGTGGGCTGCAGGACGCCTGAGGAAGTGCAAAAGGCCGTTGCGTTTGAAACCGCCACACCGGAGGAGAAGGATTATTCCGCCATCCTTGGCGCTTTGGACGCGTATGCCGCAACGGGCCGCTGCATGTACTGCAATCATTGCCTGCCCTGCCCTTCCAACATTGATATTGCCCAGGTCAACAAATACCTCGATTTGGCCTCAGGGCAGGAAGAGGTTCCCGCCTCCCTCCGTGACCATTATGGCGCGCTTTCCGCCCACGCCGGCGACTGCATTGCCTGCGGGCAGTGTGAAGAGCGCTGCCCCTTTTCCGTTCCGGTTATCAGGCGTATGGAGGAAGCCCAATCCCTCTTTGGGAGATAGGGAAAAAAGGAAACACTTCGGCTCTTTTCACCGCGCAGTTGGCGGGGGAGGCAATTCCCGCCGTACTGTGCGGATTTTTTGCCGTTTTTACAGCCAAGCCCCGCTGTGGACAAGGAGCACGGCAGGCCTTATAATACAATAAAAGAAGGTTATCGGGAATTGGATACGAAAGGCGCGTGGCAGCATGGAAAAGGACAGGATGACCTGGCGGGAAAAGATCATGTTCGCGGCAGGCGACATCTTCGGGGGCGGCGGCCAGTCAATTTTATCGGTGCTGTACCTGATCTTTTTGACAAATGTGCTGCACATCGATCCTGTCTGGGCAGGAGCGGTGGTGATGATCTCCAAGGCGTGGGATGCCGTATCCGATCCGCTGATGGGCGTCCTCTCCGACAACACGCGCACAAAAATGGGCCGCCGGCGCCCGTACCTTTTGGCCGGCGGATTCCTCATCATGGTTTCCATGGCGCTTTTGTGGCTGCCGGTGGGCTTTGCTTCCCAGGCCGGGAAAATTGCTTTTGTGACGGTGGCATATCTTTTGTACAGCACGGTATCCACCGTCATTGCCGTGCCCTACAGCTCCATGAGCACCGAGGTTACGGCCGACTTTCACGAGCGCAACAAGGTCAATGTGCTGCGGCTGGTGTTTTCCCTGGTGGCCACCGCCGTATGTACCTTGCTGCCAACGCTTCTGTTTGACGCCTATCAGGCCGGAGAACTGTCCCTGCGTAGCTTTTACCTGATCCTGGTGCTTGGCTTCGGCACGGTGTTCGCGGTGCCGCTGATCTTGATCGGCCTTTGGGGCAAGGAGCGCGTTGCCTATGAGGACAAACGTTCCGCAGTGTCGGTGGAAACCTTTGTGAAGCCCTTCCGTATCCGGGCTTTCCGCAAGCTCCTGGGGCTGTATCTATGCCAGGCAGTCACGCTGGATATGGTGTCGGCGGTGATTTTGTATTATTCCACCTACGTGGTTATCGGCATGAGCTCCACGGTGTTTCTGGGCACGTTCCTGGGTGTGCAGCTTTTGCTGTTCCCGGCGGTCTATTTCCTGGTGCGCCGGGTGAGCAAGACGAAAATCTACCGCGTCGGCCTGCCGTTGTCCATGATCGGCGCGTGCCTTATTGCCTTTTACCCCGCCTCACTGCCGGCTTTCGGCGTGTATGTCTGTGCCCTTTTGACCGCGCTGGGGTTTGCCGGGGCGCAGACCATGAGCTGGATCATCTTTCCGGATGTGGTGGATATCGGGGAGATGGGGATTGGGGAGCGCAACACGGGCTCTTTCAGCGGCGTGATGACATTTGTACGCAAAATCAGCTCGGCTATTGCCATTTTCGTGATCGGAAACGTGCTGTCCTTCACAGGCTATATCGCACCCACAGAGGTGGGCGTGCAGCCGGTGCAGCCGGCTTCGGCCATATTGGGCATCCGGCTTTTCGTGTTTTTGCCTTTTTTGCTTTTGATGGGGTATGCCTGGTTCCTGGCCCGTGGGTTCCGCCTGACGCCGGAGGTGAGCGGACGGGTCAAGTATTTCAATGAAAAGCTGCATAACGGGGAACTGAACACCCTGAGCGGTACAGAGCAGGCGGAATATGAGCAATTGCGGAAGGAATTCGTATCCTGACGCATCGCGGAGGAAGGCATGGACAAATCCCTGGACATCCCCATGAGTTTGAAGATGAATCACAAGTGCTTTGCGGATATGGAAAAGCTGGCGCGGGGAGAGCGGGCCGGCGAAAGCCAAATCATGGAGATATTGAACTTTATCGATACCCGCTATGACTGCGCGGATTTCCGCATGGTATGCATCCTGCGCGCGCTGTACGCCTATACTGGCCTGATTTCCGCCCCGGCGCTTGACGCCATGGAAAAGACGGTGCTTGGCTTCAAGTACTGGATGGACGAGCCGGGACAGGACAGCATGTGCTACTGGTCGGAAAACCATCAGTTGCTGTTTGCCGCCTGCGAGTATCTGGCGGGGCAGCTCTATCCCAAAGCAGTGTTCTCCAATAGCGGCTTGACAGGGGAGGATCACCGGCAAAAGGGAAGGCAGGCACTGCTTACATGGTTCAAGAGGCGCTTTCAGTACGGGTTCAGCGAATTTCATTCCAATACGTATTATGAGGAGGATATCGCCCCCCTTTCGCTGCTCATTGATTTTGCAAAACAGGAAGATATCCGCCTTCAGGCTTCCATGCTGATGGATCTGCTTCTTTTGGACATGGCGCTGCACAATTTCCGGGGATACTTCTGCGCTGCCTCCGGCCGCTGCTACGAAGCGCAAAAAAAAGACCCGGACAGGCAGGACGTGCTGGACATCATGAAGCGGGCATTCGGCTTTTTCCCTGAAAGGACGTATGACTACACCCGCCTGTCGGCGGAATTTGTGCTGAACAAAAGCTACCGTGTTCCAAAGGTGATTCGTGCTATCGCCCATGAAAAAGGCTCCCTGGAAATAAAGGATTCCATGGGCCTGGACCTTTCAGAAGTGCGGGAAAAGTTCAAAGATGCAAAGACGGTGGAGGATATGGGCCGCTACCTGTGGGCCATGGAGGCCTTTACCAATCCCGAATCCGTGAACATGACCATGAAAATGTTCAGGATGTGGAAGCTTGGAACCAACGATTTTCTCAAAGACCTCAAGGTGCTGGATCTGCCATTTTTGCGAAGCCTTGGCGTATTGCCCGCCTTGGTGAAGCTTTTGAACCCCGTCACCCAGGGTATCGCCATCCAAAGGGCCAATACCTATACCTACAAAACGGAGCACTACATGCTCTCCACCACCCAACGCCACCATGCCGGGGAGTTCGGCGACCAGCAGCACATATGGCAGGCGACCCTGCCGGGCGGCGTGACGGTGTTCACCACCCACCCGGGGGCCGCGTTCTTTGCGGACAACGCCCGGAACTTTTCGCCCTCCTACTGGGTGGGAAACGGCATCCACCCGGACGCCGCCCAGCACAAAAACGTGTGTCTGTGCCTGTACCGGCTGAATTTGCGCAAAGGGTTCATGGAGAAGCGGCGGCAAATGTACACCCACGCCTATTTCCCGCAAGGCAGGTTTGACCAGGTGCAAAAAGTGCATGACCGGCTGTATATTGCAAGGAAGGGGCAAGGATATATCGCCTTGTTTTCCTTGCATCCTATAGAGGAAAAGAGCGGCGAGGAGCTGATTCAGCACGGCGCGGAAACCGGCTGGGCCGCGGTGATGGGCGGAGGGGAATACCAAAACCTTGAGGCCTTCGAACAACGGATGCGCTTGTATGAGCTTGGAAAAGTCAACTTGGAGCTCGCCCTTTTGGATAACGCGGACACGGAGGATTATTGGGCACTTGCATACCGGGGGGAGTTTGATGTAAGCGGCCAGCTACAGGATACAAAATATCCCCGGCTTTCCTGCCCCTTCGGGAAGGTGGAGCGTGAGCCGGAGGAGTATGTCATTCATGCCGGGGAACATAGCCTGCGCTTGAACCTTGCGGCAGGGATCAGAGAAGGCGATGGAATCTGACTGGGAGGGGACAATATTGGCAACTTCCGAACTGAACAAAGTCAAGCGGCTGTGTGATTACATGGTGAAAGTCCGGGAGCCGAAAATGCGCTGGATGTGGGGGGAGGCGCTGTTTGGCTACGCCCTTTCAGAACTGGACGCGTACCTTGACACGGAGGAGTACAAGCCCTTTTTGACGGGCTTTTGCGATTATTACATGCAGCATCCGCCCCGGGTGGTATGCGCCGACACCTGCGCCCCGGCGCTCATCACCTACGCCATGCAGAAGAAAAATGGGGAGTACGCGCGGCTTACCGACAGGGTACTTCACTACATCAAAAACGAGCCAAGGCTTATTGGCGACGCGGTGAACCATTTGGGCAAAAACATCGCGGGCAAATTCTATCCCAAATCCATCTGGGTGGACAGCCTGATGATGTTCAGCGTCTTTCCCGCCCGTTACGGGGCCGAGACGGGGGACTGGGCGCTGCTGGACTGCGCCGCCCGGCAGCCTGCCCTGTACAGCCGGTACATGCAGGATGGGGAAACCGGCCTGTGGCGCCACAGCTATTGGGTGAAGTTCAAAAGATCGCACCCCAGGGGCAGTGTGTATTGGGCGCGGGGCAACGGCTGGGTGGTATGCGCGCTGCCCATGATCCTTGATTTTATCGGCCCGGACCATCCGCGCAGGGAGGAGATACTTTCCGTGTTCCGCCGCACTGTGGAGGCGGTGACCCGGTGCCAGCGGCCCGGCGGCAGCTTTTCCACGGTGCTTGGCAGTACCCTGTACTCAGAGCTTTCCGCCACGGCCTTAATCGCCGCGGGGGTGCTCCACGGCGTGCGCCGGGGCTATCTGCAGGAGGAATTTTTACGGCCCGGCCTGAAAGCTTTCCGTGCGGTGACGGATGGCATCCGGGAAACGGGGGAGGGTGTGTTCCTTGGGGAAATCAGCGCCCCCACCATCCCTGTGCATATCTTCCCGTATCTAGGATACAAATTCACGCCGCGGGGGGACAATTACCCCTACGGCGTGGCGGCGGCGGTGTTCGCGGCGATGGAATACGACAGGCTGGCATCGGCCGGGATGATTCAGGAAACATGACCGGAATGGATTTAATAAGCAAGGGGGGTCTTCCGGTGCGGATCGCCATATTTGTGGACGGGGGCAACGTATACCACACGCAGCGCAAGCATCTGGGGTGGAACATCGACCTGAAAAAGTTTCTGGATTATTTCCGCATGATTGGCGAGGTGGTGGACGCCTATTACTATACGGCCATCGACTACAAGGTGGAGTCCCAAAACCGCTTTGTGCAGATGCTGCCCTTGATGGGATACACCATCGTGTCCAAGCCCCTGAAGGAAATCCACAACGGCGACGAGACAAAGAAAAAGGGCAACCTGGACGTGGAGATCGTGCTGGACATGTTCAACACCATCGACAACTACGACATGGCGGTGCTCTTCAGCGGCGACGGGGATTTTGAAAGGCCCCTGCAGCAGTTGCGCGCCAGGGGCAAGCGGTTTATGGTGGTGGCCCACCGCTCCATGGTGGCCAGGGAGATACTGGCCGTGGCGGGCATGCACTACCTGGACATCGCTTCCATTGAGGATTACGTGAAATTCACCGCGCTGCCCAAGGAACTGCTGGCGGATACCAGCCTTACGGAAATTATTGAGGATATGTCCGTTGAGGAGGAATACCCGATCTAATGGATGCTCACCGCGCTTCCAGGTTGAACACCACGGCCTTGGGGCGCGTCATGGCCTCGATGGAATACTTCACACCCTGGGTGCCCATGCCGGAGGCCTTCACCCCCAGGAAGGGGAAGTGGTCGGGCCCCCGCTCCGTTTTGTTGTTGATTTGAACCGTGCCCACCTCCAAACCGTTTGCAATGTGGAAGGCATCGTGGATGTTGCTGGTGAACACAGAGGATTGCAGCCCGTATTCCGAGCGGTTGGCGATATCGATGGCCTCCTCCGTATCCTTCACACGAAGGATGGGCAGCACCGGCCCGAAGGGCTCCTCCCAGGCCAGGCGCATATCGGTGGTCACATGGTCGATCAGCGTCGGATCAATTAAATCGCCTTCGCGATGGCCCCCGGTGAGTACTTTCGCGCCTTTCAAAACGGCATCATCGATGAGCGCCATTACAAAATCAGCGGCCTTTTTGTTGATGAGCGGTACGATGACGGCGTTCTGCCTGGGATCGCCCACCGGCAGCTTTTCGATGCGAGATAAAAGCCTGGGAATAAGGGCGTCCGCCACATTGTCTTCCGCCAGGATGCGCTTGACCGCCGTACAGCGCTGGCCGGAATAGGAGTACGCGCCGGATACAATGTTTTCCGCCGCGAAATCAAGGTCGGCGTCGGGAAGGACGATGGCGGCATCCTTGCCCCCCAGTTCCAGCAAAAGGGGTACCATGCCCGAAAGCTTCGAAATATGCCGGCCCACCTCCGTGCTGCCGGTAAAGTTGATGAAGTTGATCCCCGGGTGGGTGACGATGTAATCGCCGATATCGCTGCCCCTGCCCGTGACGGTGTTGAGGATGCCGTTTGGCAGCCCGGCTTCCTGAAAAACCTGGGCCAGGTACAAGGCGCTGACCGCCCCTTGGGTGGCGGGCTTCAATACCACGGCATTGCCGCCGATGAGGGCCGGGGCCACCTTGGAAACCGACAGGTTGATGGGGTAATTGAAAGGCGAAATGGCCAGCACCGTGCCCAAGGGCACCCTTGACACGTAAGAAATCTTGTTTCTGCTGCCGCCTGGGAAATTGTCGCCGCCGATTGCCTCCCCGGCCAGGCTTTTGCCCACGTCCGCCGTATAACGCAAAAGGTCCGCTGTGCGCCTGACCTCGGAAATGGCGGATTTTTCATCCTTGGCGATTTCCATGGTGAGAACATTTGCGATTTCCTTTTCGTTCTGCTCCAGCAGTTCCGCGGCTTTGTAAAACACCGCGGCCCGCTCGTGAATGGGCGTTTGCGCCCAGACGTGCAGGTTTTCCTTGGTGTTTTGGATGGCCCGGTCCACATCCTCCCGCGTCATGGCCGGGACCCTGCCCACGAGCGAGCCGTCCACGGGGGAGATGATCTCAATAAAGGCATTGCTGGAAGCTTTGGTCCACTCGCCGTCCAGCAAATTGCAAAACGCCTTTCCCTCGCCGCACAGTTTCCGAAACATTTTTGCACCCGCCTTTCTCAAACGGCCCGCGCCCTGAATTCACCGGCGCGGGCTGCTGATACTATTATACCCAGGTTTTTGCCATTTGCACTGGGTTGGCGGAATGATCCGTTACAGAAGCTTCATGTAGTCCTCGGCGGTTCCGCCGTCAAAGAAGCATTCAATGATCCGCCGGCCCTCCCGGCACAGGCTGTTGGTCTTAAATTGTTTCAACTCCTGGGCAAAGAAGTCTGTCAGTATGGCGGCGCCCGCATCGTAGGCGTCTTCGCCCACCTCCAGCTGCAGGTCGGTTTGCAAAAGTCCCTTGGGTATATAGTTGCCGTCGATCTTCAGCGAATCCAGGGCATATCCCAGCAGCGGGCAACGGGCGGGAACAAGCTGCTCCGGCCTGAATTTTACGCTTCCGCGCCTGGCCAGGTATTCCCTGGTGATCCATTGGGGCATAAAACCGACCTTGTACGCGCCGATAAACTGGTTGGGGATGAGCTTGTAGCGGGTGGAAGGCGTTTTGATGATCTGCCGGAGCAGAAGGTTGGCCTGGTCCACCATCTTGCCGGTGGCAAATGGCCAGTAGGAGCCTACGCCCTCGCCCGTCATGCCGGCGGTGCCTGTGATGCTGGGGTTGTCATGCCCCCTGGGCGCAGCCAGCCGCCAAAGCCAGGCCAGGGCGGGCGGCAGCACATGGAGCATGCCGATGATGCCGTAGGTGGGCGCGTTTTTTGTGCAGGGGGGCGTCCGCACGCCAAAGCTGCGGACATCCACTTCCACCGGCTCGCTGATGGTGCCCGGCACATGCTTGCGAGGAAGGATCACCCGGGGGTTGGGGCAGGGCCTGCCCGGCTCGTCCATGGTATGCTCCCAGATAAGGCAGGTGGAGCCGGGGACGCCTTTTATATTCAGAAAGATGAGCGGCTCCTTGGGGTGCACGCACAGGCGCTCGTGCTGCGGATCGGTGCCGTACCTTGTGATATGGTTCACACGAAGGAACCAACCGGCTTCTGCATCCTTCACCACCAGCCGCTTGCTGTTGTTCTGAAAGGAATCGTGGCAAAGGGCCATATCGTCCGTTACGGGCAAAAGCTCGCAGGTCTCCCTGATGTCCAGGTACAGCTTTTCGCCGGACAGCGTGTTTTTTGCCAGCAGGATGCGCCCGTCGGGCTGCAGGTGCATCTGTTCGATCATTTCGCTTTTGCCGCTGCCGCTGGCGCCCTCGTGCAGCATAATGAGGCTGTTGTCATAGGGTGTGACGACTTTCACCGTGGAGCCGTGGAGCGTGATCCAGCCTTCCTGCTCACCGATATGGATCAGCACGCCATAAATGCCCTTCTTGGCGCTGGGGCCGGGATACAGGTTGAAAGAAAAAATTTCGTGAAGATTCTCCAGCCGGTGGTGCACCACAATCTGCTTTTTGTCAAAACGCGTGTGCCGGAAAGGCGGCGCCAGATAAATCACCGCTTTGGGCGCGAAATCTTCAGGGAGCTTGGACGCGGGTACGAATCCCTGCAGGTCGGCAAGGCCGCCGGCGAAGAATGCGGCATTCTGTGGGCCGATGAGCAGCGCGGGGTATTTCAGGTCTTCACCCCCCGCCATAAAAGGAAGCAGGATCAGGCTCTGCCCGCCAAGCCACCGGAATACATCCCGGCGCAGGGGAGCAAAATCGCTGCCGTACAGGTCCTTGTACCGGGGCTTGTCGGTGGGGGCTTCATCGGCAACGGCCATGCAGTCGGGGTCGCGCCTGCGCATATACGCATCCGTATAGTTGACTGCCAGGCCGTTTGCGCATTTTGTTACCGTGGCTTCGGTATAATGGCCCAGGCCGGGCACATCGTATGCCACTTCATAGGTCCCTTCCTCCTTATAGCCCATGGCCATTTTCAAAATCTCATCCCTTGTTTCGGGCATGAAAATATCCGGAGCACTTTTGAGCAGTTGATCCAATTCACCGGGCAATAGAAGCTTCTCCCATGGCGCCTTCATGAAAATACCTCCAAAATAGTAAAATAAAAAGCCAATGCCTGAAAGCGCTTTTTGTAGCGTTCAGGTATTGGCTTACTTTCCGGCTGGCGTCAAGCCCTACGGCGAGTCTGCCTTTTTATTGCAAGCGTTCTTCCAAATTGCCGCCCAAAGTGATCAAAATAATCTTTTCACCGCTCTTTGTGCTTACATCGGAATGAATGCTCAGGATTTCCGTTTGGATGATGGGGCTGATCATGGATTCAATCTCTGCCTTCGCGCCTTCAAATAGCATGGTGCGAAGCTTTTTGATCTGCTCAACCCCCTGGGGCGTTTCGGCAAGCTTCCTTTCGGAAGGGCTTAAAAAGCCCAGCATCCTGACAATGATCATATCCTGAAGAATGTAGGTTTTGATCTGCCTAGGGCCCCTGCCCATAAACTCAATTTCGAATCGGCTGAAAGCCTCGCTGATTTTGGCTTCCATCTGGCCCTTGCTCATCCGCCGCCCCTTCCGCCATCCAAAATAATATCCCAGTGTCGATTCTATCAGGAGCACAAGTTTCTGTCAATGCGCAATTGGGCCTTTCACTGTAATTTCCATCAGCGGCTTCATGGCGGCATGAGCCGATGCCCCCTCATTCCTTGACGGTTGTTCTTTTTGTTTGGTATACTTTCACCAGGAAGTTGTTTTAAAATAAACGCATACAGTTATGGGTGAGGGTATGCCATGAAATCGCGATGGGAGGAAAGCATATGGAGTACAGGCGGTTTGGGAAAACGGGCATCAAAACTTCCATGCTGGGGTTTGGCGGGTTTCACCTGCTGGAGATACCGCTGAAGGAAGCGGAAAAGCTTCTCAATCTCTACCTGGATGCGGGCGGAAATTACATTGAAACGGCGCTGAGCTATGGGGCGGGGGAATCGGAACGGAAGATTGGGCGCGCCGTGATGCACAGGCGGGACGATTTTGTGCTGGTGTCCAAGATCGGCGCTAGGGACAAAAAGAGCGCCGCGGAGGGCATTGAGCAGTCGCTGAAAAATTTACGGACGGACCATTTGGATGTGCTGCTGATGCACGCGGTGGGTTCCATGGAGGAACTGGACACCATCCTTTCACAGGATGGCGCGTATCAGGCCGCGCTGGAGGCGAAGAAGGCCGGGAAGGTGAAGCATATCGGCCTTTCCATGCACGGCTGGCCGGGGCCGCTGGTGGAAGCGCTGAACCGGGACCGCTTCGAGGCGGTGATGACCACCGTCAATTATTATGACCGCTTCAATTATCCTGAAATCGAGGGCGAGCTGCTTCCCCTGGCCCTGAAAAAGGATGCCGGCATCATTCTTATGAAGCCCTTGGGGGATGGGTTCCTGTACAAATCCCCGGAGCAGGCCTTCCGGTATGCGTTTTCCAGGCCCGTTTCCGTGGTGGTGGCCGGCATCAACAGCGAAAAGATGCTCAGGGATGATCTGCGCTATGCCGAAAGCTTTGTACCCATGACCAGTGAGGAAGAAGACGCGCTGTTTCATAACGCCCCGGAGCTTGGCAATTATGTCTGCCGCCAGTGCGGCAAATGCTCCTGTGTGGAAGGCATCGATATCCCGGAGGTGTTTGCCTGCGAAGGGTACTTTGACCGGCAGATGGCCAGGGGCGTGGTGCAGGACACGGCGGAATACGCCCTGGCCGAGCGGCTGCGCTTCTGGTTTAACAACAAGGAACTGGGCCGCAAGCGGTATGCAGCCATGGATAAGCGGGCGGACGCCTGCACGGAATGCGGGGAATGCCTGAAGATGTGCCCGTATCATATCGATATCCCGTACAAGCTGCACCTGGCGGATTACAAGCTGGCGGCGAAGGATATATACTGAGGCCTTTATTCTGCGGCAGCAAAAAACGCGTATGGGATGACCATGCGCGTTTTCTATTGAAAAGCATGCCGGGGAGCGATTCACAGGCAGCTTCATACCCATAGGAAACAGTGAAGCCTAACCAGCATGGTCTGATCCGTGAGGCATACAGCCCTTTTGCTTTACGGCCTCTTGACCTGGTTCAGATCAATGGCGCACACCTGGGCGGTGCCGCTTTCATCTGGCGCGCTGAAAAGCACCATGTCACCCCGGCGGTTGAAGGAAGGGTGCTGGTGGTCGGCGCCGGTCTTGGGTGCGAAGGTGGTGGCAAGGTCAAGGGCCTTGCCAGTTTTTACGTTCAAAAGCACCACCGCGTCCTGTACGGTGACGGTCAAATAGCTTGTGCGGTCGGCGCAGAGCCATTGCTTATCCCTTGAGAGGCAGGGGTGCAGAAGCTGTTCACTGTAAGCGGCCTGCCAAAAATGCCGCCCGTCCCTGTCGCCAAGCAGGATGCGCCCGGGCAGCTTCATGAACGCCATCATTTCGCCGTCGGCGGACCAGACCTCGTGGGTGATCCATTCGCCTGGCTGCTCCACATAGTATGGGCGCGGGGCACGGTGCGCTATATCAAACATCCAGGTGCGCTGCAGCGCGTCGCCCATGGTCTCATGGATGAAGAAGATCAGGTTGTCGTCAGTGGGGCAGATTTGCGCGTGGCCCAGGTGGTAATCGCTTTCATGGACGACCTCGCTTTTGCCCGTTTTGGGGTCGAGGATCACCAGGGCAAAAATTTTATTGGCTTGGTGATAGCTGCAGGCGATGCGGCCGCTTTTGCTTGTGGTAAGATGCCCCGTTACATTCCCGCCCTCGGGCAGCGCGCCAAGCTCGGTGATTGCGCCTGTATCGCAATCAAGGCGGCACACCACATTCCCGCGGCAGAGCACGCCGTAGTTTTCAAACCGGTCCATGGCAAAGCCACGGTACTCGCTGCCGGCCATAAGCTGCGCCTCGCCCGTTTCCGCATCGCACTTGTACAGCCCGCCGTCGGGCAGGGGGCCGTCCCCCGTTTGACGGTTGAAAAAGAAATACCTGTCGTCCACGGTGAAGTTTTCGGTAGTGAAATACAGCTTGGCGTTGCGCCCCGGCCCCAATGTGTACTGCCGTATTTGAAATCCCGTCACCTGGTCGCGGTAGGTGAAGAACGCATGCATGACCGCCGCCCCTTTTCCATTTTTTTGCCATTACTGTAACGCAACGGCCGGAAAAACGCAAGAGGCGGCCGGGGCGCGTAAATTCAACCGCATAACAGCGGGCAAGGATTGGGAAACGGTTTACGCCCCTACAAAAAAGGAAAAAAACAACCGGATTATCTATTCTAAGGCGATGACGGCGCGGATAAATGGCCGAAATTGCGCAGTATTGAAAGCTGAACGCTTTGCGCGGGGCGGAAGCCTATGCTAGAATCCAGGTAACGGACTGGTAATTTAATGAAAAGCGGCGCGGCATATTGCGCACCATCAATTTAATAAGAATAAGCGCGGTTGATTGTTTATTGAATCATCAACGGACACAGGGTGATGAGTTTGATCCGGATGGAAGCAAAGCCTCAAAAGCGCAGCAGCCTTATGCCCCGCCTTCTAAGGGACAGATGGCTGTACCTTTTGATGTTGCCGGGCATCATTTATTTTGTGATCTTCAAATACCTGCCCATGTGGGGCGTGGTGATCGCCTTTGAAAATTACGTACCATTTTCGGGGGTATTCAAAAGCGAATGGGTGGGGCTGAAGTGGTTTGAATACTTTTTCAGCAACCCGGCCTTTCGGCGCCTGATGGAAAACACGCTGTGGCTTTCGCTGCTCAGCATCATCTTTTTCTTTCCCGCGCCCATCATCCTGGCGCTGCTGCTCAATGAGCTTCGCAGCCAGCGCTACAAAAAGCTGATACAGACTTTTTTGTACGTGCCGCATTTCATATCCATCGTCATCGTGGTATCCATCACCTACGTGGCCTTTGGCACGGGTGGGATCGTATACCGGCTTGCGGAGCAGCTCTTGGGCGCGCCGGTGAAATTCCTCACCGCGCCCAGCGCGTTTCGGCCCATGATCATCGGCCAGACCATATGGAAGGAAACGGGCTGGGGCACCATCATCTTCCTGGCGGCGCTTTCGGGCGGGGATATGCAGTTGTACGAGGCGGCCATGTGCGACGGCGCGGGGCGGATGCGGCAGTTGTGGCATATCACGCTGCCGGCCATCCGCTCCACCATCGTGCTGCTTTTGGTGCTGCGCATGGGCAGCGTGCTGGATACGGGGTACGAGCACCTGATCCTCATGGCCAATTCGTTAAACCGCAGCGTATCACAGACCTTTGACGTGTTCGTATACCAGCAGGGCATACAAAGCGGGCAGTACAGCTATGCCACGGCGGTGGGGCTGTTCAAGGCCGTGATCAGCGTCACCCTGGTGGTGAGCGCCAACAGGCTGGCGCATAAAATGGGCGAGCCGGGCTTGTATTAAGGGAAGGGGGGAACCGCATGGCCATTAAACGTTCCGCGGCCAGCCGGGCCTTTGACGCGTGCAACGTCACCCTGCTGGCGCTGTGCGCGATGCTCACCATGCTTCCCTTTGCGTACGTTCTGGCGGCTTCCTTCGCCACGGAGCGGGAGATCGTGGAGCGGCCGCTTTTCCTGATCCCAAGGGATGTGAGCCTGAATGCGTACCAGTACATTTTCTCCAGCAGCACGCTTTTGCGGTCGATTGTAAACTCGGTGGTCATCACCGTTCTGGGAACCCTGGTGAACATGGCCTGCACCGTCACCATGGCCTACAGCCTGAGCAAGCGCCGTGTGGCGGGCCGGGGCCTGATACTGAACCTGATCATTTTTTCCATGTTCTTTTCCGGGGGCATGATCCCCACTTACATTGTGGTGTCGGGTCTTGGTATCACCAACACCTACTGGGCGGTGATCCTCCCCGGCGCTATCAGCGCCTATTATTTGATGATCGTCAAGAATTTTTTCCAGAACATTCCCGCGGAGCTTGAGGAGTCGGCCTACCTGGACGGCTGCAACGACCTGAGCGCCCTGTGGCGCATCGCGCTGCCCCTGTCGCTGCCGGTGATGGCCACCTTCTCGCTGTTTTACGCGGTGGGCCACTGGAACGCTTACTTTGGTGCCATGCTCTACATGTCCAAGGCCCCGGAAAAATGGCCGCTGCAGGTAATGCTTAGGCAGCTTATCATCCTGTCCCAGATGACCGCGGGAGACATGGCCAGCATGGACCCCGGCTTTACAAAGCCGCCGGACCAGTCCATCAAGATGGCGGTGATCATGGTCTCCACCGTGCCGGTAATGATGCTCTATCCCTTTTTGCAGAAGTACTTTGCCAAGGGCGTGCTGGTGGGTGCGCTGAAAGGCTAGTCGCTTTGGCGGCCAAGGCCGCTTGAACGATATTTTTGAAGGAGGATCACACCATGAGGAAGCTGCTTGCCCTGTTCCTGACAATCGCGCTGCTGATCCCGCTGGCCGGCGCGGCGGCGCAGGAAGCGCCCTTTGAAATCACCATCATGCTGCCCAGTTTCTTCAACGAGACGTTCCAGGCCGAGAATAACCCCGTGGTCCAGGCCATTGAGGCAGCCACCAACACAAAGCTCACCTTCAACTTCATTCCCAACGCTTCCTATGTGGAATTGACCGGCGTCACCCTGGCCGACAAGGATAACATGCCCATGCTGATGGTCATCCAGGGCCCCCAGGACCCGGTGACGGTGAACGCGGCCCGGGCCGGCGCCTTCTGGGACCTTACCGATGCCATCGCGGACTATGAGTACCTTGCCGCCGGCAGCCCCGTCGCCTATGACAACATCAAGGTGGACGGCCGCCTCTTCGGCGTATACCGCTCCCGCCCGCTGGCCCGCAACGGCATCCTCTACCGCAGCGACGTGGCGGCGCAGCTCGGTTTCACCGAGCCGCCCAAAACGCTGGAGGACCTGACGGCGCTGGCACGCGCCTACGCCGGCCTGGGCACGGACAAGTACGCGCTGAACATGTGCAAGTACGTGGACGGCACCATCAAGATCATCACCGTCATGCACGGCGCGCCCAACACCTGGGGCGTGGACGCGGACGGCAACATCTATCCCGCCCATGAGGACCCCGCCTTCCTGGAGGGGCTTAATTGGCTGCGGGAATTGTACAAAATCGGCGGCATCGACCCCGACTTTATGGTGATTGAGTCCGGCGTGTGGGACGACGCCATGAAGAACGACGAAGCCTTCATGAAGTTCGACGTGCTGGATGGCGGCTACCGCCTGCAGGACTGGTTTGAGAACAACAAGAGCGTCACCGAGACCATCTTCAACCTGGTGCCTACGGTGGAAAACTCGAAGGGCGAATTGCGCATCTGGCCCACCACGGGCTTCAACGGCGAGATCGTGATCACCAAGGCCGTCAAGACCGAGGAGGATATGAAAAAGTGCCTTCAGTTCCTGAACTTCCTCAACGGCCCCGAGGGACAGACGCTGATCAACTGGGGCTTAAAGGACGTGACCTGGTGGACGGACGAGGAGGGCTTCCGCATCGCCACCCCCGCCGACAAGGATGAGTATGTGAAGACCGTGCACAACAGCCTCAACCAGCTTGGCATGGGCGTGAACGGCGACCTGACCCCGCCCATGAAGCTCACCCCGCTGCGCAAGCTGTACAACCAGATCCTGCTGGACTACCCCGGCTACGCCATCCCCAACCCCTGCTTCACCTACGTTTCCGAAACGCAGACCATGTTCGGCAGCCAGCTCAACACCCTGCTGGAGGATGCCTGCGTGCAGTACATCGCCAACATCATCGATGAGGAGGAATTGCAGGCCCTGTTCCAGCAGTGGCGCGACGAGGGCGGCGCGAAGGTGATCGAGGAGTTCAACGCGCTGTACCAGGCGGCGAAGAAGTAACCAAGGATGGGGAAAAGCCCGGGGCAGCATATGCAGCGCGGCAGGGCTTTCCCCAAAATCCCATAGCGTAAAAGGCCCGGCGGGATTTTTCCTGCCGGGCCTTCCCATATCAGCAAACACCGCCGTGTCATCCTGAGGGAACCGGAACACCGCCCCGCCTGTGGCTCCGTAACCCCGAGCCCGCCTGTGGCGGATATGCGAGGGGTGGAGGAGGCTGGCGAAACGAACGATATGAGCGGTTGATTTTGCTGGAAAACGGGAATGTGCGGATTTCAGGGATTCTCCATTTTCAGCAGCGCCTCGATATATTTGATAGCCTCCGCATCCTTCGCCATGCTGCTGCGGCCCTCATCGGCCAGGATCCTGCGGATGGCGGGATCTTTGAATTTTTCAAAGCCCGCTGGGTCCATGGTCAGGTATTTCCACAAAAAGCCCCCGTAGGCAGAGCACTCCTTCCAGGCCGCGATGGCCGGAAGCAGGTATTCCTGCCATTCGGGATACGTTTCCAAAAGGGATTGATAGTACGGGAGGGCGACACCCCGCTCGTGAATCTGGCACAGGGCGTCGCAGTAGGTGAAGAAGCGCCCTTGGGCAGTGGTATTCCACACATCCTCGCTCCAGATTTCCCCCGATTGCGGCAAAAGCAGGCCTTTCAATTGGGTGAAATCGTCATGCTCCAGTTGATGCAGCATCTGCTCCCAGGCGGCAAGGCCCACCCGGGCGCCCCGGACTTCGTACTCCCTAAAGTGATTGGTGATGGCCCGGAAAACCGCAAGGGCGCTTTCCCGCGGGGAAGGCTGATGTCCGGCCATCTCAAGCAGCAGATAGCCGAAAAGGCCCTTCAGCCAGTTTTCCTTTCGGAAGGGCTGGTCCGGTGGAAAGCCTTCGCTGTCCTGGAAATAGTTCCAGCCAATGAGCACGTCTCCTCCCTTTTCAAACCCGTGCACCACGCAGCATTCCGGCGGGCCGATGATGCCCATGGCGATGACGGGGATGTCTTTTTCAAGGGAGGCCACAATTTCTTCCTTTGCCTTCTCCAAAGGCGCATAGGGGCCGGCAAGGCCCACGGTCTCCCGGCAGAGGCGTATTTCCGCGGTCAGGCCGATGGCGGAAAGAACCCGCAAGTGGGGCGCAAAGGGCGGCTCCTCGCAGGCCAATATGTCGCAGTTGCCGCCGAACCAATCGCCAGGCCGCCAGGTCAGCCGGTTGCCGGCGCCGGACAGGGCTAAAAGCTCGGTGTAGGGCCTTGTCATGCGCATGCCATGCAGCGCGGCCCATAGCGAGCCGATGAAGGGCGTGAGGTAAGATTCGCTGCCGATGAACTGGGCGACGCGGGGGATGTTTGTTATGGTGTGGCTATCCATGGTGATACCTCCCTGTTTTACCCTTTAAAGTTTTTGAGGTTGGGGTCCGGGGAGGGAAATTTTTTCAAAAATTTCCCTCCCCGGACGCTTGCTCGATAACA
>JAEYOV010000001.1 GCA_023411395.1 Bacillota bacterium
ATGTCCTTGGATTTTAGAAGATTGAAATTGAATGGGAACATTCTAATCTGTGGAGGTTCTGGTGCTGGAAAGACTTTTTATGAGGTAAAACCAAACTTAATGCAGATGCCTCATAACTGCTCCTTTATTTGTACCGATCCAAAGGGAGAAATCCTTAGAAGTTGTGGGCAGATGCTAAAGAACAATGGGTACAATGTGAAAGTGATTAATCTCTTGGAGATGGATAAATCTGATTGTTATAATCCATTTTCCTATATCAGAGAGGAAACAGATGTAGTAAAGCTGATTACTAATCTGATTTCAAATACAACACCAAAGGGCGCAACTCCCTCAGATCCATTTTGGGAGAAAGCCGAAGGATTATTTCTTCAAGCGATTTTCTATTATGTGTGGCTGGAAGAAAAGCCTTCGAAAAGAAATTTTGAAACGGTATTAAAGCTGCTTGGGGAAGCAGAAGTAACAGAGCAAGGAAAACCGTCTAGGCTGGATGTACGAATGAAATTCTTAGAGGAACAATCTCAGCTTGGAACAAACCATCCTGCGGTGAAACAGTATAACAAATGTATGCGAGGAGCAGGAGATACCGTTCGTTCCATTATCATCAGTGCAAACTCCAGACTTGCCTTTTTAGAGAATCGACAGGTGTTAAGACTTCTATCAAAGGATGAACTAAATCTTGCGGATGTTGGCATTGGCGTAAATGGGGATGGAGAGACAAAGACAGCCCTCTTTTGTGTGATTCCTGATTCTGATAAGTCTTATAACTTTATTATCGGTATGCTTTACACGCAGATATTTCAGGAGCTTTATTATCAGGCAGACTTTAACTGTGGAGGCAGATTGCCGATTCATGTAACCTTTATGCTAGATGAGTTTGCCAACGTGGCATTGCCGGATGACTATTGTTCCTTACTTTCCACTATGCGAAGCAGGGAGATTTCATCTATTATCATCATTCAGAACTTCGCTCAACTAAAAGCATTATTCAAGGATACATGGGAAACCATCCCGGGCAACTGTGACACCTTTATTTATCTTGGTGGAAATGAACAGTCAACGCACAAGTATGTATCTGAGCTTCTTGGCAAAGGTACAATTGATAAGAAGTCCAGTGGGGAAACCAAAGGGCGTCAGGGTAGTTTTTCCAGAAACTATGATGTATTAGGCAGAGAATTGTTTACACCGGATGAAGTGAGAAAACTGGATAATAAGAAATGTATTGTTTTTATCCGTGGTTTTGACCCGATTATGGACAACAAGTATATTCCATTTGCACACCCGATGTTTAAGCAAACGGCAGATGGCGATGGGGAACCTTATATTCATGTGATCAATGGGAAAAGAAATCTGATTGGGGCACCTTTTGAAATTCTCACAGAGAAGGCAGTAAAACATTATGAAAAGCTCAAAGAGAAGGGAGAGAATGTCTATATTGACACATTGACCTACGAAGAATTCATGATGCTTGGCGATAGGGAACTTGGAAGAAGATTTGCGAAGTTGGATGAAAAAGAGCAAAAGGATAAGGTGAATCGTGAACTGGGAAATGAGCTTGAGTTCATGGAGGATTCGCAGAAAGCGGATAATACATCATCAGGAGGTAAAGGTGGCAATTCTTTAGGGTGTAGACAAGTGGTAACACGAGAAAAGCCAGAATGGGAAGATACCATATCGAACCGTATGCTTCACTGGAATTATTCCGATGAGCAGAAGGAAGAGGTTAAAAAAGCAATTGCTGCGGGGATTTCAAAGACAAAGATTATGGAATACTTTTATCCTGATGTATCTATTGAGCAGATGAGAGCCCTTAGTGAAGCACAGGCAGCCATGCATTAACTGTGGGAGAATGCAAGTTATTTTGTAGAAGTTCCCACTAACCCTATATTTCAGGAGTAATCCTGTTTGGATAGATTGAACTAAATAAACGCAGAAGGTAAGCCGGTAATCAAAGGAAAGCTTTGGTGCTGGTTATTTTTATGCCACAAAGTCTGAAAGGAGATTTGAACTTTATGAAACAAGAACAGATTACAGTAACAAATAACAATGAATTAATGGAGGAAAAGAAGATGAAGGGATTTATGAGTAGAGTAAAGAAAAAACTGGTTCCAGCTATTTCTGGTGGAATGATGGGGGTGATGTTAATGAGCACGACCTGTTTTGCAGCGTCTGGAACATCAGCAGTAACACAGCCACTTGATAACTTAAAGACACTAGTTATCGCAGTAATTGGTGCTGTTGGTGTCATTATCCTTGCGAAGAATGTTATGGAGTTTGCACAAGCCTATCAGCAGCAGGACTCGTCTACAATGAACTCAGCACTGAAAGGGATTGTAGCGGGTGTCATGATGGCAGGTATCTCGACCGTATTAACTTTCTTAGGATTTTAAGATGCTTGGAGCTATGCAAACTGGGGTGGAAACACCCCGGAATCTAAGGAAAGGGGTGAACAAAAGTTATGGATATTTTCAAACTTGGGGATAAGATTCTAGACTTGCTTGAAATGGTATTTGGATTTTGGAATAACCAGATATCCTTGGTATTTTCAATGCTTGGACAGTCTCCAGTGAACTTTAAAGGAGGAGGTCCATGGGGCGTTATTGAAGGAATAGAACCTATCTTTGTAGCGGTAGGATCATCTTTGGTCGTGCTGTTTTTCGTCATAGGATTTTGCTCGGAGAGTGTGGATGTCAGGGAAGAAATGCGATTTGAAGTGATACTTCGTATGCTTATTCGATTAGGACTTGCGGAGTGGTTTGTAGCAAATAATGTGACCATTATGAAAGCGTTTTTTACGTCCATAGGAAATCTGGTTAATCTCATATCAGCAGGTAATACAACAACGCTTACCATTGACAGTACACAGGCAGATATCATAAAGAACTTAGGCTTTGGAGAGAGTTTGGTCATGCTGATTCTGACCGCATTATTGTCCATTATCATCATTATCTGTGGTTTCTTTATCATTTACACGGTGTACTTTCGATTCCTAAAGATTCTAATCATTGTACCGCTTGGGGCAATTGCTTTTTCAACCATGGGAGGAAATCGAACAGTAAGCAATACAGTGGTGACTTACTGTAAATATTTCTTATCGGTTGTATTTGAAGCAGTCACTATGGCACTTGCCATTATTATTTGCAACGCCTTTGTAAATGCAGGACTTCCATCCTTTACCGGAGGGTATGCAGACTGGGCGCAGACACTGATTTACTTGTGCGAAATGACATTTACAATTGCCATGACTGTGGGAAGCGTCAAAGGTGCACAGTCACTTACAAGTAAAGCATTTGGTTTATAAGGAGGATACGTAGATGGATGGTAGAAAAACAATGGATCTGGCAACACAGTGGGGCAGTACGGTTGAGGTGCAGCTTGAAATCAATAACTATATGAATAATAACGGACTTTATCTTGGACTTATGGGAAGAGAAGAGGATAATTTTGAACCTTATGGGGATATATCGGTCAATCTTGGAACAAAGGCTCCAGACTACTGTGCTTATGTTGATTTAAACAACATGCCAGAGTTAGAGAAGTTCATTGAGGAGAATGACTTGGGAGAATTCACAGGACTGACCCAGAGGAGTGGCTTTTGTGAGTATCCCCTTTATATGTTTAATGTAGATAAGTTAAGAGAGTTATGTCCGGATGGGATGGCAACTTATGAAGCGAACATTGGAATTGCTAAGAAACCAGAAACAAAGGAAATGAGCCGTTAGGAGGTGTAAATTATGGTGATTGAGGTCAACAAAGATATAGACAGATATCAGGAATCGGTAGCTCTGGGATTATCGGCAAAACAACTCATCTTTTCTGTTGCCAGCGTTGTAGTGGGTGGAGGCATGGTATTGCTTTTATACCGTTATATAGGTCTTACAGGAGCTGCCTATGTGGCAATTCCCTGTGTAGCTCCGATAGCACTGGGAGGATTCTATTCCTATAACGGAATGGATTTTTATGAATATATGAGCAGAAAGATTCACTTTATGATTGGGAATCAAGCACTTACTTATAGTTCTACCGAGGGAGAGTTGGTAATCAAGGAACTTCAGACGGAGGTGCTTGGAATTGGTCAGATCAGTAAGTGGAAAAAGCCCAAATCAGTTGTAGAGCATGAAACAGAAGTAAGGAATACTACAGAGTCAGAAAATCGAAAGAAACAGGAGGAATTTGAAGCGATGAAGAAGAAAACGAAAAAGATTTTGTTTGCTGGTATTGCAGTAATCATTGCAACGATTGCTGGTATCGCAGCATTTAAAATCACACATTAGTAATCTAGTAACCATTGTCTGACCTGTTAGGTTGGGACAATCCAGGCATTGCCGGGGTTGTTCCCGGCTGTGCGTAATATAAGAAAGCGAGGTTAGATAGAATGGGTTTATTTGCAGACGGATTTAAGGAACTAAAAAAAGCCAGTGAACCGCTTTATAAAACTCCAAAATCTATACAGGAAACCATTGAAATTATGGCGGTAGCAGAGAATGGGATATTTGAGGTCAGTAAAAATAAGTATTCCAAGTGTTACCGCTTTCAGGATATTAACTACACCACTGCCACGGAAGATGAACAGATTGGCATTTTTGAAAGATACTGCAAGTTCTTAAATTCACTTGATTGTAATTACAAGATTACAATTAATAACAAGAATAAGAACATGGCGGAGCTTCGGGATAAAGTGTTGATTGCGAATCAGGAAGATGGATTTATTCGCTTCCGAAAAATCTACAATGACATCATTGAAGAGAAGATACTAGAAGGCAGACAGGGGATTGAACAGGAACGATACCTGACGATTACCATTGAGAGAAAAAACTTTGAAGAAGCTAAGGCGCAGTTTGCAACCTTAGAGGCAACCATTCACAAGGCTTTTATAGAACTTGGTGCTGAAATCGTTCCGTTATCTGGGAATGAGAGGCTTCGTGTTCTTTATGATTATTATCATTTAGGAGATGAGGGAAGTTTTGATTTTGATATCAAACAAGCAAAGAAAGTAGGAAGTGATTTCAGAAACGATCTTTGCAATGGCATGATTAAGTATTTCCCAGATCATTTTGAAGATGAGAGTAAATATTGCAGGGCACTCTTTATTAAGAAGTATCCAAGCAGTCTATCGGATCGGTTTATTAATGAAATCACATCTCTGCCAGTGCATTCCATCACAAGTATTGATGTAGTGCCAGTTCCAAAGGATTTAACAACGAAGGTGCTACAGAGAAAATATCTTGGAATTGAATCAGACATTATTAAGCAGCAGAGGGTTCGTAATAAGAACAATGATTTTGCTACAGAAATCTCTTATGCCAAGAGAACAGAGAAAAAAGAGATTGAAGCAATCATGGATGA
>JAEYOV010000063.1 GCA_023411395.1 Bacillota bacterium
ACATCCACCTTGGCAAGGTGGCACTCTACCACTGAGCTACTACCGCACACATGGTGCCTTGGGGCGGAATTGAACCACCGACACGTAGATTTTCAGTCTACTGCTCTACCGACTGAGCTACCAAGGCAAATTGGCGACCCGGAAGGGGCTCGAACCCTCGACCTCCAGCGTGACAGGCTGGCATTCTAACCAACTGAACTACCGGGCCAATTTGGTGGGAACAACAGGGCTCGAACCTGTGACCCTCTGCTTGTAAGGCAGATGCTCTCCCAGCTGAGCTATGCTCCCCGGCGTCTTAACCATCGCGTTTCCAGCGCGGCGACGTGAACTATCATACCCTGAACAGGCTTGTTTGTCAATAAGAAATTTGCATTTTTCCAAGTTTCGTATGCCCATATTCCGAATCAAATACTACCGCCTCTTGGCAAGCTCCGCCCATAGCTCCATCGGCGTCAGCCCTTGGTTGAAAAGCAGCACCATCAGGTGATAGACAAGGTCCGCCGCCTCGTAGCGCAGTTCATCCCTGCTGCCCTTCACCGCCGCGATGATGGTTTCGGAAGCTTCCTCCCCCACCTTCTTGCAGATTTTTTCCACGCCCTTGTCCAGCAGGTAATTGGTATAGCTGCCTTCCTTGGGATGTTCCTTCCGGTCGGTGATGACGTTATAGACTTCCTGTAGGATCTGGGCCGAAGGCACCTTGGCCTGTCCTTCCACCAGGCTTAACAGTTCGTTGTGAAAGCAGGAGAATTCCCCGGTGTGGCAGGCGGCCCCCGCCTGCTCCACAAGGAGCAGCAGGGAATCGCCGTCGCAGTCATAGTGCATGGCCCGCACCTTCTGCACATGGCCGGAGGTTTCGCCCTTTTTCCAGAGGGTTTGCCGGCTGCGGCTGAAGTACACGGCATAGCCAGTGTCGATGGTCAGGCGCAGCGCTTCCTCATTCATATAAGCCAGCATCAAAACCGTTCCGGTTTTTATATCCTGTGTAACCACCGGCACAAGGCCCTTTTCGTCAAACTTGATTTTTTCAAAATCCAGCATAGATACCTCTCCTTATTCTGCATGAAGTGCCTGGGGCAGGGTGAACGCGCCGGTATACAGCGCCTTCCCCACAATGGCCCCCGCGCAGCCCGACGCCTTGAGCAAGGCTACATCATCCAGCGAGGCGATTCCCCCGGAGGCGATCACGGGGATGGACACATGCTCCGCCAGCCGCTTTGTGGCCTGCACGTTCGGGCCGGACAGCATGCCGTCCCGGGATATGTCCGTATAGATGATGGCCGCCACGCCGGATTCCTGCATGCGCCTTGCCAAGTCCATGGCCGTGACGCCGCTTACGTCCACCCAGCCCCGCAGGGCCACCAGGCCATCCTTGGCATCGATGCCGCAGGCGATTTGCCCCGGATATTGTACGCAGGCGCTCAGTACCAAATGCGGCTCCGTTACCGCCACGGTGCCCAGGATGCAGCGGGCAATGCCCCAATGATCCAGCCTTTCCCTTATGTCGGCCTCGCTCCTGATTCCCCCGCCCAACTGCACAGGACCACGGAAGGCTTCCACCATGCGCCGGATCGTCTCCCCCTGGCTGCTCCGCCCCTCAAAGGCCGCCGTCAGATCCACCACATGCAGCCACCGTGCCCCCTCGGCACGCCATTTTGCCGCCAGTTCGATGGGGTCGCCGCAGTCGGTAACATCCTCCCGGCGGCCCTGTCTCAGGCGCACCGCCCGGCCGCCCATCAAATCAATGGCCGGATAGACAATAAACTGCTCTTGACTCATTACGCCAGCGCTCCCTTGGTGGTCTGAATGCCCCGGATGCGTGGATCGATGGAAACTGCCTCGTCCAGGGCCTTACCGAAAGCCTTGAACAGCGCTTCGGTCATATGGTGGGCGTTCTGGCCGTGAAGGACGATCATGTGCAGCGTCATCCCCGCGTGCTGTGCCACCGCCCTGAAAAATTCCAAGGTGAGCTGCGTATCATAATCGCCGCATTTGGGAGCTTTGAAATCCGCCTCAAACGTCAAATGCGACCGCCCGCAAAGATCCATCGCCACCTGGGCCAACGATTCGTCCATGGGAATGAGCGCCTGCCCCACCCGGCGGATGCCCTGCTTGTCAGATAGCGCCTCCCGGATGGCCTGACCCAGGCAAATGCCCACATCCTCCACTGTATGGTGCCCATCCACCTTCAAATCGCCCTTGCAGGATATGTTCAGACTCAAAAAACCGAACCGGGCCAGGGAATCCAGCATGTGGTCAAAAAAGCCGATGCCCGTGTCAAGCTGTGTGATTCCCGCGCCGTCCAGCGCAAGTTCCAGGGAAATGTCCGTCTCCCTGGTTTTTCGGGTGATTGTCGCCTTTCGCAAGTCAAGCGCCTCCTTTGGGCTCGTCCGTCGGCAATCCGAAACGGATGGCCACGGCTTTGGCATGGGCCTGCAGCCCTTCCTTCCGGGCCAGCAATATAATGTCCTCCGCCGCCGCGCGGAGCGCGTCCCGCTCATAATGGATCAGGCTGGACTTTTTCACGAAATCATCCACCGACAGGGGCGAAAAGAACCGGGCCGTGCCGCTGGTGGGCAACACATGGTTGGGGCCGGCGAAATAGTCGCCCAGGGGTTCCGGGGAATAATGACCCAGGAAGATGGCCCCGGCGTTGCGGATATGGGGCAAAAGCCCGTAGGGGTCGGCCACACACAGCTCCAGATGCTCCGGGGCCACTTCGTTGGCGATCCGCGCGGCCTGAAGAAGATCCTCCGTCAGAACGATGGTACCATATTTGTTCAGCGAGGCCCCGGCAATCTCCCTGCGTTCAAGCTGCAACACCTGCTTGTCCAGTTCCTGCGCTACGGCATAGGCCAGCTCCCTGGCCGGCGTCACCAGCACTACGGCAGAAAGCGCGTCGTGCTCCGCCTGGCTTAAGAGGTCCGCCGCCACAAAAGCGGGGTTTGCGCTGCCGTCGGCAATTACCAGCACCTCGCTGGGGCCGGCCACCATGTCGATGCCCACGTGGCCGAAGACCTCGCGCTTGGCGTTGGCGACGTAGATATTGCCCGGGCCGGTGATCTTGTCCACGCGGGGGATGGATTCCGTGCCGAAGGCCAGGGCCGCTACCGCCTGCGCGCCGCCGATCTTGTAGATCTTGTCCACGCCCGCGATGTCCGCCGCCACCAGCGACAGG
>JAEYOV010000002.1 GCA_023411395.1 Bacillota bacterium
GCAACAGGGTGATCTGCCCGCGTTCCTGCCCCTTGATGTAGTCCATTCTCTTCCCCGCCTGTTGTTTATTATCCTTATTATACCATAATCTCTTCCTTCTTGCTTGACTTTTCGGACAGTCTGGCCAGGGAATAGCCGTTGAACGACTAGCTTGCTAGTCCTTCAGCGGCTATTTTTGTCTTCGGCCGGAATGCCGCATAACGCATCCTGTGCCGAAGCCGGATCATGTTGCCGCCATACATGGAATGCATAAAGCCAGCGCATCACGCCGGAAAAACAGTACATCCGGCCGCAAGACTCCTGGTGGAAATTCTTGCATTTTGTATAATTATATGATATTATAGCAATTAATTAATAGCGATTGCGTTGTAATTGAATAGACGAGGGGGAGCGCATATGGCGCGTGATGGGATGAATGGCAAAAAGACCATTTGCGTGTTGCTTGGTGACGTCAGCAATGACTTCATCTGTGAGCTGATGCACGGCATGTACAATAGCGCCATGCGCCAGCAGGTGCATCTCATCTTCCTGCTGGGGGTTCAAAAGCATGCGGCGCCCATGGAGGCGGGCATGGACCAGCAGTGCGCATTCCATTATAACAGCATATACGACTATACGCCCCTTGTGGGGGCGGACGCGCTCATTGTCGCCTGCGGCTCCCTGACCGGCTTCACGGGCGCGGATGGCCGGAAACTGTTTCTGGACCGTTTCCGGGACATTCCCTATGTGCTTTTGCAGGAGACCATCGGCGGCGAACTGCAGGGCAGATCCTACATTGCCGTAGACAACTACAACAGCTTCAGTCAGAATGTGGAGCACTTGATACAGGTGCATGGCTACAGGAAGATCGCCTTGCTCTCCGGCCCGGAAGGGAATCCGGAGGCCAGGGAACGGATGCGCGCCTACAAGGATACCATGGAAAAGCACGGCCTTCCCGTAACCGGCAAAATGATTGCCTTCGGCGACTTTTCCGAATTCATGGATGCTCAGGTGGCCAGGCTCCTTGACGACAATCCCGGCCTGGAAGCCATTGTGTTTGCCAATGATGAAATGGCGAAGGCCGGGTACCGTGAATGCCGGAAGCGCGGCATGGCCGTCGGCAGCGATCTGGCCGTTACAGGGTTTGACAATTTTACATCCGCCCGTTCCATGGAGCCTTCGCTCACCACCGTTTCACAGGATGCGTACAAAATGGGGGAACTGGCTGTTTTGCAGGCATCCCATCTGGCTCAGGGGCGGCCCGTTAACCCTGTGGAGCTTACAACACAGTTCCATGTGCGAAGCTCCTGCGGCTGCGCGCCGGGCGGAAGATGTCCGTTGCCGGACAAGCGAACGGTGTCTCAGGAAGACTGTATTGACGATATCATCTTAAGCATCATGCAGGATGTTCCCAACCGCTATACGGAGAACGAGGCGGAGCGGTACGGCGCGCTGCTTCACAAATGCCTCAGGCATTTTTATGATCTGGCCGTAGATGTGCGGCAGCGGGAAGTGGACAAGGCGGCGCTTTTCAACTGGATGCATGAAGAACTAATGCAGCATGATATTTCCATGTTTACCCTTGCGGATCATTTGGGCGACTTTTTGCAGCAGATGTTCTGCTTTAAGCAAAACCTGCAGATCATCAAAAAAATTTCCATGATCGTAACCCTGGCGCAGCAGTACCTGTACACTAGCGATTTGCATCACCTTGGGGAACGGTTTGAAGATTTCCGCATGCAGTCGTGGTTCGTACCGGAATTCATCCGCGACCTTGTGGACCGTGACGATGAGGACGAAAGCGTATTTGCAAGCATAGTGGAACGGTTGCGCATCCTCAACATGAACAATGTATTTCTGTTCCTGCTGGAAGAGCCCCAAATTTGCCGCAGGAACCTTTCCGCTTGGTCGGCGCCTCAGAAGATGTGCCTGGCCGCCTGCCACAGCGGTGATGAAACCAGTGCTTATCCGCGTTCCAAAATGCCGGTGGTCACTAAGGATCAAATCGGCAGCATGCTGCCGATCTTCGGGAATGCCAATCACCTGATGGCCTTCAGCATCTTTTCCGGCGAGGTGCATTACGGCATCCTGCTGTGCGATGCGGATATGGGCAAGATGCCGTTCCTGCACGTAATCGGTTTGCAGTTGGGCATGCTGATGAACTTCCTTGATCTAAAGCGCAAGGAAAAGATCATCACAGGCGAGCTGGAGGATATGCGCGAAAAGAACGAGATCCTGAACTTTCTCTCGGAGTACGACCAGCTCTGCGGTCTGCTCAACCGCCGCGGCTTCATTCAGCGGGCCATACGCCGCAACCGGGAAAATGTCGGCAAAACGGCCTATTGCGTGTTCATGGACCTGGATCACCTCAAGGAGATCAACGATACGTTCGGCCACTCGGAGGGGGACGAGGCGCTGCATGCCGTGAGCGGTATCCTCAGGGATATTACCGGCGATATGGACCTGATCGCCAGGATCGGCGGCGATGAATTCGTGGGCATGTTCATTACGGATGCGCCGAATTTCGGGTCTTTGTTCAAGGCGAAATTCAAAGCATCCTGCGATGATTACAACCGCCGCTCCGGCAAGCCCTACTATGTGGAGGCCTCCGCCGGCGTGGCGAAATTCAGGTGCAGCTCGGGTCTTGAGGTCAGTGCCATCATCGGGGAGGCGGACAAATACCTTTACGAAGCGAAACAGCGCAGAAAAAAGACGGTGCGGAAATAAAGATGCCGCAGTCAAGGCAAAGCCGCAGATATTCCCGGAAGCGGGGAAATCAGCGGCTTCGTATGCCATGCAAAGATCAATCAAAACCGAACAGGCAAGATATGGCGCTATTCCGTCTTCCAGCCGCCCCAGGCGCCCAGCCTTTCCCCGGTGACAGAGAAATAAGTTTGGTGGGTGGTGTATACGGGGTCCACATGCAGCATACGCTGCAAAATGTCCTGCTCCTCGTTATGGAGCGTTTCATCCGCCAGCACGTTGCGTATCCCGCAGATCAGCACAATGCTTCCGCTTAAGGGGATGGTCTTCTTCACTTCCAGCTCATAACTGATCGGGCTGTCCTTGAGGATGGGCACATCAAGCACGGCCCCCTTTGTTGCTTCAAAGGTCCGGGATGATTTGCGGGGATCAGTCCCCGGTATGCTGCCCGCAAAGTCGGCCAGCGGCAGCAGCGGCCGCGTGACCAGGTTGGCAGAAAAAACGCCCGCGGCCTGTATGCGGTCCAGCGTCAGCTTTTCGCCGCCGATGCAGGCCATCACGCAAAGCCCGTCGTCCCAGCAATAGCTGAACCAGCAGAACAGGCCAAAGTTGGGTGCGCCATCCTCCTTGTACGTTCCATACAGAAACAGCGTCTGGGGGCAAAAGCTGTTGGAAACCGGTACGGAAATTTTGTTCATGCCGCATCTCTCCTTTTGTTCATCCTTGCCGATGCCATGGTACTATATGGAAATGGGCCTGTCAATGCGTTTTGCGTCCTGATAATGTGTGCATTTGCGCAGGACTTGATTTTTTATGCCCGGGCCTGTAAAGTTGATGTGTGAAAACGGTTGGAGATATCATAAGGGAGGGCGCTTTATGTTTGACATATGTCCGATCACCATGGGGGACAGGCCGCTTGTCAACCGCTTCCTGACAGAACAATGGGGCGCGGCGGAAATGATCCTGCGCGGCGAGCGGGTGGATCTTTCGTATGCTCCCGGCTATATCGCCTGGGAGGAGGGGGATTTGGCCGGCCTTGTCACCCTCCGCATCATGGATGGGGAATGCGAGATTTTGTCCCTGGACAGCCTTCGCGAGAACAGGGGCGTGGGTACGGCGCTGGTTCAGAAGGTGATGGAGGCAGCCAGGGCGGCTGGCTGCCGTAAGGTAAAGCTGATCACCACCAACGACAACATACGCGCGCTGCGGTTTTACCAAAAGCGCGGGTTCGATATGGCCCGCATCAACCGCAACGCCATGGATGTATCCCGAAAGCTCAAGCCCGTCATCCCTTTGACCGGCATGGAGGGGATACCCCTCAAACATGAGATTGAGTTTGAGATGGACCTGTAATTTCAAGCTGCAGAATTACGCGTAAAAAACCGGGAGCGGCGCGGCGGGGGGGAAGCATGCAGAACCTGTACCATTATTACGAGGCGGAAACGGGGCCGTTTTTGAACCTGTCCGAACTGCCCCTTCCCAAGGCCAAGGATATTCTTTCAAGGATCAGGGCGGAGGGCAAATCCTTTGTGGCGCAGCGCCAGGACACCTATATGGAACGCCGGCTGGAGCTGGAAGCGCTGGCCAGGCGCCTTTTTATGGAGAAGGGCGGGAAGCCGGTGGATGATGTGCCCCAGTACATGGTGGTGGGGCCGTGCCCCTGGCTGGCCTCCTGGTACGTCCATTCTGCCTGCGTGGCCATACCCTGGGACGCTTTTGATCCGGCAACGCTGTCCTTCTCCTACGGCGACCTGTTTCCCACCTTCAGCCCCCGGGTGAACGACGGCAGGGAATACCGCCGCCAAATTTATACGGCTTTTGAAATACAAGGCCTGATCGCCCGCTACGGCCTTCCCCAGGATTGGAACCCCGACGGCGCGTTCGGGCCGGAGCGGTACATCGAGGTGCAGGTATGGGATAAGCGCCCGCTTTTGAAATACCTCGCCCGGTGAAGTAAGCCTGCCCTTGATGATAGCAAATATTGTGTTTCGAAGATGCGAAATCCTTCTCTTTGAATAAAAAGATATAAATTGCACGCTTACCGCGGAAACCCCGGAAGGAAGCAAAGTGCCGCTGGTATAAGCACCCTGCGCATTGATTGCGGCAGGGGCTTTTTTCATCTTCCTCCTTATGTTCATTTGGGCCTTTGATCATTGAAATACTCCGGCGCGGGAGGACGCCTGCAGTGACCGTGTCACAAACCTGGGCGCGGATTCTGTGGTAAAGTCACCCCATGCGTATGCCCAAATCAAAAAAGGAGGGGACCGGATGGCGGATGGCAAGAAACAAAGGATGGTGAAAGCGTCGGTTCAGCAAAACGAATGCGTAGCCTGCGGGTGCTGCATGAATGCATGCCCGCGCAAGGCCATAGAGGTGGCGGGCGGCGTATATGCCCGGATTTCAGCCGATAGATGCGTAGGCTGCGGCAAGTGTGCCTCTGCCTGTCCCGCGTCGGTGATTATGCTCGCGGAGGCAGGCTTATGAAAAAAAAGAACCATTGGCGCCAATACCTGTGGGTGGCGTCAGCCCTTTATCTGATCCTTGGCACACTGAATATTTTGTTTGCCTGGCTGGGGCTCGCCTGTTTTTTTATCCCTCTTTTTATCAGCGCGCTGGGGGGCGGTAAAGCCTATTGCCACCGGTATTGCGGGCGGGGACAGCTCTTGGAGCTTCTGGGCCAAAAGCTTCGCCTGTCCCGCAGGCGGGATATCCCTGCGTTTTTGCGCAGCAAATTATTTCGGTACGGCTTTTTGATCTTCTTCCTGATCATGTTCGGCAACATGCTCTTTGCCACCTTTATGGTATTCTCGGGGGCCGGGAGCTTGAAGGAAGCGGTAACCCTGCTGTGGACGTTCCGGCTTCCCTGGCACTGGGCGCATTCTGTAAAATCCGTACCCCCCTGGGTGGCCCAGTTCGCTTTTGGGTTTTACGGCGTAATGCTTACCTCCACGCTGCTGGGTATTGTCACCATGCTGCTGTACAAACCGCGTTCCTGGTGCGTCTATTGCCCCATGGGAACCATGACGCAACTGATTTGCAAATACAAAAGCAGAAAACGGCCGGCGGAAACAAATGCCTTCCCCTTGAGGGGAAGGTGTCACCCGAAGGGTGACGGATGAGGTGGAAAGATGGCGCGGAGCGCCGGATGAGGTGTTATATCCTTGCCGCCTCATCCGTCGCCTTCGGTGGATGAGGAGCTGTGAAGAAGCGATGATGCCATTCTCACGGCAGCCCCATCCTGCTTACTCGGTCAAATCCCGCAGCTTTTTTTTGTCCAGCACCGTGATGCCGCCCCTGAGCAAGGATACAATGCCTTCTTCCGAGAAATATTTGAGCATCCTGGTCACCACCTCCCGGGCGGTGCCCACGTATCTTGCGATTTGTTCATGGGTCAGGCGGATGGTATCCTCCCCGGCCTTGTTCACCTCATCCAAAAGGAAAATGGCCAGCCGCTTGTCAAAGCTCATGAACAAAACCTGCTGCATGGTCCACATCACATCCGAAAACCGCTCGGTGGCCAGTTGATACGAGAACTTTTCCACGTATACATTCTGGCGGGAAAGCTCCTGGAAGGCGGAGGCATGTACAAGCAGCACCTCGCTGTCCGCCTCTGCGTCCACATGCACGTCAAAGGTGATGGTGCTCAGCACGCAGGAGGCGGACAGCACGCATACGTCGCCTTCCTTCAGCCTGTAGAGCGTGATTTCCCGCCCCTCCTCCGAGAGCATGTATACCCTTAGCTCTCCGGATTTCACAAGCATCAGCCCTACGCACTCATTCTCCCCGCTGTGGATATTGGTACCCTTCCGGTAGCAAAGCAGCGAAACGTTGCCCGCCATGTACGCCTTCTGTTCCAAAGTCAAATGCGGCCAGAAGGGGAAATGCCGTTCAAACAGGGATAGGTGCAGCTCGTCATTCATTTGAAAGCCCCTCCTTGGCGGGAAACGGTCTGCCCGCTACATGCCATTATACAACAAAACAAAAAATGCGAAAAGCTTGAGCCGGTGAAATGAAAATTGTATGGCCGGAAGGGGAAGCGCGCGCCCTCCGCGAATTAATGGATAGCTTTGATTGCGGTTCGCTTTGCCGCACCTATCGATTGGGAGGATGCATATGCGCTTCACGTACGGTTACTGGCAGATACGGCCGGAATACAAAATGGGCTACGCGGTGGAATGCTACCGCGTAAAGAAAGCGGAAAAGAGCCTGCAAATCGTGGCGATGGGCAAGCATGTTGCAAATCGCGGCAATACGCTGGACGGCCCCGCGCTGGAAATATCCTTCACCGCGCCCATGGAGGGCGTGATCCGTGCCGCTGTAACGCACTTTCGCGGCGGGCTGCCCAAAACGCCAAGCTATCAGATCAACGAAAGCCCGGTCTCCCCGGTGATCGAAGACGGCGAAGCCTATTGCTCCTTTCAAAGCGGGCCGTTGTGCGCGCGGGTCGATAAAGCCCCTAACGGCTGGCGGGTGGACTATCTGGCGGGCGGGAAGGTGCTTACCTCCAGCGGATACCGTGGCATGGCCCATGCCTGCAATACGGAAACGGGCAAGGCCTATATGTCCGATTCCCTGATGCTGGACGTGGGGGAATGGGTCTACGGCCTGGGGGAGAGGTTCACGCCTTACCTGAAAAACGGGCAGACCGTTGAAATATGGAACGAGGACGGCGGCACAGCCAGCGAAATCGCCTACAAGAATATTCCCTTTTACATGACCAACCGTGGCTACGGCGTGTTTGTGGACGATCCATCCGACGTGTCCTTTGAGGTAGCCAGCGAAAAGGTGGAGCGGGTGCAGTTCTCCGTGGAGGGGGAAACGCTTGTCTACCATATAATCTACGGCCCCAGCCCCAAGGAAGTGCTCATGCGCTACACGAAGCTTACAGGCAAGCCAGCGCTGCCTCCTGCCTGGTCCTTCGGGCTGTGGCTCACCACCAGCTTCACCACCAGCTATGACGAAAACACCACCTCCTCCTTCATTCAGGGCATGGCGGACAGGGATATCCCCCTGCACGTGTTCCATTTCGACTGCTTCTGGATGAAGGGCCTGAACTGGTGCGATTTTGAGTGGGACGATGAAACCTTCCCCGATCCCAAGGGCATGCTCAGGCGCTACAGGGAACGGGGCCTGCGCATCTGCGTATGGATCAACCCCTACATCGCCCAGCAGAGCCCGCTTTTCCAGGAAGGGATGGAGAAAGGTTATCTGCTCAGGAAAACAAACGGCGATGTATGGCAGTCCGACAGGTGGCAGGCGGGCATGGGCGTCCTGGATGTGACCAATCCCGCGGCCCGTAACTGGTTCTTAGGATACCTCCGCGCGCTTATCGAAATGGGTGTGGACTGCTTCAAAACAGACTTTGGCGAGCGCATTCCCGTGCGCGATATCGCCTATTTTGACGGCAGCGATCCCGTGCGTATGCACAACTATTACACGCACCTGTACAACAAAATGGTCTTTGACCTGCTGGAGGAAACAAGGGGCAAGGGGGAAGCCGTTCTCTTTGCCCGCAGCGCCGCGGCGGGCGGGCAGCAGTATCCCGTCCACTGGGGCGGCGACAACAGCGCAAGCTATGCCTCCATGGCGGAAACGCTCCGCGGCGGCCTGTCCCTGGCCCATAGCGGCTTCGGTTTCTGGAGCCATGACATCTCCGGCTTTGAGCAGACCGCTCCGGCGGACGTGTACAAACGCTGGGTGGCATTCGGGCTTTTGTCCACCCACAGCCGGCTGCACGGCTCCTCCAGCTACCGGGTGCCCTGGCTGTTCGACGAGGAAGCTTGCGATGTGGTGCGTTTCTTTGTAAAGCTCAAGTGCCGCCTGATGCCCTACATTTTCTCAAGGGCGGTGGAATCCCATGAAACAGGCGTGCCCGTTTTGCGGCCCATGATGCTGGAATTCCCGGAGGATGTTACCGCCCAGATGCTGGACCGGCAGTATATGCTGGGCCAAAGCCTGCTGGTGGCCCCGGTGTTCCATCGGGACGGGCATGTGGATTGCTACCTGCCGGAGGGGGAATGGACCCATCTGCTTTCCGGCGAGGCGGTATCCGGCGGGATATGGCGCAGGGAAAATCACGGCTTCATGAGCCTGCCCCTGTATGTCAGGGAAAACACCGTGCTGCCCATGGGGTGTGACGACAACAAGCCGGACTATGATTATGCGGACGGCGTGACGCTGCACCTGTTCAGGATCAAAGATGGTGCGTCCATCACGACCGTGATCCCGGACCTCAATGGGCGGCCCGCCGCAACCTTTACGGTCAAGCGCAGCGGCAGCGCCTATACCGTGCAGACCGATTCTATAAAGCCCTATTCCGTAGCGGTGCACGGGCTTCAAAGCGTAGCGTGCGAATCCTCGCCCGTGACGAAGGATGATTCCGGCGCTTTGATTGTTAAGGGATGCGGTACGCTCCGCTTTACGGAAATTTGATTCTATAAAGGAGAATCCTTATGGCCCAATACCCGCCCGTAATGAAGGGCATCCCCGCGCTTTTGCACGGCGGCGACTACAACCCGGAGCAATGGCTTGCGCAAAAGGACGAGATCTGGAAAAAGGACATGGAATTGGCCCGCGAGGCGGGAATCAATACGCTTAGCGTCGGCATCTTCTCCTGGGCACACCTGGAGCCGGAGGAGGGGAAGTACGACTTTTCCTGGCTGGATGAAGTCATGGATATGTTGGCCGGAAACGGGATCGCGGCCATCCTGGCCACCCCCAGCGGTGCCAGGCCGCCATGGCTGGCGCAAAAGTATCCTGAAGTATTGCGTGTGAACAACGAGCGGCAGAAGCACCTGTACGGCGGGCGGCACAACCACTGCCTCACCTCTCCCGTCTACCGGGAGAAGGTGGCGGCCATCAATGAGAAGCTGGCGCTGCGCTACGGTAAACACCCCGCCCTGAAAATGTGGCACATCTCCAACGAGTACAGCGGCGAGTGCCACTGCCCGCTGTGCCAGAAGGCGTTTCAAGCATGGCTTAAAAAGCGGTACGGCGCCATTGAGTATTTGAATGATGCCTGGTGGAACCAGTTCTGGGCCCACCGCTTCACAAGCTTTGACCAGATCGAAAGCCCCACCTCGCCCGCCTGGCTGGGGGAAAACGAAAACCACGGGCAGAAGCTTGCCTGGCGGAGGTTCACCTCCCATCAGCACTGCGATTTTTATCTGAACGAAACCGCGCCGCTAAAAAGGATCACCCCGGATGTTCCCTGCACCACCAACCTGATGTCCACGTACCCCGGCATCGATTATTTCGCCCTGGGCAAGCTCATGGACCGGGTAAGCTGGGACAACTATCCCGTCTGGACGGGCACGGAGCAGGACGCGCACACTGGCGTCTATACGGCGTTCAACCATGACCTCATGCGGGGTGTCGGGGGAGGCAAGCCGTTTTTGATGATGGAGTCCTGCCCCGGTCCTGTGAACTGGCAGCCGGTGAACGCGCTGCGCCGGCCGGGAACGGTGCTTATGCAAAGCCTGCAGGCCGTTGCCCACGGGTCGGATTCCGTGCAGTATTTCCAATTCCGCAAAAGCCGGGGCAGCTTTGAAAAGTTCCACGGCGCGGTGGTGGATCACGTAGGCCACGGGGACACGCGCACCTTTCAGGATGTGGTTGCTGCCGGGGAAGCGCTCAAGAAGCTGAAACAGGTCGCAGGCTCCGCTCCGGAGAACAAGATCGCCCTGGTGTACGACTGGGAAAACCGCTGGGCCTTGGAGGACGCCCGGTTCGGCCTTGCGGACAAGGGATACGAAAAGACAGTGCGGGCCCATTATGCCGCGCTGTATGGCACGGGCTTCGGCGTGGATATCGTCGACCAGACGGCCGATCTATCTGAGTATCAGGTTGTCAGCGCTCCCATGTGCTATATGCTCCGGGAGGGGTTTGCCGAAAAAGTGCAGTCCTTTGTGCGGGCCGGAGGCACGTTTGTACTCACCTATATTTCCGGCTATGTCAATGCGGAAGACCTCTGCTTCCTGGGCGGCTTTCCGGGTCCCCTGATGGATGTGGCCGGGTTGTGGGCCGAAGAGGTGGACGCGCTTTTCCCCGGCGCAAAAAACAGCTTTGTTTGGCAAGGGAAGACATATGAAACCGTGGATTATTGTGAGCTGACGCACCCGAAAACCGCGCAGGTTCTGGCAACCTACGCTCAGGATTTTTACGCCGGCATGCCGGCGCTGACTCAAAATTGCTTTGGCGCGGGTTGCTGCTACTATCTTGCCGTCCGCACGGGGGAGGATTTTCTTCAAGACTTTTACCGCCATATTGCCGGCGAAGCGGGTATCGCGCCGCTGCTGGAAAACATACCGCAGGGGATTGGCGTTGCAAAGCGCACCGGGGAAAACAGCCGGGAATTTTTGTTTGTCATGAACTTCCTGCCCACGGAAAATTCCGTCACGCTGCCGGGGCAGTGGCAGGTCATGCTGACGGGAGCAGACGTTTTCGGGAAAGCTTGCCTGGCACCGCGCAGTACGCTTATGCTGTGCAGAGGAAATGACATATAGTTTGGGATAAATGAAAGGTTGAAGCGCTTGCTTGAAAGGGAACAACTGCTGCTTGATTTGCGGCGCATAGCGAAGAACAATTACATTCTCTCAAAAGGCGAAAGCGTTGAGCAATATCTGAAGCAAATGCTGAAGTTTATTGGCGACGCAGATGCGCAATTGCGTGATGAACTTATTTATGAAACTTTTTGTGAATGGATATGCGACAAAGCATATGTGGGAGACGATGAACTGCGAAAGATGCTGGCTGTATTGCTGGATAGCAGCCATTTGTTTTCTCACATAGGGAATGACGGCGACCATACTGTTCTGACACGAAGTTTTTCCGCTCTGGTAATCGTATTGGTTTTGATGGAGCACAGGAAAAGGGCTATTTTGGATGCGGATCTATTTATGCAAACGAGAAAAGCCATCATACAATACCTTATGCAGGAAGCGGATTTTCGCGGATATATGCCGGATTGCGGCTGGGCTCATGCTGCCGCGCATGGAGCGGATATGCTGGACGAGCTGGTGCAATGCAGGGAAAGCGATCACACCGTTTTGCATGAAATTCTTGCTTGCATAAAAAGAATATTGCGCAATGGGCGGTACATGCTGTGCCATGAAGAGGATGAGCGCCTTGCGAGAGTAGCCGCCAGAGTTTTTGACTTGCATGTATCATTTCGCACGCATCTGCAAGCTTGGCTGGAGGAACTGACAGATTACGAGGGCGTAAAAATAGAACGGATGCGGTACTTAGCCCGGGTCAACGCAAAGAATTTTGTTCGCAGTTTCTATTTCCGGCTGTTGCATGGAAAAACAATGGACGATAACATCACGCTGCTGGCGGATATTGAGAAGAAAATGAACAGATTTGTGGGAAGATAAGATAGACAAGAGGACTGTCCCGCTGCGATTCGCTCGCATCGAGACAGTCCTTTTGCATATCTGTTTAGTTAAATTTGATTCACATATATTGTTTCATGATACCGGCCGACCTGGGCAGCGACGGCAGCAGCGGCCTTAGTGCACTGCGCAGCTTTTCCTGCTGCAGCGCCAGGGGTACGATCCAGGCCAGGAAGGCATAGTCGGCAGCGGCGGCGATCCCGCCCTGCATCCAAGTGCCCGCCGTTCCCAAATAATCTGTCATGGCACGGCTCACAGTCCAAGGCAAGGGCTGCCCGGCTGCGGCCATGGCCTCATTCAGTTCCTTCAGCCAGCGCAAAACCTCCTGGTTCATATCTCCCTGAGGTGCCAAAAACGCCTTCAGCGATTCCATGGAGATGGCCGGCAGCGCGTCCTCCGCGCAGGCGGAGGGGGAAGGCTGGAAGGCAGGTTCGGCGTCCGGCAGAATAAACACCGGCCAGGGATTGAGATCGTAGCTCAGATGGTTCAAATGCGCGGTGGGGGATTTGGACAGCAGCAGCGTTTTCAGGCCTGCGCATCCCTCCCAATGGGTTATATGGGGCGTTGCCACGCACACGGGGCTCAAGGTGCTGCCGGCCGCATCCGCCACGACGCTTTGATCGGGACAGGCGTGCACGGCAAAGGCAGCCTTCAGCCCCAGCGCCTCCATGCACATGCGGGCAAAGCGCGCCGTCTCCGCAAGGCTTGTATGCACCAATTGCACCCTTTGACTTAGGGCAAACAACGCAAGGAAATGCACCGCGTCTTCCTGTTTGAGCGGACCCCATTCCCGTGCAAACGCGTCCTGCAGCGCCGCGATCATGCGGGCGGCCGGTACCTTTGCGCCGACGGCGGGGGAAAGGCGCAGGGGGAGGGGAGATTTATCAGGCGACAGGTGGCAGCCCTTGGCGAAGGCCTGCAGCCGGGCGGGCAGGTCACCGTGCGCAAGGTCATCACACACCGCCTGCAGGGCGCTGCGCTGGTCGATAAGCTCCTGAAGCTGCCTGGACAAGGCTGCTTCCGCCTCCTGGCAGCAGGTGATCTCCTCCCGAAGCTGTTTCAGCCGCAAGGCATGCTCCTGCTGCGCGGCGGCCAGCACCTCCTCCCGGAAGGCGGCTTTGTTTTCCCTGGCCTTGTCCAGCTGTACCAAAAGAGCCAGCCGTTCCGCTTCCAAATCCTGTAATTGTCTGCGCATGGAAGCCACAAGCAAGCTGTCCGGTTCCCCAAAATGAAACATCTTTTCCAGCCGCTTTTGCATGCTGGGCAAGGCAAGCAGCGTTTCCATCACCTGCTGCTGCGCTCCCGGGATAGCCCAGGCCGCTTCCGCGGCTTCCCTGAATTGCTCCAACGGGTTTTCTACATGGCGCAGGTTGGCGCCCTGCTGCAACTGCGCGCTGGGTGAATCATATTTGGCGGCACGCCACTGGGCGTCTACCACCTCGTGCAGCGGATTGCGGGTCCTGGTGAGCCGGGCCCGGGAAACGGCGCCTGTGTACAGCGGCGTACCGGAAAGGGAGGCCTCCTCCGGGACAGCGGCGCGGGCGGGGATTTGCATCATGGCTGGACGGCCAAACGCAGTCTGGGCATTGATGGAAGCATCCATGGCAAAAAGATGCGGTTCTGCCGCCTTTGAAGCAGGGCTCTCCACGGCCAGAAGCTTATCCTCCTCCTGGTCAAGGCGTTCGGACTCGGATTCGGCCGTCACGGGCCAATAGAACAAGCGCTCTTTCCCGTCCGGGAAGCAAACGCTGTGCAAATGCTCCTTCAGCATATCTTCCGCGGCGGCTGCAATCTCCCGCCCGGCCCCCAGCGGGCCATACCATTGGCCGCCGGCGCATACATAACCCAGCGGCGTTATAAAGGAGGCTGCTTTCTCCTGTATCTCCTCCGCCGTCTCGGCGAACGCAGCCTCATATACCAAGGTTTCCGGCAGTGCATGAATCACATCGGAATACAGGATGTATTGATTCTTTTCCCCTTTTTCGGGAGCATAGTTCTTGTTTGTGCGTATCTTGTTGGCTTCCGGGGGATATGGCGTCAGGTCGATCATGCAAAGGCTGCCCAGCGCGCGCATTCTGTCCTTGAAGTTGGTTTGTTCATTTTTGTCCGGAACGATGCGCGCAAATCCCTCGTCGGGCAATACCGATAAATCTTCCTGTGTACAGGGCCCCACGCCGTTCAAGAGGGGACGCAGCCTGAAGAAGGCCCGCTGTGCATTGTCCTCTTCCAAAAATGCCATAGTGACCCTGTCGGAAAAACTCATAAGAATGCCTCCATATATAATTTATAACAACATATTAATAGCGTATTAATGGCGCGGTCACAAATGATATGTATATTTTACCAACCTAAATTGTTTTCGTCAAGGGTTCTTTGGTGATTACATGGTGATTGCATGCATCGCGCCGCCAGACGCCATTTGCATACCGTTTTTCTTAATTATTTCGGAAGAATGTAAAAAAGCCCATTTTTGCCTTGACATCTTAATAATTTCGTAATATATTAAGCCTCGGAATGAATTGTTCCTGCCGGATCATGGCTCATGCCTCCGTCCGGCAAAAAAAAAGCGGGTTTTTCCGGCGGCCGGCGCGCTACCGCGGGATAACCTTCGCCCAAGACCGGCTTTTGTGCCGCCGCATGACTCCCTCTTGTGCGGCCGCGATCAAACTTGGCAGGCCGGCTCTCCGGGCGATGAAAGGGAGGGTCCATATGGTAGGCTTTAAAGATGGCACAAAAGCGGTACGCGGGAAACGTGCTGCGTTGGCTTCCTTTGCCGCGGCCGTGATTCTCATGGCTGCTCCGGGTGCGATGGCCGCCCAAAAGGGGACTGTGAATACCGATGCGCTGGTACTCAGGCAAAAAGCCGATACAGAATCCAAAGCGCTTCAAACTTTGCGCGAAGGGGAATCGCTGGAAATCATATCTTCCTCCGGCGATTGGTACAAAGTATCCTACGGACGCTTTACCGGCTATGTAATGAAAAAGTATGTGAAGGCATCCGCCGGGAATACCTCCGATGCCCGTGAGAAAGCTATTGCTAAACTGGGTGATGCGCCTGCCCCCATGCGTAAGGGAGATACAGGCAGCGATGTGAAAAAGCTCCAAAGGGCGCTGGAGATTATGGGCGCATATAGCAGCAGCATCGATGGTACCTTTGGGGATCTGACGGAAGAAGCCGTGATAGCATTTCAAAAGGACAACAGGCTGACGGTGGATGGTGTGGCGGGCAATGATACCATCAAGGCGCTGTTTCATAAGGATGCGGCCAAGCCTCCGGAGGCTGATAAGGGAATGGAGAGAATCAACTCCCTTCATGATATCGGCGGCGCACCGGCCACATCGGAAATTGGGGACAGCGGAGCCAAGGTCAAGAAACTTCAGCAGGCGTTGAAGCTGAAAGGTTATTACAACGGTCCTATTGACGGCGATTTCGGCGCGGCCACCGAAACGGCGGTCAAGGCTTTCCAGAGAGCCAAGAGCATGTCCCAGGACGGGATTGCCGGGAAGACCACCATATACATCCTGTTTGGAGAGAAGGCCGCCAATGCCGCTGAGAAGACCTACAAGACGGAGAAGCTGAACTGGTTTGACGGTGGCAGCTACGCGATCCCGAAAGGAGCCACATTCACTGTGAAGGATGTGTATACGGGGAAAACATTCAAGTGCAAGCGTTGGTCAGGCTATAACCACCTGGATGCCGAACCTCTCACCGCGGAGGACACCGCTGTTATGAAGGGCGTATATGGCGGTTCGTGGAGCTGGGACCGCCGGCCCATACTGGTGCTGTACAACGGCCATGTGTACGCCTGTTCCATGAACGGCATGCCCCATGGGGATACAACCATCTCCGGTAACAACTTTGACGGCCACTTCTGCATCCACTTCTATAAAAGCAAAACCCATGCTTCCAACCGGGTGGATGAAGATCACCAGGCCGCCGTGAATATAGCTGCCAATGCCAAATGGTAGAAGCATCTGTATAAGAGAGCATACGGTTTGCATAAACCAGAAACCCCGGCATTATGCCGGGGTTTCTGGTTTATGGAGTCGGCGGCGGGTTTGCTTTTTCATGGCCGCGTTTAGCCTTGCCCTGGATCTCCGGAACGGGTATCGTGTCATTTTTAGGGAAGTGTGTAATGCTGTTGCTTTCCGTGCCATGGGGTGCTTTGGGGTCCGGCCGCCGCATGCCCTTTTTAGCCATATGCCTCACCTCACGCATAGTATCCCGGAAACGCGGGAACGCATGCACGTGTGCCGGAGGCGGGATCACTGGATGGTGATACTCTTGACCAGGTCCGGAAGCTGGGGCACCTCATCCGGGAGCGAACGGGTAGCCGTGAAGGTTTGATATTCAAACGTCACGCCATAGCCGCCCACGTTCATCAGATACAAGCATAGGATTACCATGCGGCCTTCCTCGTTGTTGTAGAAGATAACCCGGCGCAGTACATTGCCATTGTCTTCATTGGGCAGTTCATCCACCAGGCACAAAGGACTGGAGCCTTTCAGGTCCAGCTCGACATACTCCAGTGTTTGTTTGAGCGGAACATTATTTATATCGTGAATCTCCGCTTCGATTTTGACGGTGATCCGGGGGATGAAACCGTTCACATCCTTGGGCCCGGTCAGTTTGATGACATCGGCTGTTTTTCCGGCATCAACCGTCTCCAGGGTAAAGGAATTGGGGACCTTGAAGATGATGCCGGAATCCTCGAAGTTACCGCGGCGTACGGTTCCGTTGCCGGATGCTTTCAGTGCCAGCGCGGATGCCATAGGCAAAAGGGCAACGCACAGCAAAATAGCCAGGAAGGTCCGGATGTATGTTTTTTTCATGTTCCATTCCTCCTTCCTTCATCAGGGAACAACCAGTGAGTTGTAAAGCTCCAAAAACTTCGGAATGTCCTCCGTCAGGGTCCGCTGGGCACCAAAGCACATATAGGAGGCGCGTACAAAGTTCTTTTCGGTGCTGAAGCAATAGGAGTAACTGAAGGCAACACGTGTTTCGGAAAACCGGCTAAGCCGGAAGACCACCAGATTCTCCCGGATCATGGTGTCATACTCTTCAAACAGCCTGTCCCCTATAACGTAAGCATCCGTGTATTTGTCGTACCGCGTGGAAATGGGATTCTTCATAAGGTCTTGCGACAAATGCCGGCCCGTATAGTCCCCCACATTTTTCTTGCCCGGCAGGATATCGACAACGATAGCCGGCCCCCAGCCCTTGGAATCCTGCTTTCCTCCCAGAACAACACGGAAAAAGCCGTCCGGCTTGTTTTGATGCATGGCAAAGGAGAATCCCTTGGGTATCACCAGGGATAAACCGTCTGTGTTGGTATACTGGCTGCCGTTGACCTTCCCTTTTTTCATGTCTGCAGTTGCGCCGCTGGTATAGGACAGCGCAAGCATCAGCACCAGGCATAGGATCCATAACTTCCGCCACCGCATGATCGTGCCTCCTTTTCCCTTTTCTGTAGTATCTAACGACATTGTACCATGGGTCCAATATATGTCAATCATAGAATTGGGATAATCATGCAAAATTTTGGCGAGCATGTTAAAAAGCCGCCATTTCGCACAGGATGTGATGATACGGCGTCCTTTCATACTGGAATATGGCATACATCCATATTGATTCAGCTTGTCAGCGTCTTCCCCCCGGGGGCGCGGTCAAACGGGGCAGTAGGCCGGTAACAGCCAGAAGCATTTTGACAAAGTGCTTGGCATTGGCCGTCCATCCGTATTGAGGCTTCAAACTCTTCCAATAGAAACCAGAGGGATTTTTCCCGGCCAGCGCAATTAAATGGCCTTCCAGCGCAATATGCCGCGCTTTGATCCGGGGGTTTCCTTCAATGGCGTCCATGTTTTTTTCGTAAATTCGCTTATAGGCTGAAAGCCCCTTGTCTGTGCGCATGGTCAAACTGTCCGGCTGGAGAAAAACATCGGCCAGCACTTCGTTCAGATAACAGATACGGTACTTTTGGGAAAGACGCAAGATCAAATCCCAGTCCTGCATCCTGGGCATCTGAGCATCGAATGGTTCGCTAAGGAAGCATTCCCGCCTCCCCAGAATTACCTGGGTGCTGGCAATGCTTTTTTCCAGCAGCTTTTCATAACTGTATATACCGGCATGATAAGAAGGGTCGGGAACTGTGCTGCCAGCTTTTCCGTCCGGGCGGGTAAGGCGCATGGCACAAAATACGATATCGGCCGGATAGTTCAAAAGAGCGGCCAACTGCTTTTCCAACTTTTCGGGATACCAAAAATCATCGCTGTCCTGAAAAGCAACCCACTCGCCTTGGGCCATGGCTACGCCCAGGTTCCTGGCGGCGCAGGCGCCCATATTGGATTCAGTCTTTATCAAACGCAGGCGGGGATCGGAAACTGCCTTCAAAGCATCCGCTGTGCCGTCCTGGGAACCGTCATCCACCACGATGAGCTCTATATCGCCATACGTCTGGTCAAGCACGCTGCGCACCGCCCGCAGGATTGTCCGTTCCCTGTTGTAAGTGGGGATTATGACGCTGATCATTTCAGGCCTCTCTCCCTGCTCCTGGGCGCTGGTGCAAATACATCAATCATTTATCCTGTTCATAGGCGGCACAGACTTCCTCTGCACTGCCGGACATGACAACATGGCCTTCCCGAAGCCAGAGCGCATTGCGGCACAGCGCTTTGACAGAGTCCGTTGAGTGGGAGACAAACAAAAGTGTAGTTCCACCGGAAAGCATTTCCTGCATGCGCCTTTCGCATTTTTCCCGGAACAGCCGGTCGCCTGCCGCCAATACCTCATCTACAATCAAAATCTGGGGTCTGGTGGCGGTAGCAATGGAAAAACCCAGCCGGGAACGCATACCGGAGGAGTAATTCTTCAGTGGCACATCCAAAAATTTTTCCAGCTCTGAAAAGGCTACGATTTCATCAAAATGAGCCTCCAGGAATTTCTTCGTCTGTCCCAGCATGAGTCCATTGAGGAAAATGTTCTCCCGGCCGGTAAGCTGATCGTCAAATCCCGCGCCTAGTTCCAAAAGCGGCGCAATGGTCCCGTTGATGCTCACATGGCCTTGATAGGGCTTTAAAACTCCGGAAATCAATTTAAGCAGCGTGGATTTGCCGGAACCATTCCGGCCGACGATTCCCCAGGATTCACCTTCTTTTACTTGAAGATTGATATCCTGAAGGGCAAAAAACTCCTGAAACATCAATTGCCGCTTTAGCAGTTGGATCACATAATCCTTCAGATTGCTAATCTGCTGTTTCGAGAGGTTGTAACGTACGGTGGCATGCTCCACCCGGATAACGGTCTTGCTTGACATAGCTGCTCCTATAGATAGAGTACAAATTTGTCTTGCGTCTTGTAAAAGCACCAAACGCCCAGTACCATGATAACCAACGCAACAAGAAAGCCTTGTAATATCAACATCGGCGATGGAAAGGCGTGGTCCAAGAACAGACATCGCGTTTGCTGAATATAGTAATACATTGGGTTAAATGTGGCAATGGCCCAGCGCATGCCTTCTGATAGTGTTTCGAGCGGATAAAAAATCGGGGTCAGATACAGCCAGGCGGTGGTAAAAACGCTGTACAAATGCTGGGTATCCCGAAAAAAGACATTTGCCTGGGCAAGGAAAAATCCAAGCCCCATGCAGAATACGTATATCTGAATCAACACCAACGGAAACGCCAGCACGTGGTAGGAAATAGGGGTGCCCGTTACAAGAATCAGAAGAATAAAAGCGCCCAGTGAGAAAAGAAAAGTAACGGCGGAACTGGTGACGTTCGCCAGCGGGAATATATATTTGGGGACATATGCCTTTTTCAGCAGACCACTGTTGCGCTGTATGGCGTGCATGGCGCTGTTGGTGGAATCGGTCATGAAAGAGAACAGCATCCGGCCAGAAAACAAGTAGACTGGGTAATTGGTGATGTCTCTTTTAAACATTTGAGAGAAAACCACCGTCAGCACCAGCATAATGAGCAGCGGGTTCAAAATGCTCCACACATAACCCAGAAAGCTGCGCCTGTATTTCAATTTTATATCCCTGGCTACCAAATGCTGCATCAGGGGAATATACCTTACAAATGTCTTGCCAATCGCCGTGATCCTTTTGGCCATAAATATTTCGTACCCGCTTCAAAATTATTGAGACCTGGCTGTGCCATTGCCTCAAGTGCAGCCAGTTAACCCACGCCTCATGTTATTACAATAACCTGTCCTTGTCAAGGCAGCAAGATTTTACTGTTGAATCCGCTGGAACAGCTTTTCGGCCGATGGATTCATACATAACGCCCGTATTCTCCATCTTGGATATGGGATAGCAGTTGCGGCCATCCAGAACAACCGCCCTTTTCATCAAGCGCCGATACGTTTGCGGCTCCATTTCCTTCACCTGCGGCCACTCGGTCAGAATCAGGCACAGATCCGCGCCGTCCAGCGCCTCCTCCGGGGTTGCGCAATAATGAACGGGCCCTATGTTTCTTTTTTTGAAATTCTCCGCGCCTACCGGATCCCAGGCGTACACCTTCGCGCCGTCTTCCAGCATCATCGGAATAACGTGCAGGGAGGGGGCTTCCCGCAGGTCATCGGTGCCGGGTTTGAAGGTAAGGCCCAGCACGGCCACGCGCAAACCATCGAAGCTGTCATAGTATTTGCGGGCTTTTTTTATTAGCTTTGTCTTTTGCAGTTCGTTGACCTCAATGGCCGCCTTGACGGTCTTCAGCTCATAGTCGTAATAGTTGCCCAGCCAATGCAGCGCCTTGGTATCCTTGGGGAAGCATGACCCGCCATAACCGATGCCTGCCTGCAGGAACTTGTTGCCAATGCGGTCGTCCAGGCCCATGCCCTGGGCCACATGGGTCACATCGGCGCCAATGATTTCGCATAGGTTTGCGATTTCATTGATATATGAGATTTTCAAAGCCAGGAAATCATTGGAAGCGTACTTGATCATCTCCGCACTGCGACGGTTGGTGACAACAATGGGTATATCATGGTATCCGGCATACACTTCCCGCAGTACCTGTTCCGCCCAGTCACTTTCCACGCCAATAACAATGCGGCTGGCATGCAGCGTGTCCCGCACCGCCGTACCCTGGGCCAGAAATTCAGGGTTGCTTGCAACTTCTATCCTCACTGGATGCTTCAGTTCCCGGCGCAGCAGTGCTTCGACCTTGTCGTTGGTGCCGATGGGCACGGTGGACTTCACCACCACTACGCAATCCTTCTGCACGCTGTGGGCGATTTGCGATGCCACGCCGAATACATAAGTAAGATTTGCCGAGCCGTCGTGCCGTTCCGGCGTGCCTACGCCGATAAAAATCACATCCGCATCCCTGTAAGCGGCTTCATAATCGGTGGTATAAGTGAGCCGGGATGCGCTGTCCCGCATCAATTCCTTAAGGCCATCTTCGTAGATAGGTGATTTGCCAGATTGCAGCAAGCGGATTTTTTCCATGTCAATATCCACACATACTACCTGATGACCTATGTGAGCTAGACATACACCGGTGACCAATCCTACATATCCGGTGCCGGCAATGGCAATATTGTACTGCATATTTGCTCCTTTTATTTTGTTGGTTTTTTCAAAGAAAATTATTTGCTGCACATCAAAAATAGTAACACAGATAAATTGATCTGTCGATTGAATTGTGGGTAAATATCTGGTGTTCTTTCATCTGCATACTATTTTTATCATTAAAGTATTGACAAAGAATCTGGATGTATTATGATATAAAAGAACTAAAATGTAGGGATATTTTGTTAAGAAAGGATGATTATTTTGAAGGAACCATTTATTGTAAATTCTGAATTAGATAGTAATTTGCTAAAAATATGTGTGGAGTTAAATACTGAAGAGGTTTTTGTTCCAAATGAGGGTAATTATACATATAGGCTAAAAAGAAATGGTAATATATTAGAAACCATTGAGAATTCAAGTGATAATTCATGTATGTTTAGCTTAAATGATTATGGGGAGTATTTTGTACTTGTCACCTGCAAATACAAAGGTAAAAATTATTGGAGAAATTCAAAACTAATTTTCTATTTTCCGAGTTTTCCTAATGAATACAAGGAATTTCTTTCAAAGATGGAACCGTGTTTAATCCCGCAGCTTGATTATACACGGCCTGTTTATCCTCATCAGGATTTTATACTTATTAATATGAAAAATAAGAACGAAGATTACATAAATGGATTTGTTGATAGATATGGTTTACATAAAGATACAATAAGTTTACAAAAAGGAAAAGGTATATTTGGAGAAAACCTTATAAAGTGCGAGATATTAACTACTTCCCCTGTTCAGAAAGTAGGAGATACTTATTATGCTTTTTCCGGTATTACAAGAAGTAAAAAGCACTTGATTATTGGATATAATGATCTTATTAAGTATCAGATACATCCACAATCACTTCACAATGAAGTGGGTGACTATTATGTAGTTTATTATGATTCTAATGGTATATATTTCGATCATGACTATCTTGGATTATCAAAAATATATTACTATAAACATAGAAATGATTTTATTGTGTCAAATAGATATCATCTATTGCTATTAGTTATGAAGTCAATTGGAATATATCCAGAAGTAAACAAAGAACGTGCCATTGCAGACTTAAGTAGTACATCTGCTTTTGCGCGGATGAATTATAGTCGAAAAATGATTATACATAATACATTCTCATTGCCAATTGACCAGACTTTTTGCTTAACAGCAGACTCAATTCAATTTCCCTATACAACTTTACATGAGGAGCTTGTAAATCCTGAGCCATTTTCTGAAAAAGAGTATCCGTTACTTATTAAGAAAGCGAAAGAGGAATTGCTTGATAATGCTCGTATTGCTCTTGAGCATCCTAATTATGATTATTACATATTGGATCTTTCTGGTGGTGTTGATTCGAGAGTTGTATATTCAATTATAACACATTTTCCAGAATACCATGATAAGATACGCATAAATACAGTAGATTTGCCGCATTATCCATTGGATCTACCAATTGCTCTTGAGCTTAACAGCTTATATGGTTTTAAGTATAATGATTATCCTATCACTATAGTTCCAAAATCCCTCAACTCAACATTTCGGGATAATATTAGTAGCTGCTTAGGTGTTAATCAACAGATTACACCAACAAGAGAGTATTCCTATTCACAACGAACAATGAAATTACCAGGATTTTTAGGCGAACTTTATACTAGACCACATATGTATACAAAATTTAAGGGCAACATATATGAGGACGATATTACAGTTGAAGAGTTTGTAAAAAACCGAGAATACTATTATTCTGTTGCTATATCTCAGAAGGGGTTACATTTTTATCAAAAAATATTTACAGAAGAATTGAAATCCATCCCAGGAGATACACCAATGGTGAAGCTTCAAAATCATTATCTATTTTACATGGAATCCATTCATCATTGCACATATCAAGGAATGATTGTTAACAATCGCACGATATGGCCTGTTATTCAATCCAAAACACTGTTTCATCTTAATAATGTTACTGCTATGGTATTTCGTAATAATCGCTTAGCTTTTGACATATTATTTCAACTCAATCCTGCCATCGCTTCCATACCTTATGAAAAGAAATTGTATATGGATGAGCGTATGGAAATGGCTAAAGAGCATCCTAATCTTGGCCGTATTATTAGGTTATCAGAGGAGACGATTGCGATAGAACGAAAAAAATGGGAAACGGCAAATAAAGATAAAAACAAGAATACTATTTATGAAAAGATAGATGATCGCGAGCGAGATCGTATTAACAGAGAAAACGAGGAGCACAAGAAAACAATAGAATGTAGTGTTCTTTATGCCTTAAGAAAGATTATACAGTTTAGTAATGGTGAAATCGGAAATGTAATAGGACTAGATTGCTTTTCACGTATATATGGCTCTATGTATTGTGATGATGGTCGTGGATTCTTACATTATCTATACGTTAAAATCCTTAGTCTTTATTACGAATTGCGCATTTTTGGGTATATAGAGTGAGTCTATTATCAAAATTCCTTTATGTGACAAAAATTCAAGATAGTCTCTTGTCCTCATCTTAATATATTGACAAATTATGTCTATTTGTCAACCACTTTATCAATTTCCTAGGTATTCGAGTCGCTGTTCTTAATAAGGGATTTGAGCGCAGCCTATCATATATCTTTCTGATACGTGCATTCCACAAAGTTCTTGTTGTCAGAAAATGTAGCATGCGAATTTCAGGCGGAAGATTATTTGATTTCTTCCTAATTTGCGATGGCAAAAAAGCATAGTCATCTTGCGCAGATATGTACATGGCACGAATAAGGGCCTCTGCCGCCTCCATTTCATCTAAATTCAAATTTGCATCATATGCTAATTTCATCATTTGAACATAACACAAAAAATGGCTTCTCGCATGTTCTGTTCCTATTTTGGATGTAACGATGGATTCACCATGGATACGGCGGTGATACAGCACATCAGGAATACAGGACGCTCGCTTAGCGGAGAGTATTGTTTGGAACGTGAAGAGGTTGTCTTCGAACAGGATGCCTTCATAGAAGGCGTATCCGTTTGTTTTCAATAAATCGGTTCTAATAAACTGCAAGCAGGCCGATGGGCGATATTCTCTTGCATTGACCAAGCACGTAAAAAGTGCACGGCCGGTAAGCACGTTGTCATATTTTCCATGCCGTTTATAGTAATCCCGGTAACCTTGCAGTTTATCAGCCAGCTCAGGCGTTTCATAGAAAGAGGTTCCGCTGAAATACAGTATGTCCAAATTCTGTTGAAAAGCAGCTTCATATAGCCGCTGTAAAGCATAATGCTCCAGGAAATCGTCGCTGTCAAGAAACAGGATATATGTACCCATGGCTTCACTTAATCCGGCATTTCTGGCGGCGGAAAGCCCCTTATTGGATTGAGTAATAATTTTAATCCGTTCATCCTGTTTCGTAAAAGCAGCCAATACGGCCGGTGAATCATCAGTGGATCCGTCGTCAATGCATATGATTTCCAGTGCCGTATGTGTTTGGTTTAGAACGCTGCACAAACATGCCCGCAAATAACGGGATGTATTATAAACGGGAATGATAACGGAAATCGTATCATTGGCTGGCATATGTAAGAGTTCTCCTAAATAGTAATTTTGTCAAACTGATTAAAAACAAATTCGCCAAAAAACCTATCCCGAAAACTGTACATAACAACATATTCGCCAGGACTTTGAAAGGTATACGTCATTTCGTACGCTGAATTGCTTTCGAAACTGGTATTGGCTCCGTTAAAATAAACCCACCACTTGCACATGGTTGGATAATTGTATTCCACTTCAACCGAGTATTTATAGTGGCCATTGTCCATTTTTTGAATGGAATGGCCCTTTACAAATGGATGATGCAAACGGTCATATTTTTTTACCTTAACGCTCCCGTCTTCTTGATAATAACATTCACCAACGATACCCTTTAAAAGTTCCCCGCTGTCATTTGCAACATAGTACAAGAGAATGATATCTTCTCTTACTTTATTGTGGTAAACAAGGCTTTCATCTTTCGTATAGGGAAGCTTTGCTATGGCATCATTTTGAGCATAGCCAAATAAGTATAGGGCATACTTTAATCCTTTACCATTGCCTTTGTTTTTGACTACAATATCCGATTCTGTGGTTTCGATATCAACGCCATAAAAGCTTACGGAATTTGCATGTAAAATAGGGATTTTGATATCGTTGATAATTACGTTGCTTTTTGTTACAAATAACTCAGTATCTATATTTGTTGATTGCTTGATTTCAACACAAGTCAGAAATTCTGTGGTATAACCTTTTTCTATATACATGAGCGTTTTGGTTTCCTCGAATGATCCGAAGCCGGTTGATAGAATACTGATAGGTTCTGTTTTTTCACCTTCCAGTATGTTGAAAGCATCTATTGGTTGCAACTGACGTATGACTGCATCATAACCAGAATCGCCTATGGTTAGATTTATTCTTCGAGTATTATTTTCCGTGATAGTGACAGCATTTGATAAGTGAAAGTATTGAACATATTCATGCTCCTCATTTGAAATAAATTCATCATGGATTAGGATGATGTTACAATTTCGAAGGTAATAGATATGGCGATAGATTGCCGCATCTTCATAAACCCTTGAACTTGCTAGAGCATAATCATAATGCTGTGTACTGAAGCATTTTTGAATTTTGAACTTTTCGCCATTCCCGTTGGCTATTGAATAGGACCTACCTTTGATACCTACTGTAGAATGGGCGGGGATAGATTCCATATAGTCTTTGTATTTGTCTTTAGGCATAAAGCTATACATGCCGGAATCAACAAAAATGTCATAGCCTTTGCTGTATAGGCATATGGAAAGATCATCTTGGTGCTTATGCACCCTGGTTGTATAACCTGCTTTCAGGGATAACCAGGTGGCTTCCTCATATTGAAGCATGTTGAAATGCTCGCGAAAATATACGTATCCTGAGGGGAAATAGGCCAGCCGTTTGGGCGGTTCGAGGCCATATAGCCCTTTTGACCGAATATAATCCATGTATTGATTCTCACCAAAAAGTGTTACATTTGCATCTAATTTTTTGATCTTTCCGTCTCCCTGATATACTATCGCCTTTGTGCCTTTGCTGTCTCCAAACAACGGCCTATAACCATTAGGCTTTAGTGCATACACCATAAAATCATTTGCGTTTTTTAAGCATGCAGATAATTCGACATAATAAGGATGATCGATTAACCTCAATATATCTAGACAACCCAACAGCAATCCTGTGATGCTGACATGATAATCAAAACTGTTTTCCTTGTGAATCCCGTCTTTTGTATAAGCAAATGTAACTTGCGCCTTCAGGCGGTCAATCAAATATGCGATCTTTTCATTCATGTCGTCATTGTTTAAAAAATATACGCCGATTAGCGCTGCCTTGTCGGCTATGATGCCATGATTATGATTGCGTTGATAATACTTGGCGCCGAACAGTTTTTCTACTGAATCCTCAATGATTGATATAAGATTATTTTCATTTCGAAACATAAAATGGTAGTCTTTAGCAACCGAATACAAATAAACAAGATTTTCAATTCTTTCAGATAAGGCATGATCATTATTGATCATGCCGTTTTGTTCATCCTGCTCAAACAAATAACGATAAAAAGACTCAACAAAATCTTCTGCAAGTTCCAAATTGGATCGACTGTACCGTAATCTTGCCGCATCAGCCAATAAATAAATATGTCTCAAGCCCAGCAGATATAGTGAGAATGAGTTTGCACTTCTTTTTGGTGCTTGATTCCAATCAAAATCATTCAGTTCATGAGGGTTATAACGCAAAACATCGATATTCTTATATCCCATAGTCAAAACCCCATGCAGCAATTGATTGGTGAATTCAATGACTTCATCTGCCTGGTAATTAGTTACAAATAACTCTTTGTAGTTTTTGATTTTAGATATATTGCAATTATAAAGTTTCTCCATAAAAAATTCCTCCATTACTGCTTCATGAGACTAGTAGCAAACTTTTCATCAATGGCAATAGTTTTAATCAGATTGGGATCATTGAACTCCGAAAGTACAGACCCTTCTTTTACCAAGGCAATGATCTTCGAACCGGTAGAAAGATAATCCGCCAGTTTGGAAGGTAAGTATGGATTAATATGCCCTGTAAACGATATATCATTCATATATAGATAGTCCATTCTTGATGCTATATTCAAATACTCCAAATGGCCAACCACCTGGCTTATATGCACCCTCTCCGACTTTATTGTTTTGAGTTCGTCTGGATTGGGAACAAAAAAGTGCAAATGAACTTTCTGATTTTTTAGCAACACAAGCATTTCGGAATACTGCCGGTTGGGATAAAAGGTTCCAAAGTAGCCGATGTTTATATGCTTTTCATCAATCCTATAATCAGACGAAATAATGTCACAGAATTCTTTATGCAGAGTTGGCTGCCACATAACAATGCTTTTCTTCAAGATACTGGCATTCCGTTCCTTGAATTCGTTATACTCTAACATATACTCCCTTTGCTTTTCATTTGTAAAAATAATGACATCTGCTAATTCATAAACTTTTTGCTCTACATCCCGCCAATAGTGGTTTAAAAATGATTCGTCACCGTCATATATCCTGGCGGTAGGACGAGGCATATCGTTCGTTCCCATATAAACAGGATCCGAAAATTCTGCATACCACTTAGCTTCGGGATATTTTTGCTTGTAAAGGTAGGCAGCATCATGTGATCCAGCATACAATGATCTGGAATATATAAATTCTGCATGTTCTTCTTTTACGCAATCAAATGCCTTTTCTCCAAATATAGTTTGAGCCTTTTCATTGAAATAAGATGGTTTAGGCAATTGAATATGACTTTCAATAACAAATGACGCAAAAAACATATGAAAAATATAATCGTTTGCTCTGCAGTTTGACATATCGGAGGAAATAACCTTCCATTTGATTGCCTTCCCTTCCATTTCTGCAATATGTGGTAATCTTTTTGCAGCGACATATGCAGAAGCATCTGCCGAAGGAGAAAAATTATGGCAAAACGCAATTCCTTTTATAGATGCGAATTTGCTCTTGTTCAGGAAGAAGTTTCCGCTGCTCTGTATTAGATCAATGGCTGCCTCCTGCATTTGAGCATCCAAAAGCTCGAAGTTATGCAGCATTATGTTTGTCTGGGCATTGATCTTGGTAATCAAAAAGCGCTTTTGCTCAACAGATAGGTTCATTTCATAGATTCTTTTAGATATGGCAGCGATAATCGGGATTCTTTCTTCAATTCCAAACGCAAAAATCTTCTCTCTAGGAGGGCGGCTCATACTGTTTTCCAATACTCTTCTAATAAGCGCTTCTTTACCGTTTGCATCGCAGCAGTATACATTACCGGTCAATTTATGACAATTATCAGTCCAATATAGTACATCTTCCGTATGTCTCATTTCCTCACGAAAAGGGCCGAACACATCCCTAATCAGCTTGGTTTGATAAAGTTTTGCCCATGCAGGCGTAAACAAGCTACCTATATTCAAATAATCTCTTGTTTTGCCACCTCCGTTTATCTTTGATAATTCTTTGTTGATATAGGTGTCATTTTCCCGCCGTGAACCGTACTCGTCAACCAGCCTTCCACACACGATCTGTATGTCTTTGTCAAGGTGAGAAACCATTTCTTGCAGGTATCCGGAGGTAAAATAATCATCATCATCCAAAAAAGTTACATAATCTTTGTTAACATGTTTCAAAGCGAAATTTCTTGCCGCGGACAAGCCAACCTTGCGCGTGTAAACGACCTTAACTCTATTGTTCCCAGAGTATTTCTTTTTAAGCTTTTTGTAATATTCCTCATCCTTTCCATTTATGGAAAGGATTATTTCTATTTTAGATGGTGTAAGTGTTTGATTAAGTACAGAATTAACACACTCATCCAAATATGGTATTTCTTTATAAGTCGGTATAATGACACTGACCCCATTGAATTTGAAGCGATTGAACTTGTGAAATTGATTGCTCAAGCGCCGGAAGCTGGTAGTAAAACATTTCCTAGCTGAGCGTAGAATTCTGATTGTATTTTTCTTGATCTTGCGATATAGTACCATGATGACTTTGAATATGTAACGGAAAATGCGAAAAGGATTGCTGGCGATATTAGCTAGAGCATTCCCGGCTTTATAACGTCTTGATGCCAATACGTCCTTATAACTGCGTGCATACCGGCTGGCCTCTGCTTGTGCAGCCTTCAATCTTGCACTCAGCTCATTTTCCTTTGATTGCATTTGCAGCAACTGTATACGAAGATTGTTGGCCTCGCCACTAGCATTGGACAACTCATTATTTAGATCATCCACTCTGCTTTGAATGCTTACCTTTTCGTTATGAAGATCATGTGCTAGTTTACTGATTGTACCTAATTCTGAAACGAGTCTTTTTTCATTTTCACTGGCGCTTGTTAACCTTGCTTCAAGCTCAATTTGTGTCTTTGAAAGATGAATGGATAAATCCCTATACCTACCAACAATTATGTCATAAACCTGTGTTAACTGATCCACGATTTGAGCGTGACTGCGCTCACCGGGTCTGTTTATAGCAACGATTCGGATTAATGATTCTTCATAGATTTCCAGATTTTCCAAACATAGATCATGAGAGAAAATGTGAAAAATGCTCTTGAGAATAGGTAAGGCATTTTGATTCGTACACAACTCCATACTTATAATCAATCTGCCATTGTCAGAACTAAGTAACGCTGCCGCTTTTTCTATATAAGCATCGGTAAATACGACATCATTCCATTCTGAAAAGATGATTGTGTCGTATTTTGTTGTTCCAAAATCATAGGTAAGAAAACTGCCGTAGATATAGGCAATATTAGGCCGGACGAATCTTTCCTGATCAAAGAGCGCTCGTGTATACTGGTTAACCTTTTGCTCATCTGATAAAATAGCGAATACTTTTTTTCCTTCTTTGGCCATAGGAACATGTAAATCATATAATCCGCATTCAATATCAAGTATCGTTTTTCCACATATATTGCTGCTTATCCAACTTGCATTATTCACATTAACGTTTTGCCCTGCTGGTTCAAAATTTGCTTCCATCTGCTTTTTGGAATCATATACGCCATAAATACTATACCCCATACGAACCTCCCAATGGAACCTGATTAATGAGCTTAATATGATATCATATTATGTCATTTTACAAATTACCATTTCTTACATCAATTATTCATCCCAAATAATGTTAGCAATTCTTTGTTTTGTTGTCAATATGGGTTTTTACGAAAATGTTAACAGAAATGTTGGTAGAACATAATATTTGCTTGACATGCATTCCAAGACCGTTTATCATTATATGTCGGTTGAAAGTTTTTTGGTGGGGAATTTCCTTCTACTCTATTATCTGCAATTTGTATGAAAAATGACTAAGCTTTACATAACAAGTCAGGAAATGAAAGGATGAAGCATTCAGTGATCAATGTCATTGGCTTGGGCTATATAGGTCTTCCTACCGCTCTTATGTTTGCAGCTCACGGTGTGCAAGTAATCGGCACGGATTATAATAGGGGTCTGGTGGAAGAGTTGCAAGCTGGCCGCCTAACCTTTGAAGAGGAGGGCCTGGGAGTTCTGTTTACGGCGGCGGTGGAAAAGGGTATCGTTTTTTCTACAGACTATTCCCGAACCGATACATACATCATTGCCGTACCGACCCCCTATGACAAATTCAGCAAAAAAATCGACTCCTGCTATGTGACAGCAGCAGTGAAAAGCGTAATGAGCGTGTGCCCCAAAGGAGCAACAATCGTCATCGAATCCACCGTTTCACCCGGAACGGTCGACAAATATGTCCGTCCCATCGTGGAAGCCAACGGATTCAAGATGGGCGAGGACATCCATCTTGTCCATGCACCGGAACGTATTATCCCCGGCAATATGGTACACGAACTGCTGCACAACTCTCGCACGATCGGAGCGGATGACCAGGCCATTGGTGAGAAAGTAAAAGCGCTTTATGCATCCTTCTGTCAGGGTGAAATCATTGTTACCGATATCAGGACGGCGGAAATGACGAAGGTGGTTGAGAATACTTTCCGCGATATTAACATCGCCTATGCCAACGAGTTGGCCAAGATCTGTCGTTCAGACAACATGGATGTATATGAGATCATCCGCATAGCCAATAAGCATCCGCGGGTAAATATCCTCAATCCCGGCCCCGGCGTGGGAGGGCACTGCATTTCCGTGGATCCATGGTTTCTCGTTGGGGATTATCCGGGTTTGGCCAATATCATTCTTGCGGCCAGGAAAATCAACGATTCTATGCCGGAATTTGTGCTGGAGCGCATTTCCAACATCATGAAGGAACGTGGAATCAGAACTGTTTCCCGCGTTGGTCTTTATGGATTGACATATAAAGAAAATGTGAACGATGTACGGGAAAGCCCGACATTGCAGATGCTGGAGTGCATGCATAGTCACTTGGCGCATGGGATAAAGGTATATGACCCGTATATCAGGCAGGATGTTGTGGAGGACCAATACCATGATCTTGATGCGTTTCTGCAAGCCGTGGACATGGTCGTTCTGTTGGTGGGGCACGATGAAATCAAGGCCAACATGTACAAGCTGGCAGGTAAGGTCGTGCTGGATACAAGAAATATTTGCAGCTTGCCAGGCACGTATAGGCTATAGTTAAATACTGAAATGATGCTATACAGGTTGCATTTGGATTTGAGAATTTAAGTTCTCAGAAGCCAGAAGGGCATGATGGAGTATTGACTTCTGCTTCCAGAGGAGGGATGATACATGAAAGGCATCATCCTGGCCGGCGGTGCCGGCACGCGGCTGTATCCCCTGACCCTGGTGGCCAGCAAGCAGCTTTTGCCGGTATACGACAAGCCCATGATATTTTATCCCCTTTCCACGCTGATGCTGGCTGGCATTCGTGATATCCTCATCATCTCCACTCCGGAGGATACGCCGCGCTTTGAGCATCTGCTGGGGGATGGCTCCTCGATAGGGCTCTCCCTTTCCTATGCGGTGCAGCCTTCTCCCGATGGACTGGCTCAGGCGTTCTTGATCGGGGAGGATTTTATCGGCGGCGACTGCTGCGCCATGATCCTGGGCGACAATATCTTTTACGGCAACGGCTTTGGCAGGCTCCTGCGGGCTGCGGTGCAGGATGCCGCTCAGGGCTTGGCCACCGTCTTCGGCTATTATGTGATCGACCCGGAGCGTTTTGGCGTGGTGGAGTTCGATGCGGCGGGCAAGGTGCTGTCCCTGGAGGAAAAGCCCAGGGAGCCCAAGAGCAATTATGCCGTTACCGGGCTGTACTTCTATGACCGCCGGGTTGTGGATTTTGCCAAAAAGCTCCGCCCGAGTGCCAGAAAAGAACTCGAAATTACCGATTTGAACCGCCTGTATCTTCAGGCAAACGCCCTCAATGTACAGCTTCTGGGCAGGGGCTATGCCTGGCTGGACACCGGCACCATGGACAGCCTCCTGGATGCCGCGGATTTTGTGCGCATGATCGAAAAGCGCCAGGGAATCAAGATTTCCGCGCCTGAGGAGATTGCTTACAGCAACGGTTGGATAACCCGTGAAGCGCTTATAGAGTCAGCCCGGCGGTATGGCAAATCCCCCTACGGCGAGCATCTCAACCGCGTGGCAGACGGAAAAATCAGGTACTGAAAGGTATTGCTCATGAAGAAGCTTGAAACGGCACACCCCGAGGTATGGCTGCTGGAGCCCCGGGTGTCTGGCGATGAACGCGGATGGTTCATGGAGACATTTTCTGAAAGAACTATGCAGGAGCTTGGGCTGCCTGCCCTTTTTGTGCAGGACAATCACAGTTTTACCATAAAGCAGGGAACGCTGCGTGGGCTGCATTATCAGGAAACCCCCATGGTTCAGGCCAAACTGGTGCGGGTGACCAGGGGCGCCGTTCTGGATGTGGCGGTGGACTTGCGGCGCGGTTCGCCTTATTATTTGAAGTCGGTATCTACGGAGCTTTCCGCAGAGAACAAGCGGATGGTGTTCATTCCCCGTGGATTTGCCCACGGTTACTTGACACTCACGCCGGATGTGGAGTTCGTCTACAAGGTGGACAACCTTTATAGCCGGGAGCATGACCGTTCCATCCGTTTTGATGACCCGGACATAGGGGTGAATTGGGGGATCGAATCTCCCGAACTATCCGACAAGGACAGGAGGGCGCCGTTTTTCAGGGATAGCGGATGCAGCTTTGTTTACAAGGAGGGAGGCGGCAAATGAATATACTTGTAACCGGCGGCGCAGGCTTTATCGGCGCGAATTTTATCTACTATCTGCTGGAGAAATACCCCGGTGACAAGATCGTCTGCCTGGATGCGCTGACCTATGCCGGGAATTTGACGACTCTGGACCGGGCGATGACATGCCCAGCTTTCCGTTTTGTCAAGGGAGATATTGCAGACAGGAATGGCGTCATGGCATTGTTCGAGGCGGAAAAGCCCGACATCGTAGTCAACTTTGCGGCGGAGACCCATGTGGATCGCTCCATTGAGGACCCGGAATCGTTTCTGCGTACTAATGTGATGGGCACACAGGTGCTGATGGACGCCTGCCGGAAGTATGACGTCTCCCGGTACCACCAGGTATCTACGGACGAAGTGTATGGCGATTTGCCCCTTGACCGGCCTGATCTGCTGTTCACCGAGGAAACGCCCCTACATGCCTCCTCGCCGTATTCCGCTTCCAAGGCATCGGCAGACCTGATCGTGCTTTCCTATTTTCGCACCTTTCATCTGCCGGTTACCATAACCCGCTGCTCCAACAACTACGGCCCCTATCAGTTTCCGGAAAAGCTCATCCCACTGATGATTTCAAGGGCTTTGAGCGATAAGCCGCTGCCCGTATACGGGAAGGGAGAAAATGTGCGGGACTGGCTGCATGTTTTAGATCATTGCAGCGCCATTGATCTTGTGTTGCGAAAGGGCCGGCCGGGAGAAGTTTATAACGTGGGCGGCCACAATGAGCGAACCAACCTGATGGTGGTCAAGGCCATTTTGCAGGCGCTTGATAAGCCGGAAAGCCTGATCGAATTTGTGAAGGACAGGCCTGGCCATGACCTGCGCTACGCAATCGATCCCGGGAAAATCCACCGGGAATTGGGATGGCTGCCGGAAACATTGTTTGAGGCTGGCATTGAAAAAACGGTCCGCTGGTATCTTTATAACCGGCCCTGGTGGGAGAGCATTCTCAATGGCGCATACCGGGAATACTATGACCGGATGTACGGAAACCGGGGACAGGCATGAAGGTATTGGTGACGGGTGCTGCCGGACAATTGGGCCGGGAGGTATGCAACCGGCTGAGAGAACTTGGGATACAGTTTAAAGGCGTAGGCAGGGCAGATTTTGACCTGACGGAGGAAAATGCCACGCGTGCGGCTATCCTAGCATATGCGCCGGACGCTGTGATCCATTGTGCCGCCTATACCGCGGTAGACAAGGCCGAAACAGAGAAAGAGCCTTGCTTCCGGGTGAATGTCCTGGGTACTGCCAATGTGGCAAAGGCCTGCCGGGAGCTTAATGCCCGGATGATGTACATCAGTACGGATTATGTGTTTGACGGGCAAGAGGATGCGCCCTTTGAAACAGATCATGCGAAAGCACCCATCAATCATTACGGTCTGACAAAGGCAATGGGGGAGGACGAAGTACAATCCTGGCTGGAGGAATACTTCATCATCCGGATCGCCTGGGTGTTTGGACTGGTGGGGAATAATTTTGTCGAAACCATGCTCCGCCTTGGACAGCAGCGCGAGTCCGTACGGGTGGTGGCGGATCAAGTCGGTTCGCCCACCTATGCAAAAGATTTGGCGCCTTTGCTGTGCAGTATGATTCAAACGGAGCGGTACGGCGTCTATCACGCCACTAACGAAGGGTTTTGCAGTTGGTTTGAATTTGCGGCGGAGATCATGGCGCGGGCGTCCTTGCCTTGCCGCGTGGAGCCGATTTCAACTTCCGATTATCCCACCGCCGCACGGAGGCCGCAAAATTCCCGTCTCTCCAAGCGCAGCCTGGACGAGGCTGGATTCGCACGGCTGCCCTCCTGGCAGGACGCGTTGAAACGCTACCTGCTATCCAGCGCGATGGAATAGCGATATTGTACTTGTATTATGGGACCGGAAGCGGCTTGAAAGGCCGTTTTCTTATGACGATGGAAGAGATGGTTTATAAAAATGCGTGAACGGACTGTGCTCAGCGTATTCGGTACACGGCCGGAAGCCATCAAAATGGCGCCTTTGGTGAGGCTGCTTCAAAAAACGCCGCGGGTGAAGGGCATGGTTTGCCTTACCGGCCAGCATCGTCAGATGCTGGATCAGGTAATGGAGCGGTTTTCCATTCAGGCGGATTATGACTTGAACCTCATGCGCCCCGGCCAGACGCTTACCGAAATCACGGCCCGGGTGTTGGATGGCATGGACAAGGTATTGGCGGAATGCCAGCCTGATATCGTGCTGGTGCATGGCGACACCACCACCAGCATGGCGGCGGCGATGGCGGCTTTTTACAGAAAAATTCCTGTAGGTCATGTGGAGGCAGGCCTGCGCACGTATGACAAATATTCTCCCTTTCCGGAGGAAATGAACCGGTCCATCACCGGGCGCACCGCCACGCTTCACTTTGCGCCTACGGAGGAAAACAGGGAGAACCTGTATCATGAAAATATCCGGGAGCATGTATATGTTACCGGGAATACCGTGATCGATGCGCTTATGGCCATGGTGCGGCAGGACTATGTGTTCCAGGAGGAAGCGCTCCGGGCAATTGATTTTTCGGCGGGGCGTGTGATTTTGCTCACCGCCCACCGCAGGGAAAACCTGGGGGCCCCGCTTAGCAACATCTGCAACGCGGTGAAGCGCATCGTGGAGGCGCTGCCTGATGTGCAGGTGGTGTATCCCGTCCATATGAATCCGGCGGTTGGGGAACCTGTCCGGGCGCTATTAGGCAATGTGAAACGCGTACGCCTGATGCCGCCTATCGATGTGGAAGACATGCATAACCTTATCGGACGCTGTTGTCTGGTGATGACGGATTCCGGCGGGTTGCAGGAGGAGGCGCCGGCTCTTGGCAAGCCAGTTGTGGTGCTGCGCACCGAAACGGAGCGGCCGGAGGTGGTGGCCGCGGGCAAGGCGGTGCTGGCAGGCGTGCAGGAGGACGATATTGTTAAGGCCGTGCTGAGGCTGCTCAATGATGAAGGCGCCTATCAGCGCATGGCCCAGGCCATCCATCCCTATGGGGATGGCCATGCGTCAGAGAAAATTGTCCAGGCGTTGATGAATTGGTTTCAAAATCAGTAATTGTAGAAAAATTAAAAAATGGCCTGTTCGCTTTCGTGAATAAGCCACCCTTAGAGTGTGTACAAGTTTTCTGGATGGGGTGCGGGGAAGGCTCTTTTTCAAAAGAGCCTTCCCCGTCATACCTTTTCAAAACTTCATCTCCTGAAGCATTTTCTGCCGGGATACCGGGCCGCCGGGCCCAGGCAGTCCTCGATACGCAGAAGGCGGTTATACTTGGCGACGCGTTCGCTGCGGCTGGGCGCGCCGGTCTTGATCTGCCCGGCGTTGACGGCAACTGCAAGGTCGGCGATGGTGGTATCCTCCGTCTCGCCCGAGCGGTGGGAGATGACGGCGGTATAGCCGGCATTGTGGGCCATTTTAATGGCCTGCAGCGTTTCAGTAAGGGAACCGATTTGGTTCAGCTTGATGAGGATGGAACTGCCGCAGCCCGAGTCGATGCCTTTTTCCAGCCTTTGCGTATTGGTGACGAACAGGTCGTCGCCAACCAATTGCACCTTGCCTTTTAGCAGGGTGGTAAGCTTCCTCCAACCTTCCCAATCTTCCTCGTCCAGCCCGTCCTCAATGGAGGCGATGGGGTATTTCTCCACCAGGCCCTGCCAATAGGTGATCAACTCATCGGTAGTGTAGCGGATTTTGTGCTTTGGCAACAGATAACCTCCACCTTCACTTTTCCACTCGCTGGAGGCGGCGTCGATGGCCAGCATGAAATCATCGTATGGCTTGTACCCGGCCTTTTCAATGGCTTTGAGCAGGTATTGGATGGCTTCCTCGTCGCTGCTGAGGTTCGGCGCATAGCCGCCCTCGTCGCCCACGGCAGTGGACAGGCCGTCTTTCTTGAGCAGACCGGCCAGGGTATGGAAGACTTCCGTGCACCAGCGCAGCCCTTCTGAAAAGGTTGACGCACCCACAGGCATGACCATGAATTCCTGGATGTCGATGTTGTTGGCCGCGTGCGCGCCGCCGTTGAGCACATTCATCATGGGCACCGGTAGCGTATCCGCGTTGACGCCGCCCAGGAACTTATACAGAGGCAGATTAAGCGCCTTGGATGCGGCCCTTGCGCAGGCCAGGGAAACGGCCAGGATGGCGTTGGCACCCAGGCGGGATTTGTCCGCCGTTCCATCCAGCCTGATGAGTGTTGAATCAATTTCGGCGGTATGGGATGCGTCCATACCTGTAAGGGCTTCCCTGATCTCTTTGTTGATGTGGCCTACGGCCTTCAAAACGCCTTTGCCTAAAAAGCGGGAGGGGTCCTTGTCCCTCAGTTCCAGCGCCTCAAACTGGCCGGTGGACGCACCGCTGGGAACGGCGGCCTGGCCGTGGATGCCGCATTCCAATGTAACGACGGCTTCTACCGTGGGATTGCCCCTGGAATCGATGATCTCCCGGCCGTAAACGTTTGTGATGGAATAGCCCATTGTATATCCTCCTTGATGGTGGCCGCGGGGTCTATTTTGCTTTGCCCTGGTTGGCCACGCTTTCCATTTTGGCTTTGAGCAGCTCTTGATCGCCCAGATATTCCTTACCCATAATATGGAACTGTGAATCCAGCGTATATACAAGTGGCACGCCGGTAGGTATGTTCACCTCCATGATCTGGGCGTCGGTCAGGTTTTCAAAATGCTTTACCAGCGCACGCAGGGAGTTGCCGTGGGCGGAAATGAGTACCCGCTTTCCTGCCGCCATCTGAGGGGCGATGGTATCCCGGTAAAAGGGGACCACCCTTGCGATGGTATCCTTTAGGCTCTCTGCAAGAGGCAGCAGGGATTTGTCCTCATTTCGGTACTGTATCTGAGCTCTTGGGCTGCGCGCGTCATTCTCCTCCAAGGGAGGCGGCGGCACATCGAAGGAACGGCGCCAGATTTTTACCTGATCCTCTCCGTAGCGCCGGGCTGTTTCCGCCTTGTCCAGCCCCTGGAGCGCACCGTAATGGCGCTCGTTTAGCAGCCATGTTTTGTGCACCGGGAGCCATTCGCGGTCCATTTGTTCCAAGGCAAGGTTCAGCGTATGAATGGCACGCTTGAGATACGAGGTATAGCATACGTCAAAGTCGAATCCGCTATCCTTCAAAAGCCGGCCCGCTTCCGCCGCCTCCTGCCTGCCCTTCTCGGAAAGATCCACATCTGTCCAGCCGGTGAACAGATTCAGTCTGTTCCACTCGCTTTCCCCATGCCTGAGCAGTACCAGTTTCATGGGAATGCCTCCTTATGGCCAATTTAGGTTAGGATATGCTAACTTTACATAATTATACCGCATTATGGGAAAAAAAGCAAGGATTTCAATACGGCGCGGGGCGCGGGACGAAGCCTGCGGGGCGGCGTATAGTTTTTTCTGGATCGGCAACAATAACACCGTTCTGTGCAAGGGGGAGGGGGAGACGGGATGTTTCAATCAGTCATTAAAAAGCTTAAATACTGGCAGCACATGAACAAGGCGCAGCGCGCCCAGGATGGAGATCAAAAGTCGCCGCCCCCCGCCCTTCACAGGGATTTGAACAAAAACCTTCAGTCCATACGCCAGATACTGGGCAAGAGCAACGATGTGAAGATTCATGAGTTCCGCTTTGGTAAAGAGGGGGAATATGGCGGCGCGCTTGTATTTATAGACGGTTTGGTCAACAGCGGCTTCATCACGGAAGGAATTTTGAAACCGGTTCTGTCTTTCCGTTTGCTGGATTCACTTCCGGCGGACAAACCGGCGGATGCATTTGAAGAAATTCAGCGAACGGTGCTATGCACTGCGGAAATGGAGGAAAAGGAAGCGCTCAGCGAGCTTATCGCCGGCTGCCTGAGCGGCAACACCATTTTTTTGATGGACGGTATAGCCAAAGGCATCCTGGTGAGCACCAAGGGATGGGACAAAAGGGGCGTGACCGAACCGCAGACGGAGTCGGTGATCCGCGGGCCCAGGGAAGGGTTCACGGAAAACCTTAGAACAAACACCGCTCTTGTGCGCCGCAAAATCAAGAGTCCTCAGCTTCGGATGGACCATATCATTGTAGGCCGCAAGACGCTGACGGATGTCTGCATCATCTATCTTGACAATGTGGCAGACCCTAAGGTTGTCAGCGAAGTGAAAAAACGCCTCGAGGGGCTGCAGGTGGATTCCATACTGGACGCGGGATATATCGAGCAATACATGGAGGATGCGCCTTTTTCCATGTTCGCCACGGTGGGTTATACCGAAAAGCCCGACGTTGCGGCGGCCAAAGTGCTGGAGGGACGTATAGCCATTGTAACGGACGGCACGCCGTTTGTGCTTACGGCTCCCATGCTGTTCATTGAAAGCTTTCAAACAGCGGAGGATTACTATATCCGGCCTTTCTTCGCCAGCTTTGCCAGGCTTCTTCGGTATCTGGCGTTTTTCATAACGGTCTTTGCGCCGGCCATCTACATTGCGCTGACCACCTACCATCAGGAATTTATTCCCACGACATTGCTGCTTACCGTGGCCAGGGCGCGGGAAGGCACGCCGTTCCCGGCCTTCCTGGAAGCACTGATCATGATCTTTTCCTTTGAGATCTTGCGGGAAGCGGGGCTTAGGCTGCCGCGGCCCGTAGGGCAGGCTATCAGCATCGTGGGTGCGTTGATCATGGGTGATGCCGCCGTATCGGCAGGCCTGGTGGGGGCTCCTTTGGTCATTGCGGTGGCGCTGACGGCGGTTACGGGCTTTGTGGTGCCCATGCAAAGCGACGTTTCCTCTCTTTTAAGGCTTATGTCGATGGTGCTGGCCGCCGTGCTTGGCGGGTATGGCATTGCCATGGGCTTGCTGGCGACACTGGTGCACTTGGCTTCGCTATCATCCTTTGGCGTACCCTATTTTGAGTCGTTTGCTTTTTCCCGGGATATGCAGGATACCATGGTACGCACGCCGCTATGGTTCATGACCAAGCGGCCCAAAGATATAGCACAAAAGGATACTACGCGCAGACGCCTTTTTATTCCGCCCATGCGCCCCCATGATGAGCAGGGAAACGCGCCTGAACCGGGAGGCGGAAAAGAATGAAAAAGCTGATATGCGTACTGATGTCACTGGCAGTTTTGTTTGGCATAACAGGCTGCTGGGACAGCAAGGAGCTCGACACGCTGTTCATTGTGACCGGATTGGGATTGGATGCTGGTGAGAATGAGGAAGAAGTAAATGTCAGCGTGCAAATCGTCCGCGTATCAGCCGGCGATTCCAGTTCCGGCTCCAGTTCCGGCGGCGGGTCAGGAGGAGACGGCGGCAGCAGCATTATACTGGAGGGCAGTGGGAAAAGCGTGCTCGCGGCTGTTTCATCCTTGCGCCATGAAAGCACCCGGACACTTTTCCTGCACCATAACCAAATGATCGTCTTTGGCAGGGAAGTGGCGAGCCATGGCATTCAAAAGCATCTGGACCTGTTTTTGCGTGAAGAGGAGACGCGCCTGGAAACATTGGTTCTGGTGGCTGACGGTGACGCCAAGGATGTCATGAGCGCGGAATTGGATCAGGACAAGATATCCGGCATTGCAGTAACACGCATGATGCGTAAATCCGCCAATACTTCCGTTTACCTGAGTGTGAACATACTGAACCTTGTATCAAAGATATTGCAAAAGACGACTTCCCCCCTTATGCCAATCGTGGAGGTAATCAAGGAGGGGGAAAAAGAAAAGCTGAATATTTCCAGGATGGCGGTGTTCAAGGAAGACCGCATGGTGGGAGAACTGAGCTGGGAGGAAATCACCGGCTATCTGTGGTCCATGGGGCAAATCAATGAAGGCATCCTGGAGATCGCCACTGAAAAGGGAACGGTAGCGATGAACATTATTCAGGTGCAAAGCGAAACGGTTCCGGTGCTTCAGGCGGACGGCAGGGCGGGTGTGATCCTGAATATAGATACGGTTTTGGATATTGAGGAATTGAGCGGCTTTGGGGATATGAAGCTGGAGGAGCTTCATGGCATGCTGACGCAGGAGGCGAAAAAGGCCATTGAGCAGCGTGTACATACCACCTTTGAAAAAACGCGTCAGCTAAATACAGACATCTACGGATACGGCGGAAAATTCAATATCAAATATCCCAAGCAGTGGAAAAGCCTGGAGCAGCAATGGGATACGGTGTATCCCGCGCTGCAGCTGGTTCTGAGTGTGAAGCCGCATATTGTTGGGACAGGCAAAACGGCCCTTACCCTGGACATGGAGGAAAACATGAAATGAAATTGGAGACTGGGAAAATCACGCCGTCCCAAATATTGTTTTCCACCGCTTGCTTCATTCAATCCTCTTCCCTGCTATCCGCCTTCCTGGCCGGCGTAACGGGCTATGATTCCTGGTTTGTGGTGGCGGCGGGCATTGTGCTTTGCCTGCCAATACTGATGATCTATATTGGTTTGACAAAGATGTATCCTGGCAAGAACCTGGTGGAGATCAACGATCTGGCATTTGGCAAGGTGCTGGGGAAGGTGGCCTCGTTTTTTCACATCATGTTTTTCCTTACGCTTGCAACGCTGAATCTGAGGGATTTGAGTCTGTTTGTCAAACAGACCATCATGGTCAAGACGCCGGATGTCATTCTTTCAGCCGTCTGTGTGCTGGTGTCCGCTCTGGGTGTGCGGTACGGGCTGAAGGTGGTTACGCGCTTCGCTTTTATTTTTATTGTGATATCTGCGGCGGTGCTGGGTTCGTCGCTCTTGTTTGCCTCCAGCCAAATGGACCTAAACAATTTTTTACCTATGTTGCAGCAGCCGATTATCAAATATGTACAGGGCACAAATACCGCTTTGAGTATACCCTTTGGCGAGCTGGTTGTTTTTTTGATGATTTTGCCTTATGTGCGTGAGAAGCAAAAACCCATCGGCCGCTATTTTATCGGTGGCTTTTTGCTGGGATCGGTTATGTTTTTGATGGTGGTGTTTAGGGATACGGCCGTGCTGGGAAACACGATCGGCCTTTTTGCGCTGCCAGCTTTTGAAACGCTCCGGATCGTGACACTGTTCGGCGTACTCAGCCGCTTGGAAATTTTGTTCGCGATAGTGCTCATCATCCTGCTGTTTTTCAAAATCTCCCTCCTTCATTATGTGACGGCGCTATCGGCGGCGCAGGTGTTCAAAATGAATTCCTACAAGCCTCTCGCGCTGGCCATCGGCGTGCTCATGATTGGCTACGGCTTTACGCTGTATCCCTCCAGCATTCAGCATGCATCCTCCAGCCGGGAGACAGCTCTTATCCTTTGGCAGGTTTTTGAATTTTTCCTTCCCCTTCTGGCGCTTACGATTGGTAAAATCAGAAAAAAGAAGACAAAGGGGGCAGAGGCCTGATATGGCAGCGATTTTCATTTGCTTCAGCCTGATTGCATTGATCGATCTGCCTCCTCTCATCCGTAATAAAAACTGGAAAGATGTGGCGGCATTCGGCATCATTTTTGGCCTGGCGCTGGCCGTATCCGTACTGAACGAGTTGAAGGTACCCATTCCAAGCACCATTCTTACGGCAGATAAGTGGATGCATCAGATAGGGATCAATTATTGATTGCTTTTGTCCTTTGGCCGCGGGGCGGCCTTTTTGCCGTTTGCGGAAAATGGATTGCTTGAGGTATATCACAGGTTATGCTATAGTAAAAAAGCGAAAACGGCAGATCATTGCGGGCAAAAGACAGTGGGCGGCGGCCCTCCATCAATTCTCCATGGAAATGCGGGAAAATAGGCCGATAAACACAGAACAGGCAGGGGTGAACCATGGGAAAAGCCACCGTTCTCATCGTGGAAGACGAAGAAAAGATTGTAAGCGTCATCGAGGCGTATCTTGCGCACGCGGGCTATCAAACACTGTCGGCGGGTGACGGCAAGACCGCGCTTTCGCTGTTTGAAGCGCACAGGCCGGACGCGGTGGTGCTGGACAGAATGCTGCCGGAGCTAAGTGGGGATGAAGTATTGAAAACCATCCGCCAGCTTTCCGATGCGCCTGTTTTGATGCTCACGGCCAAGGGAAGCGAGAACGACGTGGTGGAAGGGTTTCACTTGGGGGCCGACGGTTATGTGGTCAAGCCCTTTCGCCCCCGGGAACTGGTAGCCAGGCTGGAAGCGCTTTTGCGCCGCTTCGGGCCCAAGGAGCCCGGGGAAGCGGTCACCTACAACGGTGGCGACCTGAAGGTGGATACTGCCGCGCATCAGGTATGGCGTAGCGGCAGGGAGATCACGCTCACCCCCAATGAATTCAAGCTGTTAAGCGCGCTGCTCAGGCAGCCGGCCAAGGTATTCACCCGTGAGGAACTGATCCTGTGCGCTTTTGGCTTCTCTTATGAAGGGTTTGAGCGCACCATAGATTCCCACATCAAAAACCTTAGAGCCAAGCTGGAGGATAAAGCTGAGGAGCCTCAATATATTCGTACCGTGCGGGGCGTGGGCTATAAGTTCGGAGGGAAAGCGGATGGCTAGACGGCTTATAAGCCTCAAGACCCGGCTGTCCCTGACCTACGGGGCCATTTCGCTGCTGCTGATTGGCATATTGCTGGCGGTAACCCATGGCCTGATGGAAAATCACTTTCAGGCGTATGTGGTGGCCCAGCGGGAACAGGCGGCCTGGAATGTGGCAAAGACCGTGGAGGAGCAGATGAAAACCACCGACCTGTACCATATGCGCTTCACGGAGCTTGGCTATGCCATGCTGAACCAGGGCCTGGTGCTGTCCGTTTGGGATGAACAGGGCCGGCAGGTATACTGCATCCACTGCGACGATACCAAGGCATGTGAGACCATGCTCTATGATGTTCAGTGCCTTACCGCCATGCGGGATGCCTCCTATGTGGGCGCTTATACGGAGATGGAATATCCCGTGCAGGCGGGCGGAAAGCGCGTAGGAACATTGCATTTTGGATACAGCGGTCCATATTTTTACACGCAGGCGGATGTGGACTTCATCGGCAGGATCGATACGGTATTCCTGCTTGCAGGCATACTCTGCGCACTGTTGGCGGCGGGGTTCGGGTACGGCATGGCCCGCAGCATTGTCAGGCCCATCCGGGAGATCGGCGAAAATACCAGGCTCATCGGACAAGGGGACTATACGCCGCGTGCGCCCAAACATCCTTATGCCAGGGAACTTTGCGAACTGGCCCAGAGCGTCAGCCATCTGTCGCAGACGCTGAAGCAGCAGCAAAAGGCCAGAGAGCGCATCGTCAGGGATTACGCCCATGAACTGCGCACGCCTCTGTCCGTATTGCAAGCCAACCTGGAGGCGTTTGAGGACGGCGTGTGGGAACCAACGCCCCAGCGCCTTGGAAGCTGCTATGAGGAGATCGAGCGTCTCAACCGCATGCTTTACAAGCTGGAGGAACTGGCCAGGCTTTATGAGCCGGGCATGAAAGCGGACGAATGCCAGGTGGAACTGGAAGGCCTTGTAAAGGATTGCCTGGAGCATTTTGCCCCCGTCTGCGCCGACAAAAATATCGGGCTTGTTTCTAAACTGACGCCTGTCACGCTGCAGGGGGACAAGGATCAATTGCGGCAGGTGCTTGTAAACCTTTTGGCCAATGCCGTGCAATACACCCTGGAGGGGGGAACGATCGAGGTATCCCTGAAGCCTGAGGGAGACATGGCGGTCATTCAGGTCAAAGACACCGGCATAGGCATCGACGAAAAAGACCTGCCTTACATTTTTGACTACCTGTACCGCGCCGATCCTTCCCGCAGCCGCCACACAGGCGGGAGCGGTATCGGGCTCAGCATTGTTCAAAAGATTGTCAGGGAGCATGGGGGAGAGGCCCTTGCGGCCAGCAAGCCGGGGGAAGGCAGCGTGTTCACGGTGATACTTCCGCTTCACAGGCCATAGATCATTAAAAAATTTTTGGCACCCTCTTGCAAAACATGCGGGAGGGTGCTATACTGTGTTTGCTACTGAACAATAAACAATAGTAGTTAATGAACAGGAGGGAGGGACGGCATGAACCCGCAATTCAAAAAGGGCGTGCTGGACCTGTGCGTTCTGGCGGCGCTTCGCCACCGGGATGCCTACGGATACGAGCTGGCGGAGCAGATCTCCAAAAGCATAGAAATTGCGGAAGGAACGCTGTATCCGCTGCTGCGAAAGCTCAAGGGGGATGGGCTGTGTCAGACATATCTGTCCGATGAATCCGGCGGGCCGCCCCGCAAGTACTACCGGCTGACGGAAGCGGGAAAAAAGGCAGAGGCGGAGCTGAGGCTGGAATGGATGACGTTTGTACACCAGGTGAACGATATTTTGCTGGAGGATGAGGCGGATGAATGAATATTTGCAGGCGCTGTCCCGGGCGCTCAGCCGGCTTGAACAGGCCGAGCGGGAAGACATTTTGACGGATTACCGGGAGCATTTTGAGATAGGCCTTTCCCAGGGAAAGACGGAGAAGCAGATCGCGCAGGAGCTGGGCGAGCCGGAAAGCATTGCGAAGCTGTACACCGCCATCACCGCCACTACCCAGGCGGAAAAGACAAAAAAGCCGCAGGATGCCATGCGTATGGTGGGCGCAACGTTTGCCTACCGCATGGGCAAGGGCATGACCATCGGAACGCTTTATTTGCTGTTTGTGCTGGCAATCATTCCGGTGTTTGCGCTGGGAGCCTCGTTGGGTTTGGGAGCAGCGGCCCTCATCTGCCTGGCTGTATTTGAATTCGTGAAGAGCTTTGTTGCCTTCGGTCTCCTGGCCGTATTCCTGGGGATTACGCTGCTGGGCATGGGCGCGCTGTGCTTGATGGGCGCCAAAGCGTTATGGGGGACGACCATTGGTGCGTTGTCTGCGCTGGCAAGGCGCTGGATGGGCCAAGGAGAAGAAAGGAAGACGGAACAATGAAAAAGTGTGTAAAATTCTGGCTTATTCTCATGACGGCCGGGCTATTGGGTATCGCTGCTGTCGTTGCCTACGCCGTGGGCACGGGAAAGTTTACATCCTATGAAGCTGCCAAGACGTTTTACCCGGAAGGGAGCTTTCAGACCATTCAAATCGACGCCACCCAGGCGCGGGTGACAGTGGCGCCTTCGGAGGAAGCGCCAAAGGTCGAAGTCTATGCCAAGGCCTGGCTTCCCGGGCCCATCGACCTTGCGAAGCGGTTTGTGTGGACCGTGGAGAATCAAAGGCTGGTTCTCACGGAGATTCCCTTTGAACCTGCCTTCCTTGGTTTTTTCCCGCAGCCCTATGAAATGACCATCACGGCCTATGTTCCTCAAACGGTCTACGATAGCTTTATGGGAGGCCGGCCATGAATACCGCGGCTATCACCGGGGCCACCTCCGGCATCGGGTTTGCGGTGGCAAAAAAGCTGCTGGCCATGGGGTGGCGTGTGCTTTTGATCGGCCGCGCCAAGGAAAACTGCGAAAAGGCGCTGACAGCGCTGCGTGAGATGTATCCCAATGGAGCAGTTGCCATCTTTCACGGCGACTTGACCCAGCAGCGGGAAGTAAACCGGGTCGCCGGGGAATTGAACGGTTATCTTTCCGATCATTGTGATGGCCGTTTGCAGGTATTGGTCAACAATGCCGGGGCGGTACGCGCCTGGTACACCACCACGGAGGAAGGGTATGAGCAGCAGTTTGCCTTGAATCATCTGGCAGGCTTCCTCCTTACCCACAAATTGATGGGAGCACTGAAAAAGGCCGGGGGACGGGTGATCCTTACGGGCAGCGGCTCCCACAAGCATTACAATATCCGCTGGGACGATGTGATGTATCAAAGGCGCCGCTATAGCTGCCTGGGCGCCTACAAGCAATCCAAACTGTGCAACCTGCTTTTCGCGGGGGAGTTCAACAGGCGGTATGAAAAGGACGGTGTCAGGGCCTATGTGGTGGACCCCGGCCTTGTGAGCACCGACATCGGCTTCAAGCAAACCAGCGGGTTGGTGCGCGCCGTCTGGTCCATGCGCAAAAAGCACGGCATACCTCCTGAAACGGCTGCCCTCACCTATGGTTTCCTTTGCTCTTCGGCTTTTGCGGAAACGGGCCTGTATTATCTGGATTCAAAAAAGGCTCCCTATGACCGGCGGGCTGACAGGCAGGCGGACAGGGCAAAGCTGTTTGAAATGAGTGAAAAGCTGTGCGGTATTGATATTTTCGGGGAGGGAGAAGCATGACGGTTTTAATCACCGGCGCGGGCGGAGGGCTGGGGCGGGCCATGGCTTTGGAGGCCGCCCGGCGCGGCTTGGATCTGATGCTGACCGATGTGAATGCCGCCAGCCTGGCGGTTTTTCGCGGCGGCCTCCTGAGACAGTACGATATCAAGGTGGATTCCCTGCCCTGCGACCTGACGGACGCGGCGGATGTGGCAAGATTATTTGCTTACATCGGGGAAAAGGGCATGCAGCTTCATATGCTGCTGCATGTGGCAGGCATTGATTTTGAAGGCGGCTTTCTGGAGATGGATTGTGACCGGCTCATCGACATCGTTAGGGTCAATATCGAAGGCACCTTGCGGGTGCTTCACGGCGCGCTTGGCAAGCGGGATGCGAAAAAACGCTTTACCATCGTGGTGGTGTCCAGCCTGGCCTCCCTGTATCCAATGCCGCTGAAGGCCACTTATGCGGCATCCAAGCGGTTCCTGCTGGATTTCTCCATGGCGCTGTCCCAGGAATTGGCGGATCACAACGCGACCGTATTGGCGCTATGCCCCGGCGGGCTTCCCACAACGCCCGGTGCGATGCAGGGAATCAGCGCCCAGGGCTTCTTTGGCAGGATCACCACCAACAGCCTGACAGCAGTGGCCAGAAGGACCATTGCCAAAGCCCAGCGGGGAAAGCGGGTCTATATCCCGGGAATGGTCAACCGCCTGTTCAGCATCCTGGGCCGGCTCGTGCCCAGGGCCATGCTCACAAAGCTCCTTTATTCCAGATGGCGGCAGGCCCGGGAAGGGCACGCAGCGTCATAAAAGATGATTCAAAGCGAAACGCCCGGGGGATTTGCCCGCGGGCGTTTCGCGCAGGTTTCCTTATTTGCCGGGACATGGGCCGCAGGATTCCCGCGGGACAAGGTCTGCGAAGATGGTGTGATGCGCCTTTTGAAGCGTATCCTGGGAAGATAATAGCAGCGATACGGCTAGGACGCCGATCTCCTGGGGTTTTGTGTCCAGCGTCGTCAGGGCGGGGGAGGTGAAGGCGCTGAAAAACTGATTATCGCAGCCGATGACGGAGATGTCCTTGGGAATTTGAAGGTCCCGCTCCATCAGATGCCTTATGACCCCCATGGCCACCAGATCGTTGGCGGCAATGATGGCGGTGGGCCAATTCTTTGCGGTCAGCCCGTTCAGCAAAGACCTGGCCGCATCATAGCCGCCTTGTGTGGAGCAGTCGCCGAAAATCCGGTATTCCGCCTTGTAGGGAATTCCGGCTTTCTCAAGCGCGCTGTGATAACCGACATCGCGGCTCAAGGGGATGAATAGATCATCGTTGCCGCACAAAAGCGCGATGCGGCGGTGCTTCAGCGCCACGAGATGAGATACGGACGTTTCAACGCAGTTCGCCAGGTCGGTTGTCACCGTGCTGCAGGGCAGTTCCTCCAGCACACAGCCCAGCAATATGACGGGCATATACTGGCTGATTTCCCGGACCAGGGAAAATTCTTCCGGATTCTTCATGGAGGCCAGAAATTCGCCGTTGATGGCTACGCCGTCCACCCGGCGCTCCATCAAAAGGTCCGCCATGTCCCTGTCGATGGATTTGCCCCGGGGGGGATGAAACAGCATCAGCACATATCCTTTTTGACGCGCTTCCTCCTCTGCGGCGGCATACATTCTGGCATAGTAGGGGTTGGACATTTCGGGCAGGATCAGGCCCAGCGTTTTGGAATGCTTTTGATACAGGTTCCGGGCCATGGCACTGGGACGGTAGTTATATTTTTCTACCACCCGCATCACCTTTTCCACCGTGCCGCCGATCACATTCTGACGGCCGCTTAGCACGCGGGAGACCGTGGCAATGGATACGCCCGCTTCTTTTGCAATGTCATATATGTTCTTTTTTTCGTGCAAAGCTGACATATCCTTTCATGAGAGTGTTACTTTGTATTGTACATCCAAGTCGGAAAAAGGTAAAGCATAGAGTATTTGATACGGTCAAAAACTTGCGGTTGACAAACGATTGCATGTGTGATATGGTACTCATATGGACATGTAAGCCCTTCCTTGGCAAGGAATTGACAATCGGTACCCGGTATTGGATGCGGCCGTGCTGCTGGCGCGGTGCAGATAAAGTTTAAATTTTACAGGAGGTGTCTATTTCATGAAGAAGGTGCTGTCCGTTTTGCTGGCACTGGTGCTTTGCCTGGGCATGGTATCTGTTGCCGGCGCCGAGGAAAAGGTCACATTGGTGGTTTGGGAATCCACCAACGGCCCTGATCAGTGGCTGCAAAATGCCGGTGAAGCCTTTACGGCTCTTCACCCCAATGTCACCATTGAGTACGTGAACATGGAACTTGGCGACAGCTCCGGGCAGATCGCTCTGGACGGCCCCGCAGGCATCGGCCCCGATCTTTTTGCCGCGCCCCATGACAAGCTGGGCGAGCTGGTATCCGGCGGCCATGTGGCCCAGGTACCCAATGCCGAAGAAATCGCCGCCATGGTGCTGGGCGGCTGTGCCGACGCCGTTACCTACGACGGAGTCATGTATGGCTATCCCACAGCATCCGAGACCTATGCCCTGTACTACAACAAGGACATCGTTCCCACACCGCCGGCCACGTGGGAAGAATTGGTTCAGTTCTGCGAAACATACAATGCCGCCAACCCCGGCAAGTATGGCTTCATGATGGACGTGACCAGCGTTTACTACACCATCCTGTTCACCACCGGCGGGGCCAACCGCCTCTTTGGCGAAGGCGGAACGGACATTACCTCCACCTATCTGAATTCGGAGGAGGCCATCAAAGGCATGACCTTCTTCCAAAGCCTGCGCAAGATCCTGGATGCGCCGGCCGCCGACCTGACCACCGCGCTTTGCGACGCGGCCTTCAAGGATGGCACCGCCGCCATGCATATCTCCGGCCCCTGGAACGTCGCCCCCTTCATAGAATCCGGTGTGAATTTCGGCGTGGCTCCCATCCCCGCGCTGCCCGGCGAAGCAACGCCTCCGGCCACCTTCTCCGGCACACGCGGCATGTTCGTCAGCGCCTATTCCGAGCATCAGGAGGAGGCCGCCCAGTTTGCGCAATTCCTGCTCACCCCCGAAATGCAGGCCCTGCGCTTCCAAATTACCGGCGCCATGCCCTCCACGCCCATCACCGTGGAAAGCCCCTACATGGATGGTTTCCTGGGCCAGATGAACTATGCTTTCCCCATGCCTTCCATCCCGCAGATGGGCAAGTTCTGGGATGCCGCCGGCGCGGCCAGCCAGAACATCTGGAATGGCGCCGATGTGAAGGCGGAATTGGATGCCGCCGACGCCGCCATCCTGCAATAACGGCCTTGAACCCAAAACATTTGGGGGCACGTAAACAGCGTGCCCCCTGCTTGTATCCACTCCGGGAGGTGGTTTTTTGACCGCTCTTTCGCTTGATCATCGCCATACCGATATGGGGAAGGTCACGCTGGCCTCATGCCTGTTCATGGGTCTTGGCCACATCGTGTACCTGAAGCAGCATATCAAGGGCATCCTGTTTGCCATGGTAGAGATCCTGTTTATAACCCAAATACCTGCCGTCGTTCAAAGGGTTCAGAACCTGATCACCCTGGGCAATGTGCCTGGGAACGAAGGCAACGTACAAAAATTGCATTCCATCTTCATGCTCATTGACGGCGTCATCGTTTTGGCTGCCGTGGCGCTGTTCCTGCTGTTTTATTTCATTTCTGTCAAAAGTGCCCGGGCGGCTTACCGCACGGCATGCACCGCAGGCAATCTGACTGAGAACCGAAAAATCCTTGCAGGCATGGCGGAAAAGGCGTTTCCGCTGACTGCGCTGACCCCGGCGGTGGTATTGCTTGTTTTTTTTGTCATGGTGCCTCTGCTTTTTTCGGCGCTGGTGGCTTTCACCAACTATTCCATGCCGGAACATATCCCGCCCAAAAATCTGTCCCAATGGGTAGGGCTTAATAATTTCGCCGCCATGTTTGGCGGGGACGCCGCCTGGACGGGTGCGCTGGGCCGTGTTGCGCTGTGGACGCTTATATGGGCCGTGCTGGCGACCTTCACCTGCTATGCCGGGGGCATGATCATGGCGGTGCTTTTGCACGACCGCCGCATCCGCCTGGCGCCCGTATTCCGGGCCATCTTCATCCTGCCTTACGCGGTGCCCGGCGTGGTGAGCATGCTGGTGTGGAAGAACCTGCTCAACGGTTCCTTCGGTACCATCAACAAAACGCTGCTGCATCTTGGCATTATCGGCAAAATGAGCGATATCCCCTGGCTGTCTGACCCGATGCTTGCCCGCGCCACCCTGATCATCATCAATCTTTGGGCGGGCTTCCCGTATTTCATGATGCTGACTACCGGGGCCATGACGGCCATTTCCGAGCACATATTTGAGGCTGCCGCCATTGACGGCGCCAGCCGCTTTCAGGTATTCCGCCATGTGACGCTGCCCACGGTGGTGTATCAAACACTGCCCTTGATCATCATGAGCTTCACCCACAACATCAACAACTTTGGCGCGATCTTCTTCCTGACGGGCGGCAATCCCGTGGCGCCGGATTCCACGACAACAAGCGCCTTTGCCACCGACATCATTGTGACCTGGATCTACAAGCTGACCATCACGCTGCAAAAGTACAATTTTGCTTCTGTGCTGGCTATCATGGTGTTTTTGATACTGGCGCCCTTTGCCATTTTCAACTTTATGCGCACCAAGGCGTTCAAGGAGGGTGATCTGTGATGATACGCTCCCAGCGCTCCGCTGCCAGTTACCGCTTTTTCAATGGCTTGAACATAGGCATCATTTATTTCGTGCTGGCAATTGTCGCCTTTTTTGTGATCTATCCCATGGTGTATATCCTGTCCGCGGCGGTAACCCCGGGCAATACCATTTCGGTCAATAACGTGCTGCCCTTTTCCGAAGGCTTCACCTGGGGCCACTTCAACCATCTTTTCACCAACACGAATTACTTGTTATGGTTCCGCAATACGCTGATTATCGCCCTGGGTACTTCCTTATGCACGGTGGTGGTGTCATCCCTGGCGGCCTATGCCTTTTCCCGTTTCCGCTTCACCTTCAAGCGCAGCCTCATGGTATCCCTGCTCATATTGCAAATCTTTCCTTCCTTTGTGGGCATGATCGCCATGTACATCATCCTTTTGCGCATTGGCGGGCTGGACACGCTCTGGGGATTGGTATTGGTCTATGTGGCCGGGAACACGCCCTACAACACCTGGCTTGTCAAAAGCTATATGGATACCTTGCCCAGGAGCATGGATGAGGCGGCCCGTATTGACGGGGCCAGCAATCTGTATACCTTTGTGAAAATTATTTTGCCTATGGCAAAGCCTATCATTGTTTTTCTGGCAATCGTCAGCTTCACGGGCCCCTGGATGGACTTCATCTTCCCCAAGATGGTGCTGCGTTCGCCCAAAATGCAGACGCTGGCATTGGGCCTGTTTGCCATGGTCACCGACAAGAAAAACGAGTTCACCAACTTTGCCGCCGGAGCGCTGCTGGTGGCGGTGCCCTTCATTGCGTTTTTCCTGGCGGGGCAAAAGGTGATGGTCATGTCCCTGGGCAGCGCGGCAGTCAAAGAATAAACGGGAGGTTTATCCCTTATGGCATATACCCTCCGCCCGGCGCGCACCGGGCGCTATTTTCTCCTGGGTGAAAAATTCTCGGGGCAAAGCCCTGACGGGCACTCCCTGGCCTGGACAAACGCTTCGCTTACAGTGGACGGGAAGCCGTTTTTCGGTATCGCAGGTGAAATTCATTATAGCCGTTTGGATAAAAGCCGGTGGGAAGACGCGCTGCGCAAAATGAAGGCCTGCGGTGTCAATGTGGTATCCACCTATATATTCTGGATCCATCATGAGGAGGTGCGGGGCCGGTTCGACTTTTCCGGCCGGAGGGATTTGCGGCACTTTGTCAAGCTGTGCGGGGAGCTGGGCTTTTATGTCATCCTCCGCCTGGGGCCCTTCAACCATGGGGAGGTGCGTAACGGCGGCATACCCGACTGGGTATATGGCATGCCATTTGAGCCGCGTTCCACGGCTCCTGGTTTCCTGCGCCTGGTAAAGAAGCTGTACGCGCAGATCGCCAGGCAAGTGCAGGGCCAGTTGTTTAAGGATGGCGGGCCTGTGATCGCTTCGCAATTGGATAACGAATATATGCACTCCGCCGCGCTGTGGGAGGATACGAGGGGCACCACCAACGAGTACGTCAACAGCAGCGGCGAGGGGGATGATTATCTCCTGGCGCTGAAAAGGCTTTGTATGGAAGCCGGCCTAGATGTTCCCTTCTACACCTGCACCGCCTGGGGCGGCGCCGCGGCGCCCCAAGCGGAATGCGTGCCGCTGTGGGGCGGGTATCCTTACGCTCCCTGGCTGATCACGCCTGAAACGCCGGATCATCCGGCTACGGAGGAATATCTATACCGGGACAGCCGCCATGAAAACTGCCGCCGCTATCATAGCTTTGACCCTAAGTATCCCCCGGCGGATATGCCCTTCGCCTGCTGCGAAATGGGAGGCGGCATGCAGGTAAGCTATGCCTACCGCTTTCAAGTAGACCCCCGCAGCGTGGATGCCCTGGCAAACGTAAAGGTGGGCTCCGGCTGCAATTTCGTAGGCTACTACATGTTCTGCGGCGGAACCAATCCCACGGGGAAGAAGACACGCTTCCTGCATGAACTCTGGTGCCCAAAGCTTTCCTACGATTATCAGGCGCCGGTGGGGGAATTCGGGCAGCTTCGGGAATCCTACCGCCGCCTGCGGCTGCTGCACGGCACGCTGAACACGTTTGGACACCTTTTATGCGGCTTGGAAACCTCTCTTCCGGAGGATGCCGGTCAATTGGCGGCGGCGGATACTTCAAAGCTGCGCTACGCCGCCCGCAGGAATGAATCGGTAGGCTTCCTGTTCCTGAACAATTTTCAGGATCATGCCGATATGCGGGACAAGACGGATATCGTGTTTGAACTGGATACGGATCAGGGAAGAATCCGCATTCCGCAAGAAGGCAGCCTGAACCTGAAAGCAGGGGAAAGCTGCGTGTTGCCCTTTGGCCTTCAGGTGCTGGGTGATACCCTTGCTTATGCCACAGTGCAGCCGGTATACATACTGAAAAATGAAGCAGGGGAACAATGGTTCTGCTTCCGCCCGGAGGGTATGATGGGCGAAATAGTCTTTGCCGGCGGCGGTAAGCTCACATTTGGCAATGAGGACATACAGTCCCTGGCACTGCGTTTGCCCGCCGGCAATTTACAAGTGGTCTGTTTTAGCCGCAAGGCTGCCCTGGGCTTGCAGCAGATAACGCTTCACGGCGTGTCCCGCACACTCTGGTCTGACGCTGCCGTGACCGTCGATCATGACGGCCTTCTGGTGGAATCGGAAAAGGAAGAGGCTGAAATGAAACTGTGGCCGCCTGTAAAGGGAGCGGAAAATCTTTCGCCGGACGGCTCACATTCCATCCACCAGGTATCCTTTTCTCAGCCTTGCATTTCTGTGAGCTTGCGCAGCCTGTCGGACACCCGGCATCTATTGACGGTTCCCAAAGGCAGCCTGGACGGTATCCATGACATACGCCTGCGCATAGCGTACGAGGGTGACGCTGCGCAGCTCTTTCTGAACGGAGAATTGCTTGCCGACCATTTTCATAATGGCGAAGTGTGGGAGATCGGTTTGAAGGAGCTTGCGCATAAGTGTTTGGGCAAGCAGCTGGCGCTACACATCGTTCCCCAAAAGACGGGTGTGCGCGTATTGCGGGATGTCATGGCGGCCATTACGGAAACGGTAGCCGGGCAGCACGCCCGCCTGGTTTCGGTGGAAGCAAAGGCTGTATGCCGGCAATGGGTTGTGTTGTGAAGGGAGGAGTATGGATGAAGCGGTTACTGCTGGTGCTGCTTTCGGGCTTGCTTTTGCTGCCCGGCCTGGCCTTATGTGAGCCGGCCGGCCCGCAGGCGGCGGACATCTTTGTAAAACAGGTGGAAGGCTTGCGGGAAGACTTCATTTTCGGCGCGGACATTTCCAGCCTGCCGGCCTTGGAAAAAAGCGGCGTGACCTTTCAGGATGAGGCGGGGAATCCGGCGGAATTGGTGCCGCTTTTGGCCCAAGGCGGATTCAATTATGTGCGGGTCCGCATCTGGAACGACCCTTTTGACGGGCAGGGCCGGGGATACGGTGGCGGAAACTGCAATGTGGATACCGCTATGGATATCGGAAAACGGGCCACGGCAAGCGGCATGAAGCTGCTGGTGGATTTCCACTATTCCGATTTCTGGGCCGACCCCAAAAAGCAGCAGGCGCCCAAGGCGTGGGCGGGGATGGATATCGGGGCGAAGGCCAGAGCCCTGCATGATTTTACGTATGATGCTCTTGCCCGGATGAAGGAAGAGGGCATCGACATCGGCATGGTGCAAATCGGCAACGAGACGGATACCATGCTCTGCGGCGAAAACAACTGGATCAGGATCGCGCAGCTTTTGAACGCGGGCAGCGCGGCGGTGCGGGAGATTGATCCCGGTATCCTGGTAGCTGTGCATTTTTCCCAGCCGGTTCTCCGGTACGCGCAGATACTGAACGCCAGGAAGGTGGATTACGATGTATATGCCACCTCCTATTATTCCTACTGGCACGGTACCACGGAAAACCTGACCAGGGTGCTGTCGGAGATCGTGGCAACATATGGCAAGCAGGTGGTGGTTGCGGAAACGGCCTACCTGTACACCGTGGAAAATGGCGACGAGCATCCAAATTCCTGTCCGGCGGATGGCACTACCCTTCGTTATGCAACCACCGTGCAAGGCCAGGCCAATGCCCTGCGGGAGCTTGTGGCTGCGGTGCAGGCGGTGGGGGAAAAGGCGCTGGGCGTTTTCTACTGGGAGCCTGCCTGGCTGCCTGTTCCGGTAAAAGGGAAGGAATCCCAAAGTGCCTTGTGGGAAAAGTTCGGCTCAGGCTGGGCCTCCTCCTATGCCGGTTCCTATGATCCCAATGACGCGGGATTGTACTTTGGCGGAAGCTCCTGGGACAATCAGGCGCTGTTTGATTTCACGGGAAAGCCGCTGCCAACGCTTCGGATTTTTGAATACATCCGTACCGGCGCTACCGCCCAGCGCAAAGTGGACAGCTACGAGAACCCGCATACGCTGTGCTACATTGACGACGGCGTGGTATTGCCGGGCACGGTGAACGCGCTTTACAATGACGGTACTTTGGAGGCGGTTCCTGTTGCCTGGAACGCTTCGCAGCTGGAAGCCGCCATATCGGCGGGTCTGGGGGAATATGTCATCGGCGGCGTGGCGGCCGGAACGCCGGTGCTGTGCTTCCTTCGGATCACGGCGCAGAACTTTTTGCAAAATCCCGGCTTTGAAGAAGAGGATATGTCCATGTGGGAGCTTCAAGGCTTTGAGGGGATCCGGCAGGAACTGGAGCGCCGCAGCAGCGTCAACGACATCAAATCAGGGGAATACCTGCTCCATTTTTACAGTACCGGCAAAGCTGGCTTTACCGCTCAGCAGACGGTGACGGGCCTTCGGGAAGGGGAGTACGACTTCAGCCTGTACATTCACGGCGGGAATGTGGCGGAGCAGGATATGTACATCTATGCCGTGGTGGACGGGCAGGTGGTAGCCACCGCGCCCATGAAGGTCACCAAGTGGCAGGAATGGGAAAACCCCATGCTTCGCAACATTCCTGTGAAGCACGGGGAAATCACGGTGGGTGCTTATGTCTCCTGCGAGGGCAGCGGGCCCTGGGGCAAGCTGGATGATTTTCTTTTGAACCTGTCCAGAAAGTGATTGGCAAGGTGAAATCCACCACGTAAATATACCTTGCATGTGCCGTTTGTGACCGGAGCTGTATTTCAAGCACGTTCCTTGATCATATCGCCTTCGCCGGGCTTGCCCATCAGCAGCGGGGACGCCGGGTCGTGATTGCTTGCGGAGCTTTTTAGTGCCCCGCTGCTGTAATTGGCGTAGCAGTATGTACAGCCGTTTTTGCAGGTGTTGTACATGCCGATATCAACGCTGGCGGCACACCCGCAAGCCGGCCGCTGGTTTTTATCCCTGGGTACCTTTATGGGATGCCCGCGCAGCCGCTCTATCAGGCTGCCGTCGATACATCTTGCATGGCCGATGCCGTATGCCTGAAGGTCGATCTCCTCGGCGCAGGTTTCAATTGTCATCCCGAAACCGTGAGCGGTTTTCGCCAGGGGTTCAGCCAATTTTCGTTTGGCTTCATCGTTCAATTCCACAAGGCCGATGTCTTTGAGATTGCTTGCCGTACTGCGGTATTGATCCAGAAAGCTGATGACGCACTTGCCTGTATATCCCTTCAGCCGCTTGGCAATCCCATGGAAATACTCCAGATGGTAGTCCATGGTGTATTTTGCGCTGAGCAAAATCGGGTCGTAGCGCCAGATGACCTTTTCCGGGCCGATTTTGCCGGCCAGCCGCTGGAACGTGGGGATCATTTCGTTGCTTTTTGAGAGGACATTTGGCTCCATATCTTTTCCATAGGAAGTCAAAGTGAACTGAAAATAGCAGGTATATGCCTCAAGTTCATTGAGCCTGTCCATCATGGGCGCGGGGTTCTTTGTCCAGAACACAATGCCGTCTACCGCATCGGGGGAGAGGCTGATTTTTGAAACCTGATGGAAGCGCATGGGATTGCGCGTTAAAACAAATCCCTCCCTGATTCTTTGATAGAACCAATCGGGATAGCAGGCCGGGATATCGGTGCGGCGGCTTGCGCTTACAATCATGGCGGTTTTAAATTACTCCGTCCACTTTTTGATCATGGTCATTTTACCGTCCACGGGCTGCCACAAGGTGATGGTGCGCTTGTTGGGCCCATCATATTGTATATCCCGCATGGCGGTCAAATGGGGGAAACCGCTTTCGTCCACCTGATAATCGTATTCGTAATATTGCGCCGCGCCATCCTTGGCAAAGCAATGGATCTGCTTTGTATTCGGATCGAAGGAAGGGTAGGCCTCCAGCTTGCTGAACTCAGCGGATTCGGCATACCGGAGGTTTGTGACATCCCACAGCCAATAGTCGTAGTACAGGTTATAGGCGCCGCTGCTGCGGCAGATCAAAAAATCCATGTTTCCGTCAAAATTGGCGTCTTCAAAGAGAATGCCCCCTTCGGCAAGAAGCCAGCTTTCCAGTCCGACAGGAATCTCCTGGCGGATATCGCCGCTGCTTATGATGCGCACCAGATCAACGCGGTTGTGCTCCGTTTCGTCGTCTTTGATACCCCATACCTCAAACATAAGCGGGGAAGTGCCGCGGGTAATGACCTGCTCCTTGGAGTAAAGCAGTGTATCCGCATAGGGCAGGCCCCGATACACCTGCAAAGCCGCCTCGTAGGTTTTGGGCAGCGCATGGATATCGAAATTGCCCAGTTGATACATTTCCTCACGAAGGGCGGGCAAGGTGCGTATTTCTTCCGGGTTGAGCGAATTACCGCAGTTATCGGCACAGGAAGCCCTGTATTCCAGCACGCCCCTGTTGGGTGTAATCATGGTTTCGTTATGCAGGCCATCCTTTTCCCGGGAGGAAATGAGCACTTCCACCGGCCCCCATTGTGAATCGCCCTTGAGAACGCTGTAATTCTCCGACTCTGTACCGCCGCTGTCATAATGATAGGAGTAAAACAACGCGTTGCCGCCGGTATCCATGAACAGGCGGGGAAGCAGATCACCCTGATATACAGCCTTGTCCGTCTCCATGGTGATATTATAGGAAGGCTTGCCTGTACCCTTTTCCAGGATGCATAGTACGTTGTGGTCTGCCTTTTTCAGCAAAACAGCGTATTGCGCGCTTGTCTGTTCATCCCCTGTAAAGCCGCTGGCGGCAACGATTTGATATCCGCTCCATCTTGGATCGGAAAATGCCTGGGCGGCATCCGCCGGAAGGTTTTGCGCAAGCGCTGCGGGAAGCAGCAGCCAGATAAACAGAAGCAACAGAAGGCCAAGCATTTTTTTCATAGCGTTATACCCTTTCTGTTCCATTTTGCTCTGCCAAGAGAACGAATGCCAGCGGCCAAATGCTGCCTCAGCAGGGATGATCTTGAAAAATACTGCTTCAATGGCATTTCGCGTATTCACTTTTCAGGTAATCCAATACATCCTTCCTGTTTTGCGGCGCATCATGCCCAAGTAGATACGTTTCAAAATCATATCCCCAAAGCACATCCATCATGTTTTTGAGCAATACAGGATCATACTTGCCGCCATTATCATAATAATCTTCGCAATCCGCATCGCCTGCGGCCAGCATCTTTTCTCCGGGGATATACACGATCACCGAATCCCGGGAATGGGGGGCGGAAATCTCTGTAAGCACGCAGCGGATGTTTCCCAGGTCCAGCGTCATTTTTCCCTGAAATACAATATCGGCGGCAGTGACCTTGATTTTGGACCTGTCCGGGTACTCGGCGCGGATATCCCTGTCGCACATGGCGATTTCCTTACCGCTGTCAAGCCTCCGCTTCATGGCTTCATCCGACCATTCCCACCGCATGACTTCCTTCAGCTTTTGATGGGTTTTGTGGCCGGTGATGGTCTTCCCATGCACGGCATGCATGCCGAAGGTATGGTCCCAATGCCAATGGGTGATGACCGTATAGTCCGGCAGGCGCAAGCCCATCTGCCGGATGGCATGGTAAAACTTGTCCACGTGATTTTTGGAGTTGCCGGCATCAATGGCCAGGGAAAATTCATCGCCCAGTACGTAAAACAGGTTGGGTCTGTCGGTTTCATCCTCCCGGGGCAGATAGTATACGCGGCTTGTTATCCTCTCCAGTGCCATATTTGTTACTGAGACCTCCCGCGGCTGGTGACCGGTATGACGCGCAATACTTCCTGATCCGATACCAGATGGATTTTGTCAAACAAGTTGATGTTCGTGCAGCAGTGCCCCGGAATGTACAAAACCTTATCGTTTACGTGATAGGTGTGCCCGGGAAGCTGGTGTGTTATATGCTCTTCACTAAGCCGGGAACTTACTTCGGGGTGGTCCTTCAAAACAGGATTTCCCTGATCCACACTGCAGGTTTTGAGCCCCGCATCGGTATGAAAGGCATTTCCCCTGACCGATACGACAGTCGCCAGTACAAACAGCGAATGCGCAAAGGGCAGGTTCATTTTTCCGTAGCTGGCATCCATAAACAGGTAGCTGCCTGCCTGCCCTTCGGTGTAAACTGTTTTCATTCCCCGCCGAAGCGGCAGCGTTCCCGTGCTCAGGCCGCTGATTTCCCGAACGGGTATCCCTTTGGATTCCAGGTACTCTTTTAGCTGTGAAAGGCGATGCTCTATATTGATCGAATGTGCCAGCCGCTTTTCATCATCAACCTCATGAGACAATTGGCCGGCATAAGCCTGTATGCCCGCAAAGCATAAATGCGGCTGCTTTTGTACCAGTTCCGCCAGTGCAAGCACTTCCTCAAATGTTTCGGCCCCGCAGCGGTTCATGCCAATTTCAAACTCGATATACACCGATAATTCGGCGTTTTTCTGGCTTGCCGCTTCCTCCAGATCGGTCACGTTTTTTATTGAATCCACACATACCGTCAATTGTGTTCTTTTCGCCACCTCAATTGCCCTTGCAATCTTGGACGGGGCTGTTATCTGATTTGCAATCAGAATATCCTGTATCCCGGCGCCTGCCAGGTCTTCGGCCTCGCCGACCTTTGCGCAGGTGATCCCTTTTGCGCCAAAGGACATTTGCAATTGGGCCAGGTACGGGCAGCGGTGCGATTTGTAGTGCGGCCTCAGGCTGATCCCGATTTCGTCCGTCAGCGCTTTTACAGCGGCCATATTGCGCGAAAGAGCGGCTTCGTCAAGGATCAAGGCGGGTGTTTCGATATCGGTGATTTTCATAGGTATATCCTCCCGGCATGTGAATGAAAAGTTACCTTAATTCTTTGATAATATGGACCGCTTCTCCTTCAAAATGGCTCTCAATAAAATTCAATATGTTTTCAATCATACTGTCAGCCATCGCCGTATCCCCTGCAACGCAGGCAAAGCCCAACACTATGCGCTGGTGAGGGTCCTGCGCATCCACCTCCGCAATGGATACGTTGAAAGTGTTGCGTACCTTGGCGCAGATACTCCTGACCACCATGCGCTTCTCTTTCAGGGAATGCACCCAGGGGGCGTAGAGGGTGATTTGCGCGGTGCCGATCAGCATGCTTGTTTCTCCTTGTTTGAAATCACTTGCCAGGCTCAGCCTGGAGCACTATAGCTTTTTCCCGATGTATAGAAAATGTTCCGCCATAGAAAGGAATTCCTGGCGCTCGCACACCTTTTCGGCAAAATCGATCCATGCCGCCAGCACCTCGGGCGGCCGGCCTATAAGGTCCTGTTCCTTAAGCGACAATATGCTCTCGCTGCCCAGAAAATGAAGCTGCCGGAGCGGGAAGGAGGCCATGAACGGCCGGATATCTCCAGGGCGGATGAAGTGGGTCTCGGTAAAGGAAAAGCCGCTGAAGCTTTGATCCTTTTCCATAAGATCAAAATATTTCCTTTCGCTTTCGTCCAGGATCATATCCGGATGCCGGGCGAGATAGTCCCATACCGCCGCATAGGATGATATGAAGGATGCGAACAGGATCCCGCCCGGCTTTAAAAGGTTCAATGCGGCCCGCATTGCCATAACCCGGTCTTTTTCCTCCTTCAGGTGATACAGCGGCCCCATCAGCAAAACGGCATCAAACGTGCCGCTGACCAGGGTATCCGCATACCGTGCGTCGCCGCATACGGTTTCCATTGTGATTCCCATCTCTGCGGCCTTTTCTTTGGCAAACGCTATATTTTGCTGAGCCAGGTCAAACAAGGTGGCGTGGCAGCCTATCTTCGCCAGATGCAGGGAATAGCGTCCCGGGCCGCCGCCGATATCCAGCACGCTGTCGCCTTTATGAATGTACTTTTCCATATAGCGCTTGTTGATTTCGAATTCTACCATGTGCCGCTGCAGCCTTAGCCACTCGGTAGCCGCGGAACTGTCGTAGCATGCCCGGACCGTTTCAATGGGATCCATATAGGCCCCTCCCTCCCTTTTGTTGATTATATAATGAAGTCTAAAAGGTGTACAGAAGGATTTGCATCTTGCCTTCCTTACAGGAGGCCGCAAAAACAGGACCGGGCCGCTTTTTCGCTGCGGCCCGGAACATATAGCCCATACTCATTCAAATAGTGCGAACGTATAGGTGATACCGTTTATGCCGAAATCGAGGGTCACGGTATAATTGCAGATATCCCATGCGGCGGTGGTTCCCGTGGGAGCGGAGAAGGCCGCGGCAAGATCATTCATAAAGGCGTCGGCATTTTCCATTCTTGTGTTCAAAGCGCTATCCGTATAAAAAGAGGAAATCACCGCAGACGTCTCTCTCATTCTATGATCCAAATCATTGTACGGGAAGGTCCATTCCACTTTTTCCAATTCGCCGGTATGCAGGAATGTGGTGGTGATGAGCGTTCCGGTATTAACCTTGCAGGTGTATACTTCAAGGCCATCCTCTGAATTGTACAGGTCGCAAAAGGCGATATCCTCCTGTGACATGCCAAACCCACAGAGCGCCGCTTCAAGGCGGGCAAAGAAATCATCATAAGTAATACCGGAGGCGGTATAGGCATGGGCAGAAACAAAAAGCGATACCAGCAGACATAGAAGGAAGATAAGCAGATACTTTTTCATAAGGTGACCCCTTTCCATTGGCTGCCTCATAATGCGGCCGTGACTTATGCGTTTTTTCGCACCGGGAGGATGCAAAAAATATATCGGCGAAGATTACCTGATTTTTTAGTGGCGGGCTGCCGCTGTGGTGAAGGGCCAATGTTCCGTTATGCCTGCACCGCCTATAGGAAACACTTTTTTATTATCAGGTTTGCCGGTGCCGTCACACTACGGGGTGGAATGGCAATCACAGAATTCAAGCAGGATGGATGTCGTACCCGATCTCACATACATTCGTATAAAGCACATCCTGGGACAGGAGGGAGCCTTTCTTCAAATCGACCGTCCGCCGGATCACTTCCACTGATTCATACGTCTTCCCGGCACGCTCCATGTACTGAAGGTTTTGATTGATGACGTCATACCGCTTTTCGGGCGGGCGGCTTACGAGAATTTTCCCATAATAATAGGTGTCATCCTGCGTAAGCTCAATCTGCATCGCCTCATTCGTGTCATTCCGCACCCGAAGATCAAGCCAGCCCTCGAGGATCGTTGCATCCACACCGCAGGGATCCTCCGGCGAGGGATTGGGAAATTCCTTTACCCCATGCCTATGCCGCTCCACAATCGTAAGCGGCGTATGCAAAAACAGCCAGAACAGCATATTGCTCAACTGACATAGTCCGCCGCCATAGACGGCGACCAGCTTTCCGCTGTGCACGCACAACCCATCTTTGTAGGCCTCCCGCCTGTCCGCATGGCGGGCAAGCCACCACAGCGAGAATGTCTCCCCAGGGCGGATTACGACGCGTGATACGGCCTCGGACGCCAGGCGCAGGTTATGCACCTTGTTGTATTGATACTGGATATCGGCCCCCGTGTGCTCGTTGATAAGGAGCGACTTGTCGGATGCGAGCTCATAGGGAAATAACGCTTCCTTGCGCGTCGCGTACCGGTTCCCATCGAGCCGCATTTTCAGGTAGTAGCATTTTTTTCGCTGCCACAGGCGCAGCGGCATAAGAAATGGAAAGAGCTGAGTTACCAGTTTTCTGGGCATATCAAATACCTCCCGCATTTGGTCCGGGTTGAATATTAGCAGAATGCGCGCTCGTTGCGTTTAAGCGCATCTTTTGATAATCTGAAGTTTTTCTGAAGAGGCGGCGTAATAAGAAATTCTTAAGAATTGCCTAAGCCAAATCCTCCGAATGACGAGCCTCGGTCGTGGTTTAATATCGGCGAAGGAGGTTCATTATGGCTGATGAAATGATATCCGTTTTCGGATGCGCAAAAGATGAATGGCAACTGTTTGAACGATATGCCGCGCGCTACGGTGTAGATATTTGCTGTTTCGGTGATCCGCTGAAACATGAAAACGCTTGCGATATTCCGCCAAAAAGCGCGATCAGCGTAAATCATAAAGCGCCGATAGACGCGCGGCTGATCCGGACGCTTAAAGAGCGCGGCGTCAAATATCTGTCAACGCGCAGCGTAGGGCTCGACCACATCGACCTTCATGCGGCGGAATTGGCTGGAATTTATGTAGAAAACGTGGCATACTCGCCGGAAAGCGTGGCGGAGTATACAGTCATGCTGATGCTGATGGCCATCAGAAACGCGGGTTCCATATTGCGTCGCGTGAATAATTATGATTTCCGCCTGGAGGAGAAGCGCGCGCCGGAGCTTCGGGACATGACGGTCGGGGTGGTCGGAACGGGGCGGATCGGGAAGGCGGTCATCCAGCGGCTGCACGGCTTTGGGTGTTCTCTCCTGGCCTATGATCCGCATCCATCCCTGAATATCCGGTATGTGGAATTGGACGAGCTTCTGAGGCAAAGCGATCTTATAACGCTGCACCTGCCGTCGAGTGCCGCCACCCGGCATCTTCTTAATCGGGCGCGCATCGCACGAATGCGGCGCGGCGCGATTCTTATCAATACCGCGCGCGGTGCGTTGATTGATGCGGCTGCCTTGACTGATGCGCTTGAACATGGAGGAATCGCATGTGCAGCGCTGGACGTTGTCGAGGGGGAAGAAGGCTGGTTTTATCGGGATTGCTCGGCCCTTTCCCCGCCGCCGTTTGCACGCCTGCTCGCGCTTAAAAACGCAATTGTCACACCCCATACCGCTTTTTATACCGAGCATGCGCTGGATGATATTGTACGGAACACGGTTCTCAATTGTCTGGAATATAGAGGAGGACTCAAAAAGTGGATAAGTTGAGGTTGCTGGTGCTTTACGGCGGAATATCGGAGGAACATCCCGTGTCCCAAAAGTCCGCGCGGGAGCTTTCGAGAAACCTGGATGCGGCAAAATACGATCCAATCTACGTGCTCATCGGCCAGGATGGTCTTTGGCATCTACATAGCTCCCCGGAAGAAAAAACACAAAACGGTGCGCTCGTTGCGCCATCGACAGACAGGAAAAACAAAGGGCTTGTCATACTTACGGATAAGCGGTACGAACTGCTGCCCGTTGATGTTGCCTTTCCGATGCTGCACGGAAAATACGGCGAAGACGGTACGGTGCAGGGCATCCTCAAGATGGCCGGTATCCCGTATGTTGGATGCGGAATCGCCGCTTCGGCCCTCTGCATGGACAAGGCGCTTACCTATCTTGCGGCGGCGGAGGCGGGCGTGCGCGTGCCGCGCCACAGGGTGCTCTATAAAAACGACGAAATCACAGCGGATGGCTTGACATATCCCATATTCGTCAAGCCAGCGCGTTCAGGGTCTTCGTTTGGCGTGAGCAAGGTTTGCGAGCCGGCCTCGCTTCCCTCCGCTGTGCGCGAGGCTTTAGTGTATGATGACAAGGTGTTGCTGGAGGAAGCCGTCTTAGGGAGCGAAGTCGGGTGCGCGGTGCTGGGAAACGGATCAAACCTGTTTACAGGTGCCCTCGACCAAATCGAGCTTAAGGGCGGATTCTTCCGCATCCATCAGGAATCATGCCCTGAACAGGGCTCCGAAAACGCAACCTTCCGCGTGCCGGCCCCCATCCCGGAGGAAATGCGCGTCCTTGTCGTCGAGACGGCGAAGACGGTTTACCGCGCGCTGGGCTGCCGTGGGCTTGCGCGTGTGGACCAGTTCCTGACGCCGGATGGGCAGGTGGTATTAAACGAGGTCAACACCATGCCCGGCTTTACCTCCTACAGCCGCTATCCGCGGATGATGGCCGGCGCGGGCATCCCCTTGGGCGAGGTAATCGACCGGCTGATCGCATTGGCGCTGGAAGCTGGAGGTGATGCGGAATGAAGACGCTTTTCAAATGGGTTCTGTGCGCGGTCACGGCTGTTCTCCTTTTGGCGGCAGGCGGCAAGCTTTTTGGTAATCACGGCATAAAGATAAGCGATATGCCTTTACAAAATGCAATCGCGCAAACCGCATCGGAGGACGTTCTGCTGGTCAACGCGGTTAGCCCGCTGCCGGATGGCTTTTCCGCGGATGATCTCGTGAAGCTTTACGGCGAGAAGAGGTACTTTGGGCTGGCAACCAGCGATATCCGCCTGACCCGGGAGGCATTCGAGGCAGCCAACGACATGTTTCGTAAGGCGAATCAGGACGGCGTGAAAGGGTTTACCATCACCAGCGGCTACCGTTCGGAGGAAAGGCAGCGGGAGCTTTACGAAAATGATAAAAATGGAACGGCTGCGAAGCCCGGCACAAGCGAACATCAAACAGGGCTTGCTTTCGATGTCACAACGCGCCATGACGGCGGAGGCTTCGAGGATACCGAGCAGTTCCACTGGCTGAGTGAAAATTGCTGGGCTTTCGGTTTCATTCTCCGGTATCCCGAGGGCAAGGAGGATATCACCGGCTTTCCTTACGAGCCCTGGCATTACCGGTATGTTGGCGTGAAGATAGCGCGGGAAATCCATGAAAACGGCTGGACGCTGGAAGAATACTGCGAAAGGAACGGAGATTGAGATGACGGAGGGTTTTGTCTACCTGGATGATGTGCTGCCTGGAATATTCTGGGACGCGAAATACGCTACGGAGGACAATTTTACAGGTTCGGTGGTGGATGGGTATCATGTTAACCGTATCGTGGGGACGTGCGAGATGGCCGCCGCGCTTTTAAGCGCGGTTTCCCTTGCGGCGATGTCGGGATATGGCCTGCTGCTTTGGGACGGCTACCGCCCCCAGCGCGCCGTTGACTGCTTCCTGCGCTGGGCGGATGAACCCGAGGACGGGAGAACGAAGACGAGACACTATCCAAATATTTCCAAATGCGACATGGTTCTCTTAGGTTATATAGCGGCAAAATCCGGTCATAGCCGGGGCAGCGCGATCGACCTGACGCTCTGCGATATCAAAAATGGACAGAAGGTCGACATGGGCGGCGGTTTCGACTTGATGGACGTTCGCTCGCACCACGGCGCACAAGGCCTGCCTCCGATTGCTATTCGGAATCGCGAAATCCTTCGGGAAATCATGGAGAAATGCGGTTTTCATGCCTTTAATCAGGAATGGTGGCACTATTCGCTCAAAAAGGAGCCTTACCCGAATCGCTATTTTGATTTTCCGATAGAATAAGAATCTATCATGATCGCGGACTGCATCCTATTGACAGTCCTTAAGCATAACCTTACCATATGGTTTGTGGTGATGAAATGAACGAAAAAGTTCTGGTCGTGGATGACGAGCGGGAAATCGCTGATCTTGTGGAGTTTTATCTCAAAAACGAGGGGTATGAGGTTTACAAGTTCTACAGCGGAGTGGAGGCACTTAAGTGTGTGGCGGAGCGGCAGCTCGACCTGGCCATACTGGACATCATGCTCCCGGATGTGGATGGCTATGAAATCTGCCGCTCCATCCGGGAAAAGCACACCTATCCGATTCTCATGCTGACGGCGAAGGAAGAGGAGATTGACAAAATCACCGGCCTTGCGCTGGGCGCGGACGACTATGTGACCAAGCCGTTCCGGCCCTTGGAATTGGTGGCGCGCGTCAAAGCGCAGCTTCGGCGCTATACGCGTTACAACGAAGGGCAAAGCGACCGCCGCGAGAACGTATTGGCGGTGCGCGGGCTTACGCTGAACCTCGATACACACGAATGCATGCTGGATGAAAGGCCGCTGCAACTGACGCCGATCGAGTTCTCAATTTTGTGGCTGTTATGTGAAACGCCTGGCAAGGTCATCCCGGCGGAAGAAATATTTGAGCGCGTTTGGGGCGACAAATATCTGAACAATTCCAACAATACCGTCATGGTGCACATTAGGCACCTGCGGGAGAAGCTGCATGATTCGCCCGAGAGACCAAAGTATATTCGGACCGTATGGGGAGTTGGATATAAACTTGAAAAATGACGAACGGAAATTCCTGCGCAAATGTCTGTTGACCGCGTTTCTCAGCATTACGGCGGTTTTGGTTGTGCTTTGGGCGGTCGACACTATGTTCAACGGCGCGCTGTTGGACTTCTTCGCGGTGACATCCGGCATTCTATCCAGAGGAAATTGGCCCGCCCGGAGCGTACTGTTTGGCTTCGGCCTCTTGGTTATGCTGCTCATTTCGCTGGCTGGCATTGTGTCTGCGTACAGAACCTACATGGCACAGCATGCGTTGTATCTGGAAGCGAAAGCCGAGGCAGAGCGTGCCAAGGCATTGGCGGAGACGGAGATGCAGCGCAAAAGCGATTTGATTACCTACCTCGCACACGACCTCAAAACGCCTCTCGCGTCCGTCATCGCCTATCTAAACCTGTTGGACGAATCGCCGGAGCTTGCACCTGACCAGCGCTTAAAATATGTCGGCATTGCGCTGGACAAGGCGTACAGGCTGGAACAGCTCATTGAAGAGTTGTTCGAAATCATCCGTTTCAACCTTCAAAAGATTACGTTAAGCGAAGAGCGGATCAACCTGAAATTCATGCTGGAGCAGCTTGCGGACGAGTTCTATCCCATCCTGCTTCCACAGGGCAAGAGCATCTTCATATCCTGCGATGAAGGCCTCGTATTGCGCGGCGATTCGGACAAGCTGGCACGCGTATTCAACAACATTCTGAAAAACGCCGCCGCTTACAGCTATGAAAATTCACAGATTACTGTTTCCGCGCGCCAGAATCAGGCCGGAACCGAGATTCAATTTGAAAACCATGGCGACCCGATCCCAAAACAAAAGCAGGAAGTCATCTTCGAGAAGTTCTACCGGCTGGATGCGTCGCGCGCTGCCAAAACGGGCGGCGCCGGGCTGGGACTTGCCATCGCAAAGGAGATTGTTAAGGCGCACGGCGGAACCATATCGGTAAAAAGTGATGCGACAGCTACGATTTTCGTTGTAATCATTCCATCCTGGGCAGCCAAAGAGTAACGCACCTGCCAAAAAGCCACCAAACAACAACTTTTATGTAATAAGCTAAAAAATGGGGCTGTCGTGCTGGAGAATTTCCTCCAGCACGACAGCCCCTTTATGTTCAAACGTTTATGAAAAACAAAAGCGCATCGCTGTTTTCCTTCTTCCAGCTTTGCGCTTTCTTTCGGTTATACACTTTTGAGTCATCCGGTTTACGGGTAACAGGATTGATCCCGTTCCATGAACCGCGTTTTTGTCGATCAAGCTCGTGTTGCTTTTTCTTGGGAAGCTTTTCATAGGGAATAAACCGTGCCATGGGGAAAACCACCTTTCTTTTTACAACTATTTGTAAGAATGCAAATAAAAAATACCCGCCCAAATAGGCGGGTTGGTGGTCTGTACTGGACTCGAACCAGTGACCCCATCGATGTGAACGATGTGCTCTACCAACTGAGCCAACAGACCATATACCACAATCCGTTTTGGTGAACGGTAGGGGTTGGTATTTCATGTGTGTCGCACGCCTGGCTCTAACAACTGAGCCAAAGCACCATATGCAGGCTTCCTGTGCCGTGCCGTTGTTTTTTGGCGGCATGGTGTATCATACCATACGGCAAATGGCTTGTCAATATGGAAACGGGAGAATTTGCTTTGGGATTTTTCCTTTTCCGGACGTCAACGATGATTAACGTATGCTGTGCGGGATGGAATTTCTGTGGAAAAATGCCACAGGATATGTTAAAGAAAATCTTTCAACTGCTGCACATTATCTTCTTCAAAAGCCTGCAGCCTTTTCATCAGGTTCCGGATATCTTCTTCGGCATCCTGGTATTTTTTCAGGTTTTTGATGGCATCCAGAATGCCCATATTGCTGCCTAAGATCAGCATTTCGGCTATATGGGAAGGCGTGTTGTCACCGGCTGTTTGAAGACGGACGCAGATGTATGTTTTGATTTTGGAACAGGTGCTGATCCCCTTTTCCTCGCAGCCGTTTTTGTTCAGCATTTCTCTCGCTGCGGAAAATATGCTTCGGTATTCCTCCAGTTGGGCGGTTAGGTGCGCCTTGAAATCCTCGTCTACGACAAGATTGATCAATTGGTCGATTGTGATGACGCCCATCTGCGCGTTCTGATAGATAAAGTTTAATAGCTCCGCATTTCCGTTCATAATGCTTGCGCTCCCTTCGCATAGGCAGTATGCACAGGCGCGCAAGCACCTATTCCAAGAAAAAAGGCGCCTGTCTTTCTTGTTTGCTTTTTACTTACATCCATTGGCAGGAATGCTTAACATGTGCCGCTTGACTTATAAAGCATCAGGAGCATGAGAAGTTATTAATAATGTTTTCCACTGCCTAGGCTGACAATGAGGCATTTCAAGTAGCCGCGAGGGAAAAATCAACAAAGTGGCGAAGTCACTTTGTTACCGCGCTGAGCCGGGGTTATCCCCGGCATTTCCATAGCCCCAAGCCCGGCGCGTCCACATAGTAGATTTCCTCACCGTCCGGGAGCGTGTTCCAGCCGTCTTTTAACGCATGGGGATCATAGCGGAGCATAGCTTCCCGAACATCCATATGTGTAAAGCCTACGCTTTCCACTTCCGCCTTGGATAACAGGGAAGGATCGGTGGCATAGGTGATCTGAAAACGCCCGTCCGACGAACCGTGGATCAAATGGGCCGATACCATCAGCAGGTTTTCAAAAGCGCCTTGCCTGTACAATTCCAGAATGCGCCGGGTACCCGTGTAACCGTATGCGCGGATGGCTTGATCCACTTCCGTATTTTCACCGAAAGTGTTTATCCCCGGGGCCAGCACAACCAGTTCCCCGCCGTCGGCCACGATCATCCGGGTGCGGTAGATGGCCTTGTTGCCCACCCAGGTGGAATGATATTCTTCTGGTGTCAAATAAGCCACCACCTTCCTGGCGGGGCGGTTCACATAGTTGATATTCAGTTCCTGCGATAAAGCAACCGCCTGTTCGAACGCGTCCCGCCGGTCACCGATATATAGGCCGTTGAGATCTACGTCTTCCCCGCCCTTGTTCACTACGGTGAGAATATACACAAGGGGCAGGCCGCCAAGGAAGCGTTCCTGCGCATAATCGAAGACCTGCCTTACCGGCGCGTGGTCGTTGCCCAGCGCCGCCTCCGCGCCGCAGACAGCCCCCAGCATGTGGGTTTTGTTGATCATCTGCCGCCCGCCCACGCCCACGAATATGTTTTTGCTGTAGTTGGCCATGCCCGCCACCTCATGGGGCACCACCTGGCCGATGGACAGGATCAGGTCATAGCCGCCCGTGAACAGCTTTTTGTTGACCTCCACATCGATATCCGTTTCAAACAGGCCATCCGAAACGCCGTGCACGAACGGCGCGGGAACAGTACCCAGCTTCACCGTATCGGTCCGCCAGTTATGGGCAAGAAAGCGTTCAAGGGGAATATCGCCGAACATACGCCGGATTTCTTCTGCTTTCATGGTAACATGGGTGCCTGTGGCCGGGAGGATATCCACCTGAACACCATCGCAAAGCTTACGGTACAATATCCGCGTGATCATCCCGGCCATGGAATAAAAGCGCGTGATGTCCGGTGGTATGATCAACAGCTTTTTGAGGTTCGGATATTGGGCAAGCAGCAGATCCAAATGGTTTGAGACTTCTTCTTGTGAAATGGGGTTTGTTTTTGAAGTGACGGCAATCGTATCCACTGGAAACTCCTTCGCGTATGAACGCTGATTAAATAAGATTCCATGCTTATTATACATCAAACCGCCACCCGAATGCGAAAAAAAATGCAAATTTCCGCTCCATCGAAGCAAGAATAGGTAAAGAGGCTTTATGAAAGCGGGTTCTCAACGCATGACATCAGGCTCTGTCTTTCTCACAGGGAATTGGGGATTGACAAGCATGGCGGATGCTGATATGTTGATGAATAGAACACCAAGGGAGGAAGATGCTTTGCTGGACATTGCCATTGTGGGCGGCGGGCCTGCCGGATGGTCCGCGGCCATAACGGCCAGGATGCGGAATCAGGATGTTTGCGTATTTTCGCCGGCGGAGGAAAGTACCTGGCTGGCCAAAGCGGACAAAGTGGATAACTATCCGGGATTGCCGGGCGTCAGCGGGAAAAGTATGCTGGATGTTTTTGCGCGGCAGGCCACGGATATGGGTGCGTCGCTTCAAAGGGCGGTGGTCCGCCAAATCATGGAAAACGGGGGCAGCTATCTGCTGCTGGCGGAGAACGAGGTCATCGAGGCAAGAACGGTGATTCTGGCCATGGGCGCCGCCCGGCCCAAGCCCCTTCCGGGGGAAGCGGAATACCTGGGCCGGGGTGTCAGCTATTGCGGCACCTGTGACGGCATGTTCTACCGCGGCAAGAAGGTGGCGGTGCTCTCCAGCGGCGAGCAGGGCCTGCACGAGGCCAATTTTCTGGCGGATCTGGCAGAGGAGCTGATTTATTTCCCGCTGAAGAGGCATGATACACAAGGGCTCGACGGCCGTGTGAGGTTCTTTAACGAAAAGCCGGTCGGAATTCAGGAGGCGGAAGGCGGCCTTGCGGTCATTACCGACAAGGGGGTGTACGGCGCTGCCGGCGTGTTTGTTTTCCGTCCCGCGGTGGCCATCGATCAGCTGCTGCCCGGATTGAAAACGGAAGGCGCTTTCATTCCCGTCAACCGCTTCATGGAAACCAACCTGCCCGGCATCTATGCCGCCGGCGATTGCACAGGCCACCCGTTGCAAATCGCCAAAGCGGTGGGGGAAGGCAATATCGCCGCCATCCGCGCGTCGGAATACCGCACGGCCCAATAAAGCGAACCGGGGATGCTTTGAAGCGTTTGAAGCGTTTGTTGTTTGTGGGGACATGTTTTGATGCCGGATGCCTTGAGGCTTCGGCGGGCAATACGCCCTGGAAGGAGAACTATGAAAAAGCAAATCAGTTTCCTGGTTTCCTTGATTTTGCTGCTTGGCTTGGCCACACTGCCCGCTTCTGCCCAACCGCTTGCCCTTACCCAGCCCTTGGCCGGGGAAGTCGCTTATCCGGAAGGAAGCACGGTGGACAACGCCGCTTTCCTGCTCACCTATGCCTATCCCCAGGTGGCGCCCGGGACGGAAACGGATAACATCATTAACGTTTACTATCAGGAGGCAGTGGAGGAACTGCTCCAAATCGTCGCGCCTATGCTGTATGATGAGGCCAGCGGTGGTATGGATGCCGGGATATCCGCCTATATGCATATCAGCTTTCAGGTGACCGCAAATACGGATGATTTTTTCTCTGTTGTTCTCTCTCAGGAGCAATTCATGGGCGTGGCGGAGTGGCAAACCATCCAGGCCAACGTGTTTGCAAGGGGCGGGGATAGCGCGGGCGGTCTCGTAACGCTGCCAACCGTGCTGGGCTTTTCGCAAGAGGATGAGGTGGCCGCGACGAACCTTGTCGATACGGTCTACCGGCTGGTATGGGATATCATTGTGGAGCAGATGCAGACAGGCACCGTGGAGTACTATGAGGAACTGACGGAAGAAAACCTGTTTGCGGAATTTTACCCGGAAAACGATTTTTACCTGGATGACCAGGGGAACATTGTGTTTTTCGCCCAGCCTTCCACGCTCGCCAGCGGCGCGGCGGGATTGCTCACCTTTCCCTTCTCCCCGGCGGAACTGATGAGCGAAATGCCGAAGAACTGATTGGAAATTCTGAGATTTGCCGCAAACAAAGGCTGCTGACCTTATGGGAAACGCAGCTTTTGTTTTTGTTTACATTCATATAAAGGGATGCTATAATCAAATTACTTTTGAATTGTGAATTGTATACGTTCTTCCGTGAATGGAGGGATAAGGGTGGCAACCATGATTCTGGTGGAAGATGAAAGCTTTGAGCGTACATCGCTGAAAAATTGTATCGATTGGAATTTGATCGGCGTTCAGATCATTGGCGAGGCCGCCAACGGCTCCCAGGGACTTAACAAGGTGATAGAGTTGCAGCCGGATATTGTGCTGGCGGATGTGAAGATGCCTGTGATGGATGGCATTGAGATGGCGCGGCGTATCCGCAGCTTTGCCCCGGAGATCAAGATTCTGTTTGTCAGCTCCTACGATGATTTTGAATATGCCAAGCAGGCCGTAAATTTGAACGTGTTTGCCTATATCACCAAGCCCATCAACGAGGCGGAGCTTTTGCAGACCGTGAAGCGCGCGGCGGATGAGGTGACGCAAAAAGCGCTGGAACAAAAGCTGTACAACCGCATCCAGAACAATTACAGGATTAGCATGAACCTGGCCCGGCAGGCGCTGGTGAACAGGCTTTTAACCGGAATGCCCGTAAATATGGAGGATGCGGCCAACCTGGATCTGGAGTGGCTGTGTACGCCCGCTGTTCACATGTGTCTGCTGCTGAGCTTTTACGACGCCAAGAAATCCAGGCTCATTGATTCAGCCATGGATGTTTTCAACCGCAAATGCGCGCAAATGTGCAGCCGTTGCATCAACGTTTGTTTGAACGCCGGGGTTTTGATCACGGTCGCTATGTTTTCCGAGCCGGTTGCAAAGCAGAATGTCGCAGGCTTCAGGCAGCAATTGGAGCAATTGTTTCATGAAAGAGGCTGTGAGAACGTTCAAATCGAAAGCGCGTTTGAAAACGAATCCCCCGTGGGGCCTGCCCAACTGTATGACCGGATCCTTCGGGACAGTGCCTGGCCCACGCCGCAGGCGGCGGGGGATAAAGATGAAAAGAAAAAAAAACGCCAGCAGATTGTGGAAGAGATTGAGGCCATCATCCACGAAAAATACAATACGTCGCTCACCATTGAGTCCATTGCCAGAATGATCCATTTCACGCCCAATTATATCGGCGCTACCTTCAAGGCCCAGCGGAAAATGAGCATTGGCCGGTATCTGACTCAGGTGCGGTTGCAAAAGGCGGAGGAGCTTTTGCAAAATCCGCTGATGCAGATAGGGGATATCGCCCTGATGTGCGGGTATGAAAATATCACCTATTTCCATACCATCTTCAAAAAAGAGCGCGGCGTAACGCCCAGCGAATACCGCCAGCAGCTTTCGGGCACGGTAAAATATAATGAGCATCCTGCATAACCTGAAATTCAAAACGCAGATATCCATCTATTTTGTAGTCGTCATCGCCTTTTTGGTGCTGGTGATCATGCAGCTTTTGCAGTTCATTCTAAAGACCAGCTACCGGGACCAGGCGGAGCTTACCGTGCGCACCCAGGCAAGGCAGATCGCCATCAACCTGGAAAACAAGATGGATAACTATAGTTCATATCTTGAGCTTTTGTTGTCCGATCATGAACTGATCGAGGCTATGGAGCGCGGCGACAGGCTGAACGTGGAACGGCTGGTGGAGCGCAAGGCAGCGGAATTCATCAACCTGAACGCCGGCAAGGTGCGCAGCGTGCGCGTATATATGGACGGCGCGTTCCGTGAAGACGATGTTTTAAAAAACGCCGGACATCTGATTTTTTCTGAGTTTGTTCCCGGGCGGCGCGCTTATCAGAACAATGAGCTGTGGACGGGCACGTACCTGAACAGCAGGAACGAAAAGGTATTCTCTCTTTTCAAAAAGGCGTATCAAACGAACCGCAATCATACCTACTACCTGGAGTTGTGCGTTTATGAAACGGAGCTGCATGGCTTCTTCAATGAAGACAAGACGGGCAACCGCATCTTGCTTTTGAATGACGGTCTGCTTCTTTCCGACTCCAACCGGGAGGAATTCCGCCGCCTTTTGTATGCAAACAAGTGGGCGCCACAGCTTGGTTCGCACCAAACAACGCCGCTTAGCGGAATTAACACGCTGGAATTTGTGGAAATGAGCATGCCGCTGAATTGGACGGTGGCCATACGCACCAGCGCCGGATACCTGGAGCAGGGATTTTGGAAAATGTACGGCCAGCTTTTCCCGATTATCCTGGCGGTGATGGCCACAGCCCTTTTGTTTGTACGTTCCATTTCCACCCGCATGAACCGCCGTTTGGGCCAGCTTCAGGAGAAAATTGCCAATATCAGCAACGGCGATCTTACACAGAATCTTCAAATGGACGGGAAGGATGAGTTCAAGATCCTCTCGGACGAGGCGGAGGACACACGCCAGAAGATACGCCAGCTCATTGCCGAGATCAAAGATATCAATGAGCTGAAGCGCGTGGCGGAAATATCGGCGCTTCGGGCACAGATCAACTCCCACTTTCTGTTCAACGCCCTTTCCTCCATCAAATGGCTGTCACGGCAGGACGACAAGAAAGCGCTGGCGGAGGCGGTGGAAAAGCTGGCGCTTTTCCTGCGTTACGGCTTGTCGCTGGACGAGAACCAGGCCACGCTGGCCGACGAGGTGGGTCAGCTCAATGCTTACATCTATCTGCAAAAGCTGCGCTACGGCGATGAAATAAACGTGCATATGGATATTGAAGAAGAATTGCTGTCCCAGCGCACGGTGAAGCTTACGCTGCAGCCGCTGGTGGAAAACGCCATCTACCATGGGCGCAGGGAGAGCGGCGCGCCGCTGAACATAACCATCTATACCTACTGCGACGAAACGGACTATTACCTGGTGGTGGAGGACGACGGCAACGGTATCCCTGATGAGATGATTCGGGCGATTTTACGGGGGGACGGGGAAATATCCAAAAGCGGGTACGGCCTCAAAAATGTCATCAGCCGCGTCCGTGCCTGTTCGGACGGGCAAGGGGAAGTTGCCATCGAAAGCAAGCTCAATGTGTATACAAAGATCGTGGTGAAGCAAAAGCGAAGCTAGAGGCATTGATCTTTGAAAATGGGCGGCATGAAACAGATTTTTTCTGCTTCGTGCCGCGATTCGTTTTTGGAAGCAGCCTGTTTATCAACTTCAATAATCCATGCGCCGGCGATTCGATTTTAAAAAATGACACAGAGCAGGGGAGAATGGCCAAAAAACCTATTTGAAAACGGAGCAGTTTCAAAAAGGAACTTCGAATTCCAACAGTTGCCCCAACAAATGCGAAATGCACAAGAATTCAAAGCTGGTTTGTTGATTTACGACAATGCGTACATGAAATACAATAGAGACAGCGAAACGTGAACGAATCAAAATAGGTGGGAGCGCCATGCTTGCAACCAACCCCTTAAAGAACCGGCTCGTTCGGGGAACAAGGTACTTTCTTATCCACCGGTATCTGTATCTGCTTCTGGTTCCCTGCGTCGCGTACTTTATTATTTTCCACTACCTGCCCATGTACGGGCTTGTGATTGCCTTCAAGGATTTCAAGTTCTCCCGGGGCATCCTGGGCAGCCCCTGGAGCGGGCTGAGCAACTTTATCTATCTGTTCGGCCTTCGGGACTTTTACCGGGTACTGACCAATTCCCTGCTTTTAAGCCTTATGCGCCTGCTGTTTTGCTTTCCCATACCCATTCTTTTGTCCTTGATGCTCAATGAGATCCCGCTGCTTCGGTTAAAGCGCCTGGCCCAGACCACCATCTATCTTCCGTACTTCATCTCCTGGGTAGTCATCGGCGGGATCCTGGTGAATCTGCTTTCGCCTTCCTGGGGGATTGTGAACATCTGGCTGAAGGCGCTTGGGCTGGAGCCGGTGTTCTTCCTGGGCAGCGACAAGTATTTTCGGGGGATCGCTCTCATGTCCCATGTGTGGAAGCAGGCGGGCTGGGATACCATCATTTATCTCGCGGCCATCACCGCCATCAGCCCGGATCTGTATGAGGCAGCCACCATTGACGGCGCGGGCAAGCTTCAAAGGATCTGGCACATCACGCTGCCGGGCATCCGTTCAACTATACTGATTCTGATTCTATTGTCCATCGGCAACCTGATGAGCAACGGCTTTGAGCAGATTTACGTGCTGCAGAACAACAGCAACCTGGCTGTGGCGGAAGTATTTGAAACCTACACCTACAAGATGGGTATGGTCAACGGCCGCTTTTCCTTTGCCACTTCGGTGGGGTTGTTCAGCTCCGTTGTGGGTTTTGTGCTCCTTGTGCTGGCCAATGCCGGGGCCAAGGCCATGGGGGAGGAAGGAATCTTCTAATAGCAGCGATTTTCACGGCGGGGGGGATTGTATGGCAAAGCGCAGCGGGCTTGTGCGGGGGAAAGGCGACTGGGTAGTGGAATCCATCTCCATTCTGGGCATTGCCCTATTCTCCTTCCTGTGCCTGACACCCTTTATATACGTGGTATTCGTATCCTTCATGCCCTATACGGAGTACATTGAAAACCCCATGAGGATCATCCCCAACCAATTTGATCTGACAGCGTATAAGCAGATCATGGACTACAGCCTAATCCAGTCGGGGTACAAGGTGACATTGTTGATTACTTTCGTGGGTACAGCGCTCAGCGTTTTTTTGTTGACGATCTCCGCTTACCCCCTCTCCAAAACGGCTTTGAAGGGGCACCGGCTGGTGATGGGCATGATTCTGTTCACTATGTTCTTCAACGGCGGCATGATCCCCAACTATGTGCTGATCCGCACCCTGGGCCTGAACAACAGGATCTGGGCGTTGATCCTCCCCGGCTGCATCAGTGCCTTCAACCTGATTTTGATGAAGAATTTCATTAAGGTAACTGTTCCCGAATCCCTGGAGGAAGCAGCCAAAATCGACGGCGCCAACGACCTGCGCATATTGGGCTCCGTGGTATTTCCGCTACTTGCGCCCGCGGTGGCCACCATGGTGGTGTTCTGTGCGGTGGGCTACTGGAACAGCTACTTTTCCGCCATGCTCTATGTTACCGACCGCAAGCTGTGGCCCTTGACACTGGTCTTGCGGGAACTGGTGGTGGAGGATACCTCCGCCGTGTCCCCGGTGACGCAGATGCTCACCTCCCAGAACCGCTCGCACACCTTTACCCTGAAAATGGCGGCCATTGTCATTACCATCGTGCCCATATTGATCGTATACCCCTTTATGCAAAAGTATTTCGTCAAGGGGATTTCGCTGGGCTCGGTCAAGGAATAAAGCGTATTCTGCCATACAGATTTGTATGGAGAAAAATAATAAGGAGGGTTTTCCATGTTCAAACGGATCCTGGGCCTGGTTCTCGCATTCGTGCTGGCGTTGACCATGCTTTGCGGCGCGGCGCTGGCGGAAAAGAAGGAAGTCGTGGAGATTTCCGTTGTTCTGCAGGTCAACCCCGAAATCCAACTGGACGGCAACCCCATCTTCCAGTACATCGAAGACAAGCTGGGCATCCGCTTGCTGGTGGAAGCGCCCCCGCTCAACAGCTTCGGCGACCGGGTGAAGGTGCTGGTTGCCACCGACGACATGCCTGACTTCTTTATCTTCGGCGCGGACATCTCCGCCAAGCAGTGGGCCGGCGAGGGATTGCTGGCGGATGTAACCGATCTGATCGGTGATTATCCGAACCTTGTAAGCAACATTTCCCCCGAACAGTACGGCGATACCAAGGTGCTGGAGGATGGCCGCATCTATGGTATTCCGCGCCCCAATTCCTATGACAAGTGGGGCTTCCTCATCAACAAAAAGTGGCTGGACGCCGCTAATAAGCAGGTGCCCACCACGGTGGAAGAGTTCATCGATGTCTGCCGTGCCTTCACTTTCAATGATCCGGACGGCAACGGCCAGGCCGACACCTACGGCGTCAGCTTCGGCGCACAGCAGAACAGCATGGATTCCGGCGTATGGCATCTGGCCAACGATTTTCTGTCCACGGCCTACAGCATCTCCTCCTGGCATCATGGCATGCCTGATAAGGACGGCAGCGCCAAGATCCGCGCTTTGAAATCCACCTACTATGATTATCTGACGCTGATGCGCACCTTGTATTCCGAAGGCGTAATCGACAGAGAGTTCATCACCCACAAGAGCAGTGAGCACATCGAGAAGTTTGCCCAGAACCGTGTGGGCATTGTGGGCGCTTCCGAGAAGAACTACACCACGCAAATCTTGGAGAAGTACAGCTTAAGTCCCGACGATTACGTATACTGCGCGCCGCTGACCCTGACCAAGGAAGACAAGCCCGTGTACGTAATGCCGCCCTCCAACTGGATGGCCTTCTTCATCAACGCCAAGTCCGAAAAAATCCCCGATGTGCTGCGCTTCCTGGATTGGGCCAACTCCGAGGAAGGCTTTGTAATGATGCAATTGGGTATTCAGGGCTTGCACTACAACAGCTATGACATTAACCTGAGAGCCATTGACCGCACTCCTGAGCAGACGGAAGCTGCCCGTAAGACCACCAGCAATATGATGTCCTTTGCCAATGCCTACAAGGACACTGAAGCCTTGATGGGCGGCTCCACGCCGGAAATGATCTTAAAGTGGCAAGCGGAAGCCTCTGCCGCCAGCGCCATCACCCGCCGCTGCTATACGCCCTTTGTGAAGACCATTGACAAAATCCCCACCGAATTCCCGGATGAAACGCAGATGCTCAACAGCCTGGAAGTGCGCTACGTCACCGGCGAAGTAACGATGGATGAGCTCCGGCAGTTTGTGGAAGGCGACTACAAGACGAAGACAGCCGCCATCGCCGCGGAGTTTGAAGCCTACATGGCCGCCAACCCTGTTCGGTTCGAAGACTAATACAAAATTGCTTCCCCGGCTCGCCGGGGAAGCAATACGGATCACCAAGAATACCCGGCAGATGTCATTCTGAGGAGTGAAGCGACGAAGAATCTTTACTTCACAAAACACAAGATCCATCGGGCTACGCCCTCAGGATGACATAACGATGAGTTCGCAATCCAAACTACTTTCTTGATTTGCCGAAAAGCAGTTTCTATAAAAGGCATAGGGGAGTAGTGAACATATCCTAGTACTATATTGCTTATCAATTTATTTGCGAGCTATTTTCTTCCCTGGATACACGGGGAAGCGAATAAATAGACAAACGTAGGAATCAGGAGGATAAAGTATGAGCAAACCTTTCCAGTTCGGCATCGTGGTGGACGTTGTACCCCTTGACAAGGTGAACAAGCAATGGGAGTATTTCGAGGTTCCCGCCAGCATACACGCAGACCCGCTCCTGTGCGACGCCGAGTGGGAAACGAACAAGGAGGCATACAAGAAAGACGGCCGTCCTTGCCTGGTGACCAGCCATATGCTGGGCGCAGGCAACAGCCTGTACGCGGTCTGCGGCCCCAAGTATGACCGTGAAAAGATACTGTTCATGCTGGAGCGGGAGTTTGCGCGCCTAAATCAGCTTGGCATCAAGTATGTAGGTTGCTGGGGCGGCCACTTCCGCTGCCCGGAAGGTTTTGACCGCAATAAGGCCATCGACCAGGCCATCAGCTCCGTGAACATCATGGCTGACTTTGCCGAGAAGTACGGGATGCAGGTTGCGCTGGAGCCCCAGGCCGAGCATGACACCCTCTTCCCCAGGTACCTGGAAGGCGTCGCCTTCGCAAAGCTGACGGGGCGCCGCTCCATCAAGGTGATGGCGGACCTGAACTATTTCCTGGAGCTTGAGCAGCCGCTGGAGGATATTTTGAAGTATCCGGACTACTGCCTGAACGTGCACATTCAGGGCGACGGCGGCGCGCAGCCCAATGTGGGCAATCGGGAGGAAATCTTCCTGCGCCTGTTTAGCATCCTCAAGGAGATCGGCTATGACAAGGGCGTTTCCGCTGCCTGCCCGTGGGTGATTACCAACGGGGCCAAAGAAATTGATTATGCTTACGAAACGGACAAGACGCTCAAGTATCTGCAATCTCTCAGAAGCAAAGTTTATTAATGGGGACAGTGCCATCACTTTTCCGAGGATGTCAGAAAGCGAAGCCAATGTATTTTCCTTTTGGGGAGTGACAGATACGCGGCGTTTTCTGACATCCTGTGCTATGATCATATCCGGTGCAGGAAATGCCAAACCCAAGATGGAAATACATAGGCCAAACGGCCATGGGAGGAATACGATGGACGGCAAGATCAAAGTGGCCGTGCTGGTGGAAGGGCACCCGTACGATGTGGCCGGCTTTCAAAACATGCTCTGGTCTTTTGAAGACTGTAACTGCTTTGTACAGCCCCTGGACCTATATTGCCAGGACGAAAAGAACAGGGACTGGTACGACGTGGTGCTCTATTACAACATGAACCTCAAAAAGCCGGATGAATCAGGCCCCCTGTACAAATACCTTACGCAAAGCCTGGGCGGCACGAAACAAGGGATTATGCTGTTGCATCATGGCCTGTTGTCTTTCCCTAAATGGGATGTGTGGACGCAGGTATCGGGCGTGAAGGTACGGTGCGAGGACGGCGTGTTCTCCTATCATCAGAATGAGCACGTCAGAACGCATATTGCGGATGCTGTCCATCCCATTACCCGTGGCATCGCCGACCTTGAGGTGATTGATGAAACATATATTATTGGCGAGCCAGAAGAACCGGGCAATCATGTTCTCCTGACCACCGATAACGCAAACAGCATCAAAACCATCGGCTGGGCCCGAACATACAAAAACAGCCGCGTGTTCTGCTACGCATCGGGCCACGACCACAAGACCTATGATCACGCGTCGTTCCGTCAGCTTGTACATAACGGATTGCGCTGGTGCGCATTCAAAAGCTGACGCGATGAATACATACCTTCAAAGGGGACTATTATGAAGCTGGAACTGACTAGCACGGTTTATTCGAGGGGAAAAGCGAAAAGGGTGCAGTATGCGGCGGCTTTTCAGGCCGATCCGGGCGTGGAAAACCATGCGGTCAACCTGTATCCCGAGGCGCGCTATCAGGAGATCATGGGTTTTGGAGGAGCCATTACGGAGGCGGCCGGGTACGTGTTTTCCCAAATGAGCCCCGATAAGCAGCAGGAGATACTGGACGCGTACTTTGGGCCTAATGGCAACCAATATACCATGGCGCGGGTAGCCTTGGACAGTTGCGATTTTTCGCTTGGCAACTATTCCGCCGTCACCGACTCCAAGGATGAGGCGCTTGCCACCTTTTCCCTCCAGCGGGATGAGCGGTATGTGCTGCCCCTTTTGGGCCGTGCCCAGGAGACGGCCGGAACGCGCCTCACCCTGATGCTTTCGCCCTGGAGCCCCCCTGCCTTCATGAAAAGCAGCGGCCAGAAAAACGGCGGCGGATATTTGCTGCCCGAATACTATGGGCGCTGGGCCAATTATATCTGCCGCTATATCAAGGAATACAGGGCACGGGGTTACAATATTGCCATGCTCACCGTGCAAAACGAGCCCAAAGCCGTTCAAACATGGGATTCCTGCGTCTATACTGCTGAAGAGGAGAAAACCTTCCTGCGGGACTACCTGTATCCGGCCCTTGAAAAGAACGGCCTTGGGGAGGTGGGCATCTACATCTGGGATCACAACAAGGAGCGGGTATATGAGCGGGCCAGGGAAATCATTGACGAAAAGACCGGCAGGATGGTGAATGGCGTCGCCTTTCACTGGTACAGCGGCGAACATTTTGACGCGGTGCGCCTTACGGCCGAGCAGTTCCCGGACAAGAAGCTGGTGTTCTCAGAAGGGTGCGTGGAATACAGCCGTTTTGGCGCGGACGACCAGCTTGCCCATGCCAGAATGTACGCCCATGATATCATCGGCAATTTGCGGGCCGGCATGCACGGCTATCTGGACTGGAACATCCTGCTGAATGAAAAAGGTGGCCCCAATCATGTGGGCAACTTCTGCGAAGCGCCGCTCATGTGCGACCCTAAGCAGAATACGGTGGAAAAGAAGCTCAGCTTTGAATATGTTGGTCATTTCAGCCGCTTCATCAAACCGGGAGCCAAACGAATCGCATCCTCCGCCTATACCGACAAGCTGGATACCGTGTCCTTCCAAAATCCCGACGGAACGCTGATTGCTGTTTTCCTCAATAAAACAGGCAAGGCGCTGCCAATGGTCATCCGCTTAGGCGGGCAGGCCGCTTCATTCACACTTGCAGCAAACGCCATTGCAACGGGCGTCATTGACGGGGCACTGTAAAGCAAGTTTCAAAAGTAAAAGAAATCCCATGCTTTTTGATAAGGCATGGGATTTTTGTATAAGGGGAAAGGGGAATCATTTTTCTTCCATGCCCATGGAGATAAGCACCTTGCCGCCCTGGCGGCAGGAAGGATCCTCAAAAACCTTCAAAATATCGCCAAGAGAAAGCTCCAGGCTGATCATGTCACAAACATTAATCTTCTTCTCCGCCAGCAGGGAAATGGCCCTGGTAAAGGTGTAGGGATTGATGAACGATGCGGTGATGTGCAGTTCCTTGGCAAAGACCTCATAAGGCTTTATGGCAAGCTCCGCGTGCGGCGGTGTAAGGCCGAAGAACATCACCACAGCGCCGCAGCCTGCAAGCTGAACTGCCTGGGCCATGGTCTTTACGCTGCCTACGCATTCTATCACGCAATCCACATTTGGATAACCGGCCAATATTTCTGCCAAGTCCTCCCGCGTGGGATCGACCGCTTTGTCTGCGCCCAGCTTCAGCGCCAACTCCCGCTTTTGCGCCGTGGGCTCAGAAACAATGATGTGTGCAGCGCCTTGTAGCCTTGCCAGTTGCAGCATGATCAGGCCGATGGGCCCGGCTCCAATCACCAGCACCGTCTGCCCGGCGCGGATGCGGCACAGGTCGATGCCGTGCACGCAGCAGGAGACCGTCTCACAAAGGGCGGCATGCTTGAGTGGCAAATGATCGGGGATCTTGTATACCTGCTTTTCCGGCACAGTGAGGTATTGGGCAAAGCCGCCCCTGACGGTGGTGCCGTACCCGGTCATATGGGTGCAGAAATGGCCCATGGCGTTGCGGCAGTAAAAGCACTGGCCGCACATTTCATTGGGGTCCACCGCCACCCGGTCGCCGGCTTTTACCTGGGTGACACCGGCGCCTGTTTCCAGCACGATGCCGGACATTTCATGGCCCAGTATGTTGGGCGGCGTGACAGGCGCGGCACCGGGATCGCCTTCGTAGATATGAATGTCCGTACCGCACACGCCGCAATAGTTAACGGCGATGCGTACATCCTGGGGGCCAAGGGGCAGTTCCTGCACTTCCTGCACCCTTATGTCATGCCTCCCGTAAAAAACAGCGGCTTTCATGGTATTCCTCCTGCGTATTTCATGAAAAACAGGCCGTTGCCGAAGGATAGCCCCAAGGCAAGGACCTGTGCAAATCAAATGTTTTCCTCTTTGTGGTGCTGGTTTTCGCTCAAAAGCTTGGTCAATTCCTCCATGAAGCTGGAGATGTCGGTAAACTGGCGGTACACGGAGGCAAAACGCACATAGGCCACCTCGTCCAGCTTTTTCAACTCCTCCATCACCATTTCCCCAATTTGACGGGTGGTGACCTCCGCTTCCATGGTGTTGTATACATTCTGCTCAATCCTTGTAACGACGGCGTCGATCTCCGCCAGGGAGATGGGACGTTTTTCGCAGGCATGCAAAATGCCGTTGCGGATTTTTTGGCTGTCAAAGGGCTCCCTGCGCTTGTCTTTTTTTACGACAAGCAGGGGAACAAGTTCAATTTTTTCATAGGTTGTGAACCGCCGTCCGCATTGCATACACTCCCGGCGGCGGCGTATGCTGTTGCCCTCCTCGGTAGGGCGGGAATCAATCACCTTGCTGTCGGGGCAACTGCAGTATTGGCATCTCATGTATTTTCTTCCTCCGGGACGGGAGCGCCGTCTCTTACGTTTTTTTTATTATATCCCAATCCCTGAAAGACGTAAAGGGAAACGCAGCCGGTTTTCGACAAAATGTAGAGAACTTTGCATGGATTACAAATCCTCTATGTTGACCAGAATCACATCGTCTCCGATTTTGCAGATTCTGTTCCAGGGAATGACGATGCCGCACTTTTCGCCTCTTAGCATCGACAGCATATTGAACTCCCCAGGCACTACTATGGCTTGGACCGTACCGTCCTTTTCACAAAACTCGATATCCATCACCTTGCCCAGGCGGCGGCCGTCGCAGGTGTTCACCACATCCTTGGTGCGCATTTCCGACAGGCTCACGGGTATGCACCTCCCTTCCTTAGTTTTATGCGAAAGGAAGGGGAAAGTTGCAGGGGAACAGGCTATGAACCGCCATACCAATTGTGGGGGAACAAAAAGAAAAGACCTTGCCATTTGAAAACGAAGCACCACCCGGACGAAGTGCAGGGTGGTGCGCAAGGCCGCAGGCAAAAGTGCGGACTTAAGAAAATGGCCCGTCTTTTTCGTGGATTACATTTGCTGCACCTGCACATGCTTTCGCATGTGGAGCAGCGCGTTTTTTTCGAGCCTTGACACCTGTGCCTGGCTGATGCCGATTTCGTTGGCCACTTCCATCTGGGTGCGGCCCTCGAAAAACCGAAGCCGCAAAATGCGCTTTTCCCGGTCATTCAGGCGGCGCATGGCCTCCTTGATGGTGATTTCCTCCAGCCAGGCTTCGTCCACGTGCTTGTCATCCTTCACCTGGTCCATGATATAGATGGCGTCACCGCCGTCGTTGTATACTGGCTCAAAGAGGGATACTGGGTCCTGAATGGCCTCCAGGGCGAACACCACATCCTCCCTTGGGATGTGCAGCTCGGCGGCCAGCTCGGTAACGGTGGGCTCCCGGTTCAGGCTGCCGGCCAGCCGGTCACGGGCCTGCAATGCCTTGTAGGCGATGTCCCGAAGTGACCTCGAGACCCTGATGGCGTTGTTGTCCCGAAGATAGCGGCGGATTTCGCCAATAATCATGGGCACCGCATACGTGGAAAACCTGACGTTTTGAGTCACATCAAAGTTGTCCAGGGCTTTGATGAGCCCGATGCAGCCTACCTGGAACAGATCGTCCACATTTTCGCCCCGGTTGGTAAAGCGCTGGATCACGCTCAGAACCAAACGCAGGTTGCCTCTTATGAATTCTTCCCTCGCGGCCTGGTCGCCGCTGTGGACCAGGGGGAAAAGCTGACGCATGCGTTCATTGTTCAAAACGGGCAAAGAGGATGTGTCTACGCCGCAGATTTCTACCTTTCCTGTTGCCATACCGCATTCCTCCACGATTCCGGATGAATGCAGTATGACCCCATGAGGGGGGTTTTATGCCGTGCGACAAACTAACTGCTGATGCGTGTCAGTTCGACATGCAGCCGTGAAAGGATGCGTTTTTCCAATCTTGAAATGTAAGATTGCGAAATTCCCAGAATATCGGCGACTTCCTTTTGTGTTTTTTCCTGGCCCCCGGACAGGCCGAAACGTAATTGCATGATGCGCTGCTCCCTGGGACTCAGGTGATCCAGAGCGCAGGAGAGAAGCTGCTTTTCCACACTTTCTTCAATACATTTATATACCATGTCGCCTTCTGTGCCCAAAACATCGGAGAGCAAAAGCTCATTGCCGTCCCAGTCGGTTTTCAGCGGTTCATCCAGGGAAACCTCCAGACGTGTGCGGCTGTTGCGGCGCAAAAACATCAGTACCTCGTTTTCAATGCATCGGGAGGCGTAGGTGGCCAGCTTGATCTTTTTGTCGGGGTCGAATGTGTTCACCGCCTTGATCAGCCCGATGGTGCCGATGGAGATCAGGTCCTCCAGCGCGATGCCCGTATTTTCAAACTTTCTGGCGATAAACACAACAAGGCGCAGGTTTCGCTCGATAAGGATGGAGCGCACCGTGCCGTCATCGTCCCTCAATTGCTCCACAAGCAGTCGCTCCTCCTGGGGCGACAGGGGAACGGGCAGCGGATCGGGCCCGCCGATGTAATGGACCTGGCCCGGATGCAAAAGGGCCAGCCAGAACAGTACCTTCCTGCGCAAGATTGTATACCACCGCCGGGGAATGACGAGCACTTTTAAGCGCATGAAGATTTCCTCCTTATAATGCCTCCACCACGGCGGCAGGCACAAGCGCCTGGGCGCCGTCATAACCGGTAGGGGCTATGGCAATGAGCACCTGGCTGTCATGCCAGGTGCCTTCCAATTGCACGCGAAAATGGCTGGGGCGGAAGCACATCATCAGCTTATGGCCCGCGGTGGTTTGCACACGCAAAAACCTGAACCCCACAGGCAGGGTCTCCGGGTTATCCGGCTTCACGGCAGCGGGCAAAAGGGGTTTCAATGAACTGGAGGAAGCCACCACCACCGGCAGCCCCGTGATGGGATCGGTAAGCTGGTTGCCCGTATCCAGCATAGCGGGCAAACGGACAGCTTCGGGGAATATGCTGCCGCCTTCCATAGAAATTTCCACCATGGTCACTTTGGATGAGGTTTTGATCCTGATACCGCAAAAAAAGGCAGCCCCGGCCATCGACAAAAACAGCGTCCCGAAGGCAAGCCATATGGAAATTCCCTGCAGCACGAGCCAACTTAAAAATCCTCCCAGCAAAAGGCCGCAAAGCAGTATCAACAGCACCGCCTTCAGTACAAGCAGCGGCCGCAGATGAGGAAACAGGATTCTTACCATAAGCAGCGCCGACAGGAGCACAAAGGGAACCGTTCGCAAAAAAGAAAGCCCGGGCCAAAAAGCTGCGATTCCATATGCTGTGCCGCAAAGGGCTGCTACAAAGATACGCTTCCATTCCGGTACGGGCCCGCCAAGCAAGCGGACCGCAAGCCATAGGGACAGGCCGTTGGCCAGCGTGTTGACCAGCGCAAACAGCTCCCCGTTCACTTTCATACCGGCTCCTCCCCATATAACACTGTTCACAGTATATGATGACCATGTCGGCGGATATGTTGATTTGAGGCGCGAAACACTGTGCCCATGCGCCAGGATGCGACAGTTGCTTTTTATTTTTTTAATACAGAAATTTGAAAAGGGGGTTGACAAAAAATGCGCCACAGTATATAATGCAAACAAATGTTCGCATATGGAGGATGTACACATGATGCAACCGAAATGGCAGGATAGGGAAAGGAAAGCACTGGCCTACCGTGGCTGGCTGGTTGAGGCAAGGCTTTCTGTCCGCATGACCCAAGTGCAGGTGGCGGACGCATGCGGCATCTCCCGCAGCGCGTATCAAAAGTATGAGTATGGGCAGAGAACGCCCAGGAAAAGCAAGCGGGAAGAGCTTCAAAAGGTGCTCGCCCTGCATTCAGCCGGTTTCGACAGGGGACAGGAGGAGCAATAATATGCTAAGCTTCATCAAATACTGGCTCGATCAAAAAAGAATGCTGCGCAGGCAGATGCAGCAGCTGCAATACAGCCGGTGGGAGCGAAGGAACCATCCGGTGTTTGCCCGCCGCAAAAGCCGATGGTCCATGGTAAAGACACTGTGATCGAAGGCTGCGCTGCACCGCTTCCATAACGGCAAGGCCTCGGAGAAACGGGTAGGGGAATGCACTCCCCGTAACCGGCATTGCGGGACTGACTGAAATCAGGTATAATGCAGGGGAGGATGAGGCTGGATCGTTGTATGGTCATCCGGGCGAAAGGAGCCGCTTTCGTGAAGTATCTTCGACGGTTTGTATGGTACCTGGCTACGCGGTTAATGCTTTTGTGCGCTTTGCTTGGGCTGATGACGGTGGCGTTTTACTATTCCATGAACGCTACCAACATTTATATTGTGCTCAAGGATGGCATGGCCAAACGGGCTCAGGTGATCATGATGGGGGAAGAACCGCAGGAACTGAGCAAATATTTTCAAAACAGCTTCCTTGATAGGGACGAAGCGCTCGTTCTGGCCAAACAGGGGAATTCGCCCTATACGCATTATACGGTCCGCGGCATTGACCACCGGCTTGAAATGGAATGGATGTGGTGCTGGCCCTGGGAGGATACGGCCAGGGCAGACATCACCGAAAGCATCCCCCGCATCGACGGGCGCGTGAACAACGCCAGCCGGGAGGCGCTGCTGGCTGCCGGAGGCGAGCAGAGCCTGTCGCCGCCCAGGTGGCAGAGTGCGAAGTACCGGGCGGTGCTCACCCGTGAAAACGGCCAGTGGCGCATCAAAAGCCTCACGCTGCTGGAAGTCATCAAAGATTAAGAAAGCGCCTCTTCAAGTGCATTTGAAGAGGCGTTTCCTTGTTTCAGTATCCCAGCGTTTCCTCCACCAGCAGCACAGTGATCTTTTTCCCCTTGGGGGGGCGCGATATGGCTACAATGATATTGCACATGCAGTCGTCGCCGCAGGTTTGCACCTTGCATATCCCCGTGTGGGCGCAGGGCGTGTCCAGCGACAGCCGTCTGGCGTTGGGCGGGCAGGCCTGCTGCTTGACGCGGGCGATGGCGGTGTTCAGCCCACCGTCCGTAAGCTTGGAATGGCTGATGACAAGGTACACCTGCTTGGGGCCGTCAAACATGGCAGCTACGCGGTTTCCGACGCCGTCGATGTTCACGAGCTGCCCGTCCCTGGTAACGGCGTTGGTGGAGGCCAGATAAACATCCGCCAGCCTTGCTTTTGCACGGGCGGCGGATACTTCCTCCTTGGGCACTTCCCAGTGCCAGGTTACCTGATGGCCTTTTTCCCGGAGGGCAGGTACCACATTCAGTTCCCGGATGGTCATGGAACCGCCCACGCCCACGGTAGCGCCCGCGGGGATGTGGCTGAGCAGAAATTCCCGGGCCTCCTGCGACGTCTCCAGCGGCACCACCTCAAAACCCCGGCCGCGCATTTGAGAAATGACCTGTTGGATGGATTCCTGCATAACAATCACCTTTCCAATGGAATAGGGACATGATTCATCGGCTTTTAGAAAGAGTCCCGCTTTTCTAGTTGGCAGGGACGGCATCCTGCACGGCGCCGATCCCCTCCGCATACGGGTTCAGGGGAAAGGGAGTATCTCCCTGGATGCGCTTTATAACGGCCTGCGCTTCCTCCCCGGTGACATGATAGGGCTGGAAATTGTTCTGCGGCTGAGTGCCGCTGGTATGAACGGGAAGAATGGTAAGCTGCTGGCTTTTGAACGCGCCGCCTTCAAAGGTGAGCTTCACCTGTGCGATGTAGGCTTGCAGGCTGCGTGGGTTTAGTTTCAGGTTGCCGCCAAAGCTGAAATTGCCCACGCTGTAGAGAATGAGCCGGTTCTTGTAGATTTCAATGCCCTGTACCACATGGGGATGGGTACCCACCACCAGATCCGCCCCGCTCAATATGACCTCGTGGGAAGTGAGCCTTTGCTTTTTGTTGTGTACAAAGGAGTATTCCCAGCCAAAATGAAGATTCACGATCACAAACTGGCAGCCGTCTTCCGATTTTAACGAAGCGATCCTTTTATTCAGGGATTTGCCATGGGTGTTATAATCTGTAATGGTCAGCCCCAGAAAGGCAATACGGATGCCGTCCTTTTCCAGGATGTACACATCCTCTTTTTCGCAGTAAGCAATGCCGGCGTTTTTCAAAATCTCCTTGGTGCTTTCCATGCCGGTTTTCCCGTAATCATCGGTGTGGTTGTTGCCCAGATTGACCATTTCGATCCCGCTTGAGGTCAGGATATTCACAAACGAGGAAGGCCCCCGGAAACGGTAGGTCTGCTTCTTGTTTTCGCCCTGGGCGCTGTCCGCCAGAACACCTTCCAGGTTGACCACCGTCCAGTCGTCGTTCAGAAAGACATCCCGGACCTTTTCCAGGGGATATTCCACGCCGTGCTCCTTAATGAAGGAATCGAAGGAGCCGTTCCGATCCCGCAGGTATTCCTCGCTGCCCAGGGTGCAGTCTCCCGCGAAGGAGAGGGTAAGCGTCACTTCTTCGGCCAGGCAGGACGGCATGAGGAGCAGGATTACAGCCAGCAGAATGGGGGCGAATTTCATGAAGACCTCCGCAAATTGTTTATTCAGCCGGGACAGGAGGCAGCAGGGCGCCGGTCTCCTCTTCAAAAGGAGGAAGAGGGAAGGCTGTATCCTGCTGCACCTTTTTCAGCGCCGCTTGCGCCTGCTTGCCGGAAAGCAGGCGGGGTTGAAAGCTGTTGCCTTTTGCACCGCCTGTAAACCGGAAGGGGTGCAAGGAAGCCTGCATGCTTTTCAATCGGTCATTCTCCAGTGAAAACGTAATGCGCACAGCCAGCGCATCCGTTTCCCTCGGGTTGTGGTTGCCGCCAAAAACGCAGTTTCCCAAACTGTAGAAGATGAGCCGGTTCCTGTAAATCTCTATGCCCTGCGTCACATGGGGATGATGGCCGGCTACCACATCCGCGCCCGCGTCGATCAAAAAACGGGCCATATCCCGTTGAAGGCCGTTATGCTTATAAGCGTATTCCTGGCCCGCGTGCAGGGAATAGATGATGACCTGGCAGCCCGCCTCCTTCAGCAGGGCGATCTGCCGGGCGACGGTTTCTTTTTTATCCTCCGTCAGGCTGCCGCGGATGCCCGCCAGACCGATCTTGCCCCGGTCCGTCCGAAACACGCACAGCCACTCGTTTCCGGCGTAGGCGATATCCTGCTGGTCAAGCGCCAGCAATGTGGCTTCCCGGCCGGTTTTTCCGTAGTCGTCAAAGTGGTTGTTGGAAAGGTTTACGGCTTCCACGCTGCCCAGGGGCAGCATTTGGGCAAAGGATATAGGCCCGCGGAAGGCAAATCTCTTTTCCGTGTTTTCTCCCTGGCTGCTGTCGGAAAGTACGCCTTCCAGGTTCACCAAGGTGACATCATCCCTGGAAAACAAGGGAAGCAGCCCGGAAAAAGAATAAGCGAACCCTTTTTTTTGAACCGTTTCTACCAGGCTGCCCGCCTTTTTGCCGGCCGATTCCGTGCCGCCCAGCGTGCAATCCCCGGCCAGCGTCACCGTGAGCACCGCAGGCGACGGAGCAGTGTCTGCTACAAGGTAATCCGTATCGAAGACCGGTGGCGGCAGGCTGTGGGGAAGGGACACGTGCTCCGCCAAGGCTGGGCTTGTGAGCAGCACAAGCGCCGCGCTTAAGATGAACCGGGCAAAGGCCGCACTCATGGACTCCTCCCAACAAACGGATGGGAAGATTATACCATATCCGGCGGAAAATGCATAGCGGAATACTGGGCGCGGCCGGCAGGAAGGCAATTGTGTGCATCTTGCGGGAACGCTTGATCAGCAATATCCCGCATGATACCATAAAATCGCATGTTGCGCAGCAGCACCGGCCCAGTGTGAGCCGGGAAGGATTGCGCGGCGCAGAAAACGCTCAACAAGCTGCTGAGGCAAGGTACAAAAGGGGAAGGGCGTGCGGTCATGGGAGAACAGATCATTTATCCGGGTCGGCGCGGCATTATCGAACGAATGAAGGAAGAGGTAGACGCCGTATTGGGCGAAGGTGCGTGGGAGGATATCCGGAAGACGGGCTCTGGCCCGGAGGAGGATATGGATGAAGCCGCCTTGAGCAAAGCAACGCGGGAGATGCTGAAACGCTTTGATTCAAAAGCCGATCCTAAGGCGCGGAAGACTGCTTTTTGCAATGTCAGGCATGCGCTGACCCCGCAGCATCTTCACTGGGTACGGGAACTTTTTTTGAAATATGGGCATATCGATGCCTTCTGTGACGCCCTTCGCCAGGAAAACAGGGAGGGCTTCCAAAAGGCGCTGGAAACAGGGGAAGGATTTCACGGCCAGCCTGTTGATCAGAGCGTCGTCGATTTCTTTGAGGAGCAGCCTTATCTGCTTTACGGCGCGCGCAAAGGGCGGCAGATTCATGCCACGGCCATCCCCTGCCAGACCAGCGCCTATCTTCTGGAACCGGACCCCAGAAAAAAGCGTTACCTGGCCTGTCATTGTGCATTTGCCCGCGAATCGCTTCTTGCGGCGGAGGGACCGGTTTCAAAAACCCTTTGCTACTGCAGCCTTGGCCATACGATGATTTTCTGGGAAACGGCGTTGGATGCAAAGCTGTCCGGCGAAGTGGTGGAATCTGTTCTGGATGGCGGGCTGCTCTGCCGGTTTGTGATTGGCCTGCCCGATGACATCGTGGAAAAATATACCTGAATATTATGCCGCGGAGTACACGGGCCGGAAGTTTTTCGTAAGGCTTAGCCAAATAAAAAATCCCGCCTGTGCTAAAAGGCGGGAATATCATATCGCCGGCCGGAGGGGATTACCCCTTGGATCAGACTTTGCAGTGCCCCAAAGTGCCGCTGCGCCGAGTTTTTTCACCCGCTTCTAAAGCAGGCTGGTGCCCTGTCTTGCATTTCTGCCGTCCCCTGGCGTTTTTGAAAACGGGGGCATGGCATCCATGCACGAACCCGGGCTCCTATTGTGGAGATGTGGGTAAAACCAAAGCGCTGGCGCACACTTCAGGAGCATGCTGCTGCAAATATTATATGCCGGAACGCGATTGGCTGTCAAGGGTCATTGAGCATCGGGAACCATGCCATTTTCCTCCTTTTTGGCGTTCATCCCGGCCATTTTTGCGATCCGGCCCGCGTAATGGGAGCAAAGCTCCCCGGCAAATTCTGCGTCGAAAGATTCTGTTTGCACACGGAATGCGTCCCTGTCCTGGAAGGGCGACAGCCATACGGAGCCGCCGCCGTGACGGATGCGAAGGCCTTCCCCGAGCTCCTTTTCCCTGGCGTTTTCGCATAGCTTCCGCAGAATTCGTCCCTTTTCCCCCGTAGGGCAGGGTACATCCCTGCGTACTCTATGGGTTTTGGGCAGTTGCTCCATAAGAGATGTAAGGCTGCGGCCGGCAAGGGGATGGAGCAGGGCAAGCATCCTGGAAATTCCATCGTGCATCAGGTCGTGCTGGCGCAGCAGGGCGGCATGCTCCTCCTTGTTCAGGGCAGAAACGTCCCACTTCCAGCGTACAGGTCCCAGTCTCTCCACCGTCCTGGGCGTATCCGGGAATGCGAACAGCGGCATGCTTCCTTCCTGAACGGCCAACTGCCATACCAGCATCTGCTGGATTGTTTCATCCGGGAATATGGTTTTGTTCGTTACATAAGATGATGTGCCGTCCGGTTCCAGCAAAAAGCCTGTCTCCCAGGCTTGCAGCGATCTGTCCTTTGCCGGCTGCCCCCGGACCTTTTCCAGGCCGGCCCTGCTCAGCGCCCGCAGGGCAAGGGACAACAGGGAGGCGTCGTCGCAGAATACGGCCACATGAAGGCTGCTTTTATCAAAAACCTTTTGGTCGGCCCGCTTCAGGAGGCTTGCAAGGTACAGTTCCTTCATGCCGCCTGCGGACGTGATCGCTGCTGTCTGCGCAAAGGCCGGCGGATATTCCTGCCTTAAAGCGGCACTTTCTACAGCCTGGATTTGACCCTTGTTCAGCATCAGCCCATCCCCGCCAAGGATGGTCACCTGCTGGCCGTCCACCATCACCCCCAGAGGCAGTTGCATAGCACGCATGGCCGTGGAAAGAACGGGCGCGTACCCATCCCCAAGCAGAAGCACATGCGCGCCACGGGCGGCAAAAGCTCCCGCCAGTATGGTGTACAGCGCCTCGCCGTCCCCACGGTGACAGAGCGCCACGGAGGAGGCTTTGAGCCCCAGGATGGCCGCCGCGGCCAGTTGATCGGCCCGCGCGGGCGAGTCCAGCGTAATGTTGCCTCGTTCGTTCAGGTGCAGGCGCCGCAAATCACCCCAAACCACATTTTCGAAGGCGATGACCTCGCTGCCAACCTCCTTTTGCGGCCATACCTTTACCCCGCAGTTCAACCTGGCGTGGGAGCCAAGCACCGCGCTGGCGCCCAGCGCGGTGCCTTCCATCATCCGCGCGCCGGGGCGCACATGTCCTTCCCGGCAGACAACGGCGCCTTCCACGCGGGCACAACGGCCAACGCGGCTGAATTCCCATAAACAAGACCTGGCGATGCGTGCGCCTTCCTCTACAATAGCCCCCGGACCGATGACCGCCCCCTCCGACAAAATGGCGCCCTGCTTGATGCGAGCGCCTTCCCCGATATAGCAAAGGCCTTCCAGTACAACATCCGGCTCCAGCGTACACGCTCCTTCCATAATGGCATGGCCGGATGGGCGGCCCGGTATCTGAAAATCCGCCTCCCCGCGCAAAAGGTCGAGCTGGGCCTGTAGGTAGGCCCCCTGATCGCCGATGTCGCACCAATAACCCGTCATGGGATAGCCATAAACGGCCATTCCCTCCTGCACCATCCGGGGAAAAAGGTCTTTGCCAAAATCATAGGCGCCCTCTTCCGGAATCAGGTCAAGCACTTCCTTTTCCAGGATGTATATGCCTGTGTTCACCTGGTCGCTGAACACGCCGGACCAGTCGGGTTTTTCCACAAAACGCTGTACACGGCCCGTTTCATCGGTGATGACCACGCCGTAGCTCAAGGGAATCGGCACCGATTTGAGCACAAGGGTGGCCATTGCCTTGCGGGATTTATGGAATGATAAGGCTTCGCTCAGATCACAGTCTGTCAGCCCGTCTCCGGACAATATCACAAATGTATCCGTTACCATGCCCTTGGCCAGGTGCACGCTGCCGGCGGTACCCATGGGATGCGATTCTTCCAAATACTGAAGGTGCACGCCGTATTTTTCACCCTTGCCAAATGCTTCCCTGATGGCATGGGGCAGGTATAAAACCGTGGCGGCCACATTCAAAAGCCCGTGGCGTTTGAGAAGTTTCAAAGAGTATCCCATTACCGGCTCACCCAGAACGGGGACCAGGGGCTTGGGTCTGTCCAGGGTCAAAGGACGCAGGCGGACGCCTTCGCCGCCTGCCATGATGATTGCCTGTAACGCCATATTTTGCACTCCTTCTGACAGCATGGCTGTATTGTTTGCAGGCATGTTCCAAATTATGACGAACGTGGAGCGCATAAGGAGAAAACCTCTTGTTCCTTGGAATGGGTTCTAGTATAATGGACAGGCGGGCGGGACCTGACAACATGAGAAAAGGTGAGATTCGTGCAGCAGTTGGAAATTGGCAGCCGGGAAGTGGCCCGGGCAGCCATATTGCTAAGCCTCAGCCGCAGCCGGGAAGAAGAAAGCGCCCTGCGCGGCCAGATGGCTGCCGATGGGCTGCTTACCGCGGCGGTGGATTATGGCGGGGAGTTTGTTGCCTCCGTCATGCGCATTGTGGAACGGGCGGTGATTGCCGCCAAACGGGAGAAGGTCATCAACGAGACACACCATGAGGAAGGCGCCGTAGCCGGGGCGGCCAGGGAAGCCATTGCCCAGGTGACGACCAAGGCCCTTGGCTTTTCCGTGGGCGGCAAGATCGGCATCGCCAGATGGGGCGAGCATGTGGCGGTGGCCGTATTTTTCGGCGTAGGCCTGGTGCATTTGAATGAGGTGTGCGTGGGCATGGGCCACCGGGCCATATAAAATACAAATGGGAGAGAACACAATGCCAATGAACATCGCCATTGACGGGCCGGTAGGCGCGGGGAAATCATCCATCGCCCGGGAGGTGGCCAGGCGGTTGAACATACTGCATCTGGACACGGGAGCCATGTACCGGGCGGTAGGATATGCGGCACTGAAGCAGCATATTTCCCCGGAAGACGAAAAGGCGCTGGAAGGTTTGTGCGGCCGGGTTTCCATTGAGGTACGCTACAGGGATGGGAAGCAGCAGACGCTGGTGGATGGGTTGGATGTGAGCCATCTTATACGCACGCCGGAGGTGGGCATGGCCGCTTCCACCGTTTCCCGCTTTCAAGCGGTGCGCCGCCACATGGTCGCCCTGCAGCGCAAATTGGCCAGGGAAACGGAGATGGTGGTGGATGGCCGGGACATCGGCACCAACGTGCTGCCTCATGCGGGCGTGAAAATATTCCTCACAGCGGCGCCGGAAGAGCGGGCACGCCGCCGTCACCTGGAGCTTATGGAAGCCGGGGGCAAGGACACGTTTGAACAGGTTCTGAGCGACCTTATCAAGCGGGACCTGCAGGATACCACCAGGCCAATTGACCCCCTGCGCCCGGCGGAGGATGCCGTGATGCTGGACAGCACGCATCTTGACATGGAGAAGGTAGTGGAGCGGATCCTGGGCATTGTGGAGGCGCGCTATGGAAATGCAAAAGAATAACCCGGCTTTGGCACAAAAGAAACGCAGGACTTTTCTTTATCGTATTGCCAAAGCGCTGGCCTGGATCCTGTTCCATACGGTGTATCCGGTCACACTTCACAACAGGGAACACCTTGCCTTGAATGGCCCCTACATTCTGATCTCCAATCATTTAAGCGGCCTGGACCCGATATGCGTGGCCCATGCGGTGGACAAGGAAGAGATTGCCTTCCTTGCCAAAAAGGAACTGATGCAGGGCAGTTTTGCCGGCCGGTTTTTGCGTGCGGTGCACGCCATCCCGGTGGACCGCCACAATTTTGACATGGCCGCCATGCGCGCCTGTACCCAGGCATTGCGGGAAGGCCGTGTGCTGGGCATTTTCCCGGAAGGAACGAGATACAAAAAAGGCAACATGGAGGAACTGGAAGCAGGTGTGGCGCTTCTTGCGCTTCGCAATAAAGTTCCTCTGGTGCCCCTGTACATCCACGGAAAGCTCCGTCCTTTCCGCCGTGTTCATTGCTATGCCGGTGCGCCTATCCCCTTGGATGATTTGAGGGAAATGGGCGTTGGCAGGGATGCCGGCGACGCGCTTTTGAAGCGGATCGCCGATTTGTATGCCAAACTTGCCCAAAAGGCCGGTGCTTAAAGCTTTGGCGGCGGTTTGTGAAAAAAATTTTTACATTTCAGCAGGAAATAAACTTTTTGCAGCGAAATTTATTCCATTAGTGTTTTTTTGCGGAAAGGAAAGGTTATGCCGCTTGAAATCACGGCCCACGCAGGATTTTGCATGGGTGTTCAACGGGCAGTGACAACGGCTCTTAACGCGGCGGAGGAAGGGAAAGCCCTGTGCACGCTGGGTGAACTGACCCATAACCCGCAGGTTGTGGCGCTGCTTAAGGAAAAAGGGGCCCCTGCGGTGGGCGCGCTTACGGAGATAGGCGGCCGCACTGTCCTTATCCGCAGCCACGGCGTCACACCCCAGACGCTGGAAACGCTGGGCGGCATGGGCGTATCCGTCATGGACTGTACCTGTCCTTTTGTGGATAAGCTCCATCAGGCCGTGGCGGAGTACTCCGCCGATGGACGGCCGGTGGTGCTGGTGGGGCAGCAGGACCATCCCGAGGTTCAGGGTACGGCGGGCTGGTGCCGCGGGCCAGTGCATATCCTGCGAGAGGAAGCTCAAATCGAAAGCCTGCCGCCTATGGAGGAAGCTTTGGCGGTGGTTCAGACCACCTTCCCACCAGACAGATGGGAACGGATCGCTGCGATCCTGCGCGCAAGGATACCCGGCATCACGGTGAAAGACACCATCTGCCCGGAGACGAGAAGGCGCCAGGAGGAGGCCAGGGATCTGGCCTCACGAGCGGACGCCATGATCGTGGTGGGCGGTATGTCCAGCGCCAATACCCGCAAGCTCTTTGAAACCTGCCGGGCATTGTGCAAGCGAACCATTTTGGTAGAGCGTGCGGCGGATATTCCGCCGGGCTTTGCAGATATCCATTCAGATCTTATCGGAATAACCGCTGGCGCGTCTACGCCGGATTGGTCACTTAAGGAGGTTGTCACCCGCATGATCGACAAGGAACAACAGGATCAGATGCTCCCCGCGGAAGAAGAAACCAAGAACAGCTTCATGGCGGATGTGGAGGCAACTCTGGTCAAAATCAAACCCGGCCAGACCGTTACCGGCACTGTCGTCCAGATCACCGATGATGAGATCTGCGTCAACATCGGCTACAAATCTGACGGCCTGATCAAGCGCACCGATCTGACAGCCGATGATGTCGAGCTGGGCCAGGAGATCGAGGTGGAAGTGGTCAAGGTCAACGACGGCGAAGGCAATGTAGTGCTTTCCCAGCGCAACATCGTCAACCGCAAATCCTGGGATGCGCTGATGGCAAAGTTTGACGCGGGCGAGTATGTCGAAGGCGTTGGCAAGGAAGCCGTCAAGGGCGGCCTGATTGCCGAGGTGGATGGCATCCGCACTTTTGTGCCGGCCTCTCAATTGTCCCAGCGGTACGTGGAGAAGATTTCAGAGTTTGTGGGCAAGCCCATCAAGCTGAAAATCATCGAAGTGGACAAGCAGAAAAAGCGCATCGTGGCCAGCCGCAAAGCCTATCTCCTGGAAGAAAGCGCCTCCAAGAAAAAGGAGGCTTGGGATAAGCTGGCGGAGGGCGAAGTCGTCACCGGCATCGTCCGCAGGCTCACCGACTTTGGCGCCTTTGTGGATGTGGGCGGCGTGGACGGCCTGATCCATGTGACGGATTTAAGCTGGGGCCGTATCAAGCATCCTTCCGAAGTCGTCACCCCCAACCAGGAGGTGCAGGTCAAAATCCTGTCCCTGGACCGGGAAAGGGAACGCATCCAGCTTGGTTACAAGCAGCTTCAGCCCAAACCCTGGGATGTGGCGGAAGAGAAATATGCTGTCGGCTCCGTGGTGGAAGGCAAAGTGGTACGCATCACCACCTTCGGCGCGTTTGTGGAGCTGGAGCCCGGCCTGGATGGCCTGGTACACATTTCCCAGTGCGCCCTTACCCGCGTTCAAAAGGTGGAAGACGCGGTGAAGGTTGGTCAAATTGTCCGCGTAAAGGTATTGAAAGTGGAGCCCACCGAAAAGCGCATCAGCCTGAGCATCCGCGAAGTGCTGGAAGACGAAGCCTTCAACTATAGCCAGGATATTCCCGGTGAAGGCGAATTCGATGCCGCGGCCGAAAAGGCGGATCTGGAACCTGCCCAGGAACCTGTTCAGGAACCCGCCCAGGAACCTGCTCCGGAAGCTGAAGTTATAGAAGAACCCAAGGCCGAATAACAAAAATTTACATAAGCTGTATCCGGAAAGCGGGCAGGCACTTCCCGCAGGCTTTTCGGGTGCAGCTTCTTTTTTTCAGCGGAACAAGAACTACGAAGAAGGTGACATGCTTGAGGCGGTGCGTGATCATCCCCGCCTGGGCGCCGGATGGCATACGCGAAGTGGTGGCGCTTCGGGAGGATGATTTTATTGTCTGCGCTGATGGCGGTTATGCGCTGGCCCGCCGGGAGAGTATTCTCCCCCACGCAGTCGTGGGGGATTTTGACTCCCTTGGAAAGGCGCCGGACAGCCTGCCGTCCGGATGCCGCGTCTTGCATGCGAACCGGGAAAAGAACGAGACGGATACATTCCTGTGCCTTCAGTACGGGATCGAAGCGGGATGCGGCTCCTTGGTGCTTGCCGGCGGGATCGGCGGGCGCCTGGACCATACAGCGGCCAACCTGCAGTTGCTGGTTTATGCGGTCAGGCGTGGGTATCCTATGTGGATGCTGGACAAAAACAACCGGGTCACAGCCATGGAGCCGGGAGAAATGCGGATTCCTCGTGCGGACGGCTTCAAGCTGTCGGTGCTGGCCTATGCCGGGCCTTGCCGGGGTGTGACGCTGGAGAATGTGAAATATCCCCTGCATGAGGCGGTGCTGGCGGAGGATTTTCCGCTAGGGATCAGCAATGAGTTTGCGGGACCGGAAGCGGTCATCCGCCTCAAGGCGGGCTGCCTGCTTGTTTTTTTGAGCAAGGACAGGGATATGTAAGGCAAAAAGCGGATAATTTGCGGAAAAATACATAGAAAATGCGTACAATTCGGTAATTTTCTTGAAGAAACGTGTCTCTTCTGATAAAATAATTGTCACCATTTTATATAAACAACAGGCAGGACGCAAAGGAGCATCATGCATGAAAATTGGCGGACTGATCCTTGAGGGGAAGGGCAAACGGATTTATGAGACGGATGACCCGCACCTTCTGGCCGTTTATTTCAAGGATGAAGCCATGGCCTTTCACGGGCTCAAACGCGGGCGGATCGTGGGCAAGGGTGAAATCAACAATGAAATCTGCTGCCATCTGTTTACGCTGCTTACAGATCAAGGGATTCCCAATCATTTTGTCAGCAAGCTGGACGCGCGGCAATCCCTTGTAAAGCGTGTGGAAATCATTCCGGTGGCGGTCAAGGTGCGCAATATTGTGGCCGGGAGCTTGGTCAGGCGCATCGGCTATACGGAAGGAACGCGGCTGAAAAGCACTGTATTGGAATGTACCCTCAAAGATGAGGAGTTGGAATATCCCCTTATCAACGAAACGCACATCCGGGCCATGGGCCTGTGTACCCAGGAGGAATTGGCGGCCATGTATCATATGGCCCTGAAGATCAATGAGATACTGACCGCCCACCTGAAAGATATCGGCATTGAATTGATCGATTTCAAGCTGGAGTTTGGAAGGTGTGATGGACAGATCATACTGGCGGATGAAATATCTCCCGACACCTGCCGTTTCTGGGATGCCAGGACCCACGAACCGCTGGACCTGGACCGCTTCCGCCGGGATCTGGGGAATGTGGAACAGGGCTATCAGGAAGTATTGCACCGGCTGATGGGGATCGGCTGATGATGTGCAACGTTTGTAAAATTACGTGCCTGAGGCGGCTGGAAAGCGTATTCTCGTTGATGCCGCCGTTTTTTCATGATATGCTCAATGGGTTTACAGCCTTTTGAAACGAGGAAGCGATATGAAACGGTTGTTGGCTCTGCTGGTCTTTATAGCACTATTTTTTCCTGCAGCTTTCGCGCAGGCTGCAGAAGGGGATTTTCCCGCCCTGAACGAAGCGGGATTCCTCACGGATGGCGAATTCATTTATCAGAACGAAAAAGACGGCGTATGGCGCTATGCTTCCGCTACGCTGAAGGTTGAAATCCTCCGCCAATATGACAAGAAAAAGAACCTTACCTGGTATGAGGCGGAAATCTGGGGCCGGGATGGCGATATTTTCCGCTGCATCCCCAATGATCCTCAGGACCGTATCCGCAGCGCGGACTGGCCTGCCAATATCGCCAGGAAAAACGGCACTGTGTTTGCCATCAACAGCGATTTTGCCCATTTGCGGCTGCAGCAAAAGCAGCGCTCAGGCATTCTTATCAGGGACGGCGTGGTCCTGGGGGAAAAGACGCTGACCCATAATAAAGGCACCTTTCCCAACCTGGACAATATGGCGCTTTATCCCGACGGGCGCATGGAGGTATATGCCTCCGACGCGCATACGGCTCAGGAGTACCTCCAAATGGGCGCGCTGGACGTACTGGCCTTTGGTCCCTACTTGATCATGGATGGGGAATTGAATGAAGCGGCACTGAAAAAGTACGGCAGAAGCAGCGCTCCCCGCACAGCCGTGGGCATGGTGGAGCCTGGCCACTACTTTGCCATGATGCTGGAAGGCCGCCACAGTAAGAGCCGGGGCGCGGGCATTTCCTTTCTGGCGGAAAAACTGAAGGAGAAGGGATGCCAAACCGGCTTCAACCTGGACGGCGGACAGACGGCGACCATGGTGTTCATGGGCGAACAGATCATCCATGTGGGAAAAACGTCGGGCACCAATGCCAGCGCCCGCCGGGCGGCGGAGATATTGGGCATCGGTATATCCGATCAGGTGCCCAAGCCCTGAATGCAGTAAAGAAAAAAGACCGCCGGCTGAAAACCGGCGGTCCTTTTTGCTGTTATAGCAGGCCAACCTCCGTAATGACCAAGTTGGCTTGTACTGGAATATCCGCGAATACCACCGCGGCGCCTGTGGCGTTGACCAGTGTGATGACGGCGGGCGTCGTGGTGACGGTAATCAGTGCGCTGCCGATGATTTGTCCTGTAACGATGGGCGCAGCGCCAATCACACCGCCGCCTCCATCCAGTTCAACGGCAAAAGCCAGACTGATCGGTCCATCCGAACCGTCCGTAGCGACCCACCAAGAAACATAGTAGTTGCCCGGAGCGGTGATGGTGAATTCCCCTGTTGCTAGATTGTAGCTGATATCGTTCGCCTGGTCATTGGTAATCGTATCAAAGACAACCGTAGCGCCATCAGCCAGTAAATCACCGCCATCCCCCAGCAACTGCGTTTGAATGCCCAGCAGTACACTTTCGGGTCCGGTGGGGCCGGTATCGCCAGTAGGTCCAGTAGGTCCAGTAGGTCCTGTAGGTCCGGTTGGGCCTGTATCACCGGTGGGGCCGGTAGGGCCGGTATCACCAGTAGGTCCTGTAGGTCCGGTGGGTCCGGTAGGTCCGGTGGGGCCTGTATCACCGGTGGGGCCGGTAGGTCCTGTATCACCAGTGGGTCCGGTAGGCCCGGTAGGCCCGGTAGGTCCGGTGGGGCCGGTGGGTCCTGTAGCGCCTGTGGCGCCGGTAGCTCCGGTGGGTCCGGTAGGTCCGGTGGCACCAGTAATGCCGGTGGCTCCGGTGGGGCCTGTAGCGCCTGTTGCGCCGGTAGCTCCAGTGGCTCCGGTAGGTCCGGTTGCTCCGGTAGGCCCGGTAGCCCCCGTCGGGCCTGTGGGTCCGGTAGGCCCGGTGGGTCCGATAGCGCCAGTAGCGCCTGTGGCACCGGCTGGGCCGGTAGGCCCAGTGGGCCCGGTGGGTCCTATAAACCCTCTACATCCCATGGGTCCCGGAGGTCCCGGAGGGCCAGGAGGTCCTGGAGGTCCCGGAGGTCCCGGGATGCAGTGGGAAGGCGGGCAGGGTGGGCAGGGGGGACAGGGCGGGCAGGAAGGTGATGGAGGACAAGGCGGATGAGGTGGCCCGGGGGGACAGGCCATCACTGGGCGTATATCGGGCGCCGGACAGGGAGGCGGATAGCAGGGACGGCGGACTGGGCCGTAGCCTCCGGGGCCGACACCCTGGGGCGGATAATGGTAATTGGGATTTCTCATACACAATCCTCATTCTTCTGCGAAATTTGGATGAACTCCATCCAATGTTTACATTATGCGGACAAATATAAACTTGACACTGGACAACCCTTGAAAATACAAGGTTATCCAGCGTCTTTCGGTTTTTTATTGTACTGTCCAGTAGTACGCCAGTAGCAAAAACTACTTCCCGAGCAAAGCGTCCATAGTTTAGGCCGCTTCCTTCTGTCTTTTTTTGTCCTCTCCATCATAATATTCCTGTGCCGCATCCATGGAATTGCCAAGCAGATTAGCCACAAAGGTTTTTATTAGAATGGTGGGCTGTGATTTGATTTCAGTTCAGACTTTATCGGATTTTGTTGGGATTTGCCGTTGATTTCGCTGTAGCAATCAAGACAATACGTAGCTATAATCTTCCTTCATATCATTTCATCGTGTTTGTTTATCTGGTTTAGCAACTTGTGCTCTTTCATTTTCCCTGGGCCGAGCTAGGCTGTTTCATAGGAGGAAGCGTGCTCTTTGGGAACTCCATTACGAATGTATCGATAAGCTTTACTGGAGCCTTTTCCTTGGGGAGTGACAGCACGACTCCAACAGCAATGATAATGATAATGATAATAGAAATGATAACAATTAATGCAATAGTTCTACGTACTCTTCTATTTGGATCTCCGCTGCCAAACCTCCCTTTTAAAAATCCAAACAGAGCAGCAAGCCCTATAAACAGCATTGCTGCAATCACATGCTCAATCATTTTTCAAATCCTTTCTTTCCTTTTTTTGTACCGCTGTAGCTTTGCACTCCTCTCCGTATTTTTTTGCGGCTTTATAAGATTTTATGGAAAGCCACGCAACAAACCCATAAAACACAAGGGCAATGAGACCAGACAGCAATCCGCTCTGGACAGCCTGATAACTATCCATAGTCACACCCGCCTTTCCAACTATGAAAATTTCAAGATTTGCACCAACATTTTATTCTTCTTTCTGAAGTACCAAAATTTTACATAATGATAGCATGTCCAACAGAATAATACAAGATAGAAAATAAGCGGCAGGATGGATGCTCTTTTTGCTTTTCAGTCGTAAAGTGGCATTTAAACGTGAGGAAAATTACATTGACCCAATGGACATGTCTTAATACACGAGCAGCATAATGCGTACAGGGTGAATGGGATGCTATGTTTTGTCTGGCATATTATGCGGACAAGAATGCAAGTGTTCCCATGGCAGGATGCCGGTGCGCAAAATGGTTCCGTTTCATTATGCCTGGGGTGGATGAACCGGAATTTCGGAAAAACGTGACGGATGGCTTTTCAGGCTGCTCTCCTTGTGGTATAATATATAACTTGAAGAAGGCACCGGAGGATATCGGATGCGCAGTATGACAGGGTACGGCCGCAGGCAGCTTCAGGCGGACGGCCGTGAGATGACGGTGGAAGTCAAGACGGTAAACCACCGTTTTTTGGACATAGGCTTTCGCATGCCGCGGAATATGAGTTTTTTGGAGGAGCCGACCCGCGCCCAACTGTCGGCATCACTCAAAAGGGGCCACGCGGATGTTTTTTTGAATTACCGTAACAATAGGGAGGACGCAAGGGAGGTCTCGGTGGACGAACCGTTGCTATCCGCCTACAAACAGGCTCTTGGCCGCATGGCCGCCGTATCGGAAGCCGCCAATGACGTTGCATTGTCCCATTTGGCGGCCTTGCCTGACGTACTCCGCGTCACTGAGCGGGAAGAGGACCGGGAGGCCGTTGCCGGTCTCATGAAAAAGACGTTGGAGGCAGTTCTTGCGGATGTGCTTCTTATGCGGGAACAGGAAGGGGAAGCGCTCCTTATTGACTTGGAATTCCACCTGGCGCAATTGGAGCAGCTTGCGTTAAAGATCGCCCAAAAGGCTCCGCAGGTGGCGCAGCTTTACCGGGAGCGGCTGGAAACACGGCTGGCTGAACTGGACATTTCGCCGGTGGAGCCCCAGCGGCTGGCACAGGAAGTGGCCCTGTTTGCGGACCGCTGCGCCATAGACGAGGAGCTTTCCCGCCTTTCCTCCCACATTCAGCAAATGCGAAGCTGCATGAAAGGTGACGGGGAAGCGGGGCGCAAGCTGGATTTTCTGGTACAGGAGTTGAACCGGGAAGTCAACACCATCGGCTCCAAGGCCGCGGATGCGGAAATCACCAATTGGGTGGTAGCCGCCAAGTGTGAAATCGAAAAGCTCCGGGAACAGGTTCAAAATATAGAGTGACGGACACCGGCTCAGGAAAGAGGGATGGGATGGGGCCTAAGCTCATCAATATCGGATTTGGCAATATGGTTTCCGCCACGAGGCTGATCGCCATCATCAGCCCCGAATCCGCGCCGGTCAAGCGCCTGGTGCAGGATGCGAGGGAGAGCGGACGGCTGATTGATGCCACCTACGGCCGGCGGACCAGGGCCGTGATCGTTATGGACAGCGATCATGTTGTGCTTTCCCCTGTGCAGCCTGAAACGGTAGCCAACCGCCTGAGCGCGCGGGAAACATCGTCCGCTGAGGATGAAGGAGAGGAATAGGGGAATGCAGTTACTTAGAAAAGGCATGCTTCTGGTGATTTCCGGGCCGTCGGGGACGGGAAAGGGAACACTGGCGCAGCGGCTTTTGAAGGAGGACCCAAGCTTCCGGTTTTCTGTCAGCGCCACCACACGGGCACGCCGCAGCAACGAAACGGAGGGCGTTCATTATCATTTTATTTCCGATGAGCGCTTTGACCAGCTTTTGGCTGAGGATGCCTTTCTGGAGCACGCGGTGGTACACGGCCACCGGTACGGCACGCTGAAATCCCAGGTGTATGAAAGCATTGAGCGGGGGGAAAACATTCTGCTGGACATTGACCCCCAGGGCGCCCGCAAGGTGATGGACAAGGAAAAGGACTGTGTGACCGTATTCATCCTGCCGCCCAGCTACAAGGCGTTGGAAGTAAGGCTCCACACCAGGAACACCGATGACCCGGTGGAAATCAGACGGCGTTTGGGAAACGCCCGCGGTGAGATTGACCAATTGTCGCGCTACCAGTACGCGGTGGTGAACGATGAGCTGGATTTGGCCTATGAGCAGCTATACAGCATCGTGACCGCAGAGAAGCAAAGAACGATTCGTTTTTTCCCGACTGTGCTGGAAGAATAGAAGCTTGAGGAGGAATGGAACATGTCCATCGTGGAACCGACCATTGTGGAACTGGGAGAAAAAGTGGATTGCCGTTATACCCTGGTGGTGGAAACAGCCAAGCGCGCGCGCCAATTGGTGGCGGGAGGCCAGCCGCTACTGGACCGCAAGGAAATGAAGCCGCTGAAGCTGGCTGTGGAGGAAATCAACCGCGGCCTGATCACCTATGCACGCAAGGCGGAGGACGAGGAGTAACAAATGATTCTGAAGGGGAAGGATATCGTGCTGGGTGTGACGGGGGGCATCGCCGCCTACAAGGCGGTTGAGGTGGCTTCCCGGCTGCGCAAGCTTGGATCGCAGGTGTTTGTCATCATGACAAAAAGCGCCTGCGAATTTGTTGCGCCCCTCACCTTTGAAACGATTTCCAACCACCCTGTGGTAACGGATACGTTTGCCCGCCCGGAAACCTGGGAGGTGGAGCACATCGCTCTGGCCAAACGGGCGTCGCTGTTTGTGATCGCCCCTGCCACGGCCAATATTCTAGCGAAGGTGGCCCACGGCATTGCCGACGACATGCTTTCCACCACGGTTTTAGCCACCCGCGCGCCTATTTTGGTGGCCCCGGCCATGAACACCAACATGTGGGAGGCGGATGCCACAAGGGAAAACATGCGGGTGCTTGCGAAGCGCGGCGTTACGGCCGTGGGGCCCGGTACCGGCTTTCTGGCGGAGGGCACCGAGGGCGTGGGCCGCATGGCGGAGCCTCAGGAGATCGTGGATGCCATCATCGCAAGGCTGGCGCAGAAGCAGGATATGGCGGGACTCCGGGTTCTGGTGACTGCCGGGCCCACCAGGGAGCGGCTGGACCCGGTGCGTTATCTGACCAACGATTCCTCCGGCAAGATGGGCTATGCCATCGCGGAGCGGGCAGCCGCCCGGGGGGCGGAGGTGACGCTGGTGACGGGACCGGTCACACTGCCCGTGCCGGCAAATGTCAAGGCTGTATCCATCATAAGCACCCAGGAGCTTTGTGAAGCCGTGCTTTCCCGCAGCGGGGAGCACGACGTGGTCATCCAGGCCGCCGCTCCCGCCGATTACCGGCCCGCCAATGTCAGCGGCCAAAAAATCAAAAAACAGTCGGGAGAGGGTTTATCCCTTTCCCTGGTGGAGAATCCGGACATCGCCGCAGCCGTAGGGAGCGTGAAACGGCCGGGCCAGATCCTTGTTGGGTTTGCCGCCGAAACGGAAAATCTTCTTAAGAACGCAAAGGCCAAACTGAAAAAGAAGAATCTTGATCTCATTGTGGCCAACGATGTGACTCAGCCCGGTGCGGGTTTTCATGTGGATACCAATATCGCCACCTTGATTACACAGGACAGCGTTATGGCGCGGCCGCTGCAGAGCAAGGCGCAATTGGCAGACGATATACTGGATATGGTGCTGATGCTGAAGCGGTAAACCGGACAGCAAAACGCCCGGCAGAGATGAATTCTGCCGGGCGCTTTGCATTGCAGGGGTTTATTTTCCAAGCACCTGTTTGGCGGCTTCCACAGCCTTTTGCGCGGTGAATCCATAGGTCTCGAACAGCTTGCCGGCGGGGGCGGAAGCGCCGTAATGGTCGATGGCCAGTATTTTTCCATCGAGGCCCACATACTTGTACCAGGGCATGGAAGTACCGGCTTCCATCGCCACGCGGGCGCGTACATTGGAAGGAAGAACGCTTTCCTTATATGCCGCGCTCTGCTTGTCATACAGCTCCATGCAAGGCATCGATACGACCTGAGCGTCGATGCTTTCCTCCCACAGAAGCTTTTGCGCCGCCATCATGGGCGCCACTTCGCTGCCGCTGGCCATGAGGATGACATCCGGCATTTGCTTTTTGCTGCCGGAAAGGATGTAGCCGCCCTTGAAGGCGTTAGGGCCGCTGCCTGCCTGCAGGGGCAGGTCCTGCCTGGTAAGTACCAGACATGTAGGCAGGCCGCCTACAAGTGCGGTGATCCAGCCCGCGGCCGTCTCGGGGCCGTCCGCCGGACGGAATACCTGCAAGTCGGGAATGGCCCGAAGCCCCGCCAGATGCTCAATGGGCTGATGGGTGGGCCCATCCTCGCCCACGCCGATGGAGTCGTGGGTCAGCACGTAGGTAACAGGGGCCTTCATGATAGCCGACAGACGCATGGCGTTTTTCATGTAATCGCTGAACACAAAGAACGTGGCACAGTAGACGCGCAAACCGCCATGAATGGCCAGGCCGTTGGAAATGGCGGCCATGGCATGCTCCCGCACGCCAAAGTGCAGGTTGCGTCCGGCCCTGTTTTCCGCGCTGTAATCGCCGCCGTTTTTGATCAGCGTCTTGGTGGAGGGGGCCAGGTCGGCTGAACCGCCCACAAGATTGGGAATCCTCTGGGCCAGACGGTTGATCATTTCAAAGGAGGTGTTGCGGGTGGCCATTTTCTCCGGGAACTGCCAGAGCTCGTCGCCGTCAAGCGCGCCTTCCGGAAGCTTTTCGCAGAACCATACATCCCACTCCGCAGCCAGATCGGGATAGGCTTTCTTGTATTCAACAAACAGCTTGTTCCAATCCGCTTCGGCAGCGGCGCCCTTTTTTACGGTTTCCTCAAGATGCGCATACACTTCGGGCAGCACGTAGAAGGAATCCTCCGGCATGCCAAGGGTAACCTTGGCGGCCTGCACGTTGTCCGCGCCAAGAGGCTCACCGTGAGCGCTGGCCTTGCCTGCTTTTGCGGAGCCAAAGCCGATGGTGGTGGGCACAACGATCAGGGAAGGGCGCTCATCCGCTTTGGCGGCGGCGATGGCTTCGGCGATTTGACGGACATCATTGCCATCCGCCACATGCTGCACATGCCAGCCGTAGGCCGCATAGCGCGCTCCCACGTCCTCCTTCATAGCGATATCGGTATCGCCTTCAATGGAAATTTCATTGTCGTCATACAGCAAAATCAGCTTGCCCAGCTTCAGCGTTCCGGCCAGGGAAGAGGCCTCGCCGGAGATGCCCTCCATCATGTCGCCGTCGCCGCAGAAGCAGTACGTATAATGGTCCACCACGTCAAAACCCGGCCGGTTGAACTTGGCGGCCAGCATCGTTTCCGCCATGGCGAAGCCCACGGCATTGGCTATGCCCTGCCCCAGGGGGCCGGTGGTGGTTTCCACGCCCACTGTGTGGCCATACTCGGGATGGCCGGGCGTTTTGCTGCCCCATTGGCGGAAGGATTTCAAATCCTCCATGTCAAGGCCGTAGCCGAACAGGTGAAGCAGCGTGTATATAAGGGCGCTGGCATGGCCTCCGGAGAGGACAAAGCGGTCACGGTCCTTCCAGGCGGGATGGGCGGGATTGTGGCGCATGGCTCCGGCCCATACGGCATAGGCCATGGGCGCCATGCCCATGGGTGCGCCGGGATGGCCGCTGTTGGCCTTTTGCACGGTGTCGGCGGCCAATACCCGGATGGTGTTGATGGTCTTTTCCGTGATGTTCATTGCTTTAAAACCTCCAGTAATAGATTATGATGAAAGAGAGCCGAGCTTGTCGCGGATGGGCTGGACATCGATACCCGGTGCATCCTTGACCGCTTCCAGTAGTGATTCCAGCATGTACCGCATGCCGCCCGGCACATCACTTTCCACGTTGAGGGGCAGAACGGGATCGTGCACCGACAGCCGCAAAAGGAACCAGCCGTTTGCAAAGCCCTCGTTCAGATCGAAATTAATGCGCACGCCTTCCCGGCTGTCGGGAGCGATATGCCAATTCTCCGTGGATGCGGCGTAATCAAGAACCTGCTGTATGGCCGCCTTGCCTGCCTGACGGAAATCAGGGACTGTGATTTTCAGCCGTATCTCCGCGCTTTCCACCGGCTCCCGCAATTCCGCGATCAGGCTGCCCAGCGTTTTGCCGGCCTGCTTGCGCTTCATGGCTTCCACGATGAGGAGGGTTGTAAGGTACATGCCGTCGTCCAGGAAGTGATTTTCCCGGAAGGCCGCGTGGCCGCTTGTTTCAATGGCCAGCGGGCAGTCGATGCCGCTTGCATTCAGGCGGATGGCCTCGTCGATGACGTTGCGGTAGCCGCGTTTATAGCGGTAATGCACGCCGCCCCATTCCGTGATAAACTGGGCGAGCCCGGAGGAGGTGACCGAATCGGTGACAATGGTCAGCCCCGGCTTTTCATTCAGCAATATGGCGGAAATCAGGGCGATCAGGCGGTTGCGGTTGATTTCCCGGCCCGTATCGTCCACGACGGCGGCCCTGTCACAGTCTGCGTCAAAGATCACACCCAGATCCGCCTTCGCGCGCGTGACGGCTGCGGAGATGGAAGCCATGGCCTCCTCGTTTTCCGGATTGGGCATATGATTGGGGAACATGCCGTCCGGATTCAGGAACTGGCTGCCGTCGACCCAGGCGCCCAGGCTTTGCAGCATGTCGGCATAAAAACCGCCCGCGCCGTTGCCGGCGTCCACCACCACGTGCAGCCCTGAAAGCGGCCTTGCAACGCTTACACCCAGCCCCTTTTTGATGCGGTTCGCCAGCAGCTTTTGATAAGCAGGCAAAAAAGGCCTTTGCGTAACGCTGCCGCCGCCCGGCAGGCTCTTGCAGGAAAGGGTGGAGGCATCCTGCAGCAGTTGCGTGATTTCCTCTCCCGAAAGCCCGCCTTTTTCCTCAAAAAACTTCAGGCCGTTCAGCCTGTACGGATGGTGGCTGGCAGTAACCATTACCGCCCCGTCTGCCTTGAAGCCTTCGGCAAGGGTGCTCATATACATGGCGGGAGTGGTGCAAAGCCCGAAATCCAATACCTTGGCGCCTGCCTGCGCCATGCCGCTTGCGGCGGCCGAAAGGAGCTCGGGTCCGGAAATGCGGGAATCACGGCCAATGGATACGATGAGGGAATCCGCCGCTTTCCCCGTATGGGCCGCCAGCATGCGCACAAAGGCGCTGCCAAGCGACCGGGCCACATCCAAAGTCAATACTGCGTCCTCGCCCACGGCAATGCCGCGCACGTCGCTGCCGCTTTTCAGAGTCATCCAGTCCATACAAACCTCCTTGCCCGGGGAGATAAACGTTCACATCTGATCGGGGGTATTTGAGATCTCCTCCATCAGGCCGCGCAGCGCATTGTACAGCGGCGCCAGAGCCTGATAATCCTGCGCCACACGGTTCACAATGTCGGGGGAATAAATCCAGTTGAGCTGTGTTTTCGACTGGTGGATGTAAAGTTCCTTGGCTGTGTACCAGGGCCGCAAAACCTGCGGTATCTGCTCCGGAACGGCCATACGCTTGAAGGACTCGCCGCCCATGGTGAGGCTGTGTTCCTCCAGGCGGCAGCTTTCCAGCAAGCCTGCGAAGGCTTTCGGGTTTGCGGCCATGCGGCGGCGCATCAGGTCGAGAACGGGCCGGTTCTCGCCCCAGAAGCCCATGCCCCAGCCGGTGGACTCGGGCGAAACCTCGAACCAGAACATCAGGCTCCCGTCCCTTGGCTCCGCCGCCTTGCGGAACAGCAGCCACAAATGATCGCGGAAGGGGGACTTGTCCCTGGTAAAGCGCACGTCGCGCCGGATGCGTGCCAGGCATTTGGCGGGACGGATTTCCATGGCGCTGTCTATGGAGCGCATATGGGGCGCCATCTCTTCGATAAACGCATAAAAAGGGGCCTGCACATGAAGGAGGTATTCCTCCTTGTGTTCCTCAAAAAAAGTCACATGATTGTTGAACCGCAAGCCTAAGAAAAACTGGATCATAGCCTCCGGAAAACCCGTAAACATGCGACACCTCCACGTTCCTGCCCGTATGATTATACCCGGAATTTCCATTGGAAGCAACTGCGTGTCCAAAAAAAGAAGGCGGATTCTTGAAGGAGGGGCGTGCTCGGACAGTATCCTGCCGTCCCTGGCATGTTTGAGAATGGGGGACAATATACTCATGCAGGCAATCACCCCATATGAAAACGTACAAGGATGGAGAGCAATATGACTGCTACCGTGCTTCTTTTTCTGCTTGGATTGGCTGCCTTGTACAAGGGGGGAGACATTTTTGTGGAGGAAGCCGTGTACATTGCACGGCGGTTCCGAATACCGGAAATCATCATAGGCGCCACCATCGTCAGCATTGGCACCACCTTGCCGGAGATGACGGTGTCGGCGCTGGCGTCGGCAAACGGCCTGTCTTCCATGGCTTACGGCAATGCCATTGGCTCTGTAAGCTGCAATGCCGCACTCATTGCCGGGGTCCTGCTGCTGCTTGCGCCATCCCATGTCGCAAAAAAGGAAATTATGCTGGGGACAATATTCTTCTTCGCCGCCGCACTTTTTTTCACCATTGCGGGCGCGGCAAACGGGAGCATCACGGTTTTGGCGGGCTTGATTCTATTAGCGGTTTACGCTGCGTTTGTGGTGATGAGCATCCGCCAGTCTTCCAAGACTCTCGTCACCGGTCATGCAGGCAAAGCGGAGGCAGGCAAGGAAGGTTCGGTGTTGTCCCACCTCTTTTTTTTCGTGGTGGGGGGCGTTCTTGTTTTCTTCGGTTCAAAGCTGCTGATTGACAACGGTGTACTCATCGCACAATTCCTGAAGGTGCCGGAAAGGATTATTGCCCTGACCTTTATCGCACTGGGAACTTCCCTGCCCGAGCTTGTCACCGCCATTGCCTCCATTTCCAAAGGGCATGGCGATATATCGCTGGGGAATATCATCGGCGCGAACCTGATGAATATTTCGGTGGTGATAGGTATTTCTTCGCTGATTCATCCGGTTGCGGTGCCGCAAGCCGAACTGCGCACCGACCTACTCTTTGCGTTTGTGCCCATGCTGCTGCTGGCCATTCCAACGCTGCTCCGGAGCAAAACCTCCCGGATGCAAGGCGGACTGCTCCTTTGCGCATATATTTGGTACTGCATTTTGCTGTTTCATGAGCTTCAGTACGCAAGTGCCTTTTTGCCATACATATCCTACTGGCGGTAGGCGTATTCTGCACGCGCACCCTCCTTCCGCTGCCGCATAGGATGCGATGGAAGGAGGGCTGATGATGCATCTTGGGACGATATTCTTGCTTGGGATCGCCGTAAATTTGGATAATCTGTTCATTGGAATGTCATACGGCCTTGCAAAAAAGGCCATATCAGCATCTTCGAATCTACTTATCGCACTCATTTCCGGGCTGGCATCGTATGTTATCTGCGCCGGCGCGCAGATGCTGACAAGAACTTTTTCCTCACTGGCCACTGTCATCGGTTCGGGTCTTCTCATTGGGCTGGGCATATGGACGATCATTTCCTGCCTTCGAAAGAAGTCGGAAAAGGAGGACGCCGCCGGCCCTGCCGCCAAATCCATCGGATTCATGGAAATTTTAATGCTTGGCTTTGCCTTGGCACTAAACGCGCTCGCCGCCTCTTTGGGCATGGGGCTGAGCGGGTTTTCCGCGCTGGAGGTGGGGGTATCTGTAGGCATTTGCAGCTATATGGCCGTAGGGCTCGGTAACTATTTCGGGAAAAAAGCCGTTAGCATCCGTGCGTTTGGAAAGCTGGATATGATCGGCGGTCTGATACTGATCGTAATCGGGGTGTGGGAATTGTTCTTATAGCCCTTGTGTTTGTTGATTCTTGGGCAAAACAAAACCCCTGCCGCTTGTTTGGCAGGGGTTTTCATCATGGTGTGAAGCATCTGACAATTGCTTTTTGCCGCAGAGTCCTTACATGTCAACAGAATTTTCGTTGCCTGCGCCGGACTTGGCTGCCCGGCGGTGGCGGGTAGTATGGCTGGAGGCGGCCGCCGGCTCTTCCTCATCCGGCTTCGGGCTTACATTGCGGGCCAGGCGGTAACGGCCTGTGCCGCCCGACAAAATGGCGGCTTCCTCCTCGGTCAGTTCGCGGTATGCTTCCTCGGCTTTAGGCTCGTCGTCCGTCTGATGATCGGGAGAGGGCGTGTCGCTTTCCTTGCCGTGTTCACCACGGACATATTTCATGTGGGGCATTTCTTCATCCTGCAGCGATAAAAGCGGATCGGCTTCCTGATCTTCCGGATTTTCGCCGTCATCCCTGTAAGCCACAGGTTCTGCCTCATCATTGTCGCCGGGGGTGGTATAATCCCTGCGCGTTCCCCGTTCCAAATGATCCAGCGCTGCTTCGGACTGCCTTTTTTGCGCGATGCGCTTGGTGAAGGCGACAAACAGCAGCAGCACGCTGCCGCCCAGCAGCGCAACAGCCAGGCCGAACAAGACAAGTGACACGTTCTTGGCTGTGGTAAAGGCGGGAGGGAGCCCCGCGCTTGTGGGGATCGGCTCCGTTTGCAAGGGCGGCGGTGTCCGCTGAGGCGCGGTGGTGGGCGCCGCGGTAGGCACGGCGTAAGTGATATTAAGCGTATTGCTATCAAAGGTCACATCGTTGCCCAGCAGGTCCTTGCAGGCCGCGGTAAACCGGAACCGGCCGGCCTGGGAGATGCTGGTATCCCTTGTGATCTTTTTTGTCTCGCCCGCCTTGATGGTGGGGAATGTGATCAGTTCTGTGCTGCCATGCCGCAAAACCACATTTTTCGCTTCGGACTCACTGGCGTTTGTCACAGCAATTTCAAAACGCACCACCGCCGGCTGGCTGTAAACCTCCAGCTTGTCCGCTGTGGCGTTCACGGTGAGGACAAGCTTTTTGTTGGGGTCAACTGCGCCGACGGCTACTTTGCTTGTGGTGACGCTGACCTCGGAGCCTGTATTGTCGGTGGCCAGAATGGTGAAGGCATACTCGCCGCTGGTCATCATGATGATTTCTTTCTCCAGCGATTTCGTCTCACCCGCGGCCAGATCTTCGTTGGCGAACACTTCTCCCAGAACGGGATCGTTCACCCGCAGGTTGCTGTAGCTGATGTTGCCCTGGTTTTTCAGCGTCAGCGTCAATTTCACCGTTTCGCCGATGTTCACACCCACGGCGCTGGAAGAAAGCGTTGCGGTGAGGGAGGCCTCTCCCAGGGTGATGGTTTTGGATTCCTCCGTATGCTTCAATGTTTCATTGGAACCGGCGGCCTTGTAGGTGATGGTCGCGCTGCTGGTGAGGTTTTTGCTGCCCATGGTGACTTCAAACTTCACCTGCTGGCTGCCGCCTGCGGGCAAGGTATCAATGGTGGCCACCTTGGAAGAAATGCTCTTGTTTTCGGTCAGCTTGATATTGTTCAGCGCAACGTTGCCCGTATTTGAAAGGTCATAGGTAATGGTCACCTTCTGGTCCTTGCGGGCCATGGTGGGGGAAATAACACGCGTGACCTTCAAGCCGGGCGCAGCGCCGTTGAAAATAATTGCCTTGTTGAAATACTTGCTCTTGTAGTTGATCTCTCCGTCTTCACCGGGAACGGGATATTTGACCTGGAAGTTGATTTTGCCGTCCTCCAACTGCTTTTGCGTAACACGCCAGGTACCTGTCCACGATTTGGACCCGCCGATATCCAGCATGACGGCGCCGCCGTCGCCAAAACTGGTGACAAGCTTGCCGTCCGGATAGTACAGGTAAACAAGGCCCGGCATTCTGTCGTCGCCCACATTGCTGACACGGATGGATACGGTAACATCGTCAGGGCCTGTAAACTCATTTTTGGATAGATCCATGGTGACGTGAATGGGATCATATGCCTGCGCAATGGTTAGAATACCCAGAAGCATGGCGCACAGCAGAAGCAGCAAAAATGATTTTTGCCTCATGTACACATCGGGCACTTAAAAAAACGCCCTTCCTCCCTTCACTCGCGCGAAAAACGTGTGCGCAATGGTGAAACACAAATAGTATGCCACAAACATGCAAGGATATACAGATCAACCATCGTATCCTATATACTATCGCTGATATTGTAGAGCATCCCCGACTGCGTGTCAAGCAAAGGGGCCCGGCTGCGGGCCCAAAATGGGGCTGTTTTCCTGAAAAGCATGTAAAAACCCACATTCTTCAACAAAAATTGGCAGACCGGAATGGCGAAAGACAGTCAAGGCACCAGGTTCAGCATATTCGCAGATCTCTCGTTAACGTCCACAAAGGAATCCGGCACCTCGCCCACGATGATGCTTTCGGCGATGGAGATGCTGCTGACAAACTCCACCTGCTTGGCCCCGGTGGGGATCACCAGACGCATGGTCGTTTTTGCCGACAGAAGGATTTTGTGCCGCGTCTGGTTGATGCCGGCGGATTCAAATTCTGTAACAAACTGGGTGGATACGGCGCCTACCGGCAGGATCTTCACGGGGATGCTGGGCCCGCTGCCTGCCAGAAAATTGATCCCGAACGCGGTACCCAAAGGGATATGGATAACTTGGCTTTTTGCGTCCTGCAGCTTTTCCTGGGCCTGCAGCGCCGTACGGGTGGCAAGGTCGTTCATTTTAACGGTATTGGCCTGTAGCATCGTCACCTGGCCCTGATCGTTCATGTGAACCTTGATCAAATCCTCATATGTGATGCCTGAACGCATTACATCCGCCACGGCGGAGTTGATCACCTTGACAGCCAGGGAGTAGGCGTTGGCGTAGGCCATATCGAGTATCACCTGTGACAGGTTGTTTTCCAGTACCAGGAATGCGGAGATCAGAAGTAAAACAATAATAAGTATCCAGCGAAGAAGCCTTCGTGAAAGGTGCTTTTTTCTCGGCTGGGATGCAACCATTTTCATTCCTCCCTCGTTTTATGAATATGCGGGAATGAAGGTGGATACCCACCCGGGGGTAAAACTTTGAATTGGGTTACCGCCTGTGGTATAATTACAGAAGGAACGTATTTCCGCTTTATGTGATTCTAGGCTGAACGCCGTTTGGAGGCTTTGCTTTGTATCAACCGCCGTTGCAGAATGATCCGCAGAAAACGAAAAGGGCAGGCATATATCCGCCCGTCTCGCCGGATTTTGAGCCGGATGTAAATGAAGAACTTCCCCAGGGGGACTGGGAATCCTATCAGGAGGGCGAAGCGCCTTACGAGATGGAGGATCAGGCCGGCTTTGGGGAAGAAGCTTACGCGGGGGAATACGCACCCCCGCCTGAGGCGGGCGAGGAGTGGACGGATGCCGGTCTTGACGAAAAGACGTACAAACATACCATCTTCAAGCCCAAAGTGCGCAAGTCCAGCTTTCTTCTTTCCGTACTGGTAAACACGGTGCGCATCTTTTTCCTCATTGCCGTGCTGGGGGGGCTAGCCGGGCTGGGGGCAGTGCTCGGCATTGCCAAGGCTTATGTGGAAACGGCGCCTACCCTTAATCTGGCGCTGATTGACGAGCAGGCTCAGACCTCCTTCATCTATGATGCCGACGGCAATCTGATCACCGATTACAAGGGTACGGAAAACCGGGTGATGGTCTCCATCAATCAGATGCCTACCCATTTGCAGAATGCTTTCATCGCGGTGGAGGACGCCAGGTTTTTTACCCATACCGGTGTGGACATCAAGCGTATCGTAGGCGCGCTTGTTGCCAACCTTAGCACGGGCAGCAACCAGGGCGGTTCCACCATTACCCAGCAGTTGATCAAAAAAACGGTGCTCAGCGACGAACTGAGCTACAAGCGCAAAATTCAGGAAGCGTACCTTGCCATGCAGCTGGAGGCGCGCTATACCAAGCAGCAGATTCTGGAGAGTTATCTCAATACCGTTTACCTGGGCGAGAACTACTATGGTGTGCAGGTGGCGGCCCAGGGTTACTTTGGCAAGGACCTGAGCGAACTGACGCTTCGGGAATGCGCCATGCTGGCCGGCGTCAACAACAGCCCCTATTACTACAATCCCCGGCGGAACTTTTTTCTCCGCTCCGCCGAAGGGGTGGATTATCCGGCCATCACCAACAACCGCACCAATTACGTGCTGCGGTGCATGTATGAAAACCAGTTCATCACCCACCAGCAGTATGTAGACGCGCTGAGCCCGGAAACGGCGGTGGTTTTGAAGACTTCCCCGTCCGAAGGGGCCGGGATGTACAAGTACGCCCATTACGTGGAGTATGCGATCCGCGAGGTGGTGGACAAGTTCCTGGAAATAGAAGGCCTGCCCGATACCAGCGCCAACCGTTTGGCCATGGAAAACAAGTTGCGCACCGGCGGCTATCACGTAAAGCTCGCCATCGATACGCAGATTCAGGAGATCGTGGAGAACACGCTGGAAAGCTGGAAGGATTATCCCGGCCTTAGAAATCCCAGCGACAAGATCTACCGTGCCCGCAACGCCGACGGCACCTATACGGAGATTATCCAGCCTCAGGCCGCCGCGGTGGTGCTGGATTACCGTACAGGGGAGTTGAAGGCTATCGTGGGCGGCCGCAACAGGCCCACCCAGCGCAAAACGCTCAACCGGGCCGCCGACAACCAAATGCCCGTGGGTTCCGCCATCAAGCCTTTGGCGGTATACGCGCCCGCCATCGAGGCAGGCGCATCACCGGCCAGCGTCGTATACAATATGCCTTTGCCCATCCCCGGCTACAAGAATGAAAAGAACCAGGACGCCTGGCCGGAGAACTATGGCGGCGGGGGATACAAGGGCCCCCAGACGCTTCGGGAGGCCATGAAGCGCAGCTACAACGTCTCCGCGGCCCAGACGCTGATGACGATGGTAGGCGTGGACCGCGCGGTGGATTACCTTCTAAAAATGGGCGTCGACCGGGAGCATATCAATGCAACGCCCTTTGGCGTATCATTGGGTTCCAGCGGCCTTTCTCCTGTGGAGATGACGGTTGCCTTCGGCGTTCTGGCCAACGGCGGCGTCTATCAGGAACCCATCTCGTTCCTGGGCATCTCCGACAGCAACGGCAAGGTGATCTATGACAGCCACGCCAAACAGGACCGCAGGCAGGTATTCAAGCCATCCACGGCCTGGCTGACGGTGGATATGATGAAGGACGTGGTATCCGGCGGTACGGGTACAGGAGCCAAGATTTCCGGCCAGACGGTTGCCGGCAAGACGGGAACCAACTCCGACCAGAAGGGTATCGGCTTTGCGGGGATGACAGGCTGGTATGTGAGCTACGTGTGGATCGGCCATGACAATTACAAGGCGCTGTCCTCCAAATCCACGGGCAGCAACTCCGCTGCGCCGTTATGGAAGTCCTACATGTCCAAGATCCATTCGGCCAAGAACCTGTCCAACCGGAACATCATGGAGGGCGACCCCGCCGAATACGGACTTGTGAAGGTCACCACCTGCGATGTCAGCGGCCAATTGGCTACCGCAGCCTGCAAAAATGATCAAATGGGCTACGGTACGACGACGGATTACTGGGCTGCCGGAACCAAACCGATTACGGGATGTCAGATGCACAAGACCATGGAGGTCTGCGCGGAAAGCGGAAAACTGGCCAACCAGTACTGCCCCAGCGTGATCCGGGCCAGCAAAGGCGTCATCGTCATTCCCAAAGGCCACCCGCTGTACGGGTTTATTGGCAGCAAGTATAATTCCACCCTGAGCAAGTATCTTGGCGATACCGCAACGCTGCGCTATACCAACGACGCCAATGCCAACGCTGCTTTGAACAGCGCCATAACCTGCAATATCCACGGGCCGGGCACCAACAATGACAATTATTTCGTCAACAATACGCTGATTCCCGATGCCAACCGCCTTCTTAACAATGCCCGGGACAAGCTAGGAAGCATCCAGCAGGGCACGGACGCCTACAACAACCTGCAAAACGCCATCAATAATTTGCAAGGGCTGATCAACCAGGGCGATCCTTCCACATCGAGTTTGACTCAGGCCATGAGCTATCTTACGCAGATGATGGCGGCGGCACAATGAATCGAGAAAAGCAGGCCATGGCCTGCTTTTCTCGAGTTTGCACGGTTTCCCTGTAAAATCAAAGATTGTTACGGCCGTGAAACCGTGGTTTTTTGCCAATGTTGACGTAGTTCATCCTTTCGCCCTTGGCTTAAAGAGCATGGCTGCCAGCGCGCCGAACATCACCGCCGCGGTGATGCCTCCGGAGGTGGCGGTGAGGCCGCCGGTAAAGATGCCCATCAGGCCGATTTCTTGTACCGCGTGGATGACACCCTGGCTCAAAGCGTGCCCAAAGCCTGTCAGGGGGATGGTAGCCCCGGCCCCCGCGAATTCCACCAGAGGCCCGTACAGGCCCAGTGCGCTTAGTATGACGCCGGCCACAATGTATCCCACCAGGATGCGGGCGGGCGTCACGGCTGTTTTCATAATCAGCAGCTCACCAATGGCGCACAGGAGCCCGCCCACCAGGAAAACCTTCAAATACATGAGCATGGCGCTTACCTCCTCAAGCCTTGGCCGATTCGATTGCCACCGCATGGGCTACGCCGGGAATGGTTTCCCCCTGCTGGTTGCTGGTGGGGCTCAAAAGCGCTCCTGTGGCCATAAACAGAATGCGCTTGAATTCTCCGGAAGCCAGCTTGTTGAGCAGCAGCGTATTGAGCACACAGGCGGAACAGCCGCAGCCGCTGCCCCCGGCGTGCACATCCTGATTGGCGTCATAAATCTGCAACCCGCAATCCATGTAGCGGTCAAAATCCAGGGGCAGGCCTTTTTTATCCATCAATTCCAGCAGCGCATCATGGCCCACCCGGCCCAGGTCGCCGGTCACGATCCGGTCATAATCCGCGGCGTTGCGTCCCGTATCCTGGAAATGCGCGGACAGCGTGGAGGCCGCGGCGGGTGCCATGGCGGCTCCCATGTTATTGGCGTCGGTGATGCCAAAGTCCACCAGCTTCCCAACCGTCACATGCGTAACATGGGCAATGGGGTTCAGCTTTTCATCACTGGAAACCAGCGTGGCCCCGGCGCCGGTCACAGTCCATTGGGCGGTGGGGCAGCGCTGGCTGCCGTATTCCAGGGGGAACCGGTACTGTCTCTCCGCGGTGCAAAAATGGCTGCTTGCCCCGCAGATCACCTGCTTGGCAAATCCACCGTCCACCAGCATGGAACCCAGCGCCAAGCTTTCCGACATGGTGGAGCAGGCGCCATACAGGCCCAGGAAGGGGATGCCCAGTTCCCTGGCGGCCATGGAGGAGGCCATGATCTGATTGAGAAGGTCGCCGCCCAGCAGGTAGTGTATGGATTTTTCAACGACTCCGGCCTTTTGCAGGCATGTTTTGACGGCGGAATAAAAGAAATGGCTTTCCGCCTTCTCCCAGCTTTCCTCCCCGTAGGTATCGTCCTCGATGATCTGGTCAAAGAGGCTGCCAAGCGGCCCCTCCTTTTCCTTTTTTCCAGCGAACGCCGCCCCGGCAATGATTCCTGGCCGGGAAGGGAGCATTACCGTCTGAGTCCCCATTCTTTTTTCCATGGTATGCTTTCCTCCCTTACCAGCGGAAAATAGCGTAAAGGATGCCCACGATCACCGATGCGCTGATACCATACACCAACACCGGCCCGGCAATGGTGAACAGCCGCGCGCCAAGCCCCAGCACCATGCCCTCCCGGCGGAATTCCATAGCCGGGGAAACCATGGCATTGGCAAAGCCGGTGATGGGCACCAGCGTTCCCGCGCCGCCGATTTGGGCCAGCTTGTCAAACAGGCCGATGCCTGTAAACAGCGCCGTGAGGAATACCAGCACGATGCTGGCAAAGGTGCTGGCGGCGCTGGCGGTCATATCCAGATATGCTTTGCCGATATCAACAAACGCCTGCCCCAGCACACAGATCAGCCCGCCCATCAGAAAGGCCTTCAGCATGCCCTGGCCCAGATTTGATTTGGGGGAGATGCGTGAAACGAGATCACTGTATTCATCCTGTTTCTTCTTTTGGCGCAGGGGAATGGGCTTTTGTTTGTCAAACATGCGCTGTCTCCTTTGACGGTGTTTTCCTGGGCCGGGCATGAATTGTGGCCGACATGGGCCGCATGCGTATTTCCCGGTCGCCGGCCCGGGGAACAACTTCCAGGGTATAGGGGACGATGGTGGTCCGCGTTTTTTCCATTCAGGCGTTCACCTGCTTTCCATGGCGTGTAAAAAAGCCGATACATGGCCGCAGGCTGTAGTATGCGCCGCGCTCCTTTTGCTCATGTACTTCGCTCCGATTTTGTTCAGAATGGGGAATGTTTATGGAACTATTGGAACAGGAACGTTTGTTCTTTGCTCTAAGACCGCAGGCACTGCCGGCATATCTTGCTTTGCGGGAAAAGCTGCTTGGCAACGCGGGCGTGACCATCATCGTTCACAAAACGCAAATCTCATTTTACACACGCCGGATGTTTGCATGCGTCTGGCACCCGCCGGTAAAGAGACTGGGGGAGATGGCGGTAATGGTCTCCTTTGTCCTGCCGTGGCCGCTTGAAAGCGGGCGGCTGTTCGGCAGGGCGGATGGACCGGGCAAGCATACCTGCCATGTGGCGCTTTCACAGCCGGAGCAATTGGATGAAGAGCTGGCGAACTGGCTGGAGGAAGCGTATATGTTCGCGTGCCGCCCATGACGCATGGCAAAAGGGCTCCGCCGATAAGCGGAGCCCTTCATAATAAGATCTTACTTTGTCAGGCCGGCATCGCATGCTGGAACTGGGCGTTGTAAAGCTGCGCGTAGAACCCGTTTTTCTCAAGCAGCTCTTCATGTTTACCCTGCTCCACGATGTCCCCGTCCCGCATGACCAGAATAAGGTCGGCGTCGCGGATGGTGGACAGGCGGTGGGCGATGACAAAGCTGGTGCGGCCGTGCATCAGGTTATCCATGGCCTTTTGGATGCGCAGCTCCGTGCGTGTATCCACGGAGCTTGTAGCCTCGTCCAGAATCAGGATTTGCGGATCGGCCAAAATGGCCCTGGCAATGGTAAGAAGCTGCTTCTGCCCCTGGGAAATGTTGTTGGCTTCCTCATTGATGGTCATGTCGTATCCGCCGGGAAGCGTCTGTATGAAATGGTGGGCATGGGCCGATCTGGCGGCTGCTTCCACTTCCTCCAAAGTGGCGTCAAGCTTCCCGTATTTGATATTGTTAAGAACGCTGCCGTTGAAGAGCCACGTATCCTGCAGCACCATGCCAAAGAGGCTGCGCACCTCCTGCCGGTCGAAACTTCGAAGGTCGTGGCCGTCGATGAGTATCCTGCCGCCGGACACATCGTAAAAGCGCATCAGCAGCTTGACCATGGTGGTTTTGCCCGCGCCGGTAGGCCCGACGATGGCCACCTTCTGGCCAGGCTTGATGACTGCGCTGAAATCGTGGATAACGGTCTTGTCCGGCTGGTAGCCGAACTGCACATGGTCGAATGTCACCTGGCCTGAAAGGTTCGCTATGGGCGTAGGATTGGATACGGTTTGCTCCTCTTCGGGAAGCTCAAGGAACTCAAACACCCGCTCGGCGGCGGCGGCGGTGGATTGCAGCATGGTGGTCACCTGGGCGATTTGGGACAGGGGCTGGTTGAACATTCGCACATACTGGACAAAGGACTGGATATTGCCCACGGTGATGAAGCCGCGTATGGCTAGGGAGCCGCCCAGGATGGCCACCATCACATACCCCAGGTTGCCGATGAAGACCATGATAGGCATCATCAGCCCCGACAGGAATTGCGATTTCCAGGCGGACTCATACAGCTCCTTGTTGTTTTCCTCAAACGCGTCAAGCGCCCGCTGCTCGCCGTTGAACGCCTTAACGATCAACTGGCCGGCATAAACCTCCTCCACCTGGCCGTTCACATGGCCCAGGTATTTTTGCTGGCGGATGAAATGTTTTTGGGATCTTTTCACCACCACTTGCATCAGCACGGCGGAGAGCGGAACGATCAAAAGAGAAGCCAGCGTCATCTGCCAGGAGATGGTAAGCATCATGATCAACACACCAATGGCGATGGTGATGGAGGATATCACCTGGGACAGGCTTTGATTCAGGCTTTGGGTCAGCGTGTCCACGTCGTTGGTGATCCGGGATAATACCTCCCCGTGGGTCACTTTGTCAAAGTGGCTCATGGGCAGGCGGTGGATTTTTTGGGAAAGCTGTTTGCGAAAATTGTAGCTGAGCTTCTGGGAGACGCCCGCCATCACGTATCCCTGCAGAATGCCGAAGGCGGAGCTGAAGGCGTACAACAGCAAAAGGCCCAGCAAAAGCCCGCCGACAGCGTTAAAATCAATGCCGGCGCCACCCCGGAAGCTGTTTATGAGCCCAGTGAATATTTCATCCACAATATTTCCCGTCAGTTTGGGACCGACGATGGCAAAAGCGGCGCTGACAATGGACAGCAGCATGACAATGGCCATAGCCACCCGGAAGCCTGCCAGATGGCGCATAAGCTTGCCCATGGTGCCCTTGAAGTTTTTCGGTTTTTCTCCCCCCATCATGGGGCCGTGGCCCATCGGGCCGCCCATGGGGCCGCGGGGCCGGTTTCTGTTATTCTGCATGTGCCAATTCCTCCTTCGAAAGCTGGCTCATGGCAATTTGACGGTAGACTTCACAGCTTTCCATCAGTTCCGCATGGCTGCCTATGCCGGCCACCTTGCCTTCATCCAGTACAATGATCTGCTCGGCATGGAGCACGGTGCTGATGCGCTGGGCCACTATGATTACGGTGCTGTTTGATGTTTCCCGCTTGAGTGCTGTGCGCAGCGCCACATCCGTTTTATAGTCCAGGGCGGAAAAGCTGTCGTCAAATATAAAGATTTCGGGCTTTTTCATGACAGCCCTGGCGATGGCCAGGCGCTGCCTTTGCCCGCCGGATACATTGGCGCCGCCCTGGGCAATGGCGTCCTGATACCCATCCGGCTTTTCGGCGATAAAGTCGGACGCTTGGGCGATGGCCGCTGCTTTTTCAATATCCTCTTGGGGTGCATCCTGCAAACCGAAGGCGACGTTGGAGGCGATGGTGCCGGAAAACAGCACGCCCTTTTGGGGAACGTAACCGATGCACTCCCGCAAATCATGCTGGGATACCGCCCGCACATCCCGGCCGTCTACCGTGATGCGCCCGCCGGTAACATCAAAAAACCGGGGAATCAGTTGCACCAGCGTGGATTTTCCCGACCCCGTGCCGCCCAGGATGGCGGTGGTTTGCCCGGGCATCGCGGTGAAGCTTACGTGACTTAGCATATCCTCCCTGGCGTCGGGGTAGCGGAAGGAAACGTCCTCAAAACGCACGACGCCCTTTTGCGCCGGGTCAAAAGCGGCAGGGGAATCGGGGTCGTGGATGGAGACGGAGCAGGAGATCACCTCATCAATGCGCTTGGCCGAAATGGATGCGCGGGGGAGCATGATGGACAGGAAGGAGATCATCAGGAAGGACATGATGATCTGCATGGCGTACTGGATAAAGGCCATCATATCACCCACCTGCATGGCGCCGCCGCTTATTTGTCGGGCGCCCACCCACAGGATTAAAAGCGAAATGCCGTTCATGATCAGCATCATCAGCGGCATCATGCCGGACATCATTCTGGTCACAAAGCGGTGGGTTTTTGTCAGCACCGTATTGGCCTGGTCAAAGCGCTCCTCTTCCTTTTTCTGCGTGCCGAAGGCGCGGATGACGGGCAGGCCGGTAAGAATTTCTCTGGAAACTAGGTTCAGTTGATCGATGTAAGGCTGCAGCTTTTTGAACTTGGGCAGGGAGACAAAGTACAGCGTACCGACCAGCGTAAGCAAAAGTCCCACCGCCAGCGCGATGATCCAGGTCATGGACACATTGGTGCGCAGCACCTGGAACACGCCGCCCAGGCCCATGATGGGGGCGAAGATTACCATGCGCAAAAGGAACACCATCACCGTTTGCACCTGCTGGATGTCGTTGGTGGTGCGGGTGATCAGCGACGCGGTGGAAAAGCTGTCCATTTCCTTTTGGGAGAAGGAGACCACCTTGGAAAAAACGCGGCTGCGCAGATCCCGCCCCAGGGCGGCGGCAATGCGGGAGCCCAGATACCCCACGATGACGGAGGCGGCCATGGCGGCCAGCGCCACGCCTAGCATTTTCAAGCCCGACAGCAGGATGTAGCCGGATTGCATCGAAGCGGTGTTCATGCCGATGGCCTGGTATTCCGCCTGCAAAAAGGGGATGGAAACCTGCAAAAGCGCTGCATCAGGAACGGAGGCCATCCGGTCCTTTGCAATATTCAAAACGGCGTCACGCATTTGTACCGTCAGGCTGGGCAGGTTCGCCAGCAGTTGGAAGGCATCGGCGGGCATATTGCTGAAACCTGCTTCCGACAGGGATTCAGGAATCTTTCCCTCCGCCATCATGCGGATCAGAAACGCGCGGGAAAAGATACCGTCCAACGCGGCAAGCGTTTCTTCATCCACCTGTTTGCGTTCATACAGTACCTCCGAAGATTGCAAAGGGTACTTTGTACCCTCCCCGACAGGCATCTGCTCATAATTTGGCAGCACCTTGTCATTATAATCTGTGCTTAGCATGAACACAGACAGCGCTTCCAGCTCTTTTAACCGTATGACAGTGGGGGAAGGGCTTTCAATGCCCTGCTGCTGGATGCCTATGTTCACGATCCGGGCGGTGTAGCCCGGCAGCGCCAGTTCGCACATGGCCTGCACAGCCAGCATGGCCACCACCAGCAGCAGGGCCGGCCATGATTTCTTTAAGTATTTCAGCATTCGGGTCACTGGTATATCACTCTCCTTGCCTGGTCCGGGAGTCATCCGGACCGTCAGATTCCAGAAATGTCTGCAAGTTGTTTACAATCCGCGCAAGATATCCCATCAGGCATTCCAGCTCCTCCGCCGAAAAATCCTGAACCGCCAGATTTTGCACCTTCTCCACGGCACTGCGGATATCTCTGGCTGTCTGTATGCCGAGCGGCGTCAGGTGCAGCAGCTTCTCCCTGAGATCGCTGGGGTTTTTCAGCCGCACGATCATGCCCTGCTGCTCCAGGCGGCGCAGGGAAACGGCTACCGCGGCGGCGCTCACTTTGAGCATGCGGCACAATCCGCCCTGGCTTAACGAGCCATTTTCCAGCAGGCTCCCCAGCAGCGCGGCCTGCCCCGGATGGACGAACGGGTTGCCCAATGTTTTTGATATGGATTGAAAAAACAAATGGTGCAGCCGGTGGTATCTCATGGACAGGAGCATTTTCTCGTGCATATTCCATGGCCTTTCTATTCGTTAGCCGGTTAAAGAAATCCGGCTTTTGCATTGTATGCCTATTCCGCTTGCTCGTCAAGCCCTATTTTCAAAAGAATTGCGCCCTGAAGCCTTGCCATGTATATGTTGGCAATGCGATCGCCACCTTTGACAAGTGCACGGTGTAAATGTATAATACTTTTGATATACATACCCATAACAGGGCTATGCTTCAGATCACATGAGCATGGGGTGAGGGAAACTGGCGATGACATGGCAGAAAAACGGGAAAAAGCGGTGGCGGTTTCTTCCCCTCCGTTTTATATTGTATTTGCTGATGTATGCCGCTTTTTTCGGGATCATGGGCCTGAATAACTGGCCGCTCTGGGGCGCGAGCCGGACATCCGGCGTAACGCTTTTAACGTTCACCGTGCTGTTGACCATGATGGTTTCTGTCTATGGCGGTTACGACATCGGTAAACGGAAAAGCAGGCCGGTGATCTCCTCCCTGGTGCTGGCGGTAGGTATAACGGACCTTGTTACCTATCTTCAGTTGGAGATCATGAATGTCAACGACGCCAAATACGACAGCTTGATCTTGTTTGGCTTGGACTTTGCTTTATTGCTGTGTGTGATGGCGGTGCAGATCATCGCAATCATTTTATTGACAAGGCTGGGAAACAAATTGTATTTCACCATCCATCCGCCTGAGAACTGCTGTATCGTCGCCGGATCCCGGAAGGCGGCGGACCACGTGGCGTTAAAGCTCAGCCGCTATAAGCTTCAGTATGCTGTCCGTGACATGGTAAACTTTGGCGCCCGGGATGTGCGAGAGAGCATTCTTCGCAACAATTCCGTATTCTTTGCCGATATACCTGCGGAGCAGCGGGCAAAGCTGCTGGAGTTTTGCTACGAGCATCAAAAGAACGTCTATACCACTGCCGACTTGTACGATGTGATGGTGGCCAATGGCCGGCAGGTGATTTTGGATGATTGTCCCTTCGTGGCCATGGGCAGGGGCGGGCTGGAGGCGCATGAGCAGCTGGTGAAACGGATCATGGACATCGCTATCGCCGCCGTCGCGCTACTGTTGCTCAGCCCCGTTATGCTGCTGGCGACCGCCGCTATACTCCTGGAAGACGGCCGGCCGGCCTTCTTTTTGCAAAAGCGCAAGACCATCGGCGGGAACGTGTTTGACATTATCAAGTTTCGAACCATGCGCAAGGATCTGGCGGATGGCGGCCTGCAGGTTTCCGTGCGGCAAAACGACGGGCGGATCACCCGCGTCGGCGCTTTCCTGCGCAAGCTCCGTCTGGATGAGCTGCCGCAATTTTTCAACATTCTCAAAGGTGATATGAGTATGGTGGGTCCCCGGCCGGAGATGTTGGAGAACGTTGACCAGTACAGCAAGGAGTTTCCCGCCTTCGTATACCGGCAGAAGATGAAAGCCGGCCTGACGGGATACGCCCAGATCGAGGGGCGCTACAACACCACCGCCAAAGACAAGCTGATGATGGATTTGATGTATATAGAAAATTACTCCATTTGGCTGGATGTGAAGCTTCTTTTGCGTACGCTGACCGTGTTTTTCAAGACGGACAGTACGCAGGGATTTGAACTGCGCCCCGTGAAAAGCGGCGGGCCCGTGGAGGCGGAGGCGGACGCCCGTCTGGCGGAAGGTGCGGAAAATCCGGAATATGTCCCCCAGGGCGGCATATCCTCCACATACAACAGCGCAGGTTAAAGCGTTATACGCCAAAATGCTTCGTTGACAATCGTATGCATAAAACGTATAATACTTTATTATGCCGATGGGAAACAGAATGATCTGCTAAGGAGGCAGCGCATGAGCTCCAAGTTTGCCATGTACACGCTCAAGAGATTCGGGATGGCAATACTCACTATTTTTTTGGTTATCATGATCACTTTCTTCACAATGCACGCCATTCCGGCCAGTCCGTTCAGTTCGGAAAAGGCCAAAACGGACGCTACGATTGCCGCCTTGGAAGCCAAGTATGGCTTTGACAAACCCCTTGGAGTTCAGTTCTTGAATTACCTGAAAAACGTGGTGGTTTTTGACTTTGGTTTGTCTACCTCCTGGGTGGGAAACACGGTTTTTGATCTGATCAAAACCGGCTTTGGTTATTCAGCCACCATTGGCTTCAGCGCCGGGCTGATCGCCATTATATTCGGCGTCATCCTGGGGGCCCTTGCGGCGCTGAACCGCGGGAAATGGACCGACAAGGTGATTCAGGTGGTCACCACAGCCTTGGTATCCATGCCGAACTTCGTCATGGCTACTATGCTATTGTTGTTTTTCGGCCTGTGGCTGCGTTGGTTCCCCACCCTGGGCAGCCAGCCGGGCGGATTGATACTGCCCATCATCTCCCTTAGCTTGTACCCTATGGCCTATATCACCAGGCTGGAGAGGTCCAGCATGCTGGATGTGCTGGGGCAGGATTATATCCGCACCGCCCGTGCCAAGGGCCTTCCCAGGTTCAAGGTTGTCTTCAAGCACGCGCTGAAAAGCGCGTTAAGCCCCGTAATTACGTATGCCGGGCCGATGCTGGCCTATATCCTGACAGGCAGCATGGTTGTCGAAAACATTTTTTCCGTGCCCGGATTGGGCCGGTTGTTTGTAAACAGCATGCTTCGAACCGATTATATGATGATTATGGGCGTGACCATCTTTCTGGCAGCGCTGATCATCCTCATGAATTTCCTCACCGATGTCTTCTACAAGGTCATGGATCCCAGAATTGATTTTAAGTAAGGTGATCAGCATGCAAAACGACAAGCTAGCGAAAAAAAATCCCCTGAGTTTCCAAATTGATCCGGCCAAGTTCCAGCCGGCCACCGAGGCGGAGAAAGAACAGCAGGTAACCATGAGGGAATCCGTTTCCTTCATGAAGGATGGCATGCGCCGCCTTGCCCGGAACAAGCTGGCCATGGCATGCGCTTTCATCATTGTTATTATCGGCCTGATTGCTTTCATCGTGCCTACGTTTTATCCGTACAGCTATACCCGGCAGGATGTGATGAGCAAATATCTGCGGCCTTTTGAGTACTCCCAGAGGGAGCAGGTCAGGATCGACAAGGGAGAATTTGTCTTTCCCCATATCATGGGTACCGATGCGCTGGGACGGGATTATGCCATCCGGGTGATTTACGGCACCCGCATTTCACTGCTGGTAGGCATGGGCTCAGCGCTGATCGTGGTTGTCATCGGCATCATTTACGGCGCGATATCGGGCTATTTCGGCGGCAGAACCGATATGATCATGATGCGCATCGTAGATATCATATACGCGCTGCCTGATGTGCTGATCGTTATTCTGTTGTCGGTGGCCATGAAGGATATTATCAAAGCTTCCAACAATGTCCTGATCGCAAGACTTGGCGCAGGCATGGTGAGCATATTCATCGTATTCGGCCTTTTATACTGGGTGGGCATGGCGCGGCAGGTTCGCGGGCAAATCCTGTCCATCAAAGAGCAGGAGTATGTACTGGCATCACGATCCATCGGCGCCTCGGCTTCCCGTATCATTCGTAAGCACATGATCCCAAACTGCGTGTCGGTGATTATCATCACCGCCGCGATGCAGATTCCCTATGCCGTCTTTACGGAAAGCTTCCTGTCTTTTCTGGGCTTGGGCGTTTCCATTCCGATGCCTTCCCTGGGATCGTTGGCATCCGATGCCAGATCGGGGCTTGTATCCTATCCGTATCTTTTGATTTTCCCGGCTATGTCGATCTTTTTGATCGTGCTTTCATTCAATCTTTTGGGAAATGGCCTCCGGGACGCCTTTGATCCCAAACTACGTTCGTAAAAGGGGAGCGCACCATGCGTCTATTGGAAGTAAAGGACCTGAAAACATCATTTTTCACACCTTCCGGGGAAGTGAAGGCCGTAGATGGTGTTTCCTTCAACCTGGATAAGGGAACGGTACTGGGGATCGTTGGTGAATCAGGCAGCGGCAAGAGCGTCACCGCCTATTCTATTTTACGGATTTTAACAAATCCCGGCCGCATCGTGGGCGGAAGCATCAAGCTTGACGGCAAAGAGCTGGTCGGCGTTTCTGAAGAAGAGATGCGCGCCATCCGCGGCAACAAGATCAGCATTATCTTTCAGGATCCCATGACCAGCCTGAACCCTGTGTACACGGTGGGCAACCAGTTGATGGAGGCCATCATGCTGCACACCAAACGCAACCGGGTTGAGGCCAGGGCAAGGGCTGTTGAGATGCTTCAGCTGGTAGGTATCAACGAACCGGAAAAGCGTCTTCACCAATATTCCTTTGAGCTTAGCGGAGGCATGCGCCAGCGGGTGATGATTGCCATGGCGCTGGCCTGCGAACCCGACATCCTCATCGCTGATGAACCTACCACCGCGCTGGATGTGACGATTCAGGCACAGATCCTGGAACTGATGACAAAGCTGCAAAAGCAGCTTGGCATGGCCATCATCATGATCACCCATGACCTGGGTGTAATCGCCAGCATGTGTGACGAAGTGATCGTGATGTACGCCGGGAAGGTAGCAGAGCGGGGAACGGCACAAGAGATTTTCTACAACCCCAAACATGAATACACCAAGGGCCTTTTGCGTTCGATCCCCAACATTGACAGCGATGAAAAGGGCCGGCTGATCCCTATTGCCGGCACACCCATTGATATGCTCAGCATGCCCAAGGGCTGCGCTTTCGCGCCCCGCTGCGACCGGGCCATGAAGGTCTGCTTGACTGAGCATCCTCAGGAAGCCTGGGTCGCCGAAGACCATTTGTCGGCGTGCTGGGTCAACGTCCAGGAGGGCATGGAGAACGGCGCCATCCAAACGGATGAAAATGGCCGGATCACAAGGATCGGCACGGACAAGGCGGGTGAAAAGCATGAGTGAGAAAATTCAAAAGCCTGTGGAGCAATATACGCCCGATCCGGCGAACCTCCTGGAAGTCCGAAATCTGAAGCAGTATTTCGCAATCAGCATGGGCTTCATGAAAAAGGCAATGCTCAAGGCGGTTGACGATGTGTCCTTCTCCATTAAAAAGGGGGAGACGCTGGGTCTGGTGGGTGAGTCGGGCTGCGGCAAGACGACAGTGGGCAGAAGCCTTTTGCACCTATATACGCCTACTGCGGGCGAAGTTTACTTTGACGGTACAAAGATCGAAAAGAATGAATCGCTGAAAACTTTCAGGCGGCGGGCACAGCTTGTTTTCCAGGACCCGTATTCGTCCCTGAATCCGAGGATGACCGTGGGCGATATCGTTGCGGAGCCCCTGGATGTGCATAAGCTGTACGCCAATAGAAAAGAACGCAGCGCCCGTATCAACGAGCTGCTGCACATGGTTGGACTGTCCAGCGAACAGGCCACCCGGTATGCCCATGAATTCAGCGGCGGGCAGCGCCAAAGGATCGGCATAGCCAGGGCGCTGGCTTCAACGCCCGAGTTCATCGTATGCGACGAGCCGGTGTCCGCCCTGGACGTTTCCATCCAGGCGCAGATCATTAATATGCTGGAGGATCTGCAGCATCAATTGGGTTTGGCCTACCTGTTCATTGCCCATGATCTGGCGGTGGTGAAGCATATCTCCAACCGCATCGCCGTGATGTACCTGGGCAAGATGGTGGAGCTGGCCTCTTCCACCGAACTGCACAGGCATCCGCTGCACCCTTACACCATTTCACTGCTGTCGGCCGTGCCTATTCCCGATCCTGTCAAATCGCATCAGTCCCAGCGTATCGTACTGCACGGCGATATCCCCAGCCCCCTGAAAGCGCCCTCCGGTTGCCCGTTCCGCACAAGGTGCCCAAGGGCGACGGAGATATGCGCCCAGGTCAATCCCGAATTCCTGGAGGTTGCGCCGGATCACTATGTTGCCTGCCATAATTTGTGAGACTATAAAAGTGAAATTTATTGACACTGGTAATGCAATATGGTATCATTTATCTTAGTAACCAGGAAAAAAAGGACGCAAGGAGGAGAACCATGAAAAAGGTAATCGCTTTGCTGTTGGCATTGCTCATGATGGGCACCGGCCTCACAGCCATGGCAGAAGGACAAGGCAAGGTGGCTCCCGTATTCTTCGGCGGCGGCACGCCGCTGTCCATTGACCCCGCCCTCAACAGTGCAGTCAACGGCAGCAATACATTGAAGCTGGCTCATGCAGGTCTCATGGGCTATCAGTTGGTGGATGGGCAACCCAAATTGATGCCTGAACTGGCTGAATCCTACACGATTTCTGATGACCTTCTGACGTACGTGTTCACGCTGCGTGAAGGCCTCAAATGGTCTGATGGTTCCGATTTCACCGCCAGCGATGTCGTCGCTTCCTGGAACAGGGCGGCCTCCGAAGCGCTGGGCGCCGACTATGGCTTCCTGTATGATGTGATCGAAGGCTACGGCACGGATGCACTGAACGTCGTTGCCGATGACGCCGCCCGTACGCTGACCGTCAAATTGGTTAGCCCCACCGCTTACTTCCTGGAGCTGTGCGGATTCCCCACCTTCTATCCGGTGAAGACTTCTATCGCCGACAACGAGGGCATTTGGGCCACATCTCCCGAAACCTATATCGGTATGGGCCCTTTCCGGATGACCAAGTTTGCCGTGGATGACGTGATTTCCTTTGAAAAGAACCCCAACTACTGGAATGCCGATGCCGTCAAGCTGGCAGGCGTCGATTGCTACCTGTCTGAGGACAACGTGGCCATTCTGACGGCTTACGAAAACGACACGGCTTTGTTCATCAACGCCATCGACCCCACCGAATATCCCCGCCTGCAGGCCACATACCCTGGCGAGCTGGTGTTCGGACCCTACCTCGGTACCTTCTACGTCCTGTTCAACGTGCATAAGGACATTTCTCCCGCCGGCAAGCAGCTCACGGTGCAGGAGCAATCCAAAGCCCGCTTTGCCCTTGGTCAGTTGATCGACCGTCAAGTTCTGGTTGAGTATGTCACCCAGGGTGGGCAAGCGCCTGCGACCGGCTTCTATCCCGCTGGCTTGGCAGACGGCTTGAATGCCAACGTCCGCAGCACTGAAGGCTATGGCACCTGGTATACGGGCACCCATACCCCCTCTGCTGAAAATGAGAACTACACCGAAGACCAGGTAGCTGCCTGCAAGACGCTGATGGAGCTCGGCTATGCCTACACTGGCACCATCGAAGGCGGCGATATCAAGTTCACCGACATGCCCGCTGTTGACTTCGCCTTCAACAATGCCGGCGCCAACGCCCTGATCATCCAGTATGTACAGGAAACTTGGAACACCTTCGGCTTGACGGCGACCATCAACACCGAAGCCTGGTCCACCCTGCAGCAGAAGCTGAAGGCCGGTGACGCCGAAGCCGCCCGCATGGGCTGGATCGCCGACTTCAATGACTGCGTCAACTTCCTGGAGATTTTCATCAGCGCCTCCGGCAACAACTATCCCCGCCTTGGCCGTGATATCGGCGATTACACCCGCGCGACCGAGGTCACCAAGGATGCCGGCCTGGGCGCCTACTGGGGCCCGAATGGCGATCAGACCTGGGCTGATGCGTATGATGCGCTGGTCAAGGAACTCAAGGCGTCCGCTGATCCCGCTGCCCGCGCGGCACTGTGTGCTGAGGCCGAAAAGGTGCTGATGGCTACCGGCGGCGTAGCTCCCTTGTACTTCTACACCAACCCCTACATGCTCAAACCCAACGTCAAGGATGTCATGATCCTGTCGTTCGGCGACGTGCTCTGGCAGTACGCGACCATTGAGTAAAGATTCCCGAAAGACTACCAAAGAAAAGGGGGACCTGTCACATACGTGGCAGGTCCTTTTCCTATTATTTGCATTATTGTTCTGCTTTGAGTCATATACCTCGAAGGAATACATCCTGATCATGGCGAATGAATAGGATGGCATAGCTTTGGTACAAGGAGGTACGTCAATGCGCACGACGCTCATGGTCATGGCGGCCGGGCTGGGTGCCCGCTACGGCGGCAACAAGCAGATAGACCGGATGGGACCCAATGGGGAAATCCTGATGGAATACTCCATTTACGACGCTCTGGAAGCAGGCTTTGACAAAGTGGTCTTTGTGATAAAGAAGGACATGGCCGATGTCTTTTGCCGGATGGTCGGTGACCGCCTGGCGGAAAAGGTGGAGGTAGTCTATGCCTTTCAGGAGTATAATTCCCTTCCCGGAGGCTTTGTACCGCCACAGGGCCGCACAAAGCCTTACGGTACGGTACATGCCGTGCTCTGCGCCAAGGATGTCATACATGAGCCCTTTGCGGTGATCAACGCGGACGACTATTATGGGAAAGGCGCATTTGCCGCCATGCGAAGCTCCCTGTGCGCATTGCCGGCAGAAGGGCGTGCATCCATGGTGGGGTACCGGCTGCGCAATACCGTGTCGGAAAACGGCCATGTGACGCGTGGCGTTTGCCAGGTGGATCCGCGGGGAAAGCTGATAGGCATCACGGAGACTTACCGGATCGTGCTTTCGCCGGATGGGACCATACGCGATACGGAAAAGAATGTGTCGCTTGACCCGGACGCGCTTGTGTCCATGAATTTCTGGGGCTTTACGCCCTGGATATTCACGGCTGGAGAAGAGCAATTGGGATCATTTTTGAACACGCTTGCGCCGGATGAAATGAAGAAAGAATATCCCCTGCCTGTGATGGTGGACAACTTGATGCGCTCCGGAGAACTGCAGGTGGAGGTATTATCCACCGAGGCCAGTTGGTTTGGCGTAACGTATCAGGAGGATAAGCCTTATGTTGCCGGCGCTTTGCGTGATTTGCACGGCTCGGGGGCCTATCCTGCAAAGCTTTTTTAACGATGGGGAGGGAAGGGCCATGGTGTTTTTGCTAACCGGCGGCGCGGGGTATATTGCCACTCATACCATTGTGGAGCTTGTAAGGGCAGGTCATGAAGTGGTGGTTGCGGACAACTTCAGCAACAGCCAGCCGGAAGCGCTCCGGCGCGTGGAGGAGATTACCGGCCGGAAGATTGCCGTGCATGAACTGGATGTCTGTGACAAATCAAAGCTGAGGGATGTCTTCCGCCGCCATGAGCTGAACGGTGTTATCCATTTTGCCGGCCTGAAGGCCGTGGGCGAGTCGGTGGGAATTCCCCTTCGCTATTACCGCAACAACATCGATTCCACCCTGTCGCTGCTGGAAGTTATGCAGGAATCCAAGGTGAACAAGCTGGTGTTCAGCTCTTCCGCCACCGTGTACGGCATCCCGGACAGGATGCCCCTTGTAGAGGATATGCCCACCGGCGCCACCAGCCCCTACGGCTGGACCAAGTTTATGATCGAACGGATTCTGATGGATGTGGCCTATGCGCAAAAGGACTGGTCGGTGGTGCTGCTGCGGTATTTCAATCCCGTGGGCGCCCATGAAAGCGGCCGCATCGGGGAGGATCCCAACGGCATTCCCAACAACCTGATGCCCGTCATTACCCAGGTGGCTTCCGGAAAGCTGCCCATGCTGCAGGTATATGGCACCGATTATCCAACAAGGGACGGCACGGCCATCCGGGATTATATCCATGTGGTGGATTTAGCCCGGGGCCATGTAAAAGCCATAGAGTATGCCCAGCGCCATACCGGGGCGGAGGCAATCAACCTGGGCACGGGCGTCGGCTACAGCGTGCTGGAGATTCTGCGCGCCTTCCAGGAAGTGAACGGCATCCAGGTGCCCCACAAAATGGCTGACCGCAGGCCGGGGGATGTACCGGAATGTTATGCCGACCCCCAAAAGGCGATGGCATTGCTGCATTGGAAGGCCGAAAAAACACTGACGGATATGTGCCGCGACGCCTGGCGCTGGCAGAGGAACAATCCCAAAGGTTACGCGGTTTAAAGGAAAAGCCGTTCAAATAAAGCAGGGCTGCCAAATGGCCGCCCTGTTTTCTATTCACCAGGTCAGACTTATAGGATGGCTACACCTGCGCTGGCAAAGCCGGTTATCGTGGTAGCGACATCGATGCCTGCGGTGACATCCGCGGCGAAAACCATAAGCAGCCGTGTGCCGGCGGAAACGGGAATATTCAGGCCGGTGGTGAGGCCGCTGGAGATAGAGCCAATGCCTACGACGCCGGTAAGCGTGGGTGTGAGGATGACAATTGCGCCGGGGATGGGGAAGAAGACGTTGTCCGGCGTGGTCGACGCATAAAGCTGTGCCGTCAGCGTGACGGTCGTGCCTACCAGAGATAGCGCCACCGTGGTGCTGAAATAGGCGGCCAGCGAGGTGATGGTTCCGCTCCTGGGCATGGAGAAGGCCATATTGGCGATCGTGGTGGTGTTAATGGTACCGCCGATGAGGCTGACACCCGTTACGGAACTGCCAAATCCAAGCAGCGTGGTGGTACCGATCAATTCGCCAATTACAGTGGTCATCACCGCCGGAGTTCCGGAGGCGAAGGGGATAATGGCGGCACCGCCGGCTATGCCGGTAGCACCTGTGGCGCCTGTAGCGCCGGTGGCACCTGTGGCGCCTGTGGCGCCCGTCGGTCCGGCAGGACCGATAGGTCCGGTGGCGCCCGTAGCACCGGTAGCGCCGGTCGCACCGGCAGCACCAGCAGCACCGGTGGCACCCGTGGCTCCGGCAGGCCCGGCAGGTCCGGCAAGCCCTGTGGCTCCCGTGGCTCCGGTCGCACCGGTAATGCCCGCGGGTCCGGTGGCGCCTGTGGCTCCGGCTGCTCCGGTGGCCCCGGTAGCTCCGGCAGGTCCGGTAGGTCCGATAGGCCCGGTTCCGCCGGTGGGTCCGGTAGGCCCGGTTCCGCCAGTGGGCCCGGTGGGTCCGGTAGGCCCGTTGGCGCCGGTAGGTCCGGTGGGGCCGGTGGCGCCCGTGGGTCCAATGGTGCCCGTGGGTCCGGCAGGTCCGATGGGTCCGGTGGGCCCTGCTGCTCCGGTGGGTCCGGTAGGCCCGGTGCCGCCTGTGGCACCGGTAGGTCCTATGGAGCCGGTGGCACCCGTAGCCCCTGTGGCACCCGTAGCTCCTGTGGCTCCTGTGGGGCAGATGCATCCTGGAGGACAGGGACGGGGACAGGGCGGAGG
>JAEYOV010000024.1 GCA_023411395.1 Bacillota bacterium
GCGGGGGCCCTTTGTTTTTTAAAGGGGCCGGGGGGGCTTTGCCCGCGGGGCGGGGGGTTTGCGTAGCAAACATTCCTTACACGATTTCCTGGCCGTGTGCGTTGGGCCATCCAAGCGCAGCGCGGGAGGGACCATAGCACACAAGGAAATCGTGCAAAACTCGATAAAATGGCTCTGCCATTTTATCGACAAAAATAGCCCGCTTGCGTGCAAGCGGGCATGTTTTGCATATAAATGTTGGAATCAGGCTTCGCCGGACTTGGACGGCAATGCGCGGGCCACGTTGCCGCTGCGCAGGCAGCGGGTACATACGTTCAGCCGCTGGGGAACACCTTTGACCAGCACGCGAACCTTCTGTACGTTGGGAGCCCAAAGGCGGCCGCTTTTCCGGTTGGAATGGCTGACGTTGTTGCCATTCATCGCACCCTTTTCACATACTTCACAAAACTTGCCCATTCAAAACACCTCCTTTGGGTTTACACACGACAGCGAACCTATTTTATCACCATTGCAATCCATTTGCAAGCGGAATTTTATATTTGTCTTTATGCAACCCGCTTTTCCGGCAGGTTCACCAGGAAGATGCTGGCGACGATCAAAAGCCCGCCCGCCATCTGCAAAAGCGTGACGGTTTCATGCAAAAAAGCGACGCCGCCCAATATGGTCACAAGGGGAATGAGGTTGATGAAGATGGAGATGGCCACCGGGCTCAGGTGGCTCAAAGCGCTGCCATACAAAAAGTAGCACAGTGCGCTGCAAATGAGAGCCAGGCCCGCCATGGCCAGCCAGCCATCCCAAGGGACGGGCTGCCAATCGCCTTTTTCCAGCATGGCCAGGGCGAAAAGCGCCGGAAGGGAAAACACCGCCTGCCAGGCATTCATGGCCAGGCTGGTATGGCGGGCGCGCAGCTTGCGGCTGACGAAAATGTACCCCACCCAGACGAGGCTTGCGCCCATCACCAGCAGATCACCGGCGATGGAAGTTTCCCCCTGCGCCCCGCCGTAGCGCACCACCAGGTATACCCCCAGCAGCGACAGCACGGACCCTGCCGCCTGCGCGGGCCTCAAACGCGTCTTCATGGCAACGGCATCCACCATCAGCGTCAGGATGGGGATGGCTGCCAGGATCAGCGAGGCATTCACCGTGCTGGTGCGCTTGATGCCCTGGTATTCAAAAAAGTAATACAGGGTAATGCCAAGCAGGCTGGATAAGATCATGGGTACAACGTCCTGCTTTTGAAGGCGCATGCGCTTTTCCTTGAAAAACACGGCAGGCACCAATACTGCAGCGGTGAGGATATACCGCCACAACGCCAGCAGCATGGGGGTGAAGCCCACGTTCATGGCGTGCTTGCTGGCGATGAAGGAAAGCCCCCACATGACATTGATGAAAACCATGCTGATATAATAGGGCGTTAGGGACATGACAAAAACGCCTCTCTTTCGCGCTGAACGAGGGCATCATATCATGTTTCTTATCTGAATGCAAGTTAAACCACCTTGCGGCAAATGGCGATCCGGGGTACAATAGATAACGAAAAACACAAAAAGGACAGCGTGCCATGCACATCGTACTGGTAGCCCCGGAGATTCCCCAAAACACCGGCAACATCGCAAGAACCTGCGCCGCCACCGGTTCCATGCTGCATCTTGTCAAGCCGCTGGGCTTTTCCCTGGATGACAGGTATATGCGCCGGGCTGGGTTGGATTACTGGCACATGATGGATTACAGGGTCTGGGAGGATTTGGCGCACTTTATGCAAGCGCATCAAGGCGTGCGCATGCATTTTGCCACCACCAAGGCACCCCGGTCCTACGCGGAGGCATCCTATGGCGCGGATGATTTTCTTGTCTTCGGCTGCGAGACGAAGGGGCTGCCGGAAACGCTTCTCAAAAGCGCTTATGATAAATGCGTCCGCATCCCCATGCGCAAGGGAGCCAGATCGCTGAACCTGAGCAACTCCGTGGCAGTGGTTTTGTACGAGGCGCTGCGCCAGCAGCATTTTACCGGGTTGATAGAATCAGGGGAGCTCACCGGACGCGGCGAGGAGCCCGCGACCTGGATGGATTATTTGTGACCCTGTGATCCGTTGTATGGGTGAAACAGCTTCAAGGAGGATTTGCATGAAGCATTACGAAGACGATTACGACAGCGATTACGAAGACGATATCGATTTTCTGGAAGAAGATCCGCAGGAGCGGCAGCTTATACACGCGGGACGGCTGCGGGTGGCTGCCGGCGTGATGGACTTTTTGAGCGTGATCGCCGGCATGGCCGTGGTACTGGTGCTGGTGGCGCTGCTCATCAGCCTGATCAATTGGCTTGTAGGCGATATCAGCCAGATGTTCGCCATTCTGCAAAGAAGACTGAAATAGCATTTGTTTTCCGCCGTGGCGGGAGATTGCCCTTTTATCGCCGGGACATACTAAAGCGGAGGCACGCCATGATCACGATCTCCTGGGAGGAACTGCACAGGCAGATTGAGGAATGTGCAGCTTGCGGGCTTAAGGCCGGGTGCACCCACAAGGTGCCTGGGCAGGGCGATCAAAACGCGAAGCTTATGCTGATCGGCGAAGGCCCGGGAGAAGTGGAAGACCGGGAAGGCCTGGCTTTTGTGGGCCCTGCGGGGCAGCTGTTGACACGGATGCTTGCCGCCATCAGCCTTCCCCGCGACCGGGTATACATCTGCAACGTGGTCAAATGCCGGCCGCCGCAAAACCGTGTTCCCACGCCGGAGGAAGCGGCGGCCTGCCTGCCCTATTTGCGCATGCAGGCGGCCTTGGTGCGCCCCAAGGTGATCCTTATGCTGGGCGCCACAGCAGCAAGAACGATCTTGGGGGATGATGTGCGCATTACAAGAGACCGGGGCAAGTGGTTTGAGCGAAAGGGCGTATTTTTGATGCCAACCTACCATCCCTCCGCGCTTTTGCGCGACGCGGAAAAGAAAAAGGATGCATGGAAAGACTTGCAGGCAGTTCGTCAAAAGCTGATGGAGTTGCATGCTTATGAGGATATATGGGGGGAGAGCAAGGAATGAACGATGCCATGAAGGCGTTCCGGGCCAGGTGCGCTTCTTTTTTTCAGCCGCTGTGGCCGGGGGAGGACAAGGTGCTTGTCTTCGGCGAAGGCAATACGGAAAAGCCCCGCCTGATGCTTATCGGGGAGGCGCCCGGTGAGCAGGAAGTGATGCAGGGGCGCCCCTTCGTCGGCAAGGCGGGCAAGAACCTGGACGCTTTTTTGGAATCCGTTCATTTGAGGCGGGAGGATATCTACATCTCCAACGTAGTCAAGATCCGCCCCACCAAGGTGAGCGAGAAGGGCCGTGTCAGCAACCGGCCCCCCTCCAAGGAGGAGACCGGCCTTTTTCTGCCCTGGCTGAAGGAAGAAATCGCCCTGGTTTCGCCGGAACTCTTGGTGACGCTGGGCAATGTGGCTTTAAGAAGCCTTATGGGGAAGGGGACCATCGGGGAGGCCCATGGCCGTTTCCATCTTGTATCCGTATCCGCTTCCGAAGGGAAGGCGCGGGAATACCCGGTGTTTGCGCTGTATCACCCGGCTTCCGTCATTTATAACCGCACGCTGGGGGAGGTTTACGCGCGGGACCTGAGCATTCTGGACGCGGCCATCAAAAAAGGTTCCGCCGCGTTTTACGCGCAAACGGACAGTTGAGGCAACTTGATGTATAATTGATGCTTTTTTCTGTTCCTGTGCTGAAAAACATGGTATACTGCCATCATCAGGACAGGAGGAGATCATATGTTGGATTTTATTCTGACAAACCTTCCCATCATCATTTGTTTTCTGGTGGGCATAGGCCTGTTGGTGGTGGAGGTATTCCTGCCGGGCTTTGGTTTGCCCGGGATATCCGGCATCGTTCTGGAGGTTGTGGCCATATGGCTTACCTGGCAAAGCCACGGTCCCGTGGCCGCGCTGGGCATGACCATTGTGATCCTTGCGGTAATCGCCATCGCCATATCCATCGCACTAAAGTCTGCCGCCAGAGGGCGGCTGTCAAAATCCAGCATCATCCTCAATCATGAGGAGAGCACCGCGGAAGGCTATACCGCCACCGCGGACATGGACGTTTTTCTGGGCAAGGAGGGAATTGCCACCACGGTGCTCCGCCCGGCCGGCATCGCCGAGTTCGACGGCGTGCGCCTGAACGTGGTGTCGGAGGGCGAATTCATCGCCGCCAACACCAGGGTGCGCATTGAGCAGGTGGAAGGCGCCAGAATTATGGTGCGCCCGCTTTGACGTAAGCTCCCACCGGCGCCGCCGGTCGGCTAAAACTTTAAAGGGATAGAGAGGGGAACTGGATATGGACAACAACTTCATCTGGATCATCTTTTTCGCATTCCTGGCGCTGATTGTGCTCACCGTGTTCTTCCGTTTTGTGCCCCTGGGGCTGTGGATCAGCGCGCTGGCTTCCGGCGTGCATATTTCCATCGGTTCGCTGGTGGGCATGCGCATCCGCCGCATTCAACCCCACCGGCTGGTGCACCCGCTGATCAAGGCAAACAAGGCAGGCCTGAATTTGACCATTACCAAGCTGGAGACACATTATCTGGCCGGCGGCAACGTGGACCGGGTTATCAACGCCCTGATTGCCGCCCAGCGCGCCAATATCCAGATGCCTTTTGAAAAGGCCAGCGCCATTGACCTGGCGGGCCGTGACGTGTTCCACGCCGTACAGATGAGCGTTACCCCAAAGGTCATTGAAACGCCTGTGGTTGCCGCCATCGCCAAGGACGGCATTGAGCTTCGGGCCAAGGCCCGGGTTACCGTGCGCACCAACATTGAACGCCTGGTGGGCGGCGCCGGGGAGGAAACGGTCATCGCCCGCGTTGGCGAAGGCATCGTCACCACCGTAGGCTCCTCTGAAACCCACAAGCAGGTTTTGGAAAACCCCGACCTCATCAGCCGCACCGTCCTCAATAAGGGTCTGGACGCCGGAACGGCCTTTGAGATCCTTTCCATCGACATCGCCGATGTGGATGTCGGCCGTAACATCGGGGCCCAATTGCAAATGGACCAGGCGGAGGCCGACAGGCGCATCGCCCAGGCCAAGGCGGAGGAACGCCGTGCCATGGCCGTCGCCCATGAGCAGGAGATGAAGGCTTCCGTGCAGGAGATGCGGGCCAAGGTGGTGGAGGCCGAGGCCGAGGTGCCCCGTGCCATGGCTTCCGCCCTTCGGGAAGGCAAGCTGGGCGTGATGGATTACTATCAAATGCAGAACGTGATTGCCGATACCACCATGCGGGACGGCATCGCAAAGGCCAGCGGCCCCGTTGCCCCTCCCGAAGAATTGCACAAGAAGTAACCGGTCCCGATAGCCAATCGCTTTGCCCGGCGCGGATAAACGCGCCGGGCAAAACGGAAAGGAGACGGCGTAATGGATGGTTTTTTCGTTCTGATTGCCATCTTCGGTATCGTCAACATGGTAATCAAATGGGCCAAGAAGCAGCAGGCCTCCCAAAATTCCAGCAATCAGGGCGCCGCGCCGGATAAGCCCTGGCAGCGCATGATGGGGGATATGGCCAGGACTTTTGAGGAATCCGTCACCGGCAAGCCGCCTGTGAAGGCTGCGACGCCGGCACCCGCAAAAAAGACACCCGCCTCTTCCATCTATGGGGAAGGCATGGGCGGCGAAGGATTGGCGGCCCCGGGCAGCATGACCTACCAGCGGCCTGCCTCCTATATTACAGGCGGCGATGAGGCGGGCAGCCCCTATGCTCTTGCCGGCGAAGGCATGTACAGACCACTGGAGCCGGTTCAAAACTGGCGCGGCAGCCTTGCCGGAGCATCGGAACCCATAGCCTTCACCACGAAGATGAGGGAATCGTCCGCCGCCGCGGAGCCTGGCCAGGAGAGGCACCCGGCCCTGGGGCTTCCATTCAACCGCGATTCGCTGATGCAGGCGGTGGTAATGCATGAGATCCTCATAAGGCCACAGGACAGAAGAAGGCGGTGGAGAGCCCATTGAGCGATATCCGCGTTGTGATTGCCGATGACGATGGCGGCATGCGCACGGTGATGCGCCACATGATTGCAAAGGTGGAGGGGTTCACCCTTGTCGGCGAGGCGGAGGACGGCCTCACGTTGATAAAGCTTACGGAAAACCACCGCCCCCAGGTGGTTTTTGTGGATGTGGAAATGCCCGGTATGTCAGGCGTGGAATGCGCCCGGCTCATCCAGGACATGGATCCTTCCACCGTCATCATTTTTGCCACAGCCCATGACCAGTACATGGGCGATGCTTTTGAGGTATATGCCTTTGATTACCTGCTCAAGCCCTTCAAGGTGGAGCGGGTGATCAAAACCCTGGAAAGGGCGCGTGACCGCATCACCCGCCGGGAGGAAAAACCCCTGCCGCTGCTTGCACCTAGGAACAAGGCGGCGGCCGGCCGCCTGATGCTCCACCACCGGGACGGCGTCAGCTTTATCAACATGCAGGATATCCTTTTGGTGCAGCGCGAGGAGCGGGCCACGGTGATTTATACACTGGGCGAGGGCCGCTATGTCACCAGCGATTCCCTGGGCGATACCGAGGCCCGGCTGGACTCCAACGTGTTCTTCCGCTGCCACAAGTCCTACATCATCAACCTGAACCACATCAAGGCCATCACGCCCTACGGCCGCTGGACGTATGTGGTGCAGTTGAACGGCACGCAGCACGATGCGCTGATCACCCACGAAAAGTACGAGGAGCTGGAGCGCATGTTCGCTTGACTGCGTGCGGCGCCTTGCGTGATCCTATACGAATTTTTCCGCGGGGCAGAAGTCTTTTCTTCTGTTCCGCTTGCTGTTTTGGTGAAAATACGGAAAAATGCCCGATTTCCTTGCCAAGGAAATATCAGGATGATATAATAACATTCAATAAACACGCAAAGGGATATATTTCCTGTACATTGAATGCGAACGGGCAAGTCGCTGAAGGAGGAGTGTTTGTGGCAGGCTATGTGTCGGATGCCGTTATCCGCAGGCTGCCGGGCTATTACCGGCATTTGCGTGAACTGGAGGCAGCGGGCGTGCATCAGATATCATCCCAGGAGCTGGGAAGGCGGATGCAGCTCACCGCATCTCAGATCCGGCAGGACATCAACTGCTTCGGCGGGTTTGGCCGCCAGGGTTTCGGCTATGAGGTGACCTCGCTGAAGGGGCACATCGGGGAAATTCTGGGCCTTGACAAAAAGCACCGGATGGTCATCGTCGGGGCGGGAAACATTGGCCGGGCGGTGGCGCATTATCCGTCCTTTGGAAGGGAAGGCTTTGTGACGGTGGGCATCTTTGACGCAGACCCCGGCAAAATCGGCACGGAAGTGGCAGGCATGCCGGTGCGCAGTATTGATGCCCTGGAAGCATTTTTGGATGAAAACCCCGTGGACATCGGTGTTTTGGCGCTGCCGGTGAAGAGCGCGCAGCAGGTTTTGAACCGGATGGTGGAAAAGGGCATCAAGGGCATTTGGAACTTTGCGCCTACCGACCTTCACCACCCCGACAGCATCACCGTAGTCAATGTGCATTTGAGCGACAGCCTTCAAATTCTGTCCTTCAGAATGCTTCGGGCGGACGATTAATAATTCTTTCCGCGCGGAACAAAAAGCGGCCTTCAGGCCGTTAATTGGGTGTAAACATAACTTTTGGAGAAGGAGCATACGCCATGGAGCAGACCCCTTCCAGGATGGATCCTCAGGGCCGGGATCAGGTGTCAAAGCCCCGAGTCGTTCGTGCCCGGAACGAAGCGGACCGCTCCTTTGAACAATCATTTCCCTCCGTTCACACAACCAATCCCGGCCGGGTGCCGGTGCACAGCGCCTATGAGCGCCGCGCTGCCGCGGGCCGTTCGTCCCGATCCGGCGCAAGCGGGGCCGGGTCATTCGGCAATGGCGGCGCGGGCTACCGGGGGAACGGGTATTCCGGCCCGTCCCGAAGGAAAAATACCCATCCGATTTTATACGCCACCGTCATCATGGTCTGCACCCTGCTGCTCATCAGTATGGGCCTGCTTATGGCACCCCAGCTTTTCGGCGCTTTTTGGAAGGACATGCCCAACTTAGCGTTCGTCAACGGCCAATTGCTGGAGTGGGATGCTTCCCGGATGAACGATTACAGGAGCAAACGCAATTTTTTGAACCGGGATACCATTTTCCCCGGCGTATATGTGGACAATGTCCATATAGGAAACATGACCATTGCTCAGGCCAAGGGGGAATTAAGTTCCAGCCAGTCCCAGTCGGACAGCGGTTTTTCCCTGACGGTGGCGATCGGCAACTTCACCAGGAACATCAACAGCCAATCGGTGCCCCTTTCCCGGAATGTGGATCAGGTGCTGGAAAAGGCGTACGCCTTGGGACGGCAGAATACCTCCGCCATCTTGAAATCATCCATGACGCCTTTTGAGCAGCGCCTTTTCAGCACGGAGGAGCTGTACCGCAACAACGTGTACCTTACCTCCGAAACGACCTATGACAAGGCGGCGGTGCGGGCGCTGACCGACGATATGGTGAACCGCGTGAACAGGGCGCCTGTCGACGCCATGGTGAAGACATTTGATTTTGACAACAGAAGCTTCACCTTTACCGACGAGGCCGTGGGCGTTTCGGTGGATGGGGAGGCGCTGTACCGGCAGGTGATCGCCAAGCTGGATGCCAAGGAGTATGGCCAGACGCTCACCGTCATGCCGGAGATCCTCACCCCCAAGGTGACCAAGGTGGAGCTGATGAACAGCTTCAAGCGCGTTTCCAGCTATACTACAAGCACCACCAGCAACGCCAACCGCAACACCAATGTGGATTTGTCCGCCAGGGCCCTCAACGGGCGCACGGTGATGCCGGGGGAAGTATTCTCTTTCAATGAGGCCACCGGGCAGCGCACCGTAGCCAAGGGCTACAAGGAGGCCATTGCCATCTCCGGCGGGCAGGCGGTTCCGGATATCGGCGGCGGTGTGTGCCAAACTTCCAGTACGCTGTTCAACGCGGTGGCCAGGGCAGACCTGGAGATTGTGAGCCGCAGCCCTCACGCCTGGCCCAGCACCTATGTGGAAAAGGGCCTGGACGCCACCGTCAACTGGCCGAACCTGGACTTCAAATTCCGCAACAACAAGGATACGCCCGTCTTCATCATCAGTTGGTACAAAGACCGCAAGGTGACGGTGGAGATTTACGGCATGAGCCTTGGCACCGGCGTGACCATCGACCTTACATCCAAGGTGACGCAAACGGTGCGCCCGCCCTCCGATGTCAAGTATGTGCAAAATCCGAACCTTCCAGCCGGTACCAGCAAGGAAACCATTGAGGCCAGAACGGGCTATGTGGTGGACACCTACAAGGTATGGTACAGGGACGGCCAGGAAATCAAGCGGGAAAAGATGTTCACCTCCAACTACAGGGCGTTCCAAAGAACGGTGGAATTCAATTAGGCGAATGAAGAATCCTTGAGGACCCGGAGCAAAAGCTTCGGGTCCTCATCGTTGCATCTATTTGATTTTCCAGTACTTGCGCTTGAAGCCTTCCGTTGGGAAATGCATCCTGGCCCAGTTAAAGCCGCTGTCCACCAGAAACTGATGGCTGGGGCAGTCATGATCGTTGTTGCCGGGGATCAGAATCACCATCCCGCCGGGATTTACGACCCGCAGCATCTCGGCCACTTCCTCCGCCGGGTGATCCCCGTATACATGACCGCTGGTGATGACATCGGCAAAGCCGTCTTCAAAGGGCAGTTCTGTTATCAGGCCCTCGGTGACGTATAGGTTATGCACTTTTTCCATTTGAGCCCGTCGCTTCAGAAACCTGCGCAGGTTGTATACAGGTTCCACGCAGTATACCGCTTTGCACAGCGGGGCCATGGCAAAAGCCTGCTTGCCCGTGCCGGAGCCGATGTCCACTACCCTTTTCCCCGCCCAGTCCGTTATGCCTGTGAGTTCCTTTGCGTCCCAGCCAAGAAAGGGCTGACACTGGTAGGTTTCGGGTTCCAGCACGTATACAATCCAGTCCTCCATGGCGGCTACCAGTTCCTGCTCCATGCGGCGGAGGGCAGGGCCGTCCGGGAGGGGTTCCGGAGAAAATTCTGCCAGCAGTCCGTCGATCCAGGCTGCTTTGGCCGGCGACTTGTGGCGAATGAAGTAGGCGATATAGGGTTTGCTGCGCAGCACCATGGCAAAGGCCCGGCGGTGAAAGCTTTCGTCCAGCCAAGAAAAATGGCAGTCCTCCAGCAGCAAAAGAGATTCCACAGGCACATCCAGTAGATTCTTTTTCCAGTTCAGTGGAGACATTCAAACGCCCTCCGATGATTTTTCAATTTTTCATCCGATATGGCGCCTGCGCCCCCTGGCGCTGTCAGCGCAGGCGCATCCTCCATGTATTCCTCATATCAATCGCTCCTTTCAGGTTTTTCCCAGTATAGCATTGCCAGATGCAAGCGTCAATTTGTTGTTATAAAGCTGGTTTTTTTTATATATAACGAAGTTTTTGGGGTGAGGTGCGGAGAGGGAAATTTTTACAAAAATTCTCCTCTCCGCCAATATCTAAAGCTGCGTCTCCTTCCCCGCGCTTCTTGACGCGTTTTGGCGCTTGGGATATACTGGGATCGAAAAGGGGTGAAAGCATGCGGCGCGGGGATGAGAAAAAGCAGGCGGTTCTCGATGTGGCGGAGCGGCTGTTTTACCTCAAGGGGTACGAACAGACCTCCGTACAGGATATTTTGGACGTGCTCAAGACCAGCAAGGGCAGCTTTTACCACCACTTTGAAAGCAAGTACGCGGTGCTGGAAACGCTGTGTGCGAGGCGGGCCGGGAGGGCACTGGAAAAGGCGGAGGAGGCAATGGGCGGAGAAACGGAGAGCCTCAAACGCCTGAATGTACTCATGCATTTCGCATTGCCCATCCGCGAGGGAGAGGAGCAGTTTTTGACACTGCTTTTGCCCATGATCTTCATGGAAAACGGCCGAACGCTGTACACCCGGTATGGTCAGGCGCTGGCCGAAACCTTTTTTCCAAGGCTCAGAACGGCGCTGGAGCAGGCCGGCTCGGAGGGCATGGTGCACCTGTACCATCCCTTGCATACGCCGGATATGCTGATGGCGCTGCTGAATCAATGCTGGTTTGACGCGGCGAAGCATATGACGGACGTGCTTTACAAGAGCGGTGCGGTGGATCCGGGTTACCTGATGGGAATATTGCAGGCCTACCGCTTTGCCATGGAGCGGATTCTGGATGCGCCTTATGGCAGCCTGGATCTATTGCGGCTGCCGGAGCTTGCGCAGACTGTTCAGCGGGTGATGGCGGAAATGCGCCTTAAGCGGTAGGCGATAAGCGGTATAAGAAAAATGCCGGGAAGAGTGTTTTGTTTTCTCTTCCCGGCATTTTTTATGTCCTTTCCCGGTACACCGGATTTCCGATACTGGCCAGGATCAAGCCAAGGCCGGGCAGCGGCCGCCAGACCTCCGTGCGCACAAACAGGCTGCCGCCTACGGGCTTTTCCGCCTCAAAGCGGGCGTAAGCTCCCGGCGTCTCCCGCCAGATCAGCCCGGTCTGGTTGTACAGCCGCACCTCATCCCCAGCCCGGAGATTTGTAAAGGTCATCAGCAGCGTTTCCCCGTCATGCTCTGCGGCCGTATCGCCCATGCGGGCCTTTCCCCATTTCAGGTCAAGCTGGGGGGCGTCCGGCGTCATGCCCACAAAGGCATGGCCCTTTTTCAATGCCATCAAAATGTCGCTTTTGCTGCGGGAGGCGCTGTACAAAAAGGTGGCGGGGGTGGCCATTTGCCGGAACAGCTCACCCCGATGGGCGTCGCTGCCGCCGATGGCGTTAAGATGCCGCCCCTTGCACAATTCTTCATGCCAGAACCGGATGGCGGCAGCGTTTTCGGGGGTAAAGGGGCCGTTCCAGATTTCGATGAGATCGGCGGGCACATCCGCATCAAGGCCGAACTTCCAGCCGCAGGAGCCGTCCATGGGGTGGTTGATGCAGGCCAATGCCCCGTTTTGCCTGCCCTCCTGCATAATGGACAGCACTTCCTCCCGGCTGTTAGCTACAAAGGTTCTGACCGGCCTTTTAACGCCCAGCAGATTGTAATGGCCGCCGTAGTAGGTCATCTCCACGCCGGGCAGCACCGCAAGGTCCGGGTAACAGGGCAAATAAGCGTTGGAGGTCATGCAGTTGTGATCCGTGATGAATATGTAATCCAGCCGGTCCTGGCGTGCCCTTGCGACGGTCTCCTCCGGGGAATACCACCCGTCGGAATGCCGAGTATGCAGGTGGGTATCCCCCTTGAGTAAAACCGGCTGCTTAGGCTCCTGCTTCACGGTGAGGGTCAGGGCACAGCCTGATTCCTCCAGAAGGTACAGGCCCAGTATCACATACCAGGTGCCCGGCATAATGGGCGCCGGCCTGTACCCCGGCGTGGCGCAGTTTTCATGGATGGCAATGCTCAAGCGCTCGGAGCCGGATGCTCCTATCAGTTCATGGCTTGGATCCTCCAGCGCCAGGTCGATGATGTTGACTTCCAAAAGGCGTTCTCTGCCCGGCGCTTCCTCATGGGAGCGGCGGCGCTGGTAATCGTAGGAGACGGTAAGCTGCTCTATATCCGTTCCTACATTGACAGGGATGCGAAGGTAGGTGCGTTCCTGGTCTTTGGAGAATGCAAGGCTAAAAGTTTGGCGGTTTTCAGGCATGGATATGCTTCCTTCCGCTGTGTAATGAATTGATATTACCCCTTGGAGGCGCCCAGCGTCAAGCCGCCGATGAGAAATCTTTGCGTGAAGGCGTACAGGATGACCAAAGGCAGGATGGAGATGATGATGGCTGCCATTTGAGCGTTGGGGGCAATGATGTCAATGCCGGAGGTGCCGTCGTTGGCGAAGGCCAGGCCCTTCAACACCATGGGCAGGGTATATTTTTTGGCGTCGGTAATGATGGTCACCGGCAGCATCAGGGCGTTCCATTTTCCGATAAACTCCAAAAAGGTGATGGCGGCAAGGCCGGGGATGGACAGGGGCAGATAAATGCTGGCGAGAATCCTAAGCTCCGTGGCGCTGTCGATGCGCCCCGATTCCGCCAGTGATTCCGGAACGCTCAGAAAATAATTGCGCATCAGCAGTATGGAAAAGCCGGAGACCAGGCCGTTTATAATCAGGCCCGTATACGTATTCAAAAGGCCCATCTGCTTGTTCAGCGAATAGATGGAGATCAGCGTCAGGTCGCCGGGAATCATCATGGTAAAGAGGATTGCCGTGGAAATCGCCCGCCTGAAGGGCAGGTCCCGCTGCACCAGCACATAGCCCGCCAGGGCGGAAAGAATCACCTGGATGAAGGTGGCGGTCACCGAAACGAAGGAGGAGTTCGAAAACGCCCGGGAAAGGTTGGCCCGCTGCCAGATGGTTGTATAGCCTTCCACCGAGAATACCTTGGGCCAGAGGATGACCCCCGGCTCCATGGAGCCAAGACGTGTGGAAAAGGAAACGGCCAGCACGTTGACCATGGGAATGATCATGGTGAAGAATACCAGGGCCAGCAAAAGCCCGTTGAAAAGTTTCTGCCCGGGGGACAGCTCGTTGCGGAACACCTTTGAATAAGCCATGATAATACCCCCTGCTTAATAGCCGCTGTCCCTGTCATACCCGGCCAGCCATCTGATCCCGGTGGAAATCAAAATGGTGACCAGCAGCACTACCGTGGCGGCCGCGGTGGCCATCCCGATCCGCGTTTGCAGAATTCCTTCCTCATAGATGTACAAAAGCAGGCTGCGGATTTGATCCTTGATGGCCGGGCGGCTTAGGATGAATACCTGGTCAAAATTCCGCAAAACCCCCGTGGCGCCAATGACCAGCAGCGTTTTGATGGTGGGGCCCAATTGCGGGAGGATGATGTGGCGGATCTGCCTCATCCTGGTGGCGCCGTCGATGCGGGCGGCCTCATAAATGGTAGGGTCGATGGTCACGATGCTGGCCATCAAAAGCACCACAAAATAGCCCGCCTGCTTCCAGGCGTTGGTGAACAGAATCACCGGGCGGCCCCAGGATGCCGTGGTGAAAAAGCCGATCCTATCCAGGCCCAGTTGTTGCAGCACTGTGTTTATAAGGCCGGTAGCGGACAGTACATAGATCCACACGCCGCCAACAACCGTCCAGGAAAACAGGTAGGGCAGGAAGGTCACCGTCTGAATGAGGGATTTGATGGCCTTCCGGCGCACCTCGTTCACGCAAATGGCCAGTACCACCGCCACCGCCAGATTGATAAGCAGCGAGAGCGTTCCCAGGTATACGGAGTTGAAAAAGGCCTGGCGGAACTGAAAATCACGAAAGATTTCCACGTAATTATTGAGGCCGATGAACTGTGGCGTACCGAAGAAGCGCTCCTTTTGCAGGCTTTGGGTAAACCCCAGAGCCAGCGGATAGAATGAAAAGATGGCAAAATACAAAAAGACCGGCAGAAGCATCAAGTAGATCCACCTGTATTGCCGGATGCGCTTTTGTAAAAGGAGGCGCTTGCGCCTTCTCTGTTCCTTCTGCGGCCATTGGGTCACGGCATCCATCGTTTTTCCCCTTTCGCTCAAAGGAGGGGCTGCCCGCAGGAGCAGCCCCTGTCTATTGGTTTTCCGTCTGCCTATTGGATGATTTCCAGTTGCCTAAGCTCGCTCTGCATGGCGGCGACGCCGTCGGCGGCTGTCATGGAGCCGTTGATGATCTGGGTGGCATACTTGGCAATGGCATCCCGGCACTTGCTGGTATTGGCGTCATTCAGTTCCGTGGAGGCGTATTGCAGGTACTCCATGGCCTTCTCAAAGCCGGGGTTCCAGCCAATGGGATTGACGAACTGGTTGCTCACAGGCACGGGAGCGCCATGGTCCTTGCCGTGGGATGCGCCGACTTCCGTCAGAACCACCTTGCTGTCCACAAGGTTCCAGTCGTGGCCTTCGATGCCGATGGAGAGCAGCTCGCCGCCAAACTGGGTGGCGAAGTATTCCAGGGCTTTGAAGGCGCCTTCGGGGTTCTTGGCGTTGGCGGGAATGATCCAAATGGAGGGATCGCCGCGGGTGAGCATGTAATCGGTGGATTCGCCTTTGGTGCCCGGCAGGGGATAGGCTTCGTACTCGGCGGGATACTGCGCGCCGGCGTTTACGTTATACAGCCCGGTCCAAGCCGCCCAGTCCACATTCACGCCGGTCTTGCCGGTCTGGAACTTGTTGCGCAAATCCCTGGTTTCATCCGTCAGGCAGTTGGGGTCAAGCAAGCCTTCCTTGTACAGCTTGGCCAGCCACTCCCAGACAGGGATGGCAGCTTCGGAAGCGGTGGGAACGGTAATGGTGCCATCTTCAGCCTTGACCATGCCGCACTTAATGCCAACAGAGGAGAACCAGGGCTGCAGGTCGAACAGGGATTTTGCCACCGTGTTAAAGGCGTAGAAGCCTTCGCCACCCACGGCCTGCAGCTTCTTGAATGCCTCATAGTAACCGTCCAGCGTGGGGGGGATGGCGTCTACATCCACGCCGGCCTTTTCCGCCAGGACCTTGTTGATGTTTACCACCCTGTGGACTTCTTTCTTGTTGAAGCTGGCCCAGATTTTTCCATCGACCGTCACCTGGTCCCATTCGGAGGGGGTGACGACATTGGCATCGCCAAGCACCGGGGAGGCTTTCACCCATTCGGTCAGGTCCGTCAGAGCACCCTGCTCCATGAGGCTGTACATCGTGCTGATGGATACGTAGATCAGGTCATACTGTTCGCCGCCCATGAGCTTCTGCATCACAACGTTGTTATAGTCGGACGCGGGCTTTTCCATGGTCACGTTGAGATTCAGCGCCTTGCCCAGGGCTTCCTGGAAAAGGACCATTTCGGCCTCGTCCTTGCCGCCGGTGACGGCGGTAATCAGCCGGAGTTCGCCCGACGGGGCGGCATCCGCCAAAGACGCCATTGCCGGCAGTACCAGCGCCAGCGCCAAGGTCAGAACAAGCAGTGCCTTGAGTGTTTTCTTCATTGCTGATCCATCCTCCTGATTTTTTTGGTTGGCAAAAAAGGCCGGGCGTTTTTCACCCTCTGCCGCTTCCGCTCAACTGTTGTGGCTATAGCATACCATGATATACCCAAAAGTTCAATATGTATTTAATGATATTCTGGATATATTTATGATAGACCCACGCAAGTTTACCTTTGTATCTTGAAGGAGGTTGATATATTTGGTATAATACCAGGGAGCATATAGGCAGGGGATGCAAGCCTGCGGGAGGTCTTATATGGAGTCGCCGTTTCTATACCAGGAGATTTATGAAAAGCTGGCGGAGGAAATCCGCAGCGGCCAGCGGGCACCCGGGGTTAAGGTGGAGACGGAAAGGGAGCTGGCGCAGAAGCACCATGTCAGCCGTATTACCAGCAAGCGGGCATTGAACCTTCTGGAGGAGGAGGGGCTGGTGGTGCGAAGGCGGGGGCTTGGCACCTTTGTAGCAGGCCCGGCGGAAGCGGGCACAAAACCCCTTACGCCCCGGCCCTCTTTTTCCCTGAAGGAAAATGCCTTAAAGCGGCTGGGGCTGATCATGGAGGATCTGGGAGAGACGTACGCCCTGAGCCTGTTTTATGAAATCGACCGGCAGGCTACCCAGGCGGGCTTCCAGTTGTGCCTGTCCGTGTCCTACGGCGACCAAAAGAAGGAGCGAACCGCGCTGCACCAACTGCTTTCCCTGGATGTGCAGGGTATTATCATCATGCCGGCCCACGGCCGCTATTACAATACGGATCTGTTGCGCCTGGTGCTGGACCATTTTCCGGTGGTGATCATCGACCGCCCGCTTGCGGGCATTCCCGCGCCCTGTGTGTATACGGACAATCTCAAAGCATCTTCCGTTTTGACGGAACTGCTGATTCAAAAGGGACATCAATCCATTGGCCTGATTACGCCGGCCACCCATGAGGCCATTTCCCTGGAGGAGCGGCACATGGGGTATGTGCAGGTGATGAAAAGCCACGGCCTGATGGAAATGGAGCCGCTTGTGCTGCCTATGGCCAGCCGTCTGGGCATGTTTGGCGAAAACCCCCGGGACGACGAGCAGCAGCAGGATGTTATCGGACAGTGGCTTCAAAATAATCCCGGTGTCACAGCGGTGATCGGCACCGAATACGGTATCGCCGAATGGGTGAGGATCGCGGCGGGGCGGCTTGGGAAAAGGATCCCCAAGGATCTGGCCATCTGCTGCTTTGATGAAAAGTACGGTTTTCTGGGAAACTACGTGTATACCCATATGCGGCAAAATGGCCCGGCCATCGCTCAAAAGGCCATGGAGTTGATGAAGGATATGCTGGATGGGAAGGACGTGCGCAGGCAGACCCATCTGATACCGGCGGACTGCCTTGAAGGGGAAACGACCTGATATGCCGGATCACCGTTTGGCTCTCTAAAAACAGGGCGGCTGCCTTGCCGGGAGGATTCCGGAAAGACAGGCGCCCTATTTTTATTTCTTTTTTGCTTTGGCCCATTTATCGCTGTATTTGCCTCTTTTGGGTTTTGCAGGCTTTGCGGATGCTGACGGCCCCACTCCCTTTAAAGGGGAGGCCCTTCGGGTGCTTGGGGAATGGGCCGGCTTGCCTGTTGCTTTCTCCTGCGGTCCAGCTGACCTTCTCCCCGTTCCTTCCCGCGCAGGTTTTGGCGCTCTGCCCCGGTAGCCATCATCGGGCGGTACCAGGCAGTTTTTGCCGTAGCCGATCAGGTCCTCCCGCCCTGCAAGGCGGAGGGCCTCCAATACCAGCTTGCGGTTCTGGGGTTTTTTGTACTGCAAAAGGGCGCGCTGCATAGCCTTGTCATGGGGCGTGCGGGGTACGAACACGCTTTCCATGGTGCGGGGATCAAGGCCGGTATGGAACATGCAGGTGGAGAGCGTGCCGGGGGTGGGGTAAAAATCCTGCACCTGCTCCGGCTGGTGGCCCGTATCGCGGATGTACAGCGCCAGTTCCACCGCGGCGCCCAAATCGCTGCCGGGGTGGCTGCTCATGAGGTAGGGAACCAGGAACTGCTTCAGGCCAAGCTGCTCGTTGACGGCCTTGTACTTTTGTACGAAGGCGTCGTACACCTCCCGGCCCGGCTTGCCCATGCGGGAAAGCACCCGGGGGGAGATGTGCTCCGGGGCCACCTTCAACTGCCCGCTGACGTGGTGCTGGACGAGCTCCCGCAAAAAGGTGCCATCTTTGTCCAGAAGCAGGTAATCGTAGCGCAGGCCGGAGCGGATGAACACCTTTTTCACGCCGGGCAGCGCCCTTATGCGGCGCAGGACGGACAAAAGCTCGGAATGGTCGGGAGTCAGATGGCGGCAGGGCTTGGGGTACAAACACTGCCTGTCCTTGCACGCGCCATGGGTGCACTGTTTTTTGCAGGCCGGCCGGCGGAAGTTGGCGGTGGGGCCGCCCACATCGTGGATGTAACCCTTGAATCCGGGGAGCTTGGTGAGCATTTCTGCTTCCTTCACGATGGAATCGGGGCTGCGGGATTGCACGATGCGGCCCTGGTGATAGGTTAAGGCGCAGAAGTTGCAGCCGCCAAAGCAGCCGCGTGTGGCGGAAATGGAAAACTCCACCTCTTCAAGCGCGGGCACGCCGCCCAGTTCGTCGTAATCTGGATGCCAGCGGCGTGTGTAGGGCAGCGCATATACCGCATCCAGTTCCTCCCGGGAAAGGGGGAAGGGGGGAGGCGTCTGCACAAGCCACCGGTTCGTATCCTGCTGCTGGCAAAGGGGCTTGCCGCGGTACGGGTCCTGCTCGTTATACTGGATCATGAAGGCGCTTGCGTAGGCGGCCTTATTTGATGCCACCTCCCGGTGGGAGGGGACTTCCTCGATGCCTTCGGGCTTGTCCTTTTGCAGGTAGCAGATGCCGCGGATGTAGGGCAGTTTTTCTTTGTCCGCGCCGTCTTTCAGCCATGCGGCGCAATCCAGGATGGACTTTTCCCCCATGCCGTAAGAAAGCAGCGTGGCCCCGCTGTCCGTAAGGATGGAGCGGCGTACCTTATCCTCCCAATAATCGTAATGGGAAAAACGGCGAAGGGATGCTTCCAGTCCGCCAACGATGATGGGCACATCAGAATACGCCTTGCGGATGCGGTTGCAGTAGACGATGGTAGCCCGGTCAGGCCGGAGGCCGGCCTTTCCGCCGGGGGCGTACACGTCCTCATTCCGGCGCTTTTTGGCGGCTGTGTAATGGTTGACCATGCTGTCGATGACGCCGGCGGACACCAGAAAGGCCAGCCTGGGCTTGCCGAAGGTTTTGAAGGCCGATTCATCCGCAAAGGGCGGCAGGCAAAGCATGGCCACCTTGTAGCCGGCGCTTTCCAGTACTCGGCTGATGATGGCATGGCCAAAGGAGGGATGGTCTACATAGGCCTCCCCGCAGACATATACAAAATCCGGCTGATGAAAGCCCCGGCGTTTTGCATCCGATAGGCTGACCGGCAAAAAATCGTCGCGCGTCATAGTTTCCTTTCAGGCATTGGCGTGTTTTGCATCATGAGGAGATAGCCTTCCCAACCCATTGTAGGGGAAGCGAAAAGGCGTGTCAAGGCTTGGATCGGGAATAGGGTTTGTTATAAATACAACATAAGCCGCAATATTGAAAAATGCATGCGTGTAACCGATATACATGATATAATAAGTTTATACATGCCTCAGGGAGTGAGCGAATGTTTTCGATTTTTGTGGCGGAAGAGCCGGAGCCAATAGAGAAGCGTTGGGAACGGCTCATGCGCCATATCACGCCCGATATGGAAAGAGCCTTGAAGCGGGAAGCCTACCGCATTTTGAACAATACCGCGGATGTGCAGGATGTGATGCAGGAGGTATTGATCAAGGCGGCGATGAACTATTATCAGCTAAAGGATGAACGCAGGCTTTTTCAATGGCTGTTTACCATTACAAGGCATGAAGCCTATGCTCATATTTCCAGATTCTCTTTTCATGCATTGATGAACAAGGCGCGGCTCTTGACGGGGCTGATCGAGCACACGGTTGAGCTGGGAGAAAACCTTATATCCTGTGACGATATGCAGTTGTTGCAGAAGGCCATGGATGAACTGGATGAGTGTTCCAGGAAAATTGTTGTTATGAAATCCACCACCGGCGATACTTTGAAAATCATCGCGATGAAGCTCGGGCTGAACTACCACACCGTTAGATCCAAGTATCAGCGGGCACTCTCAGTACTGCGGGACAAGCTGAAGGAAGGGGAGCAGGATGAATAACAGGGAAAGGAAAACGATCGAAGCCAAGGTTCGCGCCCTTCAATTTGCACAGTCCGAGAGGAATATCACGCCCCTTTCCGAAATGAAGGAGCAGGTATTGAAAGCCTGTGAAACAAGGCTGTACGGCAAGGCCAGGAGAAGGCCGGCAGAAAAAAACAATAAGGCCAGGCTGCGCCTTATCTTAAGGGCAGCGTTGGCTGCAGCCTGCCTATTGATGGTGATAAGCGTGTATTCCTTGTTGGACCCCGTGCCCATCAGCAATGCCAACAGCTTTTTGCGCCGCGCCCAGATTTGGATCGGCAATGTTCTGAAAGTGGATGTTGCAGTGGAACCGTCGGAGAAAAAAGGGGTTGTATCTGGTGCCGAGCCAGATCATAGTGAGGATATTTCAGCGCTGAAGGATTTTCAGGAAGCTCACGGCCTGACGGTGCTTTATCCAACGCAGCTTCCCGCCGGCATGGCCCTTGGGGAAATCAAATCATCCGGGCCGGAGGATTATGCTGCGAAAATTGCGTACAGCTACCAGAGCCAAAACAAAGCGCTGCATATCACCATAGAGGAGCTTCCCGACACAGGGAGAGTGAGTATTTTTGCAGAGACTATGGAATATGCGGTGCCTGCGGGGACGTTTTACGTATGGGAGGATGGCACGGGCTGGCACGCGATGGCCATAAGCGGCAGCAGCAATATTTATATCGGGGGAACGATGGACAAGGACACCTTTTTTATGATATTGGACGGCTTGCGCGCGGTTCATTGACGGGGATGGCACAGGCAGTGACTGTTCTTTTCACGGAATCCATGAAACGCCCGCGCCTTTAATTTGCCCGTATGGAGGTAACGCCATGCCCCTATCCGGTATGAAGGACCAGGTTCGCAAAGCTTGCGAACTCCCGCAAAACAGCCAGGCCCAAGGGGAATATCGAAAAAAAAGAAAGGCCAGGCTGCGCTTGGCCCGGAGGGTGGCGCTTATCACAGCCTGCCTTTTGATAGGGATATGCGTGTATTCAGTGCTGGACCCCATACCCGTGAGCACCGCAAGCAGTTTTGCCAGCCGCGTCAAGATATGGATTGGCAATGTGCTGCAACTGGACGTTGCGGTGGACGCCCCGCCGCCGCCGGATTTTCAAGGCGGGGTGGAAGAAGCGTCTGTCGAGCACTACGACTGCAAGACCATTGAGGATGTTTATGCGGCCTTCGGCTTTACCGTGTACGAGCCAGGGCAGATGAAAAGCGTTGTGAAGCTTGGCAGCGTCGAGGCTGACTTGGTGAATGGCGGCTTGGCGTCCTTCCGCTACCGCTATGTGGAAGACGAAAAGTTTGTGGTTCTTTTCACCATTCAGCCTCTGGGAACTGAACCGCCCATCGTGAGCCTCCCGGATGACGCCTTCCTGCACGCGGCACCGGCGGGGGAGTTCAACATATTCGAAGCGGCATCTGGCGGGTGGCATGCGGTGGCCGTCACCGGCGAATCCATTATCAGCATCCATGGCAAGATGGACAGAGACGCCTTTTTAGGCATGCTCGATACCCTGCGGGTTATTCACTAGAAGGAAAGGGCATCCGTATACGTCGCCTTTGACACGGTAACCCCATCAAGCGTTGCAGTGTGAAAGGTGTACAGGCGGTAGTAGTACCCGGAATCCACCGACCATGTGGCGGAGCCTGTGCCTAAGCTGGCATTATAGGCGGTAAACGGCAGTGATCTTACCGTGCTCCAGGCGCTGCCAGTCCATTTTTGCAGATACATGGTTCCGCCCACACTTCCCGCTGTTTGATTGGTTCGTGTGGAGGCGCTTGCGCTGACGGATGTGGAGCCGGCCCTGCTCAAGGAGGAGCTGGCGCTGCTGATGGCGAAGTCTCCGCTGTCTGTGGTCATGAACCAGTTAATTTCCGAATGATAGGGGCTGGAGTAGAGCCGGGTCAAGGGCGGAGAATTCGATGCGGCCAGGGCAGGCAGGGCAAAGGACAAGAGAAGTGTGAGCGCCATAACTCCAGAAAGTATTTTTTTCATTAAAATTCCCCCGATGCCGTTTTTTGTCTTGTCATTATATAGAGCGGACCGTATTTTGTTTTGATGCAGGAAGTAAAAAATTTTGGCGGCGGGGAAGGATGAATTTCCGCTCGCGGATCGGATGCCTGCCGGGCCGGTTTTTGGCTGACGAACGGGAGATGGTTCAAAAAAGGGGGTGCCGGGCAGGGCATCCCCTTTGTATTCATGGTGTCCGATTCATTTCAACTAGGCACTTGATAAAATTCTTCCGGGTGTGGAAGCGGGGCACTTTCTCAAAAATGCGCCCCGCTTGTTTCGCTATTCCCTTTCCTCCTGTGCCCGTGCCCCCTCGATGGGGAAGCGGGCTTCGTGGATGCGCGCGTCATCCTGGAAGGGGACCCAGCCGCCCGGAAGCGGTTCACCGTCCAAAACAGGGCCGGTGGTTTCGCGGGAAGCGGTCAGGTGATAGGTGGCCCGGCCATTGCGGCAGGTGATGGTGAACTCCGTCCATTCCGGGGGTACATTGGGTGCAAGCCTTACTTTGTCGCCCCGTTTTTCAAAGCCGAGCAGCTTTTCCAGCGTCACCACGTACAGCCAGGCGGCGCTGCCGGTATACCAGGTCCAGCCGCCCCGGCCCATCTGGTCCGGATTTACGTAGATATCCGCCACGGTGACATAAGGTTCCACCCGGTAGCGGTCGGCCTCCTGCTTTGTTCTGGCATGGTTCATGGGCAGCATGGCCTGCGTTAGCTCCCAGGCCCGTTTTTTATCGTTCAGTTCCAGCAGCGCCCAGATCATCCAGGGCACGGCATGGGAATACTGGCCGCCGTTTTCCCTAACGCCCGGAAGATAGCCTGCGATGTAGCCGGGGTTTTCACCGCCGTCAAAGGGCGGCTGCAAAAGCTTCAATAGCTGCCACCCGCTGTCATAGAGCATGTTCCAGGCGCTGTCCACCGCTTTTGCGCAGCGGAAAGGATTGGCCCCGGCAAGCACACTCCAGCTTTGGGCGAGGTTGTCGATCTGGCAGCCCACGCTTTCGCGGCTGCCCAGGGGCTTGCCGTTGTCATACCACGCCCGCAGATACCAGTCGCCGTCCCAGGCATGCTGCTCAATATTCTGCATGAGTTCCTTGCGGAAGGCATACAGCTCGCCCGACACTTCCTTGTGGGTAAGGGGCGCAAAGCGGCGCAATACCTCGCACAGGAAAAAGCCAAGCCATACGCTTTCGCCTTTTTGCTCACCCACGCGGTTCATGCCGTCATTCCAGTCGCCGCCGCCCATCAGCGGCAGGCCGTGGGCCCCCAGGCGTACCCGGCGGATGGCCCGCAGGCAATGCTCCAGCAGGGTCTCGGTGAAATCGCTTTCCTTTGGCGTGCCGTACCAATCCTCTTGCCCCTCAGGCACCTGCGGGCCTTTCAAATACGGTACATGCTCAAAGAGCACGCCGTTATCGCCCGTCGTTTCCACATAGGCCGCGGTGACATAGGGCAAGAACAGCAAATCATCGCTGATGCGGGTGCGTACCCCCAGCGCGGGGGGATGCCACCAGTGCTGCACATCGCCCTCCTCAAACTGGTGGGCGGCGCAAAGCAAAAGGTGCGCGCGCACCGCCTCCGGACGGGTGTTAAGCAGGGCCAGCATATCCTGCAATTGGTCGCGGAAGCCTATGGCGCCGCCGGCCTGGTAAAAGCCTGCCCGGGCGTACAGCCGAGCGGCCCGCACCTGGTAGGGGAGCCAGCGGTTCATCATCAGGTTCAGGCCTTCGCTGGGTAAAACCACCTGCACAGGCGTCAGTTCCGATGCCCAGTAACGCTGGGTTCCCTTCAGCCGTTTGGAGGCGCCCTCCTTTTCCAGCAGTGAGATCAGCTTTTGTGCCGCTTCCCTGTTTTCCGCAGAGCCCAGCGCAAAGGTCAGCGACGTGCTCTGGCCGGGCTGCAGGCGTATCACAGCCGTAACGATTCCCAGGGCGCCCGGCTCGGGCAGGGGCAGGAATTCCCTCTCCATCGCCATGGGCGCGTTTTTGCCGCCCAAGCCCCAGAAGCTGCCTGCCGACAGCACGGTGCTTGCGGCTGTGTCGGATTTGTCCGCAAGCGCCAGGAAGGCCGTACCCGGAAAGCCCGGGTTTTCCGCCATCACGCCAAGGGGGCTCACGGCAAAGGCATAGGTAAGCTCTCCGGCCCGGTCACTTTCCCCCAGCATGAAATCGGCAAAGTGGCAGACCCTGATGATACGTTCGCCTTCTCCCGTATTGCGCAGCCGCAGCGATCTCAGGCTGAGGGCGTATTCCGCGTCGGAGAAGATGTGCAGCATGGTTTCAAGGCCCATGCCAAGCCCCTGGATGGCGGTGAGGCCCGGACTGTGTGTGACGCGGAAAGCCAGCGCCTCCCCCAGCGGCCAGCGGCAGGGAGAAAACAGCGCGCCTGTATCTTCATCTCGAAGGATGAGACCCTCTCCCGGCCTTGGAGAAACGGGGTCGTTTGGCCAGCGGGTGATGCGTCCGTGGTGGCTGTTGCCGGTGTAGGTGAATAGCGGGCCGCTTTCCGACGCAAGCGTGCCAAAGCCGGGGCTGCTCAAAAGATTGCACCAGGGGGCCGGTGTCATGACATCTTTGGGAAGGTCGATCACATAGTCGCCCTCCGGCAGGGTGAAGCCGCCATATCCGTTGAACTGCCAGCGGTTCACTTGAGGCAGGACCGGGATGGGGAAGGCATGGTACTCCTTTTTCCATAATATGGACGGCGCTTTCGCGGAGGTTTGCAGCGTCCTGAAGTGAGCGCCCAAAGAGCCCTTCTCGCCGGACAGGTTTAGCCTGGAGGCCGCTTTTAGCAGCTTTTCCACCTCGGGGGAGAGCGCCTGCCTGTCGAGCAGATGCACGCCGCCGGGCTTGCCGATGAGCTCCCGGGCGTGGCTGGAGGCGGTCAGGTCCCGAAGCGCGTCACGCACGGGCTGGTCATAGTCCGCGCCATGGCAGTTTAGGAGCACAAGGTCCACCCACACGCCATGGATGCGCCACCAGGCATGGGCGCTCAAAATGGTCCGGGCCAGGGGCAGATGTTCGCGCTTATGGATTTCCACGGTGATCACGGGCAGGTCGCCGCTGATGCCAAGCCCCCAGAGTGATTGCCAGGATACGGGTACGGGGCCGTCGGGGGAGGCGCCCGGCTGCCCGCCGTAGATGAGGGACCCGGTCAGCCGTCCGTACAGGTTCTGGCCGGCCACATCAATGGCCAGGTACCGGGCGGACACCAGGCCCTGGGTGATGGCCAGCTCCCGGGCGCGCTTCAGGTCATCCGGCGTTTCGTAACGGGCAGCCATGGCCTGGGGCTGCTGATCCTCCTCCACCAGCATGGTGCAAAACGTAAGCTGCGCCCGGCCATGGGCGGGAAGCAGGAATTGGGTGCGCAAACTCATGCAGGGGTTGACCATGGCCCCCACCTTGCCCGATACAGTGCGCATGCTTTCCGTCATCTGACGGGGGGCACGGATGCTTCCGCCCCGGCCAAGGAAGGCACAGCGGTCCGATTGGGCCACGGTATGGATGAGGCTTACATCCGATCCCAGGGAATGCACCAGAATCCGGCGCGGATCGCTTCCATCCCTGGGCCTGCGGCGGGCGGAAAGGCCGTTCTTGCCGGCACGGTCCGTTTCGATGAACAGATTGCGGAAGGCCGGGTGGGCGGCGTCTGCCTTCTGGCCGCTCAAAGCCAGATCAAAGTAGCTGGCGGCTTCCAGCATCCGCTCCCTGTTGGAGCGGTTGACGATTTCCATCAGATGCAGCGCAGCTCCGTCCAGGGGGCTTACAAAGCAGGAAAGCCGGCTTTCAATTCCAAGATGCGTTCTTGAAAATACCGCCTGGCCCGTTTCGAACACCGTTTCGCCGGGCAGATCCTGGGCGGTGGGCTGCCACAATACGTCCTCCTGGGCATCCCGCAAATAGAACTGTATGCCATCCTCGTCCCCGACCACGCCGCGGAAACGGGAAATCATCACCCCGTCCCTGGCCAGATACCCGCCACCCTGGGCGGTAACGCAAAGGGTGGTGCCGCCGCCATACAAAAGATGGGCATCCACTGGGAGGGTGTGGATGGCAGCCTGCCTTCTCGCGCACTTTGGCCCGGTGGGCATAAGGCGGGTCCGGGGCAAGCCTTTTCTTGGATGCAGCGCGTTGCGCGGTATTTTTTCCTGCAGCAAAAGGCCGTAGGCACGGGCGGCCGGCAGCGCGTCAAAATACTTCACCAGCGCGTTCTTGGATAAAAGGTTGCACAGCGCGCATAGCAGCATGCCCTGATGATGGCTCATATGGCTGCGCACCAGCTCGAAGGTTTTGCCCTCGCCAATGCGGGAAAAATTGAAATCCGCAGCTTCAAAAAAGCCCAGATGGCTGTCCCAGCCCATGGACTTCATTCTCATCAGGTTTTGCCTGGCCTCCTCGGGGAACAAGGGCAGCGCAAGGCCGCTGGCGTAAGGCGCGATCACCCCTTCCGCCGGGATGTTGCCAAGGGCCAGCGCGGGGATGCCGAAGGCCTGGTACTGATAGTTGAGAGAGGGATCGAAGGCGTAGTAGCCGCTTTCGCTGACGCCCCACACGCCGCTTCGCGCGTGGTGCATCTGATTTTTTACCGCCCTGCGGCAGGCCGCGTCCAGCAGCGTGCCGCGGGTCAGGGGCAGGAGCAGGTTGGGCATCAGGTATTCAAACATGGTACCGCTCCAGGAAACCAGGGTGGGCTTGCCCCGTGCCTTGACCAGCGTGCGGCTCAGGCGGAACCAATGGCGGGGGGAAACCTGCCGCGTCATGACCGCCACGAAGCTTAAAAGCCTTGATTCGCTGGCCAGCAGGTCATAGCGGGAGTCGCCCGGCTCCTCCTCCCGCGTATCGATCCCTACATAGAACAGCTCCGCCTTGGGGTCATACAGCTTTTTGAAATTCATGGCGAGCGCCAGATCGTCCATCCTGCCGGACAGGCCTCTCAGCGACGCGTCCAGGGAGGCGGCCAGCGTGCGGATCACCTGGGCGCAACACATCAAACAGGCGGCCAGGTTGCCGCTGTCCACGGAAGAAACGTAGCAAGGCTTTAACGGCTCCAATGTTCTAGTGTCGTACCAGTTGTAAAAGTGGCCTTCCCACAGGGGCAGCTTTTCCATGGTCGCGATGGTCTTTTCCATGCGGCGGGCCATCTCGTCCGGCTCCAAAAAGCCCAGCGTCTGGGCGGCTGCGCAGGACAGCAAATACAGCCCGATATTGGTAGGGGAGGTACGGTGGGCAAGCCCCTTTTCGGGGTGGATTTGAAGGTTGTCCGGTGGCAGGTAGTGGTCGGAGGAGGTGACGGTTTTCTCAAAATAACGCCAGGTGGACCGGGCCATATCCGTAAGCTGGCCCTTTTTCTCCTCCTCCAGATAAAGCTCCTGGTACAGGGGCGCGTCCAGCCACGGTGCGGCGAAGGGAAAGGCCAGCCACAATCCGGCGATGACCAGGCCGGGGACCATCCATCCTGCGGTCGCCGAGGCAACCGCCATGGCACCTCCCAGCACCCAGTGGGGCCACAGCCCGGAGGTATACGCGGATGCGCCGCTCTGTTCCGCCTGGGCGGCGGTTACCCACTGCAGCATATGCTTTCGGGAGAAAATGAGCCGGTAGGCCGTACGCAACACCGCATCCAGCAGCATTTGTATCTCATAGGGCAGCGTGCACAGCCTAACGAAAAACGCACCCAGCGGCTTCGGGTGAAAGAATGCGCCGGGATTTGGCAGGACAAGGAGCAGCAGCATCAAATAGGGCCTTCCCGAAACGGCGGCATAGAGCAGCAGACCGCCCAGAGCAGCGGGGACCAGGCTGCGGCGCAGGTTGTCCCAAATCTTGTGGCGGGAGAACCTCGTAAGGGGATTTTTTTGCATGCGGCCGCCCTGGGCCACGCTGGGGAACAGCCAGGGCAGAAGCTGCCAGTCGCCCCTTGTCCAGCGGTGCAGCCGCTTCATCCAGCTTCTTAAGGTGGCGGGCTGCCCGTCATACAAAGCAATGTCGTCCAAAAGCGCGCTGCCTGAAAGCTCTCCCTCCAAAAGGTCGTGACTCAAAATGGTGTTGGGGGCGATGCGCCCGTCCACCGCCTCCAGGAAGGCGGCCGGGTCATAGATGCCCTTGCCGGCAAAAGACCCGGCGTTGCACAAGTCCTGGTACAGGTCGCTGACGGCGGCGTTGTAGGGGTCCACGCCGCCCCGGCCGCCCAGGATGGCGGCCACGCGGGTATGCACCGTGTCCGCAGCCACCTCCATCCGCGGCTGCAGAATGCTTTTGCCGCGAAGCTTTCCATGGAATACCTGCCGCTTTTGCAGCGGGTGCAGGATCGTTCCTACCAGGCGGAGCGCGCTTCCGGGAGGCAAGATGGTATCGCTGTCCAAGGTGATGACGTAGGCGTATTGATTGGCAAACTCCTCCGGAGGGCGGGAGGCGTACAGAAACACGTCCTCGACGGGCAGGTTCAGAAGCAGCCTGTTCAGCGCCTCCAGCGCGCCGCGCTTGCGCTCACGGCCCATGTATAATTTCTCCTGCTGGCTCAAGGTGCGGGCCCGCTGCAGGTAGGAAAAGCCGCCGCCAAATTCCTGGCACAAAGCCTCAATGCCCGCTTTCGCGGTGGACAATATCTCCTGGTCACTGACCTGCTCTGCGGTGAGGCTGTCGGCAAAGTCCGCCAGAAGAAGGAAGTGCAGGTTTTCGTCTGGGTTGGCGTGCCGCAGGATCATCAGGTGCCGCACCATGGACATGGCCTGGGCGGCGCTTAATAATAGTGTCGGGCACACGATCAGCGTGCGCCACTTTTCGGGCAGGGCCTTTATCTCTATCCGGGGCAGCGTCCGCGGCGTGTGCAGGTGGCGGATGATCCTGCGCAGCGCCTGCCGCATGAGTTCGGACCAAAGCAATAAAAAAAGAGGCAGCAGGGGGAGGGGGATCATCATAAGATAGGAAACGTAAGCGCCCAGCGCGGCCCCTGACCACAGGGAGGTCAGATACAGACCCCGGCTGTGACGGCGGAAGAATTGATGTTCCCGGACGGCGGAGCGGTTTGAGCCAAGCCGCTTCATCAGCGCGCCTTGCCCCGCGTCCATCAGGTAGTAGCCGATGTGCTGGTCAAGCGCGCCCTCCCCGCCTTCCTGGGCGCAGCCCACGGCAGCCCGGGCCACCAGGTTTTCGGGCAGGCGGCATTCCCAGGCAAAAAGCTGTACCCGGCGGCGGTACATGTCCCGGCTTTCGAAATCCATGGCAGGGTATACCTGGGCGGGATCCTGGCCCAGGATTTCATGGACGGGGTTCATGGCCTCCAGCGTCTCCCCCCAGGGGATCTGGGAAAGACGGCGGAGGGAGGTGATGGCGTTGCCCATCCACTGCCTGTCGCTTGTCTGGCGGATGTGCTCCTTTTCAACGATGCTGGATACCCTTAAATCCATCTCCGCCAGCTTTTCATCCAGCCATGAAAGGGCCTGGGCATCCTCCGTTTCCCGTAAAAGGGACAGCAGCCTTTCCAGAAACGCGGTACTTTGGGGCGCGTTTTTAAACTGGCGGCGCGCCGCCTCCCGGTGCTTTCCCGTAAGGCGTGCCGCCCACAAGGGCGCGGCATCGCAATCCTTTTGCATGTCAATGCAGGATTTTGCCAGGCTGTCTACCAATTGCAGCAGCGTAATGTTAATGGCCAGCGGAAGCGACCACAATTCCGCCTGGGTGAGCGGCGAGGCCTGCTGCCAGGCGGATACCGCCGCCATCAGCTTGGGTGAATTCAAATGCGCATTGGTGTGGGAGATCAGCTCCTGGGCGAATTTTTGAATTCTGATTTCCCCGGTGGTAAGCCTGGGCAGCCGGGAGGCCCTTTTCCATTCCTGGCGTACCGACAGCAGCGCTTCTTCCAGCATTCTGGCGTTGTCGGTAAGCCATTGGGCGGCGGGCAGCAGGTTTTCCCTGTCCCGGCTCGTCAGCGCCTGCACCGTGGCCCGGAGCCTTGACAGCATGCGCATGGGCATTTGCAGCCTGCCGGTGCCCTTTGCCGTGACGGCGGTGGCGCAGGCTTGCAAATGACTATGGAGCCCCTCATCCAAAAGCACGTCCCGCAGTGTCCTGGGTCGCCGCCTGCGTTGCATCAATACTACCACCGCCAGCAGCAAAAGACCGAAAACTGCAATGCCTGCCTGCATGTCTTTGAAATCCTCCACAAAAGACGTGAAGGTAGTTTGCGCACAACAAGACAGATGCATGCAGATGCTGGTTCCTTTGTAAATGGAGGAGGGAGCATTTTCGCCGTATGGAAGAATGCGGACGGCCAAAAAACGTATCAGGCGGTGCGGCCATACACGGTTGATTTGCCAAGCGGCTCAAAGCCCGCCCAGCTTAAATCCCGGCTTCCGTGCGGCCATCCATATCACGATCGTATTCAATTGAAACACAAATTTTTCTTCAGTCCTCCAGCATCGCCCACGCACGGTTGATCACGCGCTTTGTGCCGGCCAGCACCAGGTCGGCATCCTCACCGTCCCATGGCTTGACTTCAAAGGACAGCACACAGGGGCGCTCCTTGCGCAGGAAGCCTTCCTCCTTCAGAACATGGAAAAAGTCAAGGAGCTCCCGCGTGTCATTGGCGCTGTCCGGAAACCCGAACCTGGGATGCATATCGCCGTAGGCTTCACAGCCCGGTTTTACGACCGCGTTGCCGATGTGAAAGTGGGTGATGTAGGGGCGCAGCGTTTGCACCACAAAGCGGGAGCTTTCATAGGTGGTTGGGAAATGACTCAAATCCACCAGCAGGCCAAAATTGTTGCAGCTTGTACGCATGTCGGCGGCGAACCGGGCGGCTAGGGGGGCGGGGCCGATCAGCGCGGCCTTATCAATGTCGTAATCAAACACTTCCAGTTCCACCGTCATGTTTTTAGCAGCGGCGTATTTGCATACGTTGCGGGTGGTTTTGAGAAGCTGCGCGTAGGCTTCCTCTTTGTGCTCCGGGGTCCATTTGCCGGCCAGGAAGGCGATGCCCGATGCGCCAAGGTACTCCGCCTCATCCACCGCTTCCAACAGTGTCGCTTCCGCTTTCTGGCGGCCCGCTTCGTCAAGGTCATTGGGGTTGAGCTTGGGCCCCAGCAGGCGGGGCTGCGCGCCGTAGCACACCTTCATATGGGATTGCCTCAGCATGTCTCTGGCCGTTTTGCGGGTTTCCTCGTCTGCAAACCTGCCCACCTCAATGGCGTCGAAGAAATCGTCACAGGCGATTTTTTTAATGGAATCTAATATGTTATAGTCAGGGTGGCTCATCCACTGTATGGTCCCCATTTGAAAATAGGCATGGATCGATTCTTTCATTTGCGCTTTTCCTCCCTGTTGAAAACGAATTGGCAGAAAACTTCAAATATTAAGCCGGGGCCGTGCCTGGCCGGCGCATCATCCGCCAAGGGCATGCCCCCTGTCCAGGGTAATACCGCGGGGCCGCGCGCTATTTATCACCCTTGGATGAGGCCTGAGCGTGCTTGTCTTGTTTCAGATTTGGCATCAGAAACGATTTATAGGAGTGGGTGAAGTGATACACATCCCGATAGCCGACCTTCCGGCAGATCTCGCGAGGGGCGAAGAGGCCGGTCTGGAACAAAAGGCTTGCTTTTTCCATTCGCTGCTGCATAAGGTAATTTCCAAAATTCTGGCCGGTGGTTTTGCGGAACCACTCGCTGCAATAGCTCAGATTGATGTGATATCGCTTGACCAGTTCGCTCAGGCGTATATCACTGGTACAGTTTTCGGACACTTCGTTGAGCAGCGCCGCACATTGGGAACTCAACTGGTTGCTTTTCTCCCACATGGGCTTAAAAAGCGGCAGGAACAGCAAGGTCAAGTGGGAGAAAAGGCTGTCCAGGCTTTCATGCTCCGCCACCAGCCTGGCAGGACTCAAAAAGCCTATTTTAACGGCCAGTGGGATCTGCTGGTCCATGGCCATAAGCAACAGGCGGTTATAGCATTGAGCAACATCCGCGATGCCGCAGCCTGCCCTGCACAGCGCGCCGGGCATTTCCTTCATACAGGAAATAAAATCATGGACGCGGTGGGTGCACAGCGCCTGCGATGCAGCGCCAAGCAACGGCCGCGTCCGATTAAAATCGGGCCCTATGGGAACATGGGCGCCGGGTTCCTGAGAAACAAATGCTTCCATCAGCGCAGCCTCGGCCATCCGGCATAGCTGCCGAAGGGGCATGCCCCGGTCCTGGCAGCAAACGCCGCTGTGGCCGCCGTTTACGCGATGATGTGCATTCAGCATGCCCAACACTTTATCAATGGCCAGGCCGGGGCCGGTCAGCAGCCAGTATTCCCGGCCGCCCTCTTGAAGGCTGTCCTGCCGAATTTCGCACGATGGCAGGAGCCTGTCCCCGGGAGAAGGCGTGCCCATGCACACCGCCACCGCCGGCCCGCACAGGTCAAGGCCGGATTGCAATGCCATGCGCATAATCGTCCGGCGAGCGCTGGAAGCCTTCACGGGCCAGGACAGCACGCCCCACACGCCGGCGCGAAGGAGCGCCTGAAAGAAGCCGAAGGCCTGGTTGTCCGTCAGCACCAGCACGGGGCAGGATACGCCCGTCAATCGCACAGAGGCCAGCCGGTCCAGAATGCCGGCCGGGTCATGCTCCGCGACCGCATCCAGTATCAGCGCGTCCTGCCCGGCGAGGTTCGGACTTTTCCTTCCAGGGCAAAGCTCCACCCTGGCCAGGCCTTCAAGGCAGGATGCCGCTTGTGCGGCTCTGGATTCCTCTCCCCAAAACAGGACGCGCATCGCTTTATTCCAGGTGGATGTCGTACATATCCATGGCTTCCGTTACGGCATCCAGCAGTTTGTTGGTGGAACCGTCGTAATGACCCAGGGAGAAACCATCCACGCCGACCTCACTCAAGGCCTGTATGCTGCGGTGAAGTATGTCGGGCGTGGCGTTGGGCCGTACGGCGAAGGCGGCCAGCAGCGGCTTGTCGTAACCGATGCCGCGACGGATCTTCAGGATCGTGGCGCGCTTGTAGGCAAAGTCGTCCGTTACTTCCCGCTGCTCGGTATAGTCGGAGTCCCGCACGGAATCAAGGTAAGGCGCTACCAGTTTGTAGTCAAGGCCCGCCAGCTCCGGGTACCGCAAATAGTTGTTGTAGCGGAATTCAACGCCGGGCTTCGCCTGCTTGATGCCGTTGTAGATGGTCTTCATCAGTTCGGTGATGGACTTGGCACGCATGTCAAGGAACTGGTACAGCGCGGGATATTCCAGCAGCAGGCCGGATTCCGTTATGTTGGAGCCCATCAGGCACTGGCCCTCGATGCAAACATCGTTGTTGAAGTACGGCGAGGCGGTGATGATGCGCTCCAGCTCCTTCAGGGAGGCGACCATGGCGTCCCAATCGTAGCCCAGGGAGACCGCCTTGTTCCGGCAGTGCTCGCAGAAGCAGCCGCCTTTGACAACACCCAGCAGCGCCGCTACCTTGGGGTCCATTTTATGGGGCAGGAACCAGGGTGTCTGCACGCTTTCGCCGGTGGCAAAGAGCATCATGCAGGTCTGGATAAAGTCCACATCATGGTTTTTGACCGTATCATAAAACAGGGCGCGCATGTACTCCCGCACCTGGGGATTGTTGCAGCAGTAGTGGTTGCGGATGGGGTTGCCGTGAATGTCCCGCTGCAGCACGTCGGGATGCTCCTTCAGCGCCTTTTCATAATCATAGAAGGTGTGGGAGATTTCAACGCCGGCCTTCAGCCCGCGCCTGCGTGCGCACTTTGTCAGCATGTCCAGCCAGTCGGTATCCTTCAAAAACGCACGCTGGGAGAACTGGGGCTTGAGCTTTGTGTCCTTGAAGCTGTCCATGTCCATGCTGTAATAAACGCGGCTGTCCTCCGGGGCGTAGGATTTGGCGGCGTTGTGCTGCGTATAAAACAGGCTTGTCAGCGGCCGCTTTTCGTAATGCATGACGCCAACCAGATAGATGCTGTTGACTGCGGCATGCGCAGTAAGCTTATCCACGATCTGATCGATGGGCTCATAATGCAGGTCCCAGGCATACAGGCTCGCGGCGATTTCTTTGATTACCACAATACTCTCTCCCTTATTCATTTTTCTGCTGATTGTATCATAGCCCGGTTTGTGCGGTGTGTAAATGGAGAAATCTCGGGCAAACCGGGACGAATTTGGTTACAAGCCCCGCTTCTTGACGCACGCACCGGTTGCTGCGTATAATGGGCGGGAGGTGAGGCCAATGTCGGGGGGCAGGATTCAGCTTCGCAGCCTGGTGCGTATCATGGCCGCCGTGATGTACGCCCTGGTATTGATGGTGCAGGGCGCTTACATTCAACTGAATTATGCCTCTGCTGAACGGACGTATCTTGGCACGCTTCGGGCATAGGCCGACCAGCTTGGCGCGCAAAGCCGGCAGTTGCTGGACACCATCAACGCAAGCGCAAACACGCTTTCCTATAACAACCTGCTGAGCGAATTTGCCTACCAGCCTTCCGTTCAAGCCCGCGTGCCACTGGCCAACCGTATCTTTCTGCTTTTGGAGGCCGTTACAACCGCCAATCCCGCCATCAAGTCCATGGCTTACACCGACCTTGATCTACTGTTTATAGGCAATTCCAATAGCCTGATGCTGAATATCCGCCGTGAATTGATCAAAGCGTGGCGTGAGAACGGGCCGCCTTCCCGCCAGGAGCATCTGCTGCTTACGATCGACGGGGAGGGGCATCTGATATGCGTTACGCCATCCTATCAGAACAAGTTTGTTTTCGTGGTGTATGACCTGTTCTCCGTGCTGGAGGCCAGCGGCATCACGCAAGACGAGCAGGCTGTTTTGATTGACGACCTGGGAAACATTTTGCATGCTTCCGCCAACTCGGACCCGGAAGAACTTGCCGAGGTGATGAAGGCCGCGCAAAACAGGGGTCAGGGATATGCCTTAACGTACTCCTACGCACTTTCCGCGAAGGATGAAGCGCTGGGCTGGCGGTGGATTTGCGTCGCGCCAAGGTACGCCGTTTTCCCGGCCATGTCCCGGCTGCTGATGGCGCTGCTGACCGCCGATATCGTCCTGCTTGTGATCCTGCTGATATTTCTTACGCTGCTGGAGAGGAACATCACCGGACCCATCAAGGATATTGTGCATTTTGTGGATACCATGAAGGATCATCCTCCCAACAAGCGCATTGCCACACGCTTTTCTTTTGAAATCGCCCAGATCGTAACCGCCATCAACCGGATGCTTGATCTTTTGAGCCAGCAGAACGAGGAGGCGGTTAAGTCGCAGAAAACACTCTATGAGCTGAAGCTTTTGCAGAAGCAGACCGAACTTGAAGGGCTTGTAGCGCAGATCAACCCCCACTTTCTGTACAATACGCTGGACTGTATCCGTTCCATGGCCCTGGTCCGGGAACAGCAGGAAATTGCCGATATCATTCTCAATCTTGTGGAACTGTTCCGCTACAGCACCAAGGGGTGCGAAATCGTCACCCTCGGGGAGGAAATAGAGATTGTAGGCAAATATATCGACATCTTGCAAATGCGCTACAGGAACCGCTTTGACGTGCACATAACGGTGCCGGAAGAACTGAGGAGCTGCCGAATATTGCGCATGACGCTGCAGCCGATTGTGGAAAATGCATTTTTCCATGGGCTGGAGCGGATCGTCACCGGCGGCCGGATCAGCATACAGGCTGGCAGCATGGAAGAAAAAGTATTGTGCGTAAGAGTTGAGGATAACGGAGCCGGCATCTCTCCCCATGCCATGCAGGAACTTCAGTTAATGCTTTCAGGCGGCGAGCAGCAGATTGTAAAGGAGCTGACCCTCAAGGATCTGCGCGGCATTGGCCTTGCCAATATCCAGGCCAGGATCCGCCTGAAATACGGGCCTGGCTTTGGCCTGCGCATTGAGAGCCAGCAGGGGACAGGCACCTGCGTTATGCTGCTCCTGCCCTTCATTCAACAGCCTTAAGCCGAAACGACCCGTCAATGTGCCGATAATATTCCATTTCCTTTGTGCATCAGGCAGACTATAATGCCCGTATACTTCAAAAATGCGAATAAAGACAAAGGGGGATCCTTGATGACTGTGCGATCCGTACAGCCGCGGGTCAGCGTACCAAGGAGCAGGCTTGGATGGCGCATCTTCAATCACCGTTATGTTTATTTGCTGATTTTGCCAGGGTTGGCATATTTTCTTATCTTCCGCATCCTGCCCATGTGGGGGCAGCTTCTGGCGTTTTATGACTACTCCCCCAGGGTCGGCCTGCTGGGAAGCGACTTCGTGGGCTTTGAGAATTTCACAAACTTTTTCAAGAACAAATATTTCGGCCTGATGCTGCGCAACACCCTGGTGATCAGCGCCATGAACCTTTTGTTCTATTTTCCGGTGCCCATACTGCTGGCATTGCTGCTCAACGAGGCACGATCCCTGCGATTGAAGCGCGTGGTGCAGACCGTTGTGTACATGCCGCATTTCCTGTCCTGGGTGGTGGTGGCCGGGCTGACCTTTTTCCTTTTGTCCACGGACGTAGGCGTAATCAACAAGCTGATCGTTTCCTCCGGCGGGAAAGCCACAAGCTATCTTACGGACAAGAAGCTTTTCTGGTGGGTGATATTGGGTCAAAATATCTGGAAGGAGGCCGGGTGGGGAACCATTGTGTTTCTGGCGGCCATCACTCAGATCGATCCCACCATGTATGAGGCGGCGACCATCGATGGCGCCAAACGATGGAAGCAGATTTTATACATCACACTGCCCTGCATCATGCCAACCATTATAACGCTATTCATCATCCGCCTGGGCAGCGCGCTGGACGTGAGCTTCGAGCAGGTGCTGCTGATGAAAAACGCCCTCGTGCGGGATGTGGCGGAGGTGTTTGATACCTACTCCTACAACGTGGGGATACAGCAGGGCAACTTTTCCATCGCCGTGACGGTGAACATGTTCAAGAGCGTGGTCAGCATGGCACTGGTGATCGGGTCCAATAAACTGATCAAGTCCATGGGCCAGGATGGCATATATTAAGGAGGGACGCGCATGTTCAAAAAAAGGCGGTGCTCCTTCTACGATCTGGCGATTACCGTGGTGCTGGTCATTGTAGCGCTTGTATGCTTCATTCCGTTTATATACGTTGTCGGCGTATCGTTGACGGATACGTCGGTGTATGTGCCCTACAGGCTGTACATCATCCCGGAGAAGATTTCGCTGGAAACGTATCATTACATTTTATCCACCTCCTCATTTATGAATGCCATGTCCAATACGGTGGTGGTGACCATTGCCGGCACCGTGATCAGCATCCTGACCACCTTTACCATGGCTTACGCACTGACAAAGACCGGGATGCCCGCCCGCAAGGCATTCCTGTCCATAGTTATTTTTTCTCTCCTGTTCCATGCCGGCCTTGTGCCCAACTTTCTGAACATCAAAAGCCTGCATCTGGACAATACGCTATGGGCGCTGATCCTTATGCGAATGACCAACCCATGGAGCGTTCTTGTGGCCAAGACCTTCATGGACGGGCTCCCCAAGGAACTGGAGGAATCCGCCGCGCTGGATGGCTGCAACGATCTGTCCACCTTTGTTCGGATCATTATGCCCTTGTGTACCGCGTCCGTGGCCACGCTGGGACTGTTTTTCGCAGTTGGGTATTGGAACATTTATACGGACGCCATTTTGTACATTACGGATTCTTCCAAGCGTACCCTTCAGGTGCTGGTCAAATCCCTCCTGGTGGACAACAACACCACCGGCATGGGCTCGGTGGGGGCCGATGTGACCATGCCTTCGGAAACCGTTCGGATGGCCACGGTGGTATTGGCCATCCTGCCCATCATGGCGGTCTACCCCTTCCTGCAGCGGTATTTTGTCAAGGGTGCCTTGCTCGGCTCTGTCAAAGGCTGAGTGAAATATATAATAGGAGGCGTTTTCATGACACGCAAGGTTCTCTCTTTTCTGGCGGCAGCGGTCCTGATGGTTTCCCTGTGCGCTTCGCCGCTGGCATTCGCCAGCGAAAAGCAGGCACCGCTGGTTATCAAGGGCATGGCCAACCTGTTCAACCAAGCCCCGGACAAAAACAGCGAATTCTGGAGGTATATCGAGGAAACATTCAATGTGGATTACAACGTGGACTGGGTTCCCTCCGACAGCTACCAGCAGAAGGTTGACCTGCTGCTGACTTCCGACTCCCTGCCCGACATCATTCAGCTGACGTCCACCACCTCCCCCACCATTGTCAAAGCATTCAACGACGGCATGTTTTGGGATCTGACCCCGTACCTGGGTGATTTTTCCAAATACACAAATTTCCGTGACTATACAAATCTTAATGCCTGGAACCTGAGCAAGATCAACGGCCATAACTACATCATCCCCCGCACCAGGGGCAACCTGGACAGCTGCCTGTTTATCCGGGAAGACTGGGTGAAAAAGCTCGGCCTGGAAATGCCCACCAACCTGGAAGAACTGCGCGAGGTGCTGAAGGTGATCGTCAATTCCGACTGCGACGGCAACGGGCAGAACGATACCATCGGCCTTTCCGCCCTGAGCGCCTGGGGATTCTTCCTGGCGGCCTTTGACAACCGGGATGTAACCTACACCGATGACGGGACAGGCATCATCAACCAATTCCTGACCCAGGCCTATACTGATTATGTGGCTTATATGCGTTCCATGTACGAAGACGGCCTGATCTCCCCTGAGTATCCCATGATCAAAGGCCAGCAGCAGGAGGAGCTTTTCCTGGCCGGCCGCATGGCCACCTTTACGAAGAACGCCTGGCACAAGTACCGCTGCGAAACCGAACTGCAAAAGGTGCAGGAAGGCGCGCAGGTGGGTCTGCTGGCCTATCTGGACGGCCCCAACGGCTTTGCCCACATCTATGACCTGGGCTTCTTCGGCGGCATCGCCATCAGTTCGAAGGTCCCCGAGGAAAAGATGCTGCGCATTTTGGACTTTTTCAATGCCACCTGCGCACAGGAGAACTACAACCTGGTGAACTTTGGCTTGGAAGGCGTGACCTATGAGCTGGTGGATGGCTTCCCCGCGCTGACGGAGCAGGGCAAAAAAGAGGTGACCAATTCCTTCAACGCTCCCTTCATCTTCGCCACGGCTGAATTCGCAAAGGTTGACAGCCCCCTGGCGCCCATGTCCTACAACCTTCAAACGCGCGAGGAAATGAAGGTGCTCTATACAGTACACGGCACCGGCGGCAAGGTGAATGTGTTCAATGTACTGCAATCCCCCAGTTGGGCAAGCTTCTGGTCCAAGACCAACGAGGAATTCGCAGCCGTGGAGGCGGCGGCCATCACGGGCGAAATATCCATGGAAGACTTCCGCGCCTATCAGGACAGCCTGATGGAGGATCCGGAGGTCATCAGCTCCATGGTGGAATTCAAAGCGAGCTACGAGTCCTATTTCCCGCAGCAGTAACCGGTATTAATAAAGGGGCGGGGGCTGTCTTGTGCAGCCCCCGTCCCATATATAATACTAATTCCAAACATTAATGCGTCGTTGCGTCGGGCCTTTTTGCGCGGGGCTGTGTCGCTCTCCGCTCAACGTAGCGCTGCTACGTCTCGCTCCGGCTCCTTGCCCCGCATCAAAAATCCCTCGCCGCTTTGGACGCATTAATATTATCCATTAGTATAAGGAGTTTTTTTGCATGTATTGGCATGAGCTGACCACCGGGATCTATCCCTGGGATATCCATGACGAGGGCATGGAAACCATATTGGACAATCTGCAGCAGTATGCCGGCAACAACGCCGCGTATATGCTGGCCATTATGCACCATGAAAAACGCCCCCTACACGCCAATTATTATCCCCACAATCCCGTGCGCAAGCGGTACGTGGCGGAGGACAGCCGCGCATATTTCACCATCCACGGCGAATGCTATACGCACAGCCGCATCAAGCCGCTGCCCAGTGATCGGGATTTTTTGAAGGGCACCGACTGGCTGGAGATATTCATAAAAGGCCTGCGGGCGCGGGGCATGAAGCCCGGTGCGGAGATATCCCATACTCCCTTGGACAGCCGCCGGGGGCTTGAAGAGTTTTCCGACTGCCTGCAGCGGGATATTTACGGCCGCACGCCCGAATACGGCATCATGACAAACCAACAGCTTTGCTGGAACAGCCCCGATGCCAGGGCGTATGTATATGCCGTCGCCACGGACCTTGCCTCGCATTATGACCTGGACATGATCCAGACGTGCTCCCTTTTGTACAATCCCGGCAAGCTGGACAAGCACCCGCTCCTGGGGGTGGTGCTGGGAGGCTGCTTCTGCAAAAACTGTGAGCGCGAAGCGCGCAGGCAAGGCCTTGACTGGGATGAAATTGTACACACAGTGCGCCATATTGCTGATATAATAAGCCGGGGGGAGATAAATGCCCAGGAGGAATACCTGATGCTCAGGCAAGGGGATTCTTCCGACGCATCTTTCCTCATCGAGTATCCGGCTCTGTATGAGTGGCTTCTTTTCCGCTCCCGTACGGTGACGGCCTATTTGAAGGGCCTGACGCAGGCGATCCATACCGCCAACCCCAAGGTGGAGTTCCGTTTGAACACCTGCTGGAAGGAAGGCGAGATGCATGGGCTGAACCTTCGCGAAGCAGCCAAGGTGGTGGACTCCATCCGCCTGATGGATTACAGCGAGCAGACGGGCGACCGGGAAAAGGTGCTGGGCAAGACCAAATGGCTGGCGAATGTGCGCCGTATGGCCGGGGAAGACAAAAAGATCATCGCGGGCATCGCGCCACGGCACCTGGCCACGCCGGAACTGATCCGCCTGGGCGTCCATCAGGCGGCCATCATGGGCGCGGACGGCCTTTCCTACGGCTTTTATGACGGGGCATGCTTCGAAAATCTGAAAGCCATCGCGCAGGGCATGCGAGAAAACGAAGTTGTTTTGAGATAAGCAGGAGAATTATATATGTTTCGGGTCATTTTGGTGGATGACGAACCGTGGGTTTTGGAGGGATGGCTTCGCGTTTTTCCTTGGGGTCAGGAGGGTTTTAAAGTGGAAGCCACCTTTACGGATGCCACGGCGGCACTGGCCTATGCGCGGGAGCATGCCGTGGACCTGGTGGTGAGCGATATCCGCATGCCCGGGATCGACGGCCTGGAGCTGCTCAAGGCCTGCCATGAGCTGCCATCCCCCTGCGAGGTAGTCCTTGTCAGCGGCTATTCGGATTACGAGTACATTCACCAGGCCATACAGGAGCAAGCCTTCGATTATTGTTTAAAACCCGTATACCCAAAGGAAGCCCGAGAGATTCTTGGCCGCGTGGCCGCAAGGCTCCGGGCGCGGAGTTTTGAAAGGACTGCGCAGCAGCTTCACGCCTTGGAGGACAAGCCCGCGGCCCAAGTGCTGGGCTGCCCGCAGGAACAGTATTGCATCGGGCTGTACGCCTCCAGGGATGTTTTTGCTTCCCTCGGCGTAAAAAACAGTACTGTGTATTCGGTCGCGGCGAACGGCTTTTTTACCATGGCTACTGGGGAAAAGCCATCGCTGGAGGCCTTGCTCGCCAGCGCCCGCGACCTGTGCGGGCGGGAGGGACAGCTATGCCTGGGCGCTTCCCGGATCGCCGGGGCTTCCCAACCCGCGGGACTGTTTTTCAGCCAGGCCATGGCCGCGGCTCAGGGGGAATTCATGGGGTCCGGCGCCTGCTTCGCCGTGTATGACGATACGCCGGACCCCCGCCTCCAGGCCGCGCTGCGCATGCTGTCCTTCGCTTTGGCACTGGGGGACGACATTTCCTCCGGCCAGGTTTTCACCCAGCTTCCCGCGCTGTTTCAGGCGCAGAAGCTGGGCTTTTGCCATGCCCTGCGCTTTTATAACGCGGCCGCCGTACAATTGCCCCAGAAAACATCATTAAGGATCAGGACAGGCGAGGAACTTCTTTACGCCTACCCCTCGTTCGAGGCCATGTGCGAGGAGCTGCACAAGGCCGTATGCGCACATATCCAGGAAACCAGGCTGGCCGGGAAAGGGTCAGGCTCGAATTTTATGCAGCTGTGCACCTATGTTCGCGAGCATTACAACGAAAAGCTGAACATTGCGGACTTGTCCCGGCGCTTCTATTTCAACGTAACGTATTGCAGCGAACTATTCAAGGAACGTTTGGGAATGACTTTTTCGGAGTATATTACTTCGCTTCGCATGCAGGCTGCCATTGAACTGCTGAAGGACCCGGAACTTTCCCTCAATGAAGTTTCCGCCCGTGTCGGTTATGCGGAGTACTTTTACTTTTCAAAGATTTTCAAAAAGACATTCAAGGTATCTCCAACCCAGTACATAAAAGATGTCCTTGACAGGCGGGCCGGCACATCCAAAGAAAAGGAGTGACATGCCCCCTGATAAAAGGCAGGTTATGATGGGGCCGGACTTTGTGGCGATATCCGCCGTGCATTGAACGCCATCACAATCCGGCCAGGAAATCATCTACAGCAAGCCTATTGTGTTCCACCAAAATACTTCGAACAGAATGATCACCAGGACTACGGCCGTCTGCAAAAGGCCCATACGGAACACTTCGCTGTTTCCATATCCGCCGGCTTGGTCACCCACACCCACCAGCAGGTTCATATGATGGAATGGCAGCAGCCAGTGCAGCGCTACCGCCGTATAGGTTAAAAATGCCGGAACAAGCGGCGACATTCCCGCCTGTGCGCCAAAGGCGATCATGGCGGGCGCAGCGATGCCCAGCACGGCCAGGGTGCTGCCCAATACCATGTGCAGCGGGATGCAGATAAGCGCCGTAAGCAGGGCAAACAAAAGGGGCGCGGCGGGCGGCGCCGCGGGCAGAAGCTGCGCAACCACCCAGGCATTCATCCCCGTCGCTTTGCCTACCGTGCCAATGGCCAAAGCCGCCGTTAAAAACAGCAGCGTTCCCATGGGGACGGCAGACCATGATTTTGCGTCCATCACACGGATGGGCGGGCTGGCCAGCAGGACCACGGCCAGTACGGCCACCCAGCCGGGGGCGATGCCGTGGAGCGAATCCGTCGCCCACAGGACCACGGAAAGCAGGATGACGGCCAAAACCAGCTTTTCCTGCCGCCCCATGGGGCCCATTTCAGCCCGGTGCTTTGCGATTTCCGCCATGTCCAGGGCGAAGTGCTTGGGTTTGGGGAACAGGATTGTCTGTGCCAGAAAGGTCAGGAGCGTTGCGGCAAGGCCCGGCGGTCCCATGTACACAAGCCAGTTCAGCCAGCTTACGGAAACGCCTGCGAAGCTTGCGATGGCCGGGTTCAGCGTGCTGTCGCCCGTTAAAAGGATCATGGCGGTTGGAATGGACCCCGCGAAAACCGCCAGACCTACGTTGACCGCGTGCTTCTTTTCCAGCCTTGCCGCGCGGATGACATGCTCCATAATGGACATGATCAAAAACGACCGCGGCCAGGGATGCGGGATCATGAAGCTCAGCGCAAAGCCCAGCACATAGCAGAAAAGCAGTATGCCCCTGTAGGATCGGACGAAGCGCTGAATCAGGTACAATGCCATCCGCTGCCCCAGCCCGCTCTGGCGGACCGCCGCCGCCAGCAGAAAGCCGCCTATGACCAGGTACATGGTGGGGGTGGTCCACAATTGAAAGACCAGGGAGCCGGGAACTACGTCCTTGGGCAAAAAAAGGCTGTATCCCAGCAAAAGGGCGGCTGAGGAAAAGCCCGGATGCATTGCGCCTGTGGCCCACCAGGCCACCGCCATCAGGCTCAGCGCCAGACAGCGCCGGCCTGCCTCGGGCAGCCCTTGAATGGGCAACAACCAAATCAGGACGCATACAAAAAGCCCGCCCCCAAACCCTATCAGTTGTTTGCGGTTTTCTTTCATAGCGATTGCAGGATGGCCACCAAAATAGCGTTCAGCTTGTCTTTGGGGGTATCGGTGCGGGAGGTCATGACCACCGGCACGGCAGTGCCCGTTACCGCCCCGGCGTTGGGGAACCTGGCGTAATACGTTAAGGACTTGCAGAAAATGTTGCCCGCGTTGATGTCCGGCAGCAGCAGGATATCGGCGCAGCCGGCCACCTCGCTTACAATTCCCTTATGGCGTGCGGCTTCCGGGCTGATGGCATTGTCCAGCCCCAGGGGGCCGTCCACGATGCAGCCCTTGATTTGCCCCCGCTGCTGCGCCTTGCTGAGCATGGCCGCGTCGATGGTAGCCGGCATGTTGGGATTGATGACCTCCACCGGGGCCAGAACCGCTACCTTGGGTTTGTCCCAGCCCAGCTTGTGGGCCAGCGCTACGGCGTTTTGAAGGATTTTCACCTTTTCGGCGTACACGGGGGCAATGTTGATCACGCAGTCGGTGATCAAAAACAGCCGCTGCTCATGAATATCCTCCACCACAATGGAATGGCTGATCAGCGCCTGCTCCGGCACAAAGCCGAAATCCTTGTTCAATATGGCCCGCATAAAGCTGGCGGTCTGCAAAAGCCCTTTCATGGGGATATCGGCCTTCCCCTGGGCCACCAGGCGGCAGGCGGTAAGGGCCGCTTCCTGCTCTCCCGCCGCTTCCATGATCTCATAGGACGCCGCGTCCTCGCCCAGGGCGCTCAGTTCCGCCAGGATGCCCTTGGTGTTGCCTACAAGAACGGCATCCACGATGCCCCTGCGCCTGGCGTCCACCACGGCGGACAGTGCGTCATGGTCATGGGCGCCCGCCAGGGCGATGGTCTTTTTCACCCCCAGCCCCAGCACATGCTGTTCAATTTGCGCAAAGCCTTGAAACATACGCTCTCCCCCTATTTATTTCAGCTCTTTCAGCGGTTCCGTGCCCCTGAACATTTCCAGGCTGCTTAGCGCCAGCGACTGCATTTCAAACTCGCCGGGATACAGGATAACCGGCGCGATAAACCGGACCATGCTTTCGATGTAACCGGTCAGGCGCTTGGAGTTGGCCATGCCGCCGGTGATAAGTACGGCGTCCACCTGGCCGTGCAGCACCGCGGCGCAGGCGGCAATTTCCTTGCCCACCTGATAGCACATGGCGTCCAGCACCTGGCCGCAATATTCTTCCCCCGCTTCGGCCCGGTTTTCCACGGCCAGCGCGTCGTTCTCCCCCAGGTAGGCCATCATGCCCCCCAGGCCGTTGAGCTTCTTTTTCATTTGCTGGTGTGTAAACTCGCCGGAGAAGCACATGTCCACCAGCGCGCCCACGGGCAGCGTTCCGGTGCGGTTGGTGGAAAAGGGGCCGTCACCCGTCAGGCCGTTGTTGGCGTCAATGATCCGGCCCTTTTGATGGGCGGCCACGCTGATCCCGCCGCCCATATGGGCTACCACCAGATTCAGATCCTGATAGTTTTTGCCCGCGTCCCTGGCATATTGCTTGCCCACCGCCCGGTGGTTCAGGGCGTGAAAGCTGGAACGCCGCGGCATATCCGGCAGGCCGCTGAAGCGGGCCAGGGGCTCGAATTCATCGGTGGTAGGGGGGTCCACCGTCAAAGCCACGGGGCCGTGCCTGGAAAGGGAAACGGCAATTTTCAGCCCCAGGTCGCAGGCATGGTTGCCATACTTCATGCTGGCGGACTGGCTGAGCATCAGGTCGTTGATGCGGTATACGCCGCCCTCCAGGGGTACGGTATGCCCGCCCCTTGTGACAATGGCGTCCAGCCCGCTTATATCGATGCCGTGGCGGGAAAGGCAATCCTCCACGGCGTGCAGGCGGTAATCATGCTGGTCCCATATGGTGGAAAATTCCCTGATCTCCTCCGCCTTGTGAACGATGTTCTCTTTCACCTTGCAGGTTTCGTTTTCATAATAGGCAAACTTGGTGGAGGTGGAGCCCAGATTGATGGCGGCAATTTTGTATATTTTCATACGGCACCTCGCTTCCTGAAGTTTTTAGGGAGCCGCGCCAGCGGGAGGAAGGTGCGCAAAATGCGCATGCTGCTTCCATCCGCCTGCGCGGCTGCTTGGCAGGAACTATTAAATTGGAAAGGGAAGCGGTATATTATTGCGCGGCTTCCTGCGCAAGGCGTTGGTAGGCGTTGCGCACTTCATTTTCCACGGCGGCGGCTGCTTCCGGCGATACGCCCTTGAAGCGGCGCTGCAGCTTCAGGTAATCGGCAATGGGCTTGAATTCCTTGATCTTGCTGTTGATGGTCACTTTGCCGTTTTCGTATTCATAGAGGATCCACGCGCCGGTCTGAACGGCCAGGCGGCAAACCTCAATGGACAGGCAGGGCTCAAAGCCCCAGCCGGTGGGGCAGGGCGTGTGGATGTGCAAAAGCGCCGGCCCGTCGGCATCCTTGGCCTTTTGCACCTTCTTGCGCAAATCCGGTATGTTGGCCACGCTGGCCGACGCGCAGTAAGGGATATCGTGGGCCATGGCGATGCGCAGCAGGTTCTTCCGCCCCGTGGGCTTGCCGCCGGGCGTTGTGGTGGTCCAGGCCGCCAGGGGGGTGGAGCTGCTGCCCTGGATGCCCGTGTTCATGTATGCTTCATTGTCGTAACAGATATACAGCACCTTGTCCCTGCGCTCCAGCATGCCGGACAGGGACTGCAGGCCGATATCCACCGTACCGCCGTCCCCGGCAAAGCCCAGGACCGTGGTGTGGTAATTTCCCTGCGCCTCATACCCCGCGCGGATACCGGCGGCATAGGCCGCCGTGTTTTCCAAATTCCCCTGAAAAGCGGAAACCCGCATGCCCGTTTCCCGGCCATAGCCGCAGAACAGCGCCGAGCACCCCGGCGGGATGACGACGGTCACGTCCTGGCCCAGCACGGAAAGCACATTGCGCATGATCAGCTCCATGCCGCAGCCTGCGCAGGCGCTGACACCATGGGCAATATAATCGTCGGCTTCCGTCATGATTCTGATCATACGCACACCTGCCTTACATTCAAAGCGTCCTCGGTTTTGCAGTCGATCCACACGGGCGCGTCAAACACATCGCCCTGTTCCGCAAGAATGTCAAGAAATACCTGCTCGATGGTGGCGGTATGCACATCCCTGCCCGCAAGGCCGGCAATATACCCTTTTACCTGCCGCCGGCCCGAAAGGGCGGACTTCACTTCCAGCCACACGGGGGTGCCCTGGGCGCCAAAGCCGTTGGTTCTGTCCAGGACGGCCACCTTTTGCACATCCCCGATCACATCCCTGAGCATTTGGGCGGGGAAAGGACGGAAGCAGGTAATCTTCACGGCGCCCACCTTCATGCCCCTTTGGCGCAGCGTATCCACCACGTATTTGGCCGTGCCGGACATGGACCCCAGGGTGATGATGACGGCGGCGGCGTCCTCGGTGCGGTAGCCTTCCACGGCGGCTTTCTTCCGGCCAAAGCGCTTTTCAAAATCCGCAAACACCTCGGCCATGACCTGCTTGGAATTTTCAAAAGCCAACGCCTGCTGGTACTTCATTTCCGTTACTTCCACGGGGGAAGTAAGGTTGTCGATGACCACCGGGTTCATGGGGTCCAGCACGTAGTTTTTAGGCACGTACTTGCCCAGGAAATCATCCACCTGCTTTTCATCCGGTACAAGCACCTTCTGCATGGAATGGGACAGGAAAAAACCGTCCAGACAGACCATGGCAGGTGTCTGCACACGCTCATCCTCCGCGATTTTATAAGCGCAGAGCATGGTGTCGTACACATCCTGCACGTTTTCGCAATAGAACTGCATCCAGCCGCTGTCCCGCTCCGCCATGGAATCCTGATGGTCGCACCACAGGCTCCAGGGGGAAGCAATGGAACGGTTCACGATAGGCATCACAATGGGTACGCGGCAGCCTGAGGCCACGCAGACCACCTCATGCATCAGCGCCAGGCCATTGGAGGCGGTGGCCGTGGCGGCCCGGACGCCGGTAAGCTGCGCGCCGATGCAGCAGGACATGGCGCTGTGCTCGGATTCCACGCGGATGTAGCGGGCGTTCAATTCGCCGCTTTCCACGATCTCGGACAGCTTTTCGGAAATGGAGCTTTGAGGGGTGATGGGGTAGGCCGAGATCACTTGCACGCGTGCCATTTTCATGGCTTCCACCGCGGCGGCGTTCCCATCGAGCATTTTGTAATGGGCCATTATTTTTCCCCTCCTTCTTTGACCATGGCGATGCACTTTTTCGGGCAGACATTGGCGCATATGCCGCAGCCCTTGCAGTAATCCCACAGGAAGGTAACGCATTCCGCCTGATCCTTGTGAATGGTGATCACGTTGGTGGGGCAGTACATTTTGCATGTGCCGCACTTGATGCAGGCCTCATAGTTCACCTGCGGCCGCTCCAGCCGCCAGCTTCCGGTATTGGAAGAAGAAAACTCCAGCGCGCAGGGCCCCAATAGGCGCTTAGAGCCGGACGGTTTGTTCGTAAGCTTTTCTGGCTGCGTTTGCATTCATCTCACCCGCCTTTTTCCCGAAAAATTCCTTTAATGCTTCCTCCAGGGACGCAACGGATACGACGCCCGTATGGGCAAGCGCGCCAAGCATGGACCCGTTGGGAATGCCGCGGCCTATGGTATCCAGCGCCACCTGGGTCCCGTCCACGTACCAGACCTCTTTGAAACCGAAGCGGTCGGCGTACATCCTGGCCACGCTTTTATCGGCGGTGTTCAGGACAAGCACTGTGTCCTTATGCTTGCCGGCGCCGACATCCACATGCTTGTCGGTCATGACCGCATCCAGCACCAGCACGATGTCCGGCTCGTACACATAACAATTGAGCTTGATGGGCGCATCATCCACCATAACATCGGTATAGACGGGCGCGCCCCGCCGCTCGTGGCCGTACGCCGGGATGGTGACGGCGTGCTTATCCTCGTGAATGGATACCGCCGTGGATAGCACCTTTGCGGCCGTTACCACGCCCTGGCCGCCCAGGCCGTAAAATTTCAGGCGTTGCACTTTTGTTTTCACTCCTTCATAAGGCGGATGCAATCATCCGCTAAGGTACCATGAACAGGATCAGTTGCGGGACATAGGTGATGATGGCCAGCGAAACGATCAGGGCCAGCAGCATCCAGCCGACCTTTTTCGACAATGCTTCGATGGATGTTCCGCCAATCCTAGCGGTGGTAAACAGGCATACGCCAAAGGGCGGCGTCATAAGCCCGATGGCCGTGTTGACGGTGATCATGATCCCGAAGTGTACCAGATTCATGCCGATCTGGTTTACGATGGGCAGCAACAGCGGCACCATAATGATCAGGATCGCGCTGGTTTCCATAAAGGTTCCCGCGATGAGCAGTATGAAATTGATGATCAAAAGCAGCGTAAACTTGTCGGAGGTCAGCCTGAGAAGGCTCTCCACAATGGTTTGCGGTATGCGCTCATAGGTGAGGACATAGGCAAACAGGCTTGCGTTTGCAATGATGAACATGATGCTTACTGCTGTCTTGGCGGACCGCAGAAAGATTTTGGGCAGGTCGGAGGGCTTCATATCCTTGTAAATGAACAAGCCCACAATGACGGCGTATACCACCGCGACAACAGCCGATTCAGTGGGCGTAAAAATGCCGCCGAACACACCGCCGATGAGGATGACAGGCGTAAAAATAGCCCAGATGGCATCTTTCAGGGCGTCCCGGCGCTCCTTGCGCACCACGGCCCTGTCCTCGCTGATGACTTCGCCTTTATAGCCGCGTTTCTTGCTGATCGCATAGGCAGTGATGATCAGCATCAGGCCCATGATGGCGCCGGCCGGAATGCCGGCAAGATACAGGTCGGAAATGGATGTGCCGGTCAATACGCCGTAGACAACAAAGGAAATGCTTGGCGGGATGACAACGCCGATGGGGCTTGAGGAGGCGATGACTGAACAGGCAAAATTCCGCTCATACCCCTTGTTGACCATGGCGGGGATCAATATACAGCCGATGGCGGCGGCCGTGGCTACGCCGGAACCGGAGATGGCAGCGAAGAACATGCAGCCCACAATGGCAATGGTGGCCAGGCCGCCGGTGCGGTGGCCAAGATAGGCGTTGGCCAGGCGTACCAGGCGTTTGGCGATGCCGCCTGTATTCATTAAATCACCGGCCAGCACAAAGAAGGGGATTGCCAGCAGCGCCACCGAATTTACTCCGGCAAACAGCTTTTGTATGGCCACCATGTCCTTCATGCCGGAGGAGAAAATATATAAAAGAGAAGCGCCGCCGATGGTGATGCTTACGGGAACGCCCAGAAGCAGCATAACGCCGGCAGCCACAAAGAACAAAACGACAAGCGGGCTCATGCGGCGTCACCCCCTCTTTGGGCCGGCTGTGTGAAGAGCAAGACCAGCTTGAAGGCGATGTATATCACCATCAGGATCATCGAGACTGGAATGATCATATAGATCCAATCCATGGTAATCTGCATATTCGGCGTTTTTTGCCTGGCTACGATGGGAAGGGTGGACAGGCCGATCTTTGCCATGAAGCCGCAGTAGGCAAGGCTGATAAGATATTGGATCACCTTTATGACTTTGTAGGATACGCCTTTGAGCAGTTCATCCAAAATGGTAACACTGATGTGGCCATCATGGCTGGACAATACCGCACCGCCGATAAAAATCATGTAGATCATTAAAAAGCGGGACAATTCTTCGCTCCATGCAAAGCCTGTGGAAAAAACGTACCGCAAAACCACCTGCAGGAACATGACCAGAACCATGACCATCAGGGCGGTCAGCATCACCCATTCCAAAGCTTTGGCTGCCTTGCCAAGTATTTTGCTGAGGGAATTCAACCAAAAACCCTCCTTCCAGATACGATTGCGGAAAAACCAACCATGAGCACGCCGCCATGGCCGGTTTCGGGCGGGCATTGCAGCCCGCCCCA
>JAEYOV010000041.1 GCA_023411395.1 Bacillota bacterium
TGTCTACGCCATGGAAAACGCCAACGGTGCGCCCAATTATGCCACAGACCTCATCGGCACGCTGTTTTACCGCGTGGGCATTGCCGGACAGCACCCCGTGGCCATTCCCGATCCCGGCCTGGGCGTGGCCATCGCCACGCTGACATTTTTGATGCTGGCGGCATTTGTCCTTCCCACGCTTCAAAAGACGCAAAGGGGGGAGCTGCAATGAAAAAAAAGCGGCGCGCAGGGCATTTGCACCGCCACCTCCCCTCCCATATTGTATTGTTCCTCTGGTCCTTGATCGCCCTGTTCCCCTTGTGGGTGCTTGCGGTCAGTTCCTTCAAAACCAGGTTCACCATTTATTCGAATCCCTTCTGGCTTCCCGAAGCCTGGAACTTCAAAAATTATGAGGCCGTATTGTTCAGCGGCGGCTTTTTGAACTATTTCAAAAACAGCATCCTTGCGGTGGTTTTATCCATCGCCCTGGTCCTCACGCTGGGGTCGCCGGCCGCCTATGCCCTTTGCCACTGGAAAGGCAGGCTCGCCGGCGCGCTGCATTTTTTTCTTATCGCGGGGATGATGCTGCCCATCAAAATCGCCTCCATCCGCCTGATCGAGCTTGTGAAGGGGCTGGGGCTTTTAAACACCGTCTGGTCCCTCATCCCCGTCTATACCGCCATGGGCATCCCCATCGCGGTGTTCGTGCTCACGGCCTTCATGCGCACCGTGCCGGGGGAAATCACCGAATCCGGCCTGATGGACGGGGCGGGCAGGTTACGGATCCTTTTGTTCATCCTCCTTCCGCTTACGCGCCCGGCCACAGCGACGGTGGCCATTTACAACCTGGTCCCCTTCTGGAACGATTTGTGGTTTCCCCTCATCTTTATCAGCGACGAGAAAGCAAAAACCCTGCTCCTGGGCGTGACACGGCTTTTTGGCCAGTATCAGACCGACTGGAGCAAGGTGCTGGCGGTATTGACCCTCTCGGCGCTGCCGGTGATCCTTTTGTACCTGCTGACGAGCAGGCAGTTCATACGCGGCCTTACCGCCGGGGCGGTGAAGGGATAAATGGCGGTTATCGCTGCTGCTTCGCAAACACCACATCCGCCTTCTCCGCCCAAAACAGCTTCGCCGCTCTTTTTCGCACGGCCTCCTTTTGTTTTCCGGACAGGGGCGCAAACGGGGTAACGAGAAGCGTTGCCCCAGCCTTATTGTTTGCGGCAAGCAGCTTTGAGCGCTTCCCGTTCCCGAATCCCGGTTGTGATTAAGGCCAGCAAAAAGGCGGACCAGTAGGGCTTGACATCTTTTTTTAGGCCGAACCAGGAATCCTCCCAAGCCCCGGTCTTGCCCCTGGCGGACAGGAACAGGGAAAGCTCCCGCCTGTCCGTTATGTAACCCCCGATGTCAAAATGGAAAAGGTTTTGGCGTCGCAATCCACCCTTGCCAATCCGCCGTAAGGCAGGCACATCATGGGCTGGTTGTGCCCGAATGTCAGGTTGTAGACAACAGGCAGATGATTCAGCTCCAGTTCGGCCAATATCTTCAATATGGATTTTTTGTATTCCTCGTAATATTTCTCCTGATACGATTTGCCCCATATCATGGCGGCAGCCTTTTGCAGTATGCCCTGGCTGCCGTAGTTTCTGAGCCAGTATTCTATATACGCGGGTTCCGGGGTATCCTCCGAGGTTTCAAAGAACAGCACGGCATTGTCAAACTGATGCGCACAAGGCCACAGGGAGGTGCCCTTCATCATTTCCAGCACCTCGATGCAGCCGCCGATCAAAGGGCCCTGGGCCGCGCCTTCCCCCTGAAGCCATTCATAGCCCGCGTTTTTGCGCATGTGCTTTGCGGTATCCGCGTTGTCCTCCGTCCATTCAATCCTTTCCCCGGTCCATTCCCCGGCAGCGGGGATTTCTCCCAAAGGCTCCGCGTGAAACAGCGCCCTTGCAAGCCAGTGGGCGGTATAGTCGAATATCCTGATATTTTCAGCCAGCTCACCCAATACCGACGGGCCGTACACGCTGGCCACACCCGCCTTCAGGCACATGAAGTGTGTGATTGTTGTATCGGAATAGCCGATGAATATCTTGGGATTGCGCCGGATCACATCAAAATCGATATACGGCAGCATGCGTATGCTGTCATCCCCGCCGATGCAGGAGAAAATGGCGTGAATGGAGTTGTCTGAAAAGGCCTGCATCAGGTCCTCCGCGCGCGCTTTAGGATGGCGGTACACGTAATCGGACCCTTTCAGCGTGCTGGGCATTTCCACAACGTTAAGCCCGAACTGCTCCCCAAGCCGGCGCTTGCCCAGCTCATACCGCCAGCGCAGGGCTTCATCCCCCGCGCCGCCCCAGGAAAGGCTGACCGCAGCCACCCGGTCGCCCTTTTTCAATCTTTCCGGCCTGTTCAGCGTCAGCATGCCGCACCAGCCTTCCCAATTCCTGCTATCCCTTTTCACTGCCGCAGCAGTGCTTGTACTTTTTGCCGCTTCCGCAGGGGCACGGCCCGTTTCGGGGGATGTTCCCTTGCAGAACGGCCGGCGCCATGGGCTGGCCGGGCTCCTGAACGGGACGGCCCCATTCCCCAGGCATGCCGGCATGGCCCTGCGCCTTGGGAAGCTGCATGCCGCCCGGCATCATGGGCTTGGGCGCGCCGCCTCCCCTTCGCCTGAACATTTCATCGGGCGTATGGCCGTAATTGCTCCACAGCCGCGTGTGGTTGCTCATATCCGTTATCAGGTTCAAAACCGTCTTCAGTTGTTCAAACTCCAGCACGATGCCGTACCGCTCCAGCACATGGAGCATCTCATTGGTATCATTTTCCCCTGCCATCACATCATGCAGCATGTCGATCGCATGGCCGGCCGTTTTCTCATCCACTTGAAAGCTTACAAGCGCCAGGCGCAGGGCGGATACCTGCGGCGTGATCTCGTAATAGTCCGGATCCGCGTACTTGAGAAAGGTTTCGGCGCTTGGCTGGTAGCGGGGCTTGCCCCTTCTGTCGTCCAGAAGGGCTTTCACCCCGTGCGCATGTATTTCCCCGTCATCCTGTACAAAATCACCGGAAACGAGATACTCCTCCCAGGTTGTATAATCGTCACCGCTGCCGTCATAGCCATCCAAAAAGACGCTGTACATCTTCCCTTCCAGAAAGCCGGCCTTCCCTGAAAACGCCAGGCGGTTGACAAGGCGGTCGAATTCATCCAGGGAAATGGCGCCGTACAAGTTCACCGCCGCCCGGGCATACTCGTCTATGATGCTTTGCATCTGCTTGTAACTTTGTATGTGTTCCGTGTCCAGGGTATCATACGCCGCCCTCACCTCGTCGGGAAGGACATAGATGATCCTCCCTTCGTGATAAAACAAATGAACATATCCCCCGTCCAGCAGCCTTGGTATCATCCCCCTGGGCACGGGCTCTTTATCCACCGTTCCGTTTTGGGCAAGCTCGGCAAAGAAGATCCATTCCTCCTCCGCCATGCATTCGATTTCCTCATCAAGCCTCTGGGCGTCGCATACCGCTTCCAGCAGCCTTAAGGCAAGGTCATCCTTCCCTATGCCGCCAAGATTCTTCAGTGAGTGGTACCTGGCATAACGCTTCAAATCCTTCAGGCTTTTTTTATTAAGGATTTCCTTCAGCGACCGCACCGGGGCCCCTTCCAGCGCCATATCCCTGTTTACCCCAACAAGAGCGGCCTCAAGCGCCCGCCGGTAATCATCGGGGGTCGGATTTTCAATTTGCCTGAGCTTTTTCACTTCCTCCTGATAGGAAGGGTGATCAAAAATCATTTTTTTCTTAGCCATACAAACCTCATGCCGCAGCGTAATTGCTTGTCCTGTCCAGCATACCACACCCGGGGCCGGTTGGAAAGAGGCTCTCCCTCCTTTTGACAACAGCCCCCGGGCGGGGTATGATGGTATCGCTTGTTTTTAGTCCGCGGCAGCCGCCGCGCAAACGGAGGTCACGCCTTTTGCTGACGCTTGAAATTACATCGGACATCTCCCAAGAACTGATCGAAAAGATTGTTCTGATGGACCACGACGCCTACCCGCCCGATGACCAGATGACCTGGGACAGGGCTTATATGATCTACGGCCATATCAAAGACAGCCTGATCCTGCTCAAGGAGGACGGAAGGCTCATTGGCTTTGTATCCATCTACGGGGTCAGACCGGAGCTTGTTCCCTTAGCGGTAAATCGCCAGCGGCCCATTTTTGCGGTGGAGGAAAAGGCCCATCTTCTTCCTGTAATCACGCAGCCCTGCGACGGCTACCTGCACAACATCATCCTGTGCCCCGAATACCGGGGCAGGGGTTACAGGCGCTTTTTGTACCTTGGGCTGAAATGCTGGCTGGACAGGCATGAAAGGCTGAACCGCATCTGGGCCGACGCGGTCAGCGAAAACGGCCGGCGGGCCCTTGAAGCCCTTGGCCTTGTTCCCTGTCCGGAACTGAAAGGCCTGTGGGGCGGGGAGATGCAAAACGTGTATTTGGCCATCGAAAAGCAGCTTGCCGGCATCCGGTTTGACCCAAATACTATACAGGAAGCGCGGTAAACTCCGCCAGCAGCACGGGATAATCCGCCAGCTTTTCAAACCCGGCCCGTTCCGCCGTCTTCGCCGATGGAATGTTGTTTTTCCAACACTCCCAGTAGGGCATCAGCCCCCGCCTGGCGCACTCGCCCAAGAAGCTGGCGGTCATTTGGGAAGCATATCCCCGCTGCCTGTATTCCTCTTCCACCGCAATGCCGATGGCGCATTCCTTTTCGCTCAAATACTCCGCTGTGCAAAAGCCGCACACCCGGCCCTCCAGCACCAGGGCATAGCCAAAGCCCCTGTTCAGGAATGCTTCCACGCTGCCCAGGGTGCTATTCACCTCTTCCCGGATCATGTCAAAATTCCCGAGCGCCTTCATATCCTCCGTGATGGGCCGGATATGGGGCGCGCTTGCGTCCGTGGCGCTCCCCGGCGCGTGATGCACGAAAACGCAGCGCATGTATTCGTTCACACGGGCATCCTTCAAAGCGCCAGCCAGCTTTTTCTTCCATGCCTCATGGGGGAAGGCGATCCTCACGGCCTCCAGCGCCCGCCTTCTCTCCGGCGCAAGAAGGATACGGGCAAGAAAATTCATGGCTTCATCCGCCGCGGGACTCAACGCATCGCCGCCCACGAACATGCTGTGGCCCTCGCTGACCAGGCACACGGAAGGATCATCCGCCTTGTCCGCGTAAGCCGCGGCGGGGGCGCTCCCGGCCTTCATGGCCCTGAGCATGTACTGCAAAGGGGTATAGGAAAGCAGGGAAAAGATATGGGATGTAAATTCCGTTAGAACCATGCAGTATTCTCCCTTCCTTCATCGGGGAAGGCAAATTTTATGGCCGGCTTGTACTGCCGGCGCGGTTTTCTGAATTACGGCTTGAACCGCAGCGCGATGGTCCTCTCCTTGTGCTCCCGCCGGGGATCGTATTTGTCAAAGTATACAGCCTCCCCGGTATACTGGGTGCGGGGCACTTTTTCTTCGGCGGGATAACCAAAGAGCACCACGCTGTTCACCGCCACGTGCTCCGGAATGTCCAGAAGATCGCGAATGGCGTCCCGGTCGATGTCGCCGATCCACACCGTGCCAAGCCCCAGCACGGTAGCCGCCAGCATCATGTTTTCAATGGCGGCGCTGGTATCCATCTCCCCGTTGCTTTTCCAGGGGATATAGCTCGTATTGGCGCACACCACAAAGGCGGCGGGAGCGTTGTAAAACCTGCCATTGTGCTCGCCGATGCACTCCTTCAACTGTTTGATTCCCTCAGGGTTTTGCAGAACAATAAACTCCCAGGGCTGCAAATTGCAGGCGGAGGGGGCCGCCATGGCCGCCTCCAGCATAGTCGTGATCTTTTCCTGTTCCACGGGTCTATCCGCGTCGTATACGCGGATGCTGCGGCGCTTAAACAGAATGTCCATCAGGGTTTGCAGTTGGTCCATACATTGCGTCCTCCGTCTTCCTTGGCATCAGGCTAGGTGCAGTTCAAACATCAGCTCCGTCAAATGCTTCCCCCACATATCCCTTTCATTCTCCGAAACGATATGAAATCCTGCTTTTTCATACATGCGGATGGCGGTCTGCTGGTCTTTTGTGGTGTACAGAAAGATATCCTTGTATCCCTTCTCCCGGCAGTAGGCCATGGCCTCCCCCATCAGCCTGGAGCCCAGCCCCAGGCCGCGGTAATCGGGGTGAAGGATGAACCAGCGCAATTGCGCCTTTGCCTTCGTATGCCCCACGATGGCAATGGCGCCAATCATTTGTCCCCCCGCCTCGGCAAACCAAAACCTGTCCTTCTGCGGGCTGTATTTTTCAAAAAACTCATATAAGGTCTTGCAAACGTACCCTTCAAAGCCATGGTCGTATCCGCACTCCCTGTCGTAGATCCAGCCGTGCAGGTGGATGAGCGTTCCCGCGTCCCCCGGCCGCAAATCGCAGCGGATGGAAACACTTTCCCCGGATCCGGCAGGCCTGCCCATCAGTGCGCCCTCAATGGACAGCATGCCCTGTACGAGCTTCGCCTGGCCATCCTCCTTTAAATCCGCGAGCATACCGCCGATTTGCTCATCCGACAGCCTGTCCAGATGGGAAAATGTTTCCAGCCCCACATCCGTCAGGTGCAAATGATACGCCCGGCCGTCCTCCTTCGATTGCACCCTGTATACAAGGCCCTGCTTTTCCAGGCGCTTGAGGATTCTGCTCAGGTAGCCGGGATCGGTTTTCAATTCTCCGGTCAGCTCTTTGGCCGTGCAATTCTCCCTGTGCGCAAGCTCGTAGAGCACACGCACCTCCGGCAGGGAAAAATCGGTTTTCAGCAGATGATGGTCCAGCAGGCCCAGAATATTTGTATAGAACCGGTTAAAGCTGCGAACGGTTTTGACCAGGGCCGCAGGCACAGCAGGCATAAGAATGCCCCCTTCCATCTTATTGCCTTGCAGTATACCCAGATTAGTTGACTTTGTCAACTATTATCGGTAAAACGGCCGCGCCTTGCGGGCCGCGGAAAATTGGCTTATAATGCGGGTATCCTTTTCCATTTTCCGGTAAGCTTTCAGGAGGTGCGCTATGGACTTTGAAACGTTGCTGATGCACGGCGGTATTGCCGGGGACGAAAATACCGGCGCCGTCAATGTTCCCATTTACCACAGCACGACCTACCGGCAGGATGCCATCGGCAAGCAGAAGCAGTTCCACTACGCGCGGGCGGGCAACCCCACCCGGCATGCCCTGGAGGAATTGACCGCCCGGATGGAGGAAGGAACGGCGGGCTTTGCGTTTGCCTCGGGGATGGCGGCCATTACAGCCGTGCTGATGCTGTTTCACAGCGGCGACAAGATTCTTCTGTCGGACAGAATTTACGGGGGAACCTTCCGGGTCGTATCCCAGGTATTCCGGCACTTTGGCCTTCAGTATGAGATGGTGGATGCCGGCGACCCCGGCGCCGTGACCGCCAAAATCGACGGGCAGGTAAAGGCCATCTATATCGAAACGCCTGCAAACCCCCTGCTTGGCATTACGGATATCGCACAGGTCACGCAACTGGCAAGGGATCACGGCCTTATGACCATTGCCGACAACACCTTCATGACACCCTACCTTCAAAAGCCGCTTACGCTGGGGGTGGACATCGTCATCCACAGCGCATCCAAATACCTGGGCGGCCACAGCGATCTGCTGGGCGGCCTTGTAATCGTGAAAAGGGACGACCTGGCGGAGCGGATAGGCTTCCTGCAAAAAGCAACGGGCGGCATATTGAGCCCCCATGATTCCTGGCTGCTGATGCGGGGGATCAGGACGCTGTCCGTGCGTATGGACAGGCACATGGAGAATGCCCAATATATCGCGGAGTTTTTGAAAGGCAGCGAAGCGGTGGACAGCATTTATTTTCCCGGGCTCCATGAGCACCGGGGATATGATATCCACAGGAGGCAGGCAAAGGGCCCCGGGGGCGTTGTTTCCTTTACCCTCAGGGAAGGCTGCGATATGGGCAGGTTTATTTCGGCCCTGAAAATCATCACCTTTGGCGAGAGCCTGGGCGGGGTCGAATCGCTGCTTACCCATCCGGCCACCATGTCCCACCATTCCGTTCCACCGGAAACAAGGCTGAAGATGGGCATTACCGACAGGCTTGTCAGGCTGTCGGCAGGCATTGAAAGCAAGCATGACCTGGCGGAGGATATCCGTCAGGCCCTTGACAAGGCCAGCTCGTAATAATCCATGGTGGACGTTACCACAAACCCGCAGGATTCATACAGATGCAAGGCGTTGGGGTTGTCCGTGTCCACCTGCAGCATGATTTCCTTTGCGCCGGCTTCCGTAAGCCTTTCCACGCCGCCCATCAAAATCGCCCTTCCGAACCCCTTGCCCCGGTACTCCGGCAGCACGCCCAGGCCGTATATGCCGCCCAGCCCGGCGGTCAGTTGCAGATGCACCTTGCCGATGACCTGGCTTCCGTGAAGGGCGAAATAGATGGTCATGCCGTTTTTCTCTTCCTCCTCGGGCAGCATAAGGCCCTTCACGGAGCCGTCCGCCCCGTCCTCCGCCGGTGGAGGATATTCCTCATTGCGCTCCTCGCCGAAATAAATGGCGTTGTGCCTTGCAACCTCGCGTGCGTCCTTATTGGTGGCCTTTTGGAAGGTGATCTCCCCGGAAGCAGCCCTGCCCTGCGCCGCCGCTTCCCTGCGCAGGTACATTTCAAATTCCGAATGATGGTAAACCGCCCCCGTTTTTTCAATGAACCCTTGCCCGGCGGCGGACTGCCTGTCGCAAAGCAAAAGGATGCTTTTGATGTTTTGGCGTTTTAATTCCCCTATGGCCAAATCACTCAGCATTTGAAACACGCCCTGACGCCGCCAGTCCGGGTGCACCATGCCGTTCAGCTCCGGCGGCGTTCCTGGCCCGCCGAAATTGCCTATGCCGATGTAGCCGATCAGTGTATCCCCGTCAAAATACATCAGCTCGTTCACGGCCCGCATGGCCGTTTTGGAACCATTCCCCAAAGCCACGCCAAGTTTGTAATCCAGTTCCAGCTTCAGGGCAGCGCCCTCCCGGATACATTCTTTTTCCAGGCTGCCGATTAGTTGGCAATCCTTCAGATCAAGGTACTCCTTCAGTTTGATCCATGAATTACAAACAGTTTGCATGATGTTCCCTCCTGTACCGCTCATAATCTGATTTCAGCATGGCAAATATTTTGGTGTCAATGTACTCGCCATTGTAGATGAAGCTCTCCCGCCTTATACCCTCCAGTATAAATCCGTTCTTCCTATATACTTTCTCAGCCCTTGGATTAAAGCTGTATACATCCAGTTCTATCCTGTGCAAACCGAGTGTCTCAAACCCGTACCGTATGAACAACGCCACAGCCTCTGTACCAAGCCCCCGGTCGCGTCCGTTCGCACCAATCAATATTCTGAAATTGACATTCGGCGTTGTCCCGTCAAAATGATTGAAAACGGCCTCCCCTACCAATTCCCCGCTGCTCTTTTCCACAATGGCCAAATCCAACCGGTCAGCTTGCTGGTTCCGGCTTTGGTACCATTGCTTCATGGCTTCAACTTCTTTCTCGCTGTCAGCCATAGCGGCTTCCTCATCACTTGAAACCGAACCGGTAAGACGCCTGACTTCCGGGTCTGCCAACAGAATCAGCATTTTCTCCCAGTCATCCGGTTCAAATGGCCTTAAGATCACTTTGGTTCCTTCCAACACGGGCTTTATTTGAAAATTTATGCCAGGCATCGTGCGCACCCCTATCTTTATATGTTGTTGTCTGCCCAACCACATTCACACTTTGCATAAAACTGCATGAAGCGCATTCCGGATCATTTCCATATCGGCCGGTTTGGGAATGTGCAGGTGGAAGCCCGCCTCCAGCGCCATTTGCACATCCCGCTGGCTGGTATAGCCTGTGAGGGCAATAAGGAAAGCGTCCTTCAGGGCGGGTTCCAGGCGCAGCCTCCGCGCCACCTCAAAGCCATCCATCTTGGGCAGGCCGATGTCGCAGAATACGGCGTCCGGTAGGAATGATCCTGCTTCTTCCACGCCCTGCGCGCCGTCCAAAGCGCATGCGCAAAGGTGGCCTTCCTTTTCCAGCATGGAGCACAGCAGCCCGGCATAATCCCTGTTGTTTTCAATCAGCAGTATTTTCAGCCTGGGAATATCGCCCTTGCACGGCAGCGCTTTCTCTTGCGCCTTTGCCTCCTCCTGCAAAAGGGGTAGGCGTATGCAGAAGCAGGAGCCCTTTCCCAGCCCATCGCTGAAGACGGAAGCTGAACCGCCGTGAAGCTGGGCGATGCTCCTGACGATGGAAAGCCCCAGTCCTAGGCCGCCGCTGCTTCTATCCAGAGAATTATCTGCCTGGGTAAAAGGCTCGAACAGAAGGGGGAGCATTTCCCTTTTGATACCGATCCCGTTGTCCCTGACGCAAATGACGGCCTCCCGTTCCTCCCGGCGTACCGCAAGCTCCGTTTCGCCGCCCGCGTCGGTGAATTTGTGGGCGTTGTGCAATAGGTTGCCAATGATCTGCTTTATGCGCACGGGATCCGCGCAAAGATGAACCAGCTCGCCGCCTATGCGCGTATTCAGTCTGATTCCTTTTGCTTCAAAAAACTGCCTTGCGTCCTCCGCGGCCAGCCGGGCAAGCTCGCAAAGCTCCACCCTTTCCTTTTTCAACTGGATTTTATTGCGCTTGATTCTTGTAATGTCCATGAGGTCATCCACCAGGCGGCACAAGTGGCTCATCTGGCGCTTCATGATATCAATCGCGTAGCCCGCCTCGCTTATATCCCGTGCGCTGTCTACCAGTTGCAGCCCTACGGAGATGGCCGCCAGGGGATTGCGCAGCTCATGGCTCAGCGCGCTGAGAAACTCGTTCTTGTTCCTGTCGGCCTCCTCCAGCTCCCTGTTTAATTCCTGCGTGTGTTCCTGAACCTCATGCAGGGCGGACTCCGCCTGCCTGCGCTCGATCACGTCGGCGGCCTGACGGCTTAACACATCCAGCAGGCGCAATTGCTGCTCCGACGGCTGATGTACTGTGTGCCAATGGGTGGAAATCATGCCCAGAAGCTGCCCCCCACGGGAATACAAGGGCGTAGCCTGGGTGGCACGGATGCCGGCCTTCAAAAAAAGAACAGCGGAACCGGACGCCGCCATGAAAGCGCATGCCTCAATGTCCTCCACAAGCACGCGGGATCCCAGGCGCCAGGCCGTGGCGCAGGGCGTGCCGGCCGTAATATCGATCCATTCCCAGGCATCAGCCGTTTCCCGGTTAAGCCCTTTGTACGCCAGCAGCTTCAATTCACCCCTGCTCTTGCGCTGCGGATAGTACACCTGCAGGCTGGCGGCCTGGGAGTGCATGATGCTGGCCGCGGCATCCACCATCTTGTCATACAGCGACTGTATGTTTTCCTCGTACAAAAAAACCGTGCTGACGCTTTGCAAAAGCTTTGCGCCATCGAGCTCCGCCTGCAGCTCCGCCTGGCTTTCCCTAAGCGCCGTCACCGCCCGCGCCCGTTCCACCGCCGCCCAGGTGCGCTCCGTCGTTTCCCGGACCAAGGCAATCTCCTGCTGTGTCCAAACCCGCGCCCTGGATTGATAGACCAAAAAGCAAGCCACGAACCTGCCGCTTTTGATCAGCGGCATGCAGATCACCGCCGCCATGTGATGGCTCAGGCAGGTAGCGCGTTCCCCGCCATCCAGCCGCGGATCGGATGCGATGTCGCAGGATACAACCATCCGCCCCGCGCGGCACTCGCCGATCAATCCGGGTGAATGCTCCACCGGGTATGTGCCCGGCATGAAAGGGGAGCTTCCGGTATGATACACCCGCTTGGTGGAAAAGTACTCCACGCCATCCTTTACGACAATGTCGCAATAATAGGCCCTGTCGGCAAGCAGATGCCCGCCCAGCACGCGGGCGGAAGCCTCCTGAACGTCCAGCGGGTCGTAAAGCGGGCGGAGGGCGTCGCTGAGCCTGAGCAGGAATGCTTCCCGCTCCTCATTTTGCGCAAGGGCCTTTTCATCCAGCTTGCGCTGTGTTATGTCCTGCCCGTATACGTGAAGCCCTTCCGCCATGGGAACGGCAAGAACGCTGTACCATGTGGCAGCGTCAGGCCCCTGCATCTCCGTTCGCTGGACCATGCCCGTCTCCCTGGCCTTGCGGTACGCGCTTTCAACAGCCGAGCCGCATAGTTCGGGAAACGCTTCCCAAAGCACCTTCCCCACAAGCTCCTCCGGACACCGGCCCGCAACGCCGGCGGCTTTCCTGTTGGCATAGGTGATGCGCCAAATGCCATCCAGTGTGAAAAAACTGTCCTGAATGCTTTCGAATGTCTCATTGACCGTGAAGCCGGTTTTCATTAGCGGGGCCCCCTTGCGCATGGACAGGGCAGGAATGGGTAAGAAGCAGAATCATATTTTGCGACAGTTTATACAAAGCCCAAATCCGGGCTTAGGATGTCAAATCCTCCGTTTGCGCCCTGACAAAACGCCACGCCTTCCTAACGCCTCAATCGGTCAATATCCCCTTCAGGCTGCGCTGCCCGGCCTTACGGCATTCCCCTGCTTCCGCCAGCAGGCTGTTATAGAACGCGGCCGCCGCATCCCGGCGCTTGCGCGCGATCTCCCATCCCCTTGCCGTATAAAAGATACCGTACAGCTTTTCCAGCTTGAATTTGTACTCATGGAAGAACGAAGGCGGCTCACCGGCCCCGCCGTCCAGCACATTCCCCTCTTCATCCACCGTATAAAGCGGCTGGGAAACCTGCCCCTTGTAAATCAAAGTCCTTGCAATGCCCAGTGTGCCGGTGGCGTCTATCTTGTCCGCGTCAAAGAGGATTTTCGCTTCCAGGCTGTTTGGAAGGGCATCGTTCCTGTACCGGTGGGACAGGATGCAGGCCCGCACATGGCCCGCCTGCTCCTGTGTCCAGCCGCTTTGAAGCAAAAAATCATACGCCATCTTGCTTCCGGCTTCCGCGTGGCAGGTTTTCGGATTCTTCGCCTGCTCCTCCCTGCCAATGTCATGCAAAAGGCAGGCCGCCGTCAAAACATCATAATCCACGCTTTCCTCATGGCTTGCAATATCCAGCGCGGCATACAGAACCCTGTAAATATGCTCCTTGTCATGGGCGCTGTCCCGCATGCAGCCCAGCATGTGTTCCTCAATGGCCTTATATACCTGCGCTTTCATTCGATCACCCCACTGCGCCATTTTGATAGGCCATCTCCCCGCCCACCATTGTGAAGAGCACCTTCGCGCCGCCAATCTCCTCCGGGGGGATGGTAAATATATCGCGGTCCAGCAAAACCAGGTCGGCAAGATACCCTTCCCTGATGCGCCCCATGCGTTTTTCGTCGAAGTTCGCGTAGGCGCTGCCCAGCGTATAGCTGTCCACGGCGGTGTACACATCCACCCGTTCCTCCGGGAAAAAGACATCGTCGGAACCTGAATCGAAGTCTTTCCTTGACACGGCACAGGCGATGCCTTTCAGCGGGCTCAGCGTTTCCACGGGGCAGTCGCTGCCATAAGCCACATGCATATGAAGGCGCTCCATGGTGTGAAAGGCATAGGAGGTGGAGGCCAGCTCCCGGCCCACACGCTTTTGCGCCATGTGCATGTCGCTTTTTACAAAAATGGGCTGCACCAGGGCCAGTATATCATTTTTCGCCATGCGCGAAAGCAACGGCCGGTCGGTGATCTGGCAGTGCACGATGCCGTGGCGCAATGGGTTTTCATGCTCCTTCGTCACCGCCTCAAAACAGGAGAGGACGGTATCCATCGCGCCGTCGCCAATGGCGTGCACCGCCGCCTGCAAGCCGTTTTGCGCGGCCTTTTCGATATAGGCGGCCATCACGCCCTTGTCCAGCACGCGTATCCCCTTCGTTTCGGGCGCGTCGCTGTAGGACTTTCGCAGCAGCGCGGTGCGGGAGCCAAGGGAGCCGTCCGCGAACAGCTTCAGCGGCCCCATCTTCAAATAGGGCGCGTGCAGCGTTGTGCCGGTGCGGTATCCCCGGCGGATGTACTCATTAAGGTGCTCCATGCAGCCGATCCCGGCCTGCTGGGTCACGCGCAGGCGCAGGCCCTTACCGTACAGCTTTTTATACGCGCCGGTAAAAGAATCGATGTCCCCGCCGGTCACATCCTGGCTGGCCACGGCCGTCAGGCCGTTTTCCAGCGCGTGGCGCATGGCATATGCCAATTGCGCCTCCATTTGTCCGGCATCCGGCTCCGGCACGATCCGCAAAGCCAGGTCCATGGCGTTTTCGCGGAGGATGCCGGTGGGCTCCCCCGCCTCATCCACATCAATCTGCCCGCCCGCAACCATAGGTACCGGCCGGAAAATGCCCGCCATGTGCAGCGCCCTTGTGTTGCAGCAAACGATATGCCCGCACTTGCGGCTGAGGATTACCGCGTGTTCGGCGGAAATCCGGTCAAGGTCATGCCTCGAGGGCAGGCGCTTTTCATCCGTGAATTGCTCCTGATCCCAGCCGCGGCCGGTGACAACAGCCCCGGGGCGGAGCGTAAGGCGTTTGATGGTCTCGCGCCCCCGCTGAATCAGCTCTTCCACGGATGTCACGCCGGCGGCGGGAATGGCCATCATTTCGCGCCCGAAAAAGGCCAGATGCAGATGGCTGTCATGAAACCCGGGCACAAGCAAATTCCCTCCGGCATTGATGCGCCGGGCATCTTTGCCCGCGGCGGCCAGCGCCGCTTCATTTGTGCCCGCCAGGATAATGTGCTCTCCCCGGATCCATACCGCCTGGGCAAATTTCTCCCGCGCAAGGTACACCTTTGCGTTGCATATCACCTGATCCATCTATGCCTGCTCCTTTTGATACCGCATGTATATGCTCCTGGGCAAAAACCCAAGGCTTTCCCAAAATCGTACGCCTGCCTCGTTCCGGCATAAAACCTCAATGTCTATTGCGTTTTCCCCCAGCATTTCCATCAGCCCGCCAAAAAAGGCCCGCCCATAGCCCTTTCTTCTGCATTCCCTGCATATGAAAAAATGCCTCAAATACTTGGGGGACGCGGAATCCTTCATCAGGGCATAGCCCGCAACGCCTTCCTCCGCCCTGAAAAAGTAAGCGCTGTACTCCCCGGATAAAAAACCCCGCATCCTTTGCTCCAACTGCGCCACATTCATGGGGTTCTCGTGCTTCTCGTCCTCAATCAATTGCTTGTTCATTGCGGCCAACCGGGCACAGTCGGCCAAGGTGCACTTTTCAATGGTCATCGTATCCCTCCCATAGCCGGTCCGCCCGGCACAGAACGTTCCTCATCCCGCGTCCCTTTTCAAGACCTATCTACCCCTTCATCTTTCCGGGCAGGACATTGGTCCTGACATCGCGGCAGGAAACCACGGTGCAGCCTTTCTTTTCAATCAGCGCTCTGGTGCCTTCCCCGCTCTTTGGCGTCTCCCCGCCGCCGGAGCAAAGGAAAACCTCCACTTCCTTGCCGCTGGGCAAAAGCTCTACGATGGCATTGAAGGCGGGCGCCGGATAGCCGGCCCACACCGGGCAGCCGATGATGATCCGGTCAAACTCCGTCAGGCTTGCCTGAATCGGCCGGATGGCCGCCTTTTTGCGGCGCATGGCCTGATAGCACCCCGGCACAAAGGCGCTCAATAAGCTTCGGCCGCGTTTTTCCTTCACCCCGATCAAAGGCGCACCGCGCTCCGCGGCCAGCCGTTCCGCCTCCTTCTTGGTGGATCCGCCAAAGGTATAATAGATGATTGCGGTTTTCATTTTGCTGGCTCCTCCTTGTCCTATTCGCGATGGTTGATGCAGCCGCTCAAAAATCGATATCAAGCTGCCTCCGCCCTGTCTGCGCCGCGTGCTCCGCGTGCTGGTCCCCGCCGGAATTTTTACCGGCTGCCATCTTTAAAAAGCTGGAAACCAAAGCGGGATCAAACTGAGTTCCCGCTTTGAGGCGAAGTTCCTCCAAAGCCTCGTCTGCGTGATGCGCGAGTTTATAGAACTGGTGGTGGGTCATAACATCAAAGGCGTCCAAAATGGATATGACGCGTGAGAGAAACGGAATCTCTTCTTCTTTCAGTCCCTGGGGATAGCCTTGGCCGTTCCACCATTCATGGTGATATAAAATGATATCGGCAAGATGGGCATATCTCTCGGATGCGCGTGCAATCCGATAGCCAATTTCGACGTGCTTTTTCATTGTGGCCCATTCCGGTTCATCAAGGGAGCCCCTCTTTTGAACAATTTCCCTGGGTATGCCAATCTTGCCAACATCATGCAGCCTGACAGCCTGCACAAGGTCATTGCGTCTTCCCTTGGGAAGGTTCAGGTATTGCCCGAATTCTTTGGCCAGATGCTCCAATCTCTCAATGTGTTCTTTGGTTTCATACACTTTTTTCTGCAACAGCTTGCCCAGGGTTTCAGCGATATCCCATTTGACCTTTTTGCCTTCCACAAGCTTGGTTTTATACATCAGCTCTTCCGCTTCTTTTAAAACCTGAATAAGATCCGCCCCGCCATCGGCCTTTGTGGCGACCCCCAGGGATATGCTGAAAAAAGCATCTGCCTCCTGAACGCTTTTGCAGGCAGCATTGATTTTCTGTCCGATTTCAAGAGCGGTTTCCCTGTCCGTTTTGGGAAGGATCACGGCGAACTCATCACCGCCCCACCTTGCGATGATATCCTCCGGCCGGCAGGATTGCCTGATAATCTCGGCCATTTTTTTCAGCCAGTTGTCTCCCTCCTGATGGCCATAGATGTCATTCACAAATTTCAGCCCGTTCATATCGCCAACGATCAGGGATATGGGCAGGAAGTCATCCTTGCTTTGCAGCTCCTGTATCCTCTTGTCGAAACAGGCCTTGCTATATAATCCCGTCAATTCATCGTGCAAAGTGAGGTAAGTGATGTGCTTAAGCCCGCGCTCGATCTCACCCCTCTGCTCTTTGAAAAAAAGCTGAACAAATCCGATTGCGTTCAGGAGCAGAATGATTTGCGAAACAGCATAAGGGGCCATCTGCGGTTCTTTCAGGATATAAGAAAAAAGAATGGTGTTGCATACCCAGGCTATATTCATCAGCCCCAAAAAGAGAACAAGATGTCCGAACCTTTTGGCCGAGCCGATCATGGCAACGCCTACCCAGAAGGCCAAGGCAAACACCGTCAGGCCGGTATATTCAATCATCCTGACATCCGGCCAATTCAGATTTACGAAAAGGATAAACAACAATAGCCAGACGCTTCCCACACTGATAAACATGGGTACCCCGGCTTTTGTTTTCAGGAACCGTAAAGTGCCCCAGGTTATCAACAGGTTTGCATAAAAATAGGAACTTAGGCTAAGCAACAAAACCAGGCGGTTTTGTCTGAGAAAATCAGGAAAAAAAGCATCCAGACCATAATTGAGCGCGATGATGCTCCAGCCAAGAAGCCAAAAGCCCAGAAAAAGCTTGCGTTCAAACAGATACATATAAGCATATAGCATCAACAGTACGCAAATGGCGCCCAGTGAGGCAATTAACAGTATAGATGATACTTGCATAGGCGCCTCCACGAAAATAATCTGGCTTTTGTACCCAATTTTATCAAACAATTTGTAAATTCGCCAGACTATTTCTTGTTGCATCATAAAAAACAATGTAGTCATAACAGTTCGGGGATTCTATGAAATCAACTGCCACCTGATGCCGTACCGGTCCTCCACCGAGCCGTACATGGCGCTGAAGAATTGCGGCCCCAGCGCAACGATCACCCTTCCGCCTTCCCTGAGCCTTTCATACGCCCGGCACACCTCATCCGCCGATTGAAGGAACACGTTGAAGCAAATCATGCTGCCCGCAACCGTTTCCTCCTGCGTGTCGCTGAAATTGAAAGCCGTGCCGCATATGGTCATGCCGGCGTGCATGACCAGGTCCCGCATGTCCTCCGTGACAACAAACCCAGGATCGGGCGGCGCGTCTTTATAATAAGCGATATGCTTGTCCGTAGCTACGAAAACTTCCTCGTAAAAACGGATCGCTTCCTTGCAGGTTCCGGGAAAATGAATGACCGGTGAAATCATGATGGGTTCCTCTCTTTCGGTATCGCCGGTATCCCCCTGCGGATCATGCCCCCATAGCAAGACAGGATTCTATTTCCCTTATCATTTGATAAGCGAGCGCCGCCACATCGGCTTCCAATCCCCCCCACTTGTCGGCATATTCTCCCCGGTAGGCCTTCCCGGCCAAGCCCAGCAAATCCGCCTGTTCTTGGGGAAGGCGGAGCTTTGCCCATTCCGCGGCCGCGTCCTTGGGAAGAAAATCAAAGGTGGCGGCAGTCACCCACATTCGGGCCAGCGTCAGTATGACGTTGCGTTCGTCCCCCTTCAGGTCCTTCATCAAGTCCGGCAAACAATCCTTCATCGCCTTGCGGATGTCCGCCATCGGTACGGGGTCCAGTATTTCCGGCGCGTCACGCCCCAAAAGCGTTATGCTGTTTTTCCTCGCCTGATACAGAAGGATGGCTGCATCAGGATCGTACGCAGGTTCGGGGATCCATCCCTGCTCGTACTTGCTCCTGAGCCATTCTCCATAAATGAACTCCTTCCTAGGCGGGTATCTCCAGGGCACAATATCCTCACGGCTTAAGACCGTAACCTCAAGCGGCCGCACGGAATCCGCATTCCCCATCCTCCCGGATATCCGCATCAGCCTGCCGGCAAGGTCTTTTCGGGCGTCTTCCGATAAACGGTGATGGATGACCGCCAGAATATCGACATCACTGTCCCTGCGCAAACCGCCCGTCACTGCGGAGCCATACAGATAAACGCCGGCAACAGCACTGCAAAGCAGTTCTTCAAGCACTTCCAATGCACGTATTGCTTCCTTCGGTACGCTTGTTTCCGTCATTCCCTCGCCCCCTCAATTGTACTACAGCAGCTTCTCCTTGCGGTGATTTGCGGTCAGAAAACGCCATGCCGCCTTTTTGTTTGTCAACCAGGAAATTTGAACTTTGTTTTTTGTGTTGCCAAGAATTTTCGGTACGAAATATTCCGCAACGGTTTCAGGCCTGTCTGCCAATATGTTGAACAGCTTTTGAAACCTTGCGTCCAAAATCACATCCGCCGGTTCCCCGTCCGGGGTCTTTGTAATGAAATCCGTCAGCATCATGCCGGGAGACAGCCGCCCCGCCAATACGCCGGTACCCTTGAGCTCCCTGGCAAGCCCTTTCATAAAGTACGTCAGCGCATGCTTGGTCGTGCCGTACAGGATGGTCTTGGGCTGTATCATGTTGTTGGATCCCAGGCCTTCCATGCTGTATATTGCGCCATGGCCCTGCTGGAGCATTCCGGCCGCGGCAACCTGTGAACCGTAGATCATGCCTGTTATGTTTGTTCTGATCACGTTTTCGGTGTAGGCTTCGCCCGTTTCCCACGAGAGCATGTGCGGCGCGTTTTGCCCCGCGTTATTTACCCATATATCGATTGTACCCCATTTTTGCAAAGACGCGTCCCATAGGTGCTGCAGGCTGTCTTTCGACTGGATATTGCAGGGGATATATGTAAAACTGCCTTGGTTCAGCGGCAGCGCGCCGGATGCAGCTTCCGGCAAAACCTCCCCTCTGCCGGACAGGGTAACATTGCACCCGGCCTTGAGAAACGCTGCCGCCATGGCAAAACCAATGCCGCGCGTACTGCCTGTTATTACAACGCTTTTCATAGAACCCCTCCGATCGCAAAATCCTTCGCGGATGTGTTGGCACTGTCATATCCGTTGGTAAAGGCCTTACACCCCTAACCCCGCAAGACCTTCTCCATTGGCTTGCCTTTGGCCAACTCGTCCACCAGTTTGTCAAGCCACCTGATTTTCTGCATAAGCGGATCCTCGATTTCCTCCACGCGATACCCGCAAATCACGCCTGAAATTTTGGCGGCGTTCGGGTTTATCTGCGGGGCTTCTCGAAAGAAGGTTTCATAATCCACATTCTTCACAAGCTGCTCTTGCAAGCCGGCTTCTCTATACCCCGTCAGCCAGCAAATGACCGTATCCACCTCGCCTTTTAAGCGCCCCTTGCGCTCCGCCTTTTGAACGAGCAGGGGATAGACGCTGGAAAACGCCATCCTGAACACGCGGTTGTTATTCATACAATGTCACACCTTCCTTTATCCCTGTATTATTGGTTCAAAATCACTCTAAATCTAAAACTACTTAGAAAATCGAGTATAAAATAATTCAGCAAACTGTCCGTATTTCTTTACTTCTCTAAGGTGAAATCGCTTTAATGCTTCCTTCTGTAAAAACAACGGTATTCCTTTCCCTAGTAACACAGGAGCGATCTGAATTATCATATGATCTATCAAATCATTATCTAATAAAGGAGCTATTATTGTGTTTCCTCCAACAATCCAGATATTTTTATCCTTTTCTAACTGTTTAACAAATTCTATAATATCGCCATTAATTGGAATAAATCCCTTTACTGATAAGCTTCCGTCATGTGTAAAAACATAGTTTTTTGTGGTCGGGTATAAACTATCTATATTCTCCATATTTTTAATTTCATTAAATGTCCTTTTCCCCATGATAGTAATATCCATACTTTTATAGAAGCTTTCATAATCAGTTTCTTCTACTGCTCCAGTTTGATAAAGCCAGTCCAAATTATGGTTCTTATCAGCAAGATAGCCATCCAGAGTTATACAGCCATAAAAAAACACACTCATTTTAAATCCTTTCTAAATACGTATCGATTTAATCATACTAAACGGTAAATGAACAATCCCGGCAGGAATTATTCCGCCATTGGAAATTTAAGCCTTTACAATTAAACAGCATACTTCTGTATGCTCCGTATGCGGGAACATATCCACCGGCTGTATGGCACGCACCTTGTACCCCCGCTGATGCAAATATTTCAGGTCCCTTGCCTGCGTCTCCACATTGCAGGAGATATACACCGCCTTCTGTGGAGAAAGTGCGCACAGCGCGGACAAAAATTCCTCGCTGCATCCGGCCCGTGGCGGGTCCATGAACACCACACCGGCGGTTTTACCTTCCTCCGGCATCTTCGCCATCACCCGCCCCGCGTCGCCCTTTAAAAAGTCTGCGTTTTGAATGCCGTTGGCCCTGGCATTTTGGATAGCGTCCGCCACGGCGGCGGGATTCAGCTCAATGCCGATGGCCTGCCCGGCAGACTGGGCGGCAACCAGTGTCAGCGTACCGATGCCGCAATAGGCGTCGATGATTGTTTCCTGCCCATCAAGGTCCGCCAGGCGGATGGCCTCCCGGTACAGCACCTCGGTTTGCGCGGTATTCACCTGGTAGAAGGATCGGGGGGATATGGAAAAGCGCAGGCCGCAAAGCGTATCCTCGATCTTGCCGGGGCCCAAGAGCACATGCTCCGCAAAGCCCAGTACGGCGCTCGTTTGCCGGGGGTTCACGTTCTGCACCACGGAGGTGATGCCGGGGCATCTTTTCATAAGCCGGGACAGGAATTCCTCCTTCCCGGGGAAGGAAGCGTGCGCCGTCACCAGCGTCAAAAGAATCTGCCCCGTATAATGGCCCCGTCTTACCAGCGCGTGGCGGAGTAGCCCCGTGCGCCTGTCCTCATCATAGGCTAAAAGGCCGCACTCGATGGCGGTTTCCCGAACCGCCCGCAATACATCGTCCGTTTGCGGCGCGTGGAGCAGGCAATCGGAAACCTTCACCACCTGGTGGGTGCCCTCCCGGTAAATGCCCGAAACCAGCCCGCCCTTTGCCGGGGCAAAGGTGGCGATGGCCTTGTTGCGGTAATGAAAGGGGTCCTCCATACCCAATATGGGCCGGGGTTTCCCAAAGGAGGACAGGTGCTTTTTCACAAACGCCTGCTTCTTTTTGAGCTGTTCGGGATAAGATAGGTCCAGCAGCGGACACCCGCCGCATCCCGTTTCTCTGGCCTTGCAGGTCATACCGCGCCTCCTTGATAGCACCTAGGCACATTTTACCATGCGGGAACATATTTGTAAAAGAAACGTTTGGGTAAGCGGGCAGAGGTATTTATGCAAAAAGCCCTCCGCAAGCTTTCACGAAAGGATTTGCATGCTATATTCTTCTGGTTGACAAAATGACCATTTTGCACTAAGCTATAGATGCGCAGCATTTCAAATCCGTTTGAACGCGCCCTGTACCGCTGATCGGACCGCGATTTCCGTTTCGTGGAAGTCGCGGCTTTTTTATGGGGGCGCCTGCGCCCCATTCGGGGATATGATCCCCATAACATAAAGGAGCATCCATGGAATTTCAACAACTATCCATTCATCCCGCAATCCTGAAGGCGCTGGCGCAGGAGCGCTACATCACCCCCACGCCGATTCAGACCAAGGCCATCCCGCCCGCTATTTCCGGCCGGGACCTGTTGGGCTGTGCCCAGACGGGCACGGGCAAGACGGCGGCCTTTGCCGTGCCGATCCTGCAGCGGCTGCACATGAAGCCCATCCCCATGACCGGGCGTCGGCCCATACGGGCGCTGATTTTAACCCCCACCCGGGAGCTGGCATTGCAGATTTATGAAAGCTTTCTGGCCTATGGCCGCTATACCGGGCTTCGCTCAGCGGTGATCTTTGGCGGCGTGGCGCAGGGCCCGCAGGAGCAAAGCCTGCGCCGGGGCGTCGATATCCTGGTGGCTACTCCGGGCCGGCTCAACGACCTCATCGGCCAGGGCTTGGTGAACCTTGCCCAGGTGGAGATACTGACCCTGGACGAGGCCGACCGCATGCTGGACATGGGCTTTATCCATGACGTGAAAAGGATCCTTCAAAAGACGCCTACGAACAAGCAGACGCTTTTCTTTTCGGCCACCATGCCCAGGGAAATCGCCGATCTGTCCAATTCCCTGCTTCACGACCCTGTAAAGGTGGATGTGGCGCCGGCGGCCCCGATGGTGGATTTGATCGCCCAGTCGGTTTATTTTGTGGACAAGGTCAATAAGCGCAGCCTGCTTTTGCATTTGCTCAAGGACAATGTCATTCAGTCAGCGCTGGTGTTCGCCCGTACCAAGCACGGCGCGGACCGGGTGGCGCGTGAGCTGCAAAGGGGCGGCTTGAATGCCCAGGCCATCCACGGCGACAAGTCGCAGGCTTCCCGGCAGCAGGCGCTGAGCGGCTTCAAAAACAAGACGCTGCGGGTGCTGGTGGCCACCGATATCGCCGCCAGGGGCATCGACATCGACGAACTGTCCCACGTGATCAACTTCGACCTGCCCGACGTGCCGGAAACGTATGTCCACCGCATCGGCAGAACGGGCCGGGCCGGGCATGCGGGCATTGCCTTCTCCTTTTGCGATATCGAGGAAAAGGAAAAGCTCAAAGCCATTGAAAAGCTCACCGGCCGCAAGGTGCCCGTGGTGGACAGCCATCCTTACCCTATGCAGGTGTTCACCCCGCCGCCGAAAATCCCGCGCCCGCCCAGAAGGATTCAGGAGGCAAGAAGCAGGGCATAACCTGATACAAAGCCGGAGCAGACAAAGCCTGCCCCGGCTTTTTGTCTGCCGGATCAGAACGGGAAGCCGCCGGCACCGGCTGCATTATCAGCCGTGCCGCTTGACAGGATGGGAGGAATCCTGTACAATCAATGCAGCAGTGAAAAGGAGGTGGCAGTATGACAACCGCTTGCGGCGCCATGCAGAATCGGAAGCCATATTGCCCGTGCCACCGGTCAATATAGCCTTGTAAAGCGGGCGGATGCATTCGCCTTCGTTTTGGCAGGCACTTCTGATTTTGCAGAGGTGCTTTTTTGTGCGCTCTTTCAACAATCCGCAGGCCGCATGAAAAGCAGGCCAACAGAAAGAGGAGAATGCATGCATCCACGCTTTGGGAAGTTCATTTCCTACTACCGTCCCCACGTGAAAATATTCACCCTGGATATGGGCTGCGCCCTTGTATCGGCGGGCGCAACACTGGCCCTTCCCCTTGTTTCCCGGTATATCACCAAGCAAGTCCTTGAAGGCGCCCCCGCAAATGCGCTGTCCCAAATCCTTTGGGCCGGCGGGCTGATGCTTTTGCTGATCCTGCTTCTTACCGTATGCAGCATGGTTTACTGCTACCAGGGCCACTATATGGGCGCCCAGATGGAAGCGCAAATGCGGCGGGAGTTGTTTGCCCACTATGAAAAGCTGTCCTTCCGGTTTTACGATGAACAGAAGGTAGGGCGGCTGATGTCCATCCTTTCAAGTGATGTGCTGGCGATGACCGAGCTTTTCCACCATGGCCCGGAAGACCTGATCATGTTCCTTATAAGATTTGCCGGCGCTTTTGTGGTGCTCATCCGCATCAATGCACCCCTGACGGCTGTCACCTTTTCGCTGCTGCCGCTGATGGCGCTGTATGCGCTGCGCCTCAATCCCAAAATGCGGGCCGCCTACAAGCGCAGCCGGGAGCGGATCGCCGACGTGAACGCCCAGGTGGAGGATTCCCTTTCGGGGATCAGGGTGGTCAAGTCCTTTGCCAATGAGGAAATCGAACAGGAAAAGTTTGAACAGGAAAACCGCCGCTTTTTGGATAGCCGGAAGGATGTGTACAGGAACGAAGCCTTCTTCTATGACGCGATGACAGGCTTTCCCCATTTGTTCACCCTTGTGATCCTGGTGTTCGGGGGCATCGGCATCCTCCGCGGCGCCATGGACCTGGCGGATCTGCTGGCCTTTACGATGTACGTCTCCATCCTGAACCAGGCCATTTACACGATGCTGAACTTTATCAGGCTCTATCAGGAAGGGAGCGCGGGGTTTGTAAGGTTCATGGAGATGCTGGAAACAGAGCCCGAGATCCGCGACCGGGAGGATGCCATTGCTATAAAGCGCGTGCAGGGCCGCGTCACCTTTGATAACGTCACCTTTGGCTATCATCAGGGGCAAACGCCTGTGCTGAAGGATTTTTCCCTTCAGGTGGAAGCCGGCGAATCCGTGGCGGTGGTGGGCTCCTCCGGCGTGGGAAAGACAACGCTCTGCTCGCTGATCCCCAGGTTTTACGATGTCACGGAAGGCGGGATTCTTCTGGACGGGGTGGATATCAGGCAAATCCGGCTGAAGGACCTGCGCCGGAGCATCGGCGTGGTGCAGCAGGATGTGTATTTGTTCTCGGGCTCCGTGCTGGAAAACATACGCTACGGCAAGCCCGGCGCCACCATGGAGGAAGTGGTGGAGGCGGCAAAGCAGGCCAATGCCCACGGCTTTATTCAAAAGCTGCCCTGCGGCTACGATACGGATGTGGGCAGCCGGGGCGTGAAGCTGTCGGGCGGCCAGAAGCAGCGGATCAGCATCGCCCGTGTGTTTTTAAAAAATCCGCCCATCGTTATCCTCGACGAGGCCACCAGCGCCCTGGACAACGAAAGCGAACGGCAGGTGCAGGAATCGCTGGAGCGCCTGATGGCGCGCCGTACCACCTTCATCATTGCCCACCGCCTGTCCACCATCCAAAACGCCAAACGGATCATTGTGCTGGAAGACCGGCAGGTGGCGGAGGAAGGCACCCATGCAGCCCTCCTCCAAACGGGCGGCGCTTACGCAAAGCTGTACCGGGCCGCCCAGGCAGCGGCGGAGGGATAAGGGAAAACGGCGGCATCAATGATGCGGGGAAGGGTTTTTTGAAAAGAATCCCTTCCCCGCCCCCATCCTGAAAAACCAGATACACAATTGCAGCGCCTGGATATGCCAGGCGCTTTTTCAGAAAAAATGACAAAAAGAGATAATTTTGTTGTAATTGCGCCGGAGCAGTGATACAATGATCATATATTTATTGATTAATAAATTGAATATATCTGCAAAAGAGGGAGCGTTTTCATGCGGAACATCAGCATTCGCACCAAAATGTTAATATTCTCCTTTTTGGCGGCAGCATTGATCATTCTGGTATGGGCGCTTTCCGTTTCCCGGTTTGAAAACACCAAAATCGGCAGCGGGATGTACAATGAAATCATGCTCTCCGGTGAACTGACGGCGGATATTCTGCCCCCGCCGGGCAATTTGATCGAGCCCTACGCCATCGCCCTGGAATATATCGGGACAAACGACCCCATCAAGCGCGAAGAATTGTATACATCCTTTATGGCCCAGAAGGATGCCTATCTTGAGCGGCATGCCTACTGGAGCGAACGCCTTGCGGAAGATGCACTGAGGCAGGCTTTTTTAGTTGATTCCCACGATGCCGGCATGCGCTTTTTTGATGCCTTTGAAAACGAGGTCGTGCCGGCGGCAAAGGCGTACAACGTTCTTCAGATGCAGCCGGCCCAGCGCAACCTGAAAGCCGCTTATCTGGAACACCGCACCGCGATAGACCAGGTCCTGGCGCTGTCGGGCAACTGGCGGGATGCTTTGTTCAAAACCGCGGAAGACACATCGAAAAGTGACAGCATGCTGCTCATTGCGTTTGTTACGGGCGGCCTGCTGCTATGCGCGGTGATAAGCTGGTCCATCACCCGCCCGATGGTGGCCGCCACCAGGCATGCGACCGGCGTAATGGAGCGCATTGCCGGGGGCGACCTTACTGCCGCCATTGATGAAAAATTCATCTCCCGGGATGAAATCGGCCGGCTTTGCGCATCTACCAGGCAAACAGCGGAACGGCTGAACAGTTACCTTTCCTACATCCATGAGATCACGGGCGTGCTTAACGCCATGGCCGGCGGGGATATGCGCATCAACCTTATAAACGAGTACACCGGTGAATTCGCGGCCATCAGGCAGGCCTTTTTACAGATAGCATCCTCCCTGAACAGCACGCTCAGCGTAATCGCGGCCGCGTCCAGCCGGGTGAATGCCGGCGCGAAGCAGATATCCGATGGGGCGATATCGCTTTCCCACGGCGTGCAGGCCCAGGCGACCTCCCTGGAGGAGCTCAGCGCCTCCATTGAAAACGTATCCGGACAGGCTTTGGAAAACGCAAACAATGTGCGCAGCGCAAATGAATACATCCAGCAGGCGATACACGGCATTGATCACAGCAGCGGTTCCATGCACAATCTGCTGGACTCCATGATGGAGATCAGCAAAACATCCGGCGAAATCGGCCAGATCATCAAGGTGATTGAGGACATCGCATTCCAGACGAATATTCTTGCCCTGAACGCCGCGGTGGAAGCGGCCAGGGCAGGCTCCGCCGGCAACGGCTTTGCCGTGGTCGCGGGGGAGGTGCGGAACCTGGCCGGCAAATCCGCCGAAGCCGCAAAGCAGACCACGCAACTGATCGAGGCATCCTTGCGCGCCATCGCCGGCGGCGTCAAGTTCTCAGAGGATACCGACAAGGAACTGAAAGATGTGGCCCAGATGACCGAAAAAATCATGGATACCATCAACGGCATCGAAAAGGCTTCGTCCGCACAGGCTTCCGCCATCCAGCAGATCAGGCAGGGGATCACCCAAATTTCCGATGTCGTGCAAACCAATGCCGCCGCTTCCGAAGAAAGCGCCGCCGCCTCCAGGGAAATGCTCGACCAGTCCACCTTCCTCAAGGAAGAAGTCGCCAAGTTCACCCTGGACGGGGTCGCGTAGGGGACACGGGGAAGCAGAGGGAAGATAATGCGGGGAAGGAGCTTTTTGAAAAAATCTCCTTCCCCGCACCCCATCCTGAAAAACTTCAACAGGGGGCATATATTAAGGCATTTACCTTAGTCTGCAACGAACAAGAGCCGTAGGGCGGGGGCTTGCTCCCGCCGCGTGTTTCGCATATAGGCCAAGATGCATGGAACCGTTACATGCGGCGGGGGCAAGCCCCCGCCCTACGGTTGGCTGATGGCGCGCCGCACCACGTTCAACCTTGCCCACCGCTTGTCCACCATCTAAAATGCAAGCGGATCATTGTGCCGGAAAGCCAGCAGGTAGCGGAGGGAGGCACGCACACCGCACTTCTTCAAAAAGGCAGCACTTACGCGAAGCTGCATCAAGCGGCGGAGGCGGTTGCAGAAGGGTGAGATAAAATCAAAAATAGCGTTAACGTTTTTTGTGCTGCATGAATGACAATATTTGAAAGGGCTGTATTAGAGCCTTCCCCTTGAGGGGAAGGTGGTGCGCAGCGCCGGATGAGGTGTTAGCTACTTATCAATCTTGAACACCTCATCAGTCGACTTCGTCGACAGCTTCCCCTTGAAGGGAAGCCTTTGTATACGCTTCATCCACACCCTATTTTCAGGCAGTATGAGGGGCCTTCATGCCAATCAGTTTCCCGCATGAAGATCCCTTCATCTATTTAAATGCAAAATTGTTGGATAACGCCACTAGTCATCACATCTGCCATCTTCAAGGCCTCTGCCTGTATTGCGTCATATTCCTTTATGCTCTGCGCAAATTGACCAGTCAGGATTTGTACCGCCTCGTCTTCGGTCATGCGCAGATGATCAAACAATAATTCCCGCCAGATGCATACACTCCAGAAAGGATTGATGGCACCAAGGAAACATGCTATCTCTTCAGCATTCGCGTACCACCTTCTGCGCTGTATCTCCACCTCTTGCGCATCACCGGCCTTTGCTGCGTTTACCAACTGCGCGGCGATAAGAAGATGCTCTGTGAAAAGCTGCTCAAACCGTGCGGCTATTTGCTTACCGTAAAAAGGCCCTAGTACCATGGCGAAATCGACCGGGTTTTGCAGCAGCCGCTGGGTCACGAATTCCAAATCAGGCAAGTTAAAGGCAGTGCTCACTATGAAAAAACGAGTCCAAAGCACATGTTCCGTCCAAAGCCGCCTGAAGGTGTCCGATAAATGCAATTGCTCGCAGGTAATGCATTTCTTTCTGGGATCGAAATGTTCTGAATCCACAAATACTCCTCCTTTTGTAATGCCCATATCAATTTATGATAAGGAAGAGGAGTCGGTGTGAACTTGTACTACGGAGCGCAACAAGAATTTGGAAATGTCGCGCCGGGTTGATATGAACGTGATTGTGAATATTAACGCAGGAGGCGTAGGGGTATTTCGTTTTCCCCCTTAACGCCCCCTGCACCCCCGTTACCCCCTTGAAACGACCAGGGCCTTCGGGCCCTGGGCCCAGGGAAGAGGATTCAAAAATCTAGTAAATATAATCAATTATATACGATATCTACTTTATAAATCAGTGTATGATGTTTGATTGCTTGATTATGTAAGAAATAAAGTGTAGACTATATTTTGACAATTATTTTGTTTATTTACTGCACAGAGGAGAATAAGCAGAGATGGGCAATGTGGCAGAAATGAGTGACTTTGGTGCCGTCTTTTCATTTTATACTAACAACAGCCT
>JAEYOV010000075.1 GCA_023411395.1 Bacillota bacterium
TGTAATCTGGTCCGCTTCCGCATCCAGTAGCGCGTTGAGCGTTTCTTCCACTGCCTCCAGTACCAGCCCCGCCATTTGCTGTTTGATTTCTCCCTGATTTAGCTGTATAATTTCTCCCATGGGAAGCTCTCCTTGCGTGTCGCTTTTGTGTGGTAACGACAGTTTACACGCTTCGGGCTTCCTTTTCAATTGTGCGAAAAATATTATACCTTATCCTACCCCTCGTCCACTGTAGAACTTACTTTTGGGATTCACTCTTTACAAAAAAACATTCAAAATACAACGAATCCGGCAGTTGACATCAGAACACCCTCTATGCTATAATCAGTCAATTTGTGGCCGCGGCCGCAAAGCATGTGCATAAGGGGGAGTAGACGTGGCAAGAGACCTGTTAACCCTCAGTGAAATCCCGGGCCCGGAGGTCATGGCGCTTTTAGACGAGGCGCAGGCCTTCCGGGACAAAGCGATTTTTCCAAATCTATCCGGAAAAATCGCCTGCAATCTTTTTTTCGAAGCTTCGACCCGCACCCAATACAGTTTCTGCGTTGCAGAAGAGAAGTTGGGGATGCGGGTCATTTCTTTTCACCCGGAATCGTCTTCGCTGAAAAAGTGCGAAAGCTTTTACGATACGGTGAAGACGATGGACAGCTTTGGAATGGATGTTCTGGTAATCCGCCACACAGAAAATGAGTATTACAAGCAGCTTGCGGGCCGCGTGCGGACCCCCATCCTCAACGGCGGGGACGGTACGGACAACCATCCCACCCAGTCGCTGCTGGACCTTTTGACCATCCGCCAGGAGTTCGGCGGATTTGCCGGGCTGAAGGTAGCCATTATCGGTGATGTCAAGCATTCGAGGGTTGCCCATACCAATTATGAGATCATGCAAAGGCTTGGGATGCAGGTGGTGGTCTCCGGGCCGGAGGAGTTCATGGACCCGGCGCTTCACACCGAAGATTTTGAACAGGCGTTGTCCACCAGCGATGTGGTGATGATGCTGCGCATCCAGTACGAGCGGCACCGCATGCGCGACCATTTCACGGAGGCGGAATACCTTGAACGGTACGGCCTGACGATGAAAAGAGTGAGCACCATGAAGAAAAACGCCATCATCATGCATCCCGCGCCTGTGAACAGAAACGTGGAAATCGGCGACGACGTGGTGGAATGCGAAAAGTCGCGCATCTTCAAGCAGATGGAAAACGGTGTGTACATCCGCATGGCGGCGCTGCGCCGGGCCATCGCGGGGTGACGGGATGGATGGGCAGGTTTTGGTCCGGGGCGGCACGGCATACATAAACGGCCGGCTGGAAAAGGCTGATGTCTTGCTTGGCGGCGGCGTTATACAAAAGGTCGGGCCGGGCATTACGGCGCCGGAGGCACAGGTGTTTTCCGCCGGGGGGATGATCGTATCTCCCGGTCTTGTGGATGTGCACGTCCATTTGCGTCAGCCGGGGCTTTCCCACAAAGAGACCATTGCGGCCGGGACAAGGGCGGCGGCGGCCGGAGGTTTCACCACCGTGTGCGCCATGCCCAATGTGAACCCCGTGCCCGACTGCACCGAAGCCTTGCAACAACAATTGGATATCATCCGCCGGGACGCGCTGGTGGAAGTAATCCCTTACGGGGCCATCACCAGAGGGGAAAAGGGACAGGAGCTATCCGATATAGAACGGCTTGCTCCCTTGTGCGCCGGTTTTTCAGACGATGGCAGGGGCGTGCAGTCCATGGAAATGATGCGGGCTGCCATGATGAAGATCGCTTCCATAAATGGATTGCTGGCGGCCCATTGCGAGGACGAGGGATTGATTCCCCGCGGCGGGTGTGTCCATGACGGAGCAAGCGCCAGGCGTTTTTCCCTGCCGGGCATCCCATCCAAATCCGAATGGCTGCCCATTCAAAGGGATATTGAGCTTGTGAAGGAAACCGGGGTGCGCTACCATATGTGCCATGTCTCCGCCAAGGAAAGCATCGGCCTGGTCCGCCGGGCAAAAGAGCGGGGGCTGCCGGTGACCTGCGAATGCACGCCCCATCAAATTATGCTGTGCGAGGAAGATATTCTGGAGGATGATGGGCGGTTCAAAATGAATCCGCCCTTAAGGAGCCGGGACGACAGGGAGGCTATTTTGCAGGGACTTTGCGACGGAACCATCGACTGCATCGCCACCGATCACGCGCCTCACACTGCGGCGGAGAAAAACCTGGGCCTTGCCCGGAGCAGTTTCGGCGTGGTGGGGCTCGAGACAGCCTTTGCCGTGTGCTATACGGCGCTTGTGAAAACGGGGCGGATGACATTGGAAAAAATGCTGGACAAGCTGACCTGCGCCCCGGCCCGCATTCTCAAAAGAGAACAGGCATTGAAAGTGGGCGCGCGGGCGGATATTGCGGTGCTGGACTTGGATAAAGTCTGGCGGGTGGAGCCGGAAAAGCTTTATTCCATGGGCAGGGCGACGCCCTTTGCGGGGATGGAGCTGACGGGCAGGGTGGTGGCCACGTTTTTCCGGGGGAAGCAGGTATTTGGAAAGACCGGGAGCGGGATATGATGACTCCGGTTTCAGCGGTGAAGCAAGCGCCGCCCTCATCAAACCACCTCATCCGGCGCTGAGCGCCACCTTCCCCTCCAGGGGAAGGCCTTGGGGGCGGGGACGGATGAAATCTCCAAAGAAAACTTATCTGATGTGCCTATCTAATGCGCTTAATCGATACAGGCGGGCGATGGATCATCGCCCCTACAAAAAATAGGGATTTCAAAGGGATGTATCCCTTTGACGGTGGGTCCGGGGAGGCAGAGCCTCCCCGGTTGGCGGGATTCCCAAGGGCAGAGCCCTTGGGCGGTGGGTCCAGGGAGGCAGAGCCTCCCCGGCAAGGAGGGGACGCATGAACAGTCCGGAGAGAAAGCTGATTTTTGAAAACGGCCGGGAGTTTTACGGCACGGGGTTTGGCGCGGATTGCGACACGGTGTGCGAGGTGGTGTTCAACACCTCCATGGTGGGGTATCAGGAGATATTGTCCGACCCGTCGTACTGCAGCCAGATGGTATGCATGACCTATCCCCTTATCGGCAATTACGGCCTCAACGACGAGGATTATGAGACGCGCACGCCAAAGCTTGGCGGCTTCATCGTGCGGGAATACAACAACGACCCCTCCAACTACCGCTACACCAAGACGCTGGGGGAAGTCATGACGGAAAACAACATCCCCGGCATTGAGGGGGTCGACACCAGGCAGATCACCCGCATGATCAGGGACGAGGGAAGCATGCGGGCGCTGCTAACCAATGCTGGATGTGACAGGCTGGAAGGGCTGAAGCGCCTGCAAAGTACGGCGGAGGTGCACGACCAAGTGCCAAGGGTAAGCTGCAAAAAGCTGTGGTACTCCCGTACGCCCAACTTCCGCTACAGCGTGGTGGCGGTGGACTGCGGCATCAAGCACAATATTGTAAGAAGGCTGAACCAAAAGGGATGCAACGTGACCATCGTGCCCTATGACACCACCGCGGAAGCACTGCTGGCATTGCGGCCCGACGGCCTGTTTTTGTCCAACGGCCCCGGTGACCCGGAGGATGTGCAGCCGGTGGTGGAACTGGTGAGATCACTGCAAGGCACGCTCCCCATCTTTGGCATATGCCTTGGCCATCAGATGATTGCGCTGGCCAACGGCGCGAAGACCTATAAAATGAAGTTCGGTCACCGGGGCGGGAACCATCCCGTAAAAAATATGGAAACGGGCCGGGTGGAGATGACAAGCCAAAACCACTCCTACGCAGTGGATGGGAATACCCTTGCCGGCACGCCTTTGCACCTGAGCCATAAAAACCTGCTGGACAATACCGCCGAGGGGCTGCGCAACGATCCTATGCGCATTTTCAGCGTGCAGTACCACCCGGAAAGCGCGCCGGGCCCTCAGGACAGCGACTATCTGTTCGACATCTTCTTAACGCACATGCAGGAGCACAAGGCGCAAAAGGAGGGGCAAAATGCCTAAGCGCACAGACATTAACAAGATACTGGTCATCGGCTCCGGTCCCATCGTCATCGGCCAGGCGGCGGAGTTCGACTATTCCGGCACCCAGGCATGTCTGTCGCTGAAGGAACAGGGGTATACCGTTATCCTGGTGAATTCGAACCCTGCCACCATCATGACCGATACCCACATCGCCAGCAAGGTGTACATGGAGCCGCTCACCCTGGAGTATGTGGCGAAAATCATCCGCAAGGAGCGGCCCGACGCGCTTTTGCCCACCCTGGGCGGGCAGACGGGCCTCAATTTGGCCATGCAGCTATACCAAAAGGGCGTTTTGCGGGAGTGCCGGTGCGAGATTCTGGGCACGGGATTTGAGTCCATCTCCCAGGCGGAGGACCGGGAAAAGTTCAAGCTTTTGTGTGAAAAGATCGGCGAGCCGGTGATCGCCTCCGGCATCGCGGAAACCATCGATGAGGCGGCGGAGGTAGCCAAACGGATCGGCTATCCCGTGGTGCTGCGCCCGGCCTTCACCCTGGGCGGCACCGGCGGCGGTTTTGCCGACAACGAGGAAGAACTTCGGGAAGTAGCGGAAAACGCGCTGCGCCTGTCCCCCGTGCGGCAGGTACTGGTGGAAAAGTCGATCAGAGGCTACAAGGAAATCGAATACGAGGTCATGCGGGACAAAAATGATACCGCCCTGACCATCTGCATCATGGAAAATATCGATCCCGTGGGCGTGCATACCGGGGATTCCATTGTGGTCTGCCCTTCCCAGACGCTGACGAACAAGGAATACCACATACTCCGCGACGCAGCGCTGCGGATCATACGGGCGCTTGAAATCGAGGGCGGGTGCAACGTGCAGTTTGCGCTGGACCCCTATTCCATGAACTACTATGTGATTGAGGTCAACCCCAGGGTTTCCCGTTCCTCGGCCTTGGCCTCCAAGGCCAGCGGGTATCCCATCGCCAGGGTCAGCGCCCTGATCGCGGTCGGCTTGACGCTGGATGAGATACGCATCGCCAATACCCCCGCCAGCTTCGAGCCCACACTGGACTATGTAGTCACCAAGATCGCCAGGTTCCCCTTTGACAAATTCGATAAGGCCAACCGCCAATTATCCACGCAAATGAAGGCCACGGGCGAAATCATGGCCATCGGCCGCACCATGGAGGAAAGCCTCTTAAAGGCCGTCCGTTCCCTGGAGGCGGGCGTAACGCATATCTGGCTGAAGAAATTCGACCATGCGCCCACGGAGGAATTGCTTACGCTCATCAAAAACCCCACCGACGAGCGGCTGTACGCTATCGGGGAACTGTTGAGAAGGGGCGAGGATCCGGCCAGAATCTGCGACATCACGAAGATCGACTACTTCTTTATCAGCAAAATCCGCAAGATCATCGACTTTGAAAAAGAGGTCAAATCAAATATCGGCGATATAGCCACCCTGCGGGCGGCCAAGCGCATGGGCCTTTCAGACGGGTACATCGGCAAGTGGTGGCGCATGAGCGAGTCGGACATCTACACCCTGCGCAAAAAGGAAAAGGTCCTTCCGGTGTACAAGATGATCGACACCTGCGCCAGCGAGTTTGATTCCTACATCCCCTATTTCTACTCCACCTACGAATCGGAAAACGAGTCGGTCGTCACGGATAAAAAGTCGGTGGTGGTGCTGGGCGCCGGACCCATCCGCATCGGCCAGGGCGTGGAGTTTGATTATTCCACCGTCCACGCCATCTGGGCGATCCGCGAGGCGGGGTATGAAGCCATCATCATTAACAACAACCCGGAAACCGTATCCACCGATTACTCCGTCAGCGACAAATTGTACTTTGAGCCCCTGACCGTGGAAGATGTGATGAACATCATCGACTATGAAAAGCCATTTGGTGTGATTGTATCCTTGGGCGGTCAGACCGCCATCAACCTGGCGGAGCGGCTGCACAAGCTGGGCGTGCCCATCATCGGCACGGATGTCACCGCCATCGAGCGGGCGGAAAACAGGGACAGCTTTGAAAAGACGCTGCGGCAGTTGAACATCCCGCAGCCGCCGGGAAAGGCCGTCATCAACATAGAGGACGGGGTGAATGCCGCCAACGAAACCGGCTACCCCGTGCTGGTGCGGCCCTCCTATGTGCTGGGCGGGCGGGCCATGCAGATTGTCCACGACGACGAGGGCTTGAAGAGGTATCTGAGCGAAGCGGTATTGGTGACCGAGGACCAGCCGGTGCTGGTGGACCGCTACATCTCCGGCAAGGAGCTGGAGGTGGACGCGGTATGTGACGGCGTGGATGTGTTCATCCCCGGCATCATGCAGCACGTGGAGCGCACCGGCGTCCATTCCGGCGATTCCATCAGCGTATACCCGCCCTTTTCGGTAAGCCGGCAGGTGAAGGACACGATTGTGGATTACACGGTGCGGCTGGGGCTGGGTATCGGAATCAGAGGGCCCTTCAACGTGCAGTTTATTGTGGATGACCAGGAAATAGTGTACGTGATCGAAGTCAATCCAAGGTCTTCCCGCACGGTACCCTTCATTTCCAAGGCCACAGGGGTGCGCCTGGCCAATATCGCCACCAAAATCGCTTTGGGACAGACCATACAAATGCAGGGGTATGGAACAGGCGTCGCCCCGGAGCGCAAACGCTGGTATGTGAAAGCCCCGGTATTTTCTTTCAGCAAGCTTCGGGGCGCGGACGCGTACCTGTCCCCGGAGATGAAGTCTACGGGCGAGGCCATCGGCTACGACGATACGCTGAACCGGGCGCTGTACAAGGCTTTGCAGGCCGCCAACATGCGGGTAGCCAATTACGGCACAGTGCTGGCCACCATCGCCGACGAGGACAAAAAACGGGCGCTGCCGCTGATACGCAGGTTTTACAGCCTGGGCTTCAACATTGAGGCCACCGCGGGCACTGCCGCGTTCCTCAAGGAAAACGGCATCCGCACCCGCAAACGGAAAAAGATCAGCGAATGCAGCAACGAGATACCGGAATCTCTTCGGCAAGGATATGTGACCTATGTCATCAACACCATCAGCGAGCAGGCGGGGGATACCCACCGGAACGACGGCTTCAAAATCCGCCGTCTGGCAGTGGAAAACAATGTGACGGTGCTCACCTCCCTGGATACAGTGTCTGTGCTCCTGGATGTACTGGAGGAGATCACCTTGAATGTATCCACCATCGACAGCGAGGATCCGCATACATGACGACACAAGGCATCTATGAGATTATGTCCAACCGGCTGATCGCGCGGGATGTATGGGAGATGAAGCTGCTGGGCGATACCTCCGCCGTCAAGCATCCCGGCCAGTTTGTTAACATCCGGCTGGATGGCTTGTTTTTGCGCCGGCCCATCAGCGTGTGCGCCTGGGGGGAGGATTCCCTCACCATCATTTATAAGGTTATAGGCCGAGGCACAGGGAAAATGGCGGGGATGGCCGCCGGGGATAGGCTGGACCTGTTGACGGGTCTTGGCAACGGATTCAATACGGCGCCCGCCCGGGGCAAACGCATCGCCCTCATCGGCGGCGGGGTAGGCGTGCCGCCCCTGTACGGCTTGATGGAAAAGCTGCGCGGCGAGGATGTCATTTGTGTGCTGGGTTTCAATACCGCGGAAGACGTGTTTTACGTGAAGGAGTTTGAGGCTCTTGGCGCGCGGGTTTCGGTGACCACCGTGGACGGAAGCTTCGGTCAAAGGGGTTTTGTCACCGGCGCGCTGATGGAAATGGATTACGGCTATTACTTCACCTGCGGGCCGGAGCCCATGCTTAGGGCCGTGCACCGTTTAGGCCGTGAAGGGCAGTTGTCCTTCGAGGCCCGCATGGGCTGCGGGTTCGGGGCCTGCATGGGCTGCTCCTGCAAAACCATCGCTGGCAGCAAGCGCATTTGTCTGGACGGGCCCGTCATGGAAAGCGGGGAGGTGATTTTGTGACTGGGCTGGAAACGAGGCTTGGCGGCCTGGTTTTGAAAAATCCCGTCATCCCCGCCAGCGGCACCTTCGGCTTCGGCTATGAAATGTCGCGTTTTTATGATTTGAATATCCTGGGGGGCATCGCCCTGAAAGGGACGACGCTGGAACCCCGCTTTGGCAACCCGCAGCCCCGCATCGCCGAGTGCCGGGAGGGCATGCTCAACGCCATCGGGCTTCAAAACCCCGGCGTTCAGGCGGTGATCCGTCAGGAGCTGCCCAGGCTGAAAAAAGTCTATGATGGGATCGTAATCGCCAACATTTCTGGCTTTTCCCTGGAGGAATACGAAATGACGGCGGCGGCTTTTGACAAGGCCGAGGGCGTAGACATTCTGGAGATCAACATCTCCTGCCCCAACGTGCACCATGGGGGCATGGCCTTTGGTGTCACGCCCGAGGGGGCGGCCTCCGTATGCCGCGCGGTAAAGGCAGCCTGCGAAAAGCCTGTTTTCATGAAGCTGACGCCCAACGTGACGGATATCGGTGCCATCGCCGCCGCATGCCAGAACGCGGGAGCGGACGGCATCACTTTGATCAATACGCTGTTGGGCATGGTCATTGACCCCCGCACGGGCAAGCCCATCGTTTCCACCAAAATGGCTGGGTTTTCGGGCCCGGCCATCAAGCCCGTGGCATTGCGCATGGTCTATCAGGTTTACGGGCGGGTAAGTATTCCTGTCATCGGCGTAGGGGGAATTGCCTGCGCCGACGATGTCATCGAAATGATGTCCGCCGGGGCATCCGCCGTACAGGTAGGCGCCCAAACACTGATTGATCCCTGGGCCTGTAAAAGGATCATGGAGGAGCTACCGGAAAAAATGGACAGGTACGGTATCGAAAGCCTGTCCGCCATCATAGGGAGGGCGCATTCATGAAAGATGTCATCATTGCCTGCGATTTTCAAAACCGGGAACAAACCATGGCATTCCTGTACCGCTTTGAAGGAGAAAAACCCTACTTAAAGATTGGCATGGAGCTGTTTTACGGAGAGGGGCCGGACATCGTGCGGGAAATCAAGGGTGAGGGCTTTCCGGTGTTTCTGGATTTGAAGCTCCACGACATTCCCAACACCGTGAAAAAGGCCATGGTCAACCTGGCCCGCTTAAGGGTGGATATGGTGAATATCCACGCAGCAGGAACCAAGGCCATGATGGAAGCCGCAAGGGAAGGGCTGCTGGCGGGAGCCGCACCGGGAAGGAGGATCGACCTGATCGCCGTGACACAGCTAACAAGCACCTCCCAGGATGTGATGCAGCGGGAGCTTCTCATCCGTGAGAATCTGGAAGATACCGTTGCCCATTATGCCCGGAATGCCAAGGCTGCCGGGCTTGACGGCGTGGTCTGCTCTCCCCTGGAAGTCCGGCTTGTAAAAGCGGCTTGCGCAGAAGGCTTTCTGACCGTCACTCCCGGCATACGCTATCCCGAAGGCAGCGCGGACGACCAGAAGCGCGTCACCACACCGCAAAAGGCAAAGGAGCTTGGCTCCGATTACATTGTGGTCGGCCGACCCATTACCGCCGCAAATGATCCCAAGGCCGCATGGCTGCGTGTGAAAGCCGATTTTCTGGGCTAAGAAAGGAAAAACAATGAAAAAGAAGATTGCAAAGCTTTTGCTGAAAATTGAAGCCGTGTTCCTGCGTCCGGAGGAGTCCTTCACCTGGGCCAGCGGCATCAAATCGCCCATCTATTGCGACAATCGCCTAATCCTGTCCTACCCTGATGCCCGCAGGAAGGTGGAAGCCGGGCTGGCGCAAATTATCCATAAGCACTACCCGGAATGCGAGCTGGTGGCGGGCACCTCCACCGCGGGCATTCCCCACGCGGCGCTGGTGGCGGATATTCTCGATTTGCCCATGGCCTATGTCCGCTCATCCGCCAAGGATCACGGCCGCAATAACCGCATCGAGGGGAAGGTGACCATTGGCCAAAAGGTGGTGGTGGTGGAAGACCTCATATCTACTGCCGGGTCTGTGGTGGAAGTGGTGGGGGCGCTTAGGGAAGCCGGGGCGAATGTTTTGGGCATTGCGTCCATCTTTACCTATGGTATGCAGAAGGGGGCTGACAGGCTGCGGGAAGCCGGGGTGGAAAATGTTTCCCTTACCAATTTCATGACCCTGGCCCGGGTGGCGGCGGAGGAAGGCTATATCTCCGAAAAGGACATTGCCCGCCTGGAGGCGTTTCAAAAAAATCCTTCCGATGAGCGATGGATGAGTATGTGATTCGGAAGCGAAGACCGATATGCTATTGCTGTTTCTGGAATTTTCTGGCGTCCGGCAAATCCGTTTTGCCGGACGCTTTTTTGTGTAATTTTCCCGCCGTCGGGGGAAAATGCATCTATCAAGGAGGGTGCGCTATGAAAAAAGAGGGGTTCGGAAACAGGAAAAAGGCAATTGCTTTTTTGGCTCTGATGCTGGCGGGGCTTATGCTCCTGTCCGGTTGCTCAAGGTCGGCCGACACGCGGTATATGTATGCCCAGGAGCTGCTGGCCATGGGGGAGTATGAAGCGGCGCTGTACGAGTTTGAGGCGCTGGGCGAATACTGGGATTCCGGTAAGCTTGTATTGTACGTATCCGGGCTGATGGCGCTGGAGTCGGGCGACTATTCCCTTGCCCAGACCAATTTTGAAAATCTGGGGGACTTCAAAAACAGCGAACTCTACTATCGATATGTGGAGGCCAAACACCTGGAGCAGGAAGAAGATTACCCGGCGGCCCAAAACGCCTATCAGGCGTTGGGCTCCTTCCGCGACAGCGTGCGGCGCATGGAAAGATGCACCGCCATGATTCCCCAGAAGGCATACGAGGCCGCCCAGGCGCTGTATGCCGCCGGAGAATATCAAAAGGCCATGGAAGGTTTCCTGGCCCTGAACAGCTACAGCGACAGCCGGCAGCGGGCCGAGGCGTGCCAGCAGGCCATTTTATCCCAGGAGTATCAGGCCGCCCAGAACCTTTTCAAGCGCAAGGATTATGCCGGGGCATTGGAGATGTTTGCCGTCTTGGGCAGCTACCGGGACAGTGCCATGCTGGCGGACAACTGCCGCCTGGAGCTTTACAAGGCTGCCGAAGCGGCGCAGAAAGCGGGTGGCTTTGAAAAAGTACAGGAAGCCATCGCTATGTATGAGGCGCTGGATACCTACGCCGATGCCGCCCGCCGGGCACAGGACCTGCGAGGGAGGTATGACATCAACCTCAAACTCCGGGGCTATCAGGAGGGCTGGCAGTATGTTGCCCTGGGCACATACCCCCAGGAGGCGGGCGGCGGCAAATCGCCCATTCTCTGGCGTGTGCTTTCGGTGGAGAACGGGACGGCACTGCTCCTTTCGGATAAGATTCTGGATGCGGCGGCCATGGAAACGGGTACAAGCTTCTCCGGCTATCCCGGCAGTTCCCTGCAGACATTTTTGAATGGCGCGTTTTCCACCGAGGCATTCTCCACCTCGGAGCAGGCCGCCATCCTCCCAAATGGCACCCAGGGCAAGGTGTTCCTCCTTGCCAAGGAGGATACGCTGAACCCCGCCCTGGGCTTTTCCGGCGATGCGGCCCGGCAATGCCAGGGCACGGCTTACGCCCTGGCCAAGGGGCTGCATGCGTCCACCTCCGGGTCCGGCTGGTGGTGGGTGAATACCCCGGGCACCGGTCAAAACTGCCAGGCCATCGTCTACTACAACGGCGCGGTGTACAGCCCCGGCCTGCGCTTTGACGACGCGCAAACCGGTGTCCGTCCCGCCATCCGACTGAAGCTGGACACCCTTTTCTTCACAAAGGGTACCGGCACATCATCTGACCCCTTCCGTGAGTAAGCCGGGGAGGCGCCCCATCGTCAAAGGGATATATCCCTTTGGTATCCCTATATTTATATAAATAAAAAATGCCTGCCCTGAAATTGATCAGGGCAGGCGCATATTTTACTGAATCAGCATATTACTTTTTCTCCACAAAAGCGCACAGTAACCTCAAAGTATTCTCCACCCCCATTTTATGCGTCCTCTCATACCCGTGGGAGGCGAAAACTCCCGGTCCCACCAGGGCGTGCCGCGCTTCCAGTCCGGCCCGTAGAGCTGTGGCGGTATCCGAGGAATACCTGGGGTAGATGTCCACCGCGAAGTGCAGGCTTTTATTCCTTGCAAGAGAAATCAGTTCGTTGGTCAGCTCATAATTGTATGGCCCGGCGGAATCCTTAGCGCAAATGGAGACCATGGTCTCATCGCAGGTAAGGTCATCGCCCACGCAGCCCATGTCCACGGCGATCATGTCCATCAAATCCTTGGGCAGGTAGGCGGAAGCCCCGTGGCCCACCTCCTCATACACGGTGAACATCAAATGCACGCTTCGGGATAAGGCGATTTCCCCCTCCTTCACCATGCGCGCCAGGGCCAGCAAAACGCCGCTGGAAGCCTTGTCGTCCAGATGCCGGCTTTTGATATAGCCCGACTCCGTGACCATGGTACGCGCATCCCAGCTTATAAAGTCTCCCGCCTCAATACCCAGCGCCTTCACATCCTCCGCGCTATGGACGGTCTCATCCAGCACGATCTCCAGCGTCTCGTCACTGCGCTTCATATCGGTGGTATCGCCGTATACGTGGGAAGAAGCCTTGGTAGACTGCACGGTGCCGGAATACGTTTTTCCGCGCCGTGTGTGCACAAGGCAGGTTTCGTTTTCAATGGCGTTGTCATTGTATCCGCCGATCTGCGTGTAGCGCAGGCGTCCGTTGGGTTTGATGCCGCGCACCATGCCGCCCAGCGTGTCCACGTGGGCCGAGAGCAGCAGCGGATTTCCTTCCCCGCCCAGGTGGCATACCACCGTGCCCTTGGGGGTATGCGCGGGCTGATAGCCCATTTCCTTCAGTGTATCCAGCAGATATTTTTCCGCTCCGGCGGTGAACCCTGTGGGGCTGGGGATAGCGCATAAGGCTTTGATGTGGGAAACGGCATCTTCCGTTGCGCGCATGGCATGTACCTCCTTCGTTGTCAGCGGGAAAAGCATAACACTAACCTTCAAAAAGCACAAGCGTCCATCAAAGCGCGTGGCGGTATGTTTTTCGCAAGCTGCCTGCAAGCTAACGCCCCAAACCGGAAAGGATAGCGGTAGAAAGGCTTCTGGGAGGCATGCGGATGAAAATTGTGGTGGTCGGCGGCGGATGGGCGGGATGCGCGGCATCTCTTTGTGCCAGAAAATCCGGTGCGGAGACCATATTGCTGGAGCGGACGGATTCTCTTCTTGGTACGGGACTGGTGGGCGGTATCATGCGCAACAACGGCCGCTTCACCGCCGCGGAGGAATGCATCGCCCTGGGTGGCGGGGAGCTGTTTCAACTGGCGGAAACCTGCCTGCGCCACAAAAACATCAATTTCCCTGGCCATGAGCATGCGGATCTGTATGACATCGCCCGGATGCCCGCGGCTGTTTCGTGTTATGTGAAGGAGCAGGGGGTGCGGGTTTTTTATATGGCCCGTGTAGTGAAGGCGAAAACCGAAGAGAACTGTATAACGGGTGTGCTCACAGAGGACGGGCGGCTCTTTGAAGCGGATGTATTCGTGGATGCCACCGGCACCTTCGGGCCTATCGCCAACTGCACAAGACATGGCAACGGCTGCGTGATGTGCGCCATGCGCTGTCCTGCCTTTGGCGGCCGGGTCAGCCTGTGCGGCCTGGCGGGTATAAAAGAGAGGAACGCCCGCCGGGCGGACGGATCGCCGGGCTCCATGAGCGGCGCCTGCAAGCTGATGAAGGAATCCCTTTGCCCGGATTTGGCGGAGCAGTTGAGCAAGACGGGCGTGGCCGTGCTGCCCATTCCACCGTCGGTACGGGAAAACCGCCTTTCGCAAAAAGCCTGCCAGCAGTATGCCCTGGAGGAATTCCGGGACAATTTGATCCTGTTGGATACGGGCCACGCCAAGCTGATGGTGACTTATTTTGAACTGAGCAAGCTGCAATCGATCCCCGGTTTTGAAAGCGCCCGCTACGAGGACCCCTACGCCGGAGGCAAGGGCAACTCCATGCGTTTTTTTGATATGGCGCCAAGGGATGATTCCCTGAAGGTGACGGGGCTTGAAAATGTGTTTTGCGCTGGGGAAAAGGCCGGGCCGCTGGTGGGCCATACGGAGGCCATTTTAACAGGCGCGCTGGCTGGTCATAACGCCGTGCGTTATGCGAAGCATAGGCCTTTGCTGATTTTGCCCCGGAGCCTTGCGGCGGGGGAAGCCATCGCCTTCGTCCGGGAAAAGTTGCAAATGGAGGAGGGGCTTTCCCTGCGCTTTACGTTTTCCGGCTCCGTGCTGTTTGAGCGGATGAAGGATTTGGGGCTGTATACCACCGATGTCACAGCCATCCGCAAAAGGGTGGAGGATGCGTGTCTTTCGGGCGCGCTTGAACATTGGGATGGATGACCGCGCAATACCAGCGCATGGAAGAAATCCCGGCAAACGCGGAATCATCCGCGCGTGCCGGTTTTTTTACGCAGCACCTGTTTACTTGATCAGGGAGGAGGCCAGGAACATCGCCGCCGTCAGGGAAGAAATCAGCGAAACCACGGTGACCTGAGTGTTGATGGAGGGGCCGGCGGTATCCTTGAAGGGATCGCCTACCGTATCGCCGATAACCGCGGCCTTGTGGGCGTCTGAACCCTTGCCTCCGTTGTTGCCGGCCTCAATGTATTTCTTGGCGTTGTCCCACAGGCCGCCCGCGTTGCTCATGAGTAGCGCCAGCAAAAGCCCGCAGCTAATATTGCCTGTGAGATAGCCGCTGATGGCGTTCACTCCGCCTACGAAACCTACCGCCAGCGTCACCAGGATAGCCATCAGGCCGGCAGGGATCAGCTCTTTTAGGGCGCCGCGGGTGGCGATGTCAATGCACTTGTCATACTCGGGGCGCACGCCGGCCTTGCCTTCGCGCAGACCCTTGATTTCCCTGAACTGGCGGTGGATTTCCTTCACCAGGCGCTGGGCGTTGCGGTTGACGCCCATCATCAGCATGGCCGAGAACATGGCAGGAATGGCTACGCCCACCATCAGGCCAAAGAACACAGTGGGATTCATCAGGTCAAAGACGGCAGACCTGCCGGGGGCCGCCTGCTGCACGATCTCCTGAAAGGCGCCCAGAAGGGCGATAACGGTCAGGCCCGCCGCGCCGATGGCAAAACCCTTCGTAATTGCCTTGGCGGTGTTGCCGGCGGCGTCAAGCTCATCAGTAATCTCCAGCACCTTGCCGCCCAGGCCGCCCATTTCAGCCACGCCTCGTGCGTTGTCCACGATGGGGCCGTAGGCGTCGTTGGAGATGATCATGCCTACCACCGACAGCATGCCGAGAGCGGAAAAAGCAATGCCCAGCATGGCGTAGCTTCCGCCCAGAGGCGCGCACATGCGGTGGGCCAAAAGGGCCGCCAGGCCGATGCCGCACAGGGAGGGGAAAGCGGAGATAAAGCCGTAGCTGATGCCGGAAAGAATGGTGAAGGCGGGGCCGCTCTTGCATGCCTCGGCCACCTTGGATACAGGTTTCTTGTCATCGCCGGTAAAGAATTCGCTGGTAAAGCCGATCACTACACCGGCGGCCATGCCCAGCATGGCGGCGCCCCACAGCCGCATTTCATAGCCAAACCCCAGGAAGGCGGCCAAGGTCAGCACGGCAAAGATGCCGCAGGTGAGGTATGTGCCGTTGTTCAGAGCCTTGCCGGGGTTGCCTTTCCTGCCCACTTTGGCCACAAGTACGCCGATGATGGAAGCCAGAAGCCCCAGCGCGCCGAAGCAGAACAAAAGATTCAAATTATTGGTTCCATTCACTTTGTCCAGGCCGATGGCGATGACCATGGCCGCGGCAATGGAGGCTACGTTGGAGTCGAACAGATCGGCGCCCATGCCGGCCACGTCGCCCACATTGTCGCCTACGTTATCGGCGATGACAGCCGGGTTGCGGGGATCATCCTCGGGGATGCCCAATTCCACCTTGCCCGTAAGGTCGGCGGCAATATCAGCGGTCTTGGTAAAAATGCCTCCGCCCGCCTTGGCAAACAGGGCCAGGGAGCTGGCGCCGAAGGAGAAGGCCAGCACGGTATCATGGCTGCCGGGAAAGAGAATCGATAAAAGCGCCATACCCGCAAGGGAGGTGCCCACCACGGCCATGCCCATGACGGCGCCGCCGCGGAAGCCCGCCATAAAGGAAGGGGACAGGCCTTTCCGGGCGGCGGTAGCAGCCTTCACGTTAGCGATGGTGGCGATGCTGATGCCGATCCAGCCGGCCAGGGCGGAAAGCAGGGAGCCCGCGATATAGGAAACCACCATCAGCAGATTCTTGCTTACAGCGGATTGCCAGATGGGCGCGGGAAAGAACAGGAACAAAAGGGCGGATACAACAGCCATAAAGATGGCCAGCACGCGGTATTCCCGCTTTAAAAAGGTGAACGCGCCGTTGCGGATCAATTTGCCGATGCCCGCAAGAGGCCCTTCGGCGGTAGGCAGTGCCTCCACCCAACGGTAAAAATAGAAGGCGGTGATAAACGACAGAACGGATACTGCCAAAGCGACCCATGCCCAATCCATAAAACATCCCGCTCCTCGCATCAATCAAATTGGGCCGCAAAAGAATACAAGCCCGGAATGACCTGAAGGTCCCGGCTTGCCTGCGGTGCGGCGATCCTTTCAATTGTATTCATCACCATGAAAAAACATTATCCTCCGTTTTGCAAGCAAACCAGGCGTTGCCGCAGGGCGGCAACGCCTGGTTTGCTGATAGGGCTCAGGCCTTTTTCCGGCCCTTATGCAAAAACAGCACCAGCAGCGCCATGTAGAGGACTACCAAGGCCAGCGTGACAAACAGCATGGCCTCCGATTTGGCCGCAAGGCCGATGAAAATCAAAAGCGGTGCGCCCAATACGATGCCGAAGCTGGAGCCTGTGATCAGGTTGCCCGCGGCGGGCGTCTTGAAGGCGGGGTCCACCTGGCGCAAAAGCAGTACGCCGGAACTGATGGTGCCCGTCAGCATCCCGTACATGGCGACGAAGGCTTCCTCCCGGTAGCCTGGATACACCACCTTGCACAGCCAGCGCAGGTAATAGAAGGTGGCGATTCCCCCTCCGGCCGCCATCAACAGGAAGGGAATCCACAGACCCGCGAGGTCACGGAAGTCGATGGAGGCGATACCGGACACGATCATCAAATCAAAAGCCAGCCCGGAGATGCGGCTGAGCAAATAGTTGTTTTGATACTGCCTCGTCATCACCCGGGACTTGCGCAGCGCCTTGATCACTGCCCGGATCAGCAGCGCCAGCATGGAGCCGGTGATGAAGTTGAAGCCCCACAAAAGCGGCGACAGCATATTCGAAAGATCCGGCGCAGCGGCTGCCGCCGCTTCCGTCAGCCCCAGCGTCACAAGATAGGTCAAAAGGTATGTGAGCATCACCAGCGCCACCTGGATGGACAGCCGGTCCACCGATTCCGAAAGGGGCGCTTCCCCCTTGTCCTCAAATGTATCCACGGTGACGGAACCGGATAAAAGCTCCGCGTCACGGCCTATTTTCAGCCCGCGGCGGGAGCGCACGTTCAGATAGATGACGCCCACCACGCAAGCGCAGAGGTAGCCTGCCGCCGCCAGGGAAAGGCCGAAGGATTGGCCGCCCGAAAACCCCAGCGCCTGATAGGTGCTGCCCACATTGTTGGCCTGGCCCGGCCCCTGTCCGTAGCCCATGGGCAAAAGAATGCCCGCGGCCTTGAACAGCCCCGGCATCACAGTGTAGCCCAGCGCGATGGATATCAAAAGCCCTGCCAAAGCCTGCATCAGGTAGGTGCTGATGATCAGCGCGCCGCTTTTCAGGCCCTTGCCCCGGCTTTGATCCCCCTCTCCGCTGCTGCGCAGCGACAGGGCGATGAAGCCGATGGCGATCCCGTGGTAGGTGACCATCTCCAAAAATGCGGCGGGAATATGCAGAATCCCCACGCTTTTCAGGCCCAGCAGCAAAAACCCGGCCAGTACTGACGTGGGCATCAGGCTTTTGCGGATGACGGCGCTCTTGCGAAGCAAAACATTGGATAATAGCAGCATGCCCGCCAGGATACCCATCTGGATAAAAAAATTCCATAGCCCCGTATTGGCGGCGGAATAATCCACTTTATTCCCTTCTTTCGTGTGCTTGCCCCATGATGCGGAATGCTTCCAGGTATTTCAGCCCGCTGCGCTCCTTGCGGGTTATGAGCTGGTAATGGCTGCCCTTGCCATCGGAAAAGACGACGGTGTTTTTGCCGAGGATTTCCATGCCCAGCACCTCGCGCCAGGCCAATGTGAAATCATTAAGGCGAAGGCCCGCGCGGCTCACCGAAAGTGTGCCCCGCGCCACGGGCGCGGTTTGACGGCGGGGAGGAATACGCCAGATTTCCTGATCACCGTCGCTGAAAAGCTCCGTCTCGTCCCCGCTTTTCAGCCGTTCCAGTAGCCTTTCCTTCTGCCAGGCGCCCCATTCGTCTACGGTGTGAAAAGGCCCGCCGGAAAGATAGCCCATTTCGTCAATCTTGGTTTTCAGCCCGCAGCCGCAGGAGAAAAGATTGTCCTCACCGTGAAGCGTGCCGATCTTTAAGCAAGCGGGGCACATGTACAGCGCGTTTTCCAGCCCCTGGGCCAGGCGCTTGCCACGGTAGGCTACTGGGTCTTCCGCCTGGCGCAGGTACGCGTCCTCCCCGATGTCCGCCGCAATGGCCTCGTTTACTTCCTCCGCCGTCATCCGGGCGAGCTCTTCAGGGGAATAAGCGCGCACGGGATAGCCCCTCATCCGGCCTGTCCGGAAAGTATGTGCCCAGCGGGGGTTGGTGAAGTATCCACCCTCCAGCCGGTAAGTGACCAGGGATGCGCCAGAGGCTTTCACCAGGCTGCCTGTGGCCGGAACCACTGGGCAGGGCTTGCCGTCAAAGGATTTGCTGCCCTCGGCAAACAGGCCGATGTTGATGCCTTTTTTCAGCCTTCTCACGATCTGCATGGCGGTGCTTATATCCGCCCCGCCCTTTTGCTTGGGGATAGGGCTCAAAAAATAACGAAGCAGGCCGCCCAGAAGCCAGGAACGGAAAATGTGCTCGCTGGCCACAAAATACATGTGCCGGGGAAAGCTGACGCTTACCAATAACGCATCAAGATCGGTGGTATGGTTGGCGATAACGATATACGGCCCATTGATTTCGGGTCCGGGCTGTGCCTCAAAGCGGAACAGCCGCTTCAAAAGGGGACTCAATACCGCCCTGGCCCCCCGGTAAAACCTTAAGTGCCGTTTGTAAGGCTGCATGTCTTCCCTCGCTTTCAGAATGGGAGGATGCACTTTGCGCTCCAGTATAAAAATATAACATAAAATTTGTTTTTTCGCCAGATTGTTTCATGGGGCGACTGCCATATTTCAGTGAATTTACATGATCGTTCCGCAAGGGATTATTTCAACAGGCAGGAAGCATCCGGTTGCGTTTCCCCTTTTCGGCGAAAAAAAACACCGCTTGACAAAACGGCAGAATCGGAGCTATACTATTTTGCTATCATCAAATAGCGATATATTAATTAAATTAAATCATACTACAGAATTCGATGTTTGTCAATAGACAATTTTGTAAAAGGAAAAATTTTGTATGGATGACCTGCTGGCGCTTTTTCAGTGCTCCCTGTTGAAGCGTGAAAACGTATCGGACATTCTTGCAGTTAACGGCACGACCGCCCAGGCCGGGTTGGTTTTCTCGCCCTGCCAGGCTGTAGCGCTTTTGAAGGCCCGCGGCCAGGCGCTTCATGACAGCGGGCGCCTGGAGCTTAAAGGCGGCATTGTGAAGAAGCTGATCCTGGCTTTTTATGATTCACCCTTTTTTCTGAAAGAACGGGCAGTGGATACGCTGGAGGCGCTGCTGGATGTTTTCTATCATTTGAAAAACGAAACGTTCGACAGCCTTGGCGACGACGAGCTAATTGGCTTTTTGCGTGAGCGCTTCGACGGAGAATGCCAGGGCTCGCTGGAGCGCTTGCGGGACGAAGCTTTTGACGGGCTGGCCAGAAAGATTCATGGCGCTGCCCGGGAGGAGGATGGATCACGGGAGAATGACCGGGGGGAAGAAGCGTATGAATGATCTTGCGCGTACGGGCGGGGCCATGCTGCTTTCCGCCCATGATGCGGACGGGGCGGGGCAAAGGCTTTTATTGCTTAACCTGCTGGAGAAACAGATCGAAAGGTACACCCATGGGGACAGCAGCTCCGTGCCGCTGGAAACGGCGGGCAGCTTGCTAAGATCGATTCTGTATACCGCGGCCCTGGCGCAAGACGGAATCATCCAAAACGAAAAACAGCCTGAGGCGCTGCTCAGGGAGGGCAGAGACATTCTTTCCCGGCAGGTCAAAAAGGCCAGGCGCCTTTTCTATCTTGTGCATAGCACAATGCTTATCCAGGACGCGCCCTGCTACCGTGAGGCCATTGAGGCAGGGATTCCAGGCTTTTTCCGCGCTTATGACATGGAATTCGCGGCGCATGAAACGCCGGGGGATTTTGATTACCCTGTAAGCATTCCCTGTGCCCATACGGGGATTACCTGGATGCTTCATTATCTGGACACATTGTATTGGGAAAACGTGTTCTGCCGGCGCTTTCCCCAAAAAGAGGTGGAAGGGACGCTGAAGGCACATGGAATATGGGGTGCCGCCATACCCGTCAACATATTCGGGACAGTCTTCTCCGCAGCTCTTCACGGCTACCTTCTGAATCGTGGGCACACGGCCTCTCTTGCCATTCATGCTCCGGATAACAGGCAACTGGTTCAACTGATGGCTCCCTTTCCTACGGATGCCATCATGAGCCGGGTACGGGAAGTGAGCGAAAGGATGATGGAGGATATGGAGATCAGGAGCGGTCCCTTCCGCACACTGCTGATGTGCCAGGCGGACGAGCTGGCACGGCGGCTCATTCCGGCGCTTATGCATGGTGATGTGAGCGGCATTTTCCCGCCTTGGTTTTCGACGCCCTCGTCAGTTCTTATGATGGACGGCGATCCCATGGAGGATGGGGATTTCCGGGCGCTGGCTGCGGAGCTTGCGGCCTGCCGCTACTTTTCCGACAAACTGCTGCTTGTGCGCCGCCGGGTTCACAGCTTGCACGATATGACCGGGCTGATGGATTGCGGATGCTTTTTGGATAGGGATATGCGCCGGCTGTTTTCACTCCTGAACAAAGCGGAGCTTGCCGCACTCCTGCGCATGGGGCGCGGCGGCATCATCCTACAGGGACGGTGGATTTTCCCCGGCGAAGGGGAAATCCCGGATGATGCGCCCCTGTGGGAGAAACACTTGTATCGGTATCTTTTCGGTATCGAATCAAAACAGCGGAGCGAGATCATAGACCTGGCCGGGCAGGTGCACTTGGCTACCTGACGGCCACAAGGATGGCGGTGCTTTCCCACTGCCTTGGGATACGGACATCCGTGAATCCCGCATCCTTCAGGAGGCCGGCTTCCGTCTCCTTTGTAAAGGGCGTGTCATAATGGTAGGAATCGCCGGGCTGCCCCGTTTCGCCGCGCAAGCGCAGGCTTTCGGCCAGATAAAAGGCTTCCTCTTCCTTCGTTTTTGCCGTGTAATCCCCCAGCACAAATTTCCCCGTGGGCTTTAAGGCGCTGTGCACCCTTTGGTACAGGGCGCGCTTTTGCTCTTTTGAAAAGTGGTGCAGGGAGTAGGTGGACAGGGCATAGCTGTATGCCCTGTCCTGAAGCGGAATATCAAAGTAGGAGCCGCAGATCAACTGAAGATGCTGATGAGGGTATTTGGCTTTCAGCAGCGACAGCATGGCATGGGATACATCGATGCCCGTTACATGAAGGTCTGGGCATTGTGCAAACAGCCTTTCAAGCTCCAGCCCGGTGCCGCAGCCCAAGTCCAGGAGGCTATCCGTATCCTTCAGGCCGGCAAACTGCGTGGCAATTTCCTCATAAAACGCTTCCAATCCCAGATCCCTGAGCATGTGATTGTCATATGAATCCGCGCGTGTGTTGAAAAACGCGTCCATTTTCTCCAGAATTGCCATGGAATACTTCCTTTCGAACGGGCAATAGGCTTCAGCCCTTGTATTCCCACCAGGTTTCCACGTGGATGGGGTCGAAGCCTATGCTGTAATAAAACTGCTGGTTGGAGCCTACAAAGGCTTGCGAGGCGCCCAGCTTGCCGCAGCGGATGACCGCTTCCAGCACCGCCGCGCGGCCCAGACCCATCTTCCGGTAATCGGGGTCGGTGGCTACAGGCTCCACCAGGGCGAATGCGTCGCCGGGCAGATACCATGTGCCGCAATGGGACACATAGTTGCCGTCGGGCGCGACGACACAGACCACGGTTTCCGGATTGACACCGGGGCCGGACAGCATCCGCTTGCGCATGGCGATCTGTTCTTGCGACGCGTCGGGCTTTCCGGGATGGTCAAAGCCCCGCCACAGGCACCTGTTGTATTGATACCAGTTCCAATCCTCCGCCATGCTGACGATGGAGAAACCCTCCGGCAGTTGGTAACGCAAGCTGCCGTCGATGTCGATGGCTGCCATGTGCTCCCCATCCCTTGTGGGGCAAAAGCCCTTCTTCCGCGCGATGCGCTGGAATTCACGGTCGCTGTTGTCGATGATGGCGCGGATCTTGCCGTCTTTGTGAAGGTTTTGGCGGGCGTAATCCAGCATATCAGACTTCAATTCGGAAAATCTTTCATCCAGGCAGAAAAAGCCGTCGCCCAGTCCGCTTTCATAAGTGGCCAGACCCACGATTTCCCCATCCGATTCCCAGATGCCGATTCTGTTAAGATACCTGTCATCCAGCCAGCCGTGGCCGATCATCCATTCCCAGCGGCCCCAGGGAAAGTTGGGAGATTGGAGCCCAGTCTTGTTGATGCGGTAAAGAAAATCCCTGACTTTCAAATAGTCCTTGTTTGCATACAGCTTTTCGCCGGAGTAGTTGCGGAAGGTGGCAGGCATACGGTTTCCTCGCTTTCATTATTCGGTGTAAAGCCGGTAATAGTGGAACGATGTCAAAATGCCATTGTGGGGGATCGCCCTTTCACCTTCATGCCGGAAACCCAGCTTTTCAACGACCCTGGCAGAGGCTTCGTTGCTGGGCTGCACGATGGCTGCAAGGTACGGAACGGGAGTGTTTGCAAAGCACCAGCCGGTGAGAGCCTTCCCCGCCTCGGTGATATAGCCTTTGTTCTGTTGCTCATCGGCCATGGCATACAGAATCTCCACCTCGTTGTCCAGCGTATCCTTCGGGTGGAGCCCGATGTAGCCGATGGGCGCTGTTGTACCTTTGGGAACGATGGCCAACAGCACACAGGGCTCCTTCACATTACAGATCCGGTCCAGCATGCTGATCCACGCTTCCGCCTTTTGGCGCGTATCGTAGATCATATCTGTCATGTACCTTGAAACAGCCGGTCGGGTAGTGATTTCCGTAACCGCGGGCACGTCATCCTTGGCGAACGGGCGTAGGGTGAGTCTTGGCGTTTCAATAACCAGATCCATTTTGAATCGTCCTCTTTCCGTTTCTGAAAATAAAAAAATCCTTTCCCTTTGCTGGAAAGGATCACATGCACACAAAGCGATAGAGCTATATTTGCCCTATTGCATGATGACGGCGCTGATCCAATTCCAACAAAACCACAAACCCAGGCATGCGGGGCTTGCGGCACCTTTGCTGTGAATCAGATCAGTGAATCATCATGACACCCCTTTATCTGGAAGATAAATCTATTATAGCTTTTTCTTGGGCAAATGCAAACAATTTCTTTTTGTTTATTTCACAAAGATTTTTAATGTGGGGTTTCCAAGTGGGCTTTGTTCCATCTGGCTCAATCGTCGCGCTGCTGCGCTGCCGCTTGCATTGCTCGTTTCGCCAGCCTCCTCCGCCTCGCTTTTTCCGCCGCAGGCGGGGTCGGGGCTTCGGAGCCTTTGGCGGGAGTCCAGAGGGGCTTTGTCCCATCTGGCTCAATCGTCGCACTGCTACGTTACCGCTTGCATTGCTCGTTTCGCCAGCCTCCTCCGCCTCGCTTTTTCCGCCGCAGACGGCGCTTCGGCTACGGAGCCCTCTGGGGCGGGCTGGACTTTCGAAGAGTGAACTGCTACAATGCAGCAAGAGGATGCCTTATCGTGCATGCAAAGGAAGGAGAAATTCCCTTGACCATGTGGCTGATTATTTCCGTATTGGCGGCACTTATACTGGTGATTCTTATCCGGACGCTGGCCTTCAGGCCCCGCTCCCAGGTGAAGCCTGAACCCCAGGACGTATCCCTGGATGATAATAGGGTGGCCGGGGATATGCAGGCCATGATCCGTATGAAGACCGTATCTTACCAGGACAAATCTCTGGAGGACGCAAAAGCGTTCGAGGAATTTCCAAAGCTTTTGAAAACGCTGTATCCCCGTTTGCATGAAAAGCTTGAGCAGGAGCATATCGGCGACAGGGGCCTGTTGTACCGCTGGCCGGGCAAGAAAAGCGACCGGCCCGGCGTATTGATGGCCCATTACGACGTGGTGCCCGTGCAGGAGGCGACCTGGGACAAGCCTCCCTTTGATGGTATCATCGAGGACGGCGTCTTATGGGGCCGGGGAACGCTGGATACAAAATGCACGCTGCTGGGTGTGATGGAAGCGGCGGAGATGCTTATTTCCGAAGGCTTCGTGCCTGAAAACGACCTGTACCTGGCTTTTGCCGGGGATGAAGAGGTGTATGGCCACGGCGCGCCGGATATTGTGGCGGAATTCAAACGCCGGAACGTGACCCCCGCTTTCGTGCTGGACGAGGGCGGCGCGGTGGCGGAGAATATATTCCCCGGCGTCAGCGCCCCCTGCGCTCTGATCGGCCTTGCGGAGAAAGGCATTATGAATGCCTCCTTTGAGGCGGTGTCTCCCGGCGGCCACGCTTCCATGCCACCGCCCCATACCGCCGTGGGGATTTTGGCCAGGGCTGTGACCCGGGTGGAAAACCATCCCTTCCCTTTTACGCTGACGGAACCGGTGAAGCAGATGTTTGATGTTCTGGGCCGCCGCTCCATTTTTTGGTACAGGATGATCTTTTCCAACCTGTGGTGCTTTGCGTCACTTTTAAACCTGCTGTGCAAAAAACGCGGCGGAGAAATGAATGCCCTTGTGCGCACCACCTGCGCCTTCACCCGCATGTCCGGCAGCCCCGCCCATAACGTGCTGCCGCCCAAGGCTGCGGTAGGGGCCAACCTGCGTCTGATCGGCGGCGATACGCTGGAAGGCGCCCGGACCCGGCTTAAGCGCATTGTCAAGGATCAGCGCGTTGCCGTAACGGTGACCGACGGCAACAACCCCACGCCTTGCTCTCCCGCCGGCGGGGAGGCCTGGGACCGCCTGGCGGCCGCTGTCGGGCAGACATGGCCCGAGGCCGTTATCGCCCCCTATTTGATGGTGGCCGCCACCGATTCCCGCCATTATGCCACCATCAGCAGCCATGTGTACCGCTTCTCTCCGTTGGCTATGACCCTGGAAGAGCGCCGCACCATCCACGCCAACAACGAGCGGATACCGCTTTCCAAGCTGTACGACCTGGTGCGGTTTTACGTAAGGCTGATAAAGCTGTTATAGCAGGGCGCTGCCCCTGCACCCCGCCAAAGGGTGAAGAAGCTCTGCTCCCGCCAGTGGCTCCGTAACCCCGAGCCCACCTGTGGCGGAAATGCGAGGGGTGGAGGAGGCTGGCAAAACAAGCCGTGGAAGCGGTAGCGAAACACGGCGCCGATTGAGCCGGATGGAGAGAATTGGGCAGGTCGGATGAATCAAGCGAGACGAGCGATGGGAGCGAAGCGAACCAGCGCGACGACTGAGCTTGCGGGAAGCATCCCTTTGGAATCCTATTTTATTCTATCTAGTGCTAAATGTGTAGATGAACACTAGTGCATAGAATATGAGCAAGCTACGCCTATATGTCATCCTGAGGAGCTTTGCTCCGAAGGATCTTGGCGTAGCAAGGAAAACAAGATCCTTCAGGCAGTGAGGGATGACAGTCCGCAAGGTTGGATTTGCATTCGGAGTTCTTGCGCATAGATAAATTCACATTTTGATTCAGTATTGGGAGGGAAGATACATGGAACTTCCGCGCATGGGCCAGGGAACATGGCATATGGGTGACGATCCCGCCAAACGTGCGGATGAGATCGCTTCCCTTCAAGTAGGTATTCAACTTGGAATGACCTTGATTGATACTGCGGAAATGTACGGCGAGGGCCGGGCCGAATCGCTGGTGGGGGAGGCAATTGCACATATCCCCAGGGAAAGCGTGTATCTTGTATCGAAGGTGTATCCCCACAATGCGGGCAGAAGCCGCATCTTCCGCTCCGCCGAAAACTCCCTGCGCCGCATGAAAACCGAATACATGGATCTGTACCTGCTCCACTGGCGGGGCGGGGCCAATCTGTCAGAAACAGTGGAAGGCATGGAGGAGCTTAAGCGCCGCGGCCTCATCCGCCGCTGGGGTGTATCCAACTTTGACACGGCGGACATGAAGGAATTGTTTTCCATCCCCGGCGGCGGGAGCTGCGCCGTAAACCAGGTGCTGTACCACCTGGGGTCGCGTGGCATCGAGTACGAATTGCTGCCCTGGCTCAGGGCGCGGAATGTACCCGTGATGGCCTACTGCCCCCTGGCCCAGCAGAGCCTTTTGAAGCCGGAGCTGTTTCGCAGCAAGGCGGTACGGGAGGTGGCTGCCCGCCGCCAAATCACACCCGCCCAGGCGCTGCTGGGTTTCATACTCCGCGATCTGCTTTTGATCCCCATCCCCAAGGCCGGCAGCGTGAAACATACCCAAGAGAACGCTGCCATGCTGCATATGCCCCTTTCTCCGGAGGACATACAGCTTTTGTCCGACGCCTTTCCCGCGCCGGGTTACAAGACGCCCCTGGATGTGGAATAGGGGTATCATCCATTGCTATACAGATGGGTAGAGGAATAACGGTTTGTGTATTGCTGTTCTCATATGGCGGCACGGAGAACCGTCCTTGTGTTCGTAGGAGTAGGCCTGTTATTAGGGTTCAGCCTGAATTTGGAGGCGGATTCGAATATGCAAAGGATGTATAAATATCCCATATTCGTATTCTTAAAGAAACATCATTGCCCCCGATGTAATACAATACTGGAACGGATTGTGATTTCGAAAAAGGTAAATTCAAACTCTATTGAAGCCCGACATTTTAGCTTTGATGCGGCAGATATGCATTTGTACGGTGATGTGCTATTTATTTGGGATGAGTTCCAATGCCCCAAGTGTGGCAAGCATATATCAGTGGAGGATATGGTGCGTATTGAAAAAGCAAAAAAGAAGCAAAGAAGGCAAATGAAGCATGGGCAAAACAAAAAAAGGCATGCTTGGCGAATAAGGGGAACGACAAACTATGCTATGTTACACCCTGTGTTAGTCTGATGCGTTATGAGAAAACTTTTTTGCAGGTGTTTATTGCCATGTGGGATTGTGATAGTATTATATTATAATATTCCGTATTTTTACAAAATTTATGAAGTCAAATGAGAGGATGAGTTCTTCATGTACAACCGAGGATATGCGCCAACAGGGATGGCTTGCCCCAAATGCGGCAGCAGAAACACAAATGTTCAAGCTGTGTCCATTACAAAAACAAAGCATCATGGTCTATTTTACTGGCTATTTTTCGGATGGCTGATCGATTTGCTGCTATGGATATTTTTGACCATACCGCGCCTTCTTGTTGCGCTTTTCGGCGCAAAACGGATCAAGACAAAGGTTAAGAGTTATGCTGTTTGCCAAAGCTGCGGGCATCATTGGAAGGTATAGCGAAATGTTGTAATCTGCTTTTAGCTTAACAAAGAAAAGGAGTTTGTTAAGATGAAAAAGCTGGCATGTGATGAAGCAAATGATTACATGATAGTCCTTATTTTCAAAATGCAAAGGAAAGGCTATGTTGTTTATGATTGAGTGGCTTGGAGCAAATTGGTTTAGTCTTGTTACTTTTATAATAGGCAGCATTCTTACTATATTGGTTTCGTATCTTTTTCGAAACAGAAAAATTCTGAAAATTCAAGAAGTTCATTCTGAGGTGATAAAAAAGAGTGAAAAAAATCTTCCTGGCATTGAAATACAGTATTGTGGCAAGCAGGTAGAGCGATTAGTAAAATCTACCTTTTGCATTTGGAATGGTGGAAATACAATCATAACAAAAGAAGATATTTCGAATATTGATAATCTGCGCTGTGAAGCAGAAAAGGATACTATATGTTTGATTGATTCAGATTCGATTTTCTTAGGCAGATCAGCATGCAACACAAACGTTCAAGGGCACAGTTCCCCTTTTTTGATCACTTTTGATTTCCTTGATAAGCATGATGGTTTGATTTTTTCTGTTGTACATGATTCTAAGATTATGCCAGAAATACGAGGTGTTATTAGGGGCACAAGAATAATAAAAATCAATAATGGAGATTCTGTGATGAGTAACTTAAGAGACATATTGTTAATGGCGATATTTCCTTTAGTATCATCAATTTTTAATGGTATATTCAAATCACAGAATATTGGTCAAGTTCCTCTCATTGTACTCAGCTTCATAGTTTTCTTGGCTATTATGTTTGTCATATCGAAGATCAGGAAGAAGATCAACCCTAAAAATATAATAAAGAATATAACCGATAATAGGGGATAAGATAAGTGAAAATCCTGATGTCTGCGAGTGCAGGGGACGGTAGATCGCATCAAAACCCAGAAAATCATTTATTGCAACACAACATACTGTATGATTAATATTACTACTATACCATATATAGCATGACACAAATCGAGGGTTTTAGTTATGGCACAGTCTGACGGTTCTCTGTGTCATTCAAAATACAATGGTGGCTTATCATATCGTTAAGTCAACACAAAAAACCGTCCTCCATGTTTATATAACACGTGTAATATGCAATTTCAATCTTGACCATTTACATTTATTGAATATAATAGTAAAATAATGAATACTATGAGATATTTAGCCGAAACATAATAGGAGGTACAATAAAATGGAAGCAGTGAAAAATAATGAATTAGAAGAATATGAAAAGTCTACTAAAGATATGATAAATGCTAAGGTATTAGGTCAAATAGAGTCAATTAAAAGAAGTAAGGAGAGTATTTTAAAGCATAGTGCGTTACTGCTTACATTACTTACTGTAATTGCATATTCACTTATTTACGCATATTATGTTGAATATGCAAAATATTTTTCTATTCCTGCCACATGCATAAGTATCGACTTAGGATCACACGCTCATTATTTGGTGTATATTGTAATGACAATTATGTATGTTTTATCATATGCGTATGAATACTTAGCAGAGAAAGTAAATTGTACTTTTAAGTTTCGCATTTCTCGTATCATAAAACTAGCAATGTTGTTCTTAATTTTATATCCACTTGTTTTTTCAAAAACATGGTATATATCTTTGATATGTATTTTCGTTCCTGTATTCATTGAAGCATGCTTATATTTTAAAAATACTCATATAGCGAAGAAAAGAAAAAAGGGCGAATGTGAAGCCAAAGAAGTTCCAAAAGTTGATATATATGAAAGGGGGCGCAGATACGTAAATGGAAAACTATTAACATACAGCAAACCTCTATTTAATTATATAATTATATATTTACTTGCATACCTAGTGTTCAGTATGACTGGTCATTATAAAGCATCAATTGAAAAGAATTTTTCTATTATTCAAAATGTAGATAAAATAAATGTGGTCATATTTGACTATATGGAAAAAGTTGTTGTTGTAGATGGTATAAATTGATAAAGATGGCAACCTTCAACTTTCTACTGGCGAATATCAGCTAATATCAAAAGCGGATAAGACTATCAGACAAGCTCAATTCACATCAGTAAGTTTTGTTGATAAGTCTATCACTTATAATATATCAGAAAATAATGAGGGGACAATGCCCAGTTATACTCAAGAAGCGAAAAAAACTCCTCAAGTAGTAATAACAGATAATACAACTTCAAACTGATGTCATTAAAGAAAAGAGTAAGTGGCTTGAACAGTATATTGGTGTTGCTTGGGTCAAAATAAACTGCTCATCGAAGAAATTGACTTGTCAAAGCAAAAGCTTGATAAGGTATAATATTTTTCGCACAATTGAAAAGGAAGCCCGAAGCGTGTAAAGATAAGGTATAATATTTTTCGCACAATTGAAAAGGAAGCCCGAAGCGTGTAAACTGTCGTTACCACACAAAAGCGACACGCAAGGAGGGCTTCCCATGGGAGAAATTATACAGCTAAATCAGGGA
>JAEYOV010000021.1 GCA_023411395.1 Bacillota bacterium
TAGGGCTTACTCATCAATATAAGAATGCATGAAAACCCAGTAAAATCAAGTGATTAGTGGTATAATGGATGCAAGGAAAACGGGGAAAAACCTCAAAAAAGCTTGCATGTGAGGGAGTCGCCATGTACCGCAAAAGAGACCGAGAACAGGTAAGCATAGATGAATTCATCACACCTTTTGGCGGGAAGTTGTCTTTAGACAACCGCTGGGTCAAGCTGTCCGAAGTGATACCATGGGACAGGATTGAGGATCGGTACGCAGCGAAGTTCGGAAAATGCGGTAACGTGGCAATACCGCTTCGGGTAGCCTTGGGCGCCTTGATCATCAAGGAGAAATGCGGGTTTTCGGATGAGGAAACAGTAGAAAACATCAGCGAAAACAACTACATGCAGTACTTCATCGGCTACAAGGAATTCACCCCCCACAAGCCTTTCGTTCCTTCCCTGATGGTGGAATTCCGTAAACGGATCGATATGGCCGAGATCCAGCGTATCATCGATGAAACAGATGAGGACCAGAGCGGAAGACCTGGCGCCGGCGGAGGAGAGAACGAAGGAACCCTGATGCTGGACGCCACATGCGCGCCGGCAGATATCCGGTACCCCACAGATCTGGGGCTGCTCAATGAAAGCAGAGAAGCGCTGGAAGGCATCATAGACACCTTGTGGGAAAACATGACGCACAGACCGTCAGTAAAGCCCCGCACCTATAGGGTAAAGGCAAGGAAAGCTTTTCTGCGTGTGGAAAAACAGCGCCACCGGCGATACAAAACGATCCGTACGGCTATTGGCCAGCAGATGCGGTATGTGCGCCGGGATTTGAGAATCGTCCAAAGCCTGTTGAAAGAAACCGCATCATTGGAAGCATTGTCCGCTAGGCAGTACAAGAAGCTGTTGGTCGCTTCGGAGATATACCGGCAGCAACGCGAGATGTATGAAGGAAAGCATCACCGTGTTGAAGACCGCATCGTCAGCATATCCCAACCTCATGTGCGGCCAATCGTGCGGGGAAAGGCAAGTTCGGAAGTGGAATTCGGAGCCAAGATCGCTGTCAGCAAGGTAAACGGCTGCTGCCGGATAGAAACCCTGAGCTGGGACAGCTTCAACGAAGGGACCCGGCTCATAGAGGCGGTTAAGCGGTACAAAGAACGGTTTGGATGCTTCCCCAAAGTCCTCCTGGCAGACAAGCTTTACAGGAACCGTGAGAACCTTGACTACTGCAAAACCCATGGCATCCGGCTTTCCGGACCCCGACTGGGCCGTCCGAAAAATGACCCGTCGGAAGACCGACGAATTGCTCGTCTGGACAATGCGGAGCGAAACGGCATAGAGAGCCCCTTTGGTATCGGGAAGCGGCGCTACGGCTTGGCACGAATCATGGCCAAGCTGTGCTGCACCTCGGAAACCGTAATCGCCTTGCAATTCCTCATCATGAACCTGGATCACAAGCTTAAGGCTTATTTTTGCCTCTGTTTCAATCGCCTCGTTGCAACCCTGTTTTCGTTAGGCTTAGTACCTTCGGTGTCGTTTAATTGAAGATTGTGGTTGTTGAGGAAGCCCCAATATAGTCCAGCGCCCGGTTCATCCTCTCCAGCCATCCCATACGCTTCCTCCTCTCCGGGGGCAGTATAGCAAAAGGCGCGAACATATGCCTTGCATTTCGCGCCCTCTTCTGCTAGGGAATTGTGAATATTCATTCCTGCGGGCGGCACACGCTCCCCCGCTCCATAAGCTCCACCGGCACCTCCACCCATCGGGGCTTTGTGTCCGGCTCCTTGAGCAAGCTGTACAATAGCGCCATGGCCTGCTCCCCCAGCAGGCAGTGGTGGACCTCCACCGAAGTCAGCGGCGGGGAGGTGTAAGCGGATACGGCGGCGTTGTTGAAGCTGATAATGGATATATCCTCCGGCACCCGCCGGCCCGCCTTTTGCAGAGCGCCCATCAGCCATATGGCCAAAGCGTCGTCCTGGACCACCACTCCCGTGGGGCCCAGGGGCGACAAAAGCGGCGCGGGAAGCATATCGTCTCCCGCCGCAAGAGGATTTGCCAAAAACATTTCCTGAAAAACGGGCAGCCCCGCGTCCGCAAGAGCGGCTTCAAAGCCCGCCTGCCTTTTCACCGTAACGCTCAGGGAACCGTCCGCTCCCAGGTAGCACAGGCGCCTGTGGCCATGCCTTAGCAGATACTCCGTCACCATGCGCCCGGCCTTTTCATTGTCGCTGTCCACGCGGTGGTAGTTTTCGCCATGGCGCGGATGACCGATGACAACAAAGGGAAAACTATGGCGGTGTAAAAGCTCCGCCACCGGGTCATCATGCAGGGTGGACAGCAGGATCATTCCCTCGATCATGCCGGAGAACATCATTTCCCGCACTACGCGCCCATCCTCCTCCTGGCTTGCGCTGGTTCCAAGCAAAAGGTGCAGGCCGTGGCGGGCGGCTGTCGTGCCGATGCCCCGGATGGCCTCGGCAAAGAAGGGATGCTTCATGGATTCCTCCGCGCTTGTGGCGGAGAACACGCCAACGGCATTGGCGGTGCGATTCACCAGCGAGCGGGCCAGCAGGTTGGGCCGGTAGTTCATTTCTTCCATAATGGCCCGGACCTTCATCTGTGTTTCACCGCTGATACGGCTGCTGCCGGAGATGACGCGGCTTACCGTGGAAGGGGAGACGCCCGCCCTTTTGGCAATATCCTTGATGGTGCTCTTCATGGCTTTTGCCTTCTCCTTCCCGGCATTTTACCGATTCCATACAAAAATGGATGGCTTCATTATGCCAAGGGCTTGTTCCCTTGTCAAGAAAAACAGGCGCTTGAGGCCATCCGTTCAGGGGGATGATGTACAACATGGGAAAAACGGCTGGGAAAACGGAAACTTTCTCTTGACAGGCAAAGGCCCGGTTAGTATACTAGAATAGCTGTTTTGTGGTATTTTGCGCCGCCCTAAGCGGTGCGCGTCACAGATACAAGACTTTTGTAAAACAAGGAGTGTTGTTTTATGTTCCGTACTTACCAGCCGAAAAAGCGCCAGCGTAGCAAGGTGCACGGCTTCCGCTCCCGCATGTCCACCAAAAACGGGCGCCGCGTGCTGGCTGCCCGCCGCCGCCGTGGCCGCAAGGTTCTGACCGTTTAATAGGATGGTGGAAACAAAAGTCTGCATGGCTCAGCCCGCCCCGTTGCTTGCCACCGTGCGCAGTGGGTACGGGCTTTTCCAGTATGAAAGGGCATTTTGGCGCTCGGTATCGGCGCGGCCCAGCCTTAAGCGCCTGATCGAGCCTGAAACGAAGGGTTTTGCTTGCAGCGTACATACCGCCTACAGAAGAATAAGCAGTTCCAGTATGTATACCGGCGCGGAAAGAGCTCGGGCTGCAAGGACATCGTGCTTTTGCACGCCAGGGGTGCCGGGCTGAAGGTAGGCTTCTCCATCAGCAGGAAGATCGGCAACGCCGTGGTGCGCAACCGTGTGAAAAGGCGCCTGCGGGAATGCTTCCGCCTCTACCTGAACCAAGCCAGGCCCGGCTGGTATGTGGTGGTGGCCCGGCCTGGGGCCGCGCAGGCGGCGTACCAGGACCTTGTAAAAGGAATGGCTTACATTCTAAGGAAGCAGAACCTGCTTAGGGAAGGGAACGCGCCCAAATGAAACGCCTCTTTTTGGCTATGATCCGTTTTTACAAACGGAACATCAGCCCGCATCTGCCGGAAGCCTGCCGGTTCAGGCCCACCTGTTCTCAGTATGCCATGACCGCCATTGAGCGGTACGGGGCATGGAAGGGCGGATGGATGGCTGTCTGGCGGATCCTTCGGTGCAATCCCTTTGCCAAAGGCGGATACGATCCCGTGCCTGAGGACACGAACGCAACAATTAGGAGGGAATAGCCCACATGTTTCCATTCCTGAATGAACCCCTGAAGGCAATATTGCTTGGCATTTATTCCGTTGTCGGCAACTACGGCTGGTCCATCGTGCTTTTTACCTTGCTGATCCGTGCGCTTTTGATGCCGCTGGATGCCAAAAGCCGCAGAAGCATGCGCAAAACGCAGAAGCTTCAGCCTCAAATCGCCGCCCTTCAGAAGAAATATAAGAATGACAAGGAAAAGCTCAATCAAAAGACGATGGAGCTTTACCGCAAGGAAAAAGTAAGCCCCCTTTCCGGGTGCCTGCCCATGCTGCTTTCCCTGCCCATCCTCTTTGGTATGTTCGGCGCCATGAATATTCTGGCGCATGAGCAGGTGGCCGGCCATGTGCTCACCTACCTGCAGCCGGATAAAGAGCCTGTGTATGAGAGCTGGCTGTGGGTCAAGAACATCTGGATGCCCGACAGCCCCTTTGCCCCCCTGGTGCCGGACGAGAACAGCATCCGTCAGGTGGCCCCCGAGAATTGGCAGGTAGCTTACGACCGGCTGGATGAAACGCAGAGGGCCGCCATCACTACGTTCAACCAAGGCCTCAGCGAGGATCAACAGATCACTTTTGACTTTTCCAAGGATGGCACGAAGACCACGGTTGACAAAATCGTCAATGTCCTGAAGACCTCCGTGCCGCTCTACGCCCAAAAGACGGAAAAGGTGTCCGGCTGGCAGAACATCAACCTGTTCATCGCCCAGCTTTCCCTCTTTGTGTCTTTCAACGGCTTCTTGCTATTGCCGCTCCTGGCGGCGGCGTCCCAGTTCCTGATGAGCTCCTCCATGCCCCAGACGCCCACCCAGGAAGGGAAGGCGGGTTCCGCCAACTTCATGAAGTATTTCTTCCCTCTGTTTTCTCTTTTCATCTGCTTCAGCTCCAACGCAGGTTTTGCGCTGTACTGGGTCACGGCCAACGTGATTGCCGGGGTGCAAAACGTGCTGCTCAATAAGTACTTTGACGCGCAGGAAAAGAAAGCTGCCGCCGTGGGAGAGGGGACTGTGAAATGAAAACCTACGAATCGTCCGCAAAAACCATTGAGGAGGCCATATCCGCCGGTCTGGATCATTTGGGTGTCTCCATTGGCGAGGTCACCATCGACATTCTGGAGGAAGGCAGCAAGGGGCTGTTCGGCCTGTTCGGAAGCCGCCTGGCCAAGGTTCGCCTGACGCTCAAGGATCAGGAGGAAGAGGAATCCATTTGGAACGCCCTGGCCAGGGAAACCGAAAGGCCCGCCCGGGAGGCAAAGTCCAGGGAAGAGGCCCCCAAAAGAGAACAGCCCAAGCGTGAAACGTCCCGGAAGGAAGCCGTAAAGAGCGAACCCAGGCAGGAGGAACCCAGGAAAGAAGCGGCGGCCGAAAAGAAGCCCTCCGAAAAAAAGGCTGCTCCCAAAGCCGCTCCCAAAGCGCCTGCAAAAGAAAGCCGGCCGCAAGTCCGGGAAAGCCAGCCGGCAGCGGCGGCCACTGCGCCCCAGGAGCCGGTGACCCCGGCGCCCCAGGCCGATCCCGCCTCCCCCGAGGGCAAGGCACAGCAGTTTTTGCAGACGCTGACCGCTTTAATGGGCGTGGGCGTCAGCGTGGCCGTATCCAGGGATGAGGAGGGCAACGTGCTGGTAAACATGCAGGGCGACACCCTGGGCATATTGATCGGCCGCCGCGGCGAAACGCTGGACGCGCTGCAATACCTCTCCAGCCTGCTGGTGAACAAAGGCTCCGAGCAATACATCCGTGTGACGCTGGATACGGAAAATTACCGCGCCAAGCGGGAGGAAGCGCTCACACGCCTTGCCAACCGCATGGCCAACCGGGCGGTCAAGACTGGCCGCAAAGTGGTCCTGGAGCCCATGAATCCTTACGAGCGCCGCATCCTCCACAGCGCGCTGCAGTTAAACGAAGCCGTCACCACCCACAGCGAGGGTGAGGAACCAAACCGTCATGTGGTCATTACCTTGAAAAACGAAAAAAACGGGAAGGCCGCCCAGTAAACCGGCAATCCTTTTGAGAGCAAAAATTGCCCCTCTTCCGAAAAATCGGTAAGAGGGGCGTTTTCATATGCGGATTGCAGTGTTATTCCACCGGCGAGCGGTGCCCCGCCTGATGTACATCTTGGAAACCAAGGTTCTTATACAAATTCAGCAAGCCCAGGCAGTTGTGCTCCCGGGAACCGTCGTGGATGGCCGGGCATGCCTCTGCCCGCAAGATGCCCAGCGCCTATCAATCTTCCAGCGCCTTTTCATGCAGCTTTGCTTGACACAATTCATAATTAGTAATATACTATATTAGTAATTACAAAAATCGGAGGAGAACCATGAAAATTCCGGTAACACTCAAGCACAAGCCTGTAATCGTCAGTGAAAACTATGCCAATGTGGACGGGCGTATGGCCTATGATACCGATGCCCAGGGCTTGTCCCTGGGCCTGGCCCAATGGAACGACCGCGGCAAGGTGGACATTTCGGCCAAGGTCTGGCGCTATACGGGGGAAAAGTGGTCGCGTCAGTCGGAGGAGATGCCGCTGCACCGTGTGCTGGACCTGGCCATACTGATCTGCCGGGCCAGGCAGCACTTTCAGGAGGCTTACAGGTATCCCAAGCTGTATGACGAAGGAAAGCCGCAACTGGACCGTATCCCCATGCAGGGGGACGCCATGACGGTGGAAGTCTGCCTGGACAACCCCCTCATTGATGAAGACATCCGCCTGTTCCAGGATGCGCTGCAAAAGGACGACGAGCTTTTGTCGGAGCGGCTGCATCTTTTATCCGATATGCTGAAGGAAATGGGGTATGGCCATGGATACGCGGGAGAAAAGAAAAGCCCTTCAAAGGGCGTATAAGGATGCGGACGAGGTGGGCTGCGTCAGCCTGTATGAAAACCGCGCAAACGGCAAATATCTCATTGCCGGCGAGCCCAACCGCCGGGGTGCGGAAAGCAGGTTCCAGTTTTCCAAGGCCACCGGCTCCTGCGCCCGCATGGAGTTTATTGGCGATTGGAGAACATACGGCCCGGATGCCTTTACGATGACAATCCTTGACACCCTGAAAAAGAACCCGGACCAGACGCCCATGGAATTCAAAGAGGAGCTTGCGGCCTTGGCGGAGATGTATAGAAACGGAAGGCCGCGGGAGCTTTCTTATTGACGGGAATCACTAATAATAAAAGCAGGCGGCAGGCGCAAGAGCCCTGTTCACTTGCTTTTTTAAGTGTTCGCTTACTTTATTGCATGCCGCATTTTTCGGTGTCACTGCCGGCAGCCTGCAAATATTCGCTCTTTATATAATCGCAAATTTCTTCTACCGGCTTTATTTCTGATGCTCTGAACGCGTTTGCGCCGGCGAAAGCGAAACCATTTTTGAGAATCCCCTTTTTGGCATTGATGAGCGCAAGCGCAATGCAATAGGGGCTGTTCTTGTATTCGCAGGTTGTGATGCAATGGTAGGGGCAGTGAAACGGTGTTTTTTTGCCGTCGTTTACGCTGCGGATAAAATCATTGACAATCACCCTCCCAGGCAGGCCAACAGGGCTTTTGATGATGCCTATATCCTCCTTGCCGGCATGTATATAGACATTTTTGAAATCAATGGATGCATCGCACTCGTCGGTGGTCACGAACCTTGTTGCCATTTGTACCCCCGATGCGCCCAGCTTCATGATCTTGTACATATCTTCGCCTGTATATATGCCGCCGCCTGCGATAACCGGGATCGGTTTGCCAAACTCAGCTTCAAACGGCCTTACACCGTTCACCACATCCACGACGATTTTTTCCAGTGCGTATTCCGGATCGTCTATTTGCTCCGGCTTGAAACCGAGGTGCCCCCCTGCCTTGGGGCCTTCAACCACAAATGCGTCAGGAACATAATTGAACTTGCCTGCCCATTTTTTGATGAGAAGCGTTGCTGCTTTTGCTGATGAAACAATGGGGATGAGCTTGGTCCTGGAGGTCTTGCTGAGATATTCGGGCAGGTTCAGCGGCAACCCGGCTCCGGAGAAAATGGCATCTACGCCCTCCTCTATGGATGCTTTAACGAGCTCGGCGAAGTTTGACAATGCCACCATAATGTTAACGCCTATGATACCTTGTGTCAGCTTTCGCGCTTTTTGGATTTCATTGCGAAGCGCCCGGATGCTTGCCTCAAGGTAATTGGACGAGCCATCGTTTTCCAGCATGCCTATTCCGGCGGCCGCAATAACGCCGATGCCCCCTTGATTGGCAACGGCTGATGCCAATCCGGACAGGGAAACACCAACCCCCATACCGCCCTGGATGATGGGAAGCTTTGCTATGAGGTCCCCGATTTTCAGTTCCACGATTTTCCCAATATTCATTGATTGGCTCCTTGCATATGATTTCATATGCATTATAACACACGGGCCAGGCAGAAAGAGCAAAACAGAAAATTTTTGCACGAGCCGCCGTTCGGGCGTGCAGTATAGGTTTTACCAATTTGAACCGGAGAATGTATGATTCTTGAGAGTAGTTTCGCAAAGCGCATTATGTTTTGCCACCTGCTGCCTGTATCCTTCCCCCAGGGGAAGGCCGGCACCCATAGACCACAGGTCATACGCCGCCATATCCAGAAGGAAGGAGGCGTCCTTTTCCCGGCGGGCGGCTTTTGTATACAGCAGCCCATCAGGCAGGGAATTCAAATAAGGCCGGGCGCTTTGGCGAAAGCCCAGCAGGCGGAAAGACCGGGGATTGCATTGCGCGAGGCAGCCTGCTGTCATCTCCAGCAGGATATGCGTCAGCAGCCTGTTCAGCCGGGCGTGGGTATACCGCTTAGTCTTCAGGGCCGCAAGCAGGCTCCGGCGGGAAACGTGCATGGGGGAAAGGCGTAAGAGACGGTGCTCCAGGCCCTCGCCTACGTTGGGATAGCTGCGCAGTTCCTCTTCGTCCAGGCGGCGCAGCCTTTCCCGGAGCAGGATATCCAGCGCTTCCGGACGGTGGACGGCGCCCTCCTCCAATGCCTTCAAAAGCAATGGCAGCGCGGCCTCCGGGATCATTCTTTCAATTTGATGCCAATCCCCCCGGCGGATGGCCTCCCGCGCGGCGGTGGCGGAGGCAAAGCCCTCCTGCCATCCTGTGTCGTGGTAAGCCCCCAAGCGCCTGACGGGAACGGGCGTCATGGCGCTGCCTATGCGCAGCATGGCACGAAGATAGCAAATGGCCAGCACATTGTTGGGGGCGGAAACGGTACCTCCCTGTGCATGCTGAAGGCAGCTCTGCAAGGCGCTGCCCTGGGCCTTTGCGTGGGACTGGCCTCTGTCAAGCCCCGAGCGCAAAACCGCCTGAAATGCCTCCGTAGGCTTTTCCAAAAGCAGTGCGGCGTGCGCAAGGCCCGTCAAATCCTCGTTTTCGCAGCCGAAGGAAATACAGTCCGCACCCATTGCCTCCAAAACAGATACGCCGCCCAGCGCGAAAAATTCGGCTTCCCTTACGGCGTATGCGGCGGGCAACTCCACCACCACATCCGCGCCGCAGGAAAGCGCCATTTCCGCCCGCAGCCTGGGAGATATGACCGCCGCTTCTCCCCGCTGGGTGAAAGGACCGCTCATCACGCATACCATCACCTGCGCCCCGGATAATTCCCTTGCCATTTGCAGGTGATACGCGTGCCCCTTGTGGAACGGATTGTATTCGCAGATCACACCGCAAACGCGGAGTGGTGGCGAAATGGTCATAAGCTGTTCCTTCCGAATGTATTTTCCCTGGTTATTTTCCATTTCCGCGCAAGATTATTCGCATTTTGGCCGGCGGAACCCTTTTTTTTCGTTCGAAAATCCTGTATAATAGATTGGTTGGATAGTACGCGCGTTTTTTCGCGTTCATTTTTGTGTCAAGGAGGCATTTTTATGTCCGCTCTGGAGAAGATCAAGGCGAAAGCCAGGCAAAACGGAAAGCATATCGTCCTGGCGGAAGGCACCGAACCCCGCACCGTCCAAGCGTCGGCCCGCATTGTCAAGGAGGGCATCGCCCGCGTTACACTGGTCGGCCCCGCCGAGGAAATCAAAAAGGTGGCCGCGCAGTACCAGGTGGATTTGTCGGGCGTGGGGGTTGAGGATCCCGCCGTCAGCGAGAAGACCGTCCCTTACGCGCAGCTTTTATACGATCTTCGCAAGAGCAAGGGCATGACCATGGAGGAGGCGGACAAGCTGGTCCGCCAGAACACGCTGTATTTTGCCACCGTCATGGTGAAAGCCGGGGATGCCGACGGCATGGTGGCCGGGGCCATCAACTCCACGGGCAATACGCTGCGTCCGGCCCTTCAAATCATTAAAACCGCGCCGGGCATTTCGGTGGTCTCCTCCTGCTTTTTGATGGAGCTTCCCAACAAGGATTACGGGGATGACGGGGTGCTGGTATTCGGTGACTGCGCCGTGATCCCCAACCCCACAGCGGATGAGCTGGCCGCCATTGCCGTCGCCAGCGCCCAAACAGGCAAGGAGCTTACAGGTATGGACCCCCGGGTGGCCATGCTCTCCTTTTCCACCAAGGGCAGCGCCTCCCATGAGCTGGTGACCAAGGTGCAGGAAGCCACAAAGAAGGCTCGTGAAATTGCTCCCGGTTTGAATGTGGACGGCGAATTGCAGGCGGATGCCGCGCTGGTGGAATCCGTAGGCAAATTGAAGAGCCCGGGAAGCCCCGTGGCCGGCAAGGCGAACGTTTTGATATTCCCCGACCTGCAGGCCGGCAACATCGGCTACAAGCTGGTGCAGCGCCTGGCCGGCGCGGAGGCCATCGGCCCCATCGTGCAGGGCCTCAACAAGCCTGTGAACGACTTGAGCCGCGGCTGCTCCATTGAGGATATCATAAGCGTCGTCGCCATCACCGCCGTCAAGGCGCAATAAGGGAGAATTAATAAGATGAAAATTTTGATTCTGAACGCCGGTTCCTCGTCGCTGAAGTATCAATTGATCGACATGCAGAATGAAACCATTCTGGCCAAGGGCCTGGTGGAGCGCATCGGCATCGCGGGCAGCAAGATCAAGCAAACCGCGGGGGATAAGGTGTTCGAAGCCCAGGCGCCCATGAAAGACCATGTGGAGGGCATAAAGTACATGCTGGCGGCCCTCACCGACAAGGAAAAGGGCGTCGTGAAAAACATGGATGAGATTGGCGCGGTAGGGCACCGGGTGCTCCACGGCGGTGAAAAGTTCTCAGGCTCCGTACTGGTGAACGATGAGGTCATCGCCGCCGTCGAAGAGAATATCCCCCTGGGACCGCTGCACAATCCCGCCAACCTGATGGGCATCCGCGCCTGTCAGAAGATCATGCCCGACACCCCCAACGTAGCGGTGTTCGATACGGCCTTCCATCAAACCATGCCCAAGAAGGCGTATCTGTACGGTGTGCCCAAGGAATACTATACCCGGCTGAAGGTGCGCCGCTACGGCTTCCACGGCACATCCCACCGCTATGTAAGCAAGCGGGCCGCCGAATTCCTGGGGCTGCCCGCGGAAGGCCTCAAAATCATCACCTGCCATCTGGGCAACGGCTCCTCCCTGGCGGCGGTGAAGGATGGCAAGTGCATCGACACCAGCATGGGCATCACGCCCCTGGAAGGCGTCATCATGGGCACCCGTTCCGGCAGCCTGGACCCGGCCGTGGTGCAGTTCATCGCCAACAATGACCACAAGACGGTGGACGAGGTGATTGACATCCTCAACAAAAAGTCCGGTCTGGTGGGCCTTTCCGGCATCTCCAGCGACATGCGCGATATCGACGCCGCCGCAGATAAAGGCAATGAAGACGCCATTACCGCCAGGGAGATGCTGGTATACGGCATCCGCAAGTACATCGGCGCCTATGCCGCAGCCATGAACGGGGTGGACGTGATCGTGTTCACCGCCGGCATCGGCGAAAACAACACCAATATCCGCCGGCTGGTGATGGAAGGCTTTGATTACCTGGGCGCCAAGCTGGATCTGAACAAGAACAACACCCGGGAGGAGGCCATTATCTCCACCGATGACAGCAAGGTGAAAATCGTGGTGATCCCCACCAATGAGGAGATTGTAATCGCCCGGGATACGCTGGAGCTTGTTTCCGCAAGATAACCGGCAGGCGAAAATAAAGATTGACAAATATCGCCCGGCATTCTATAATAGTCGACGGTCACATTTTGAGGTGAAACCATGCTTTTGGATATTTCCCGGGCGTTTCGCACGCAAGGCGCCGAATTTCCTTTTGAGCTTGGCGGCGAAATTCCCACCCAGGATATCCTGGGGGAACCGGTCTCCTTCAATGGGGTGACCCTCAGCGGCACATACAGCGCCGCCGGGAAAAGCGTGCTGATTGTGGGACAGCTAAAAGCCGCCGCCCATGCCCGCTGCGCCAGGTGTTTAGGCCCGGCACAGGTGGATTTGAAGGTTCCCTTCCGGGAAACCTATGTGCAGGACGGTGACCCGGAGGATCCCGACAAGTTTGCTTTCGAAGGCAGCATGCTGGATCTGAGCCATTTGGCGCTGTCCATGGCCTTACTGGCGCTTCCCATGCGCATTGTGTGCGGGGAGGATTGCAGGGGCCTTTGCCCGGTGTGCGGAACGAACATGAACAGGAATCATTGCACATGCCGGAAGGAATTGCCATCAAAGCATCCTTTTGAGGCACTGCAGACGCTTTTTAAGAAGGATGAGGAGGTGTAGTCATGGCTCTTCCCAAGTATAGAACTTCCAAGGCCCGCAAGCACAGCCGCCGGGCCAATTGGAAGCTGACCCTTCCCGGCATCGTGGAATGCCCCCAGTGCCACAAGATGAAGATGTCCCACAGGGTCTGCAAGCATTGCGGCTATTATGACGGCAAGCAGGTCGTCAAGATTGAAGAAGACAAGAAAAAGGCCTGATTCCATAACATCCTTGCCCTGAGAAAAAGAGGAGTACATCCAAGCCCCTCAAGAGAGCGGAGCTCGCCGGCTGAAAGGCTTCGCAGGCACGATTGGATGGAAGGTCGCTTTGGAGGGCGGCGGGGGAAAGAGCGTACTGCTTGATTACTCTGCCCGGTGGCACCCGTTACCGTGCAAAGAGGCGGCTTTTTGCCGCGAAGCAAGGTGGTACCACGGAGCTGCTCCGTCCTTCGGGACGCGGGCAGTTCCTTTTTTTATCAACAAGGGAGGGGATCAGCCATGGATACGGCGCAGATCGTCGCCAAGCTTGACGTACCGGGACTTGTTTTGCTGCTGTGCGGCGCGGTCTTGGGGTTCGCGGGCCACAGGCTGGCCGCGAAACTCTTTCCGGAACAAGGCGCAAAGTTTGCCGCCGCCGTCCGTTTTGCCGGACTGGCCCTTACGTTCTTAGGCGCGCTGATCCTGCTGGATGTATTCGGTTAAGGAGGGCTATGGTTTTATGGAAATGGAAAAAGTGTTCAATCCCCAGGCCATCGAAGGGGAAATATACAGGGAATGGGAAGCATCCGGCGCGTTTTTGGGCCGCCGTATTCCGGGCAAGGAAACCTTCACCATCGTAATGCCGCCGCCCAATATTACAGGGCAGCTGCACATGGGCCACGCCATGGACTGCCTCATGCAGGATGCCCCCGTGCGCTACCACCGCATGAAGGGCGACGCTACGCTCTGGCTGCCTGGCACCGATCACGCCTCCATCGCCACGGAAGTGAAAATCGTGGAGCAAATGGCCAGGGAAGGCCTCACCAAGGAGGCCGTTGGCCGGGAAGGCTTTTTGGAGCGGGCCTGGAAGTGGAAAGAGGAATACGGCGGGCGCATCACCCGTCAGCTTCGCCGCCTCGGGGCAAGCTGCGACTGGAGCCGCGAGCGCTTCACCATGGACGAGGGCTGCTCCCGGGCCGTGCGGGAAGTGTTTGTGCGCCTGTATGAGAAAGACCTCATATACCGGGGCGACCGCATCATCAACTGGTGCCCCGTGTGCAAAACCGCCCTTTCCGACGCCGAGGTGGAATATGAGGAGCAGGCTTCCCACCTGTGGCATATCCGCTATCCCGGCGCGGACGGAAGTGAAGGCGTGGTGGTGGCTACCACCCGGCCGGAAACTATGCTGGGCGATACCGGCGTGGCCGTGAACCCTGGGGATGAGCGCTACGCCCATCTGGTGGGCAAAGCTGTGATCCTGCCGCTCTTGGACCGGGAAATTCCCGTGGTGGCCGACAGCTATGTGGACAAGGAATTCGGCACCGGCGCGGTGAAGATGACGCCGGCCCACGATCCCAACGACTTTGAGGTGGCCCAGCGGCACAACCTTGCCATTTTGCGCGTGACCAATGACGACGGCACCATGAACGAGTTCGCGGGCAGGTATGCAGGGCTCACCCAGCCCGAATGCCGCCGCCGTGTGGTGGAGGATCTGCAAAAGCTGGGCCTGCTCATCAAAATCGAGGACTATACCCATAACGTGGGCACCTGCTACCGCTGCCACAAAACCGTGGAACCCCTGGTGAGCCGCCAGTGGTTTGTGAAGATGAAGCCCCTGGCCGAGCCTGCCATGCAGGCGGTGCGGGAAGGCAAAACCAAATTCGTGCCGGAGCGGTTCTCCAAAACGTATTTCAACTGGATGGAAAACATCCGCGACTGGTGCATCAGCCGGCAGCTCTGGTGGGGCCACCGCATCCCCGCCTGGTACTGCGACGACTGCGGCCATATGACCGTGGCGAAACAAGACCCCGCCGCCTGTAAAAAATGCGGGAATACCCATCTTCATCAGGATGAGGATGTGCTGGACACCTGGTTTTCCTCGGCCCTGTGGCCCTTCTCCACCCTGGGCTGGCCGGAGGAGACGGAGGATTTGATGTATTTCTATCCCACCGATGTGCTGGTGACGGGGTATGACATCATCTTCTTCTGGGTGGCGCGCATGATTTTCAGCGGCATCGAGCAGATGGGGCAAACACCCTTCCACACCGTGCTCATTCACGGCCTGGTGCGGGATGACAAGGGCCGCAAGATGTCCAAATCCCTGGGCAACGGCGTGGACCCCCTGGATGTCATCGAGCAGTACGGCGCCGATGCGCTGCGCTTTTCCCTGGCCATGGGCGTCAGCCCCGGCAACGATACACGCTTTTCCACAGAAAAGGTGGAAGCAGCCCGGAATTTTGCAAATAAGGTATGGAACGCCTCCCGTTTCGTACTCATGTACACCAATACCTGTGAAGCGTTGCTTGGGAAAACGCTGCTTTTGCCGGACCAGTGGATTCTTTCCCGCTGCCAGAAGGCTATTCGGGAAGTGACCGCCCACATGGAGGAAGGGGATTTCGGCCTGGCGGCCCAGAAGATTTATGACTTCGCCTGGTCGGAGTTCTGCGACTGGTATATCGAGCTTTCCAAGAGCCGGCTGATGGGGGAGGATGCCCAAAGCCGCGCCGCGGCCCAGGCGGTGCTTTTGCACGTGCTGGAGACGCTGTTGAAGCTGCTGCATCCCTTCATGCCCTACCTCACCGAGGCGGTGTACAAAAACCTGCCGGGGACGCAGGGCTTCCTGATGCTGGCGGATTGGCCCCAAATTGATCCCGCCTACGATTTCCCGGCGGAGGAAGCCCATATGCAGGGCGTGATGGACATGATCAGAACCATCCGCAACCTGCGCGCCGAAATGAACGTGGCCGCCGGAAAGCGCACGCGCCTCATGCTGCTGCCTGCCGAAGGCTGGGCGGATACGCTTCAAAACGCGGGACAGTATTTCCAGCGCCTGGCGGGGGTATCCCATAGCGAAATCATGACAGACAGATCAGCCATCACTGAAAAAACGGTGAGCGCCGTGTGCGCCGCCGGGGAACTGTTCATCCCCCTGGGTGATCTGGTGGACTTTGAAAAGGAAATCGCCCGCCTTCAAAAAGAACATGAGAACCTTTTGAAGGAGATCGAACGGGCGGCGGGGAAACTGAACAATCCCGGCTTTATCCAAAAGGCTCCTTCCCAATTGGTGGAGCAGGAAAAGGAAAAGCTATTAACCAATCAATCCATGGCGGCAACACTGCAAAAGCGCATCGCCGAACTGAAAGGGATGGGTGAATGAACGCTGCGCAAGCGGTGGCCTATATCCACTCCGCCCAGTATACCGGCTCCAAAAACGGGCTGGAAAACACCCGCGCCCTTTTGTTAAAGCTGCAAGTGCCATTCACTCCGGTGCCCGCCATCCATGTGGCGGGCACCAATGGCAAAGGCTCCGTGTGCGCCATGCTGGACAGCATGCTAAGGAGCAGCGGCGTGAAGGTGGGCCTGTATACTTCTCCTTTTTTGCAGTTTTACAACGAACGCATCCGCATAAGCGGCGTGCCTGTGTCCGATGATATCCTGGCCAAAGCCGTGACCCGCGTAAAGGAAGCGGCGGATGCGCTGGCGGATCAGGGCATCCGGCCCACCGCTTTTGAGCTGGGCACAGCCACGGCGTTTTTGATCTTTCTTAAAGAAAAGGTTGACATCGCCGTGGTGGAGGTGGGTCTGGGCGGAAGGCTCGACCCCACCAACGTGATTACGCCCCTTGTATCGGTCATCACGGCCTTGGGCATGGATCATATGGAGTATCTGGGCGATACCCTGGAAAAGATCGCAGGGGAAAAGGCCGGCATTGTCAAGCCGGGCGTCCCGGTGGTTTTGTATCCCGCCCGCCGGGAAGCGGAGGCGGTGGTAAAGGCCGTTTGCGGGGAAAAGCAAGCCCCCTTGATGGCTTTGCGCCACCGGCAGGCGGTATTCCATCAGGCCGACGCTTATGGAAGCCGGGCGGATTTTGACCTGCCCAAGGGAAAGATGGAGAATGTGCATATTCCCCTGCCTGGCCTGCATCAGGTGGAAAACGCCCTTGCGGCGCTTGCCGCTATGGATTTGCTGTCCGGCTTTCCCGTCACCCGGGAGGCGATGCGGCAGGGCATGGAGCGCGTCCGCTGGCCCGCAAGGCTGGAGTGGATCGGAAATTCCCCCAGGGTGCTGCTGGATGGCGCCCACAATCCCCAGGGTGCCGAGGCCCTGCGCCGGTTCGTGGAACTGTTTCTCCACCGGGATAAGCGGGTGCTGCTGACAGGCGTGCTCAGGGAGAAGCTCAACAAAAAAATGCTGGAGGACATGGCAGCCTTGGCCGGCCAGGCCGTCACCGTCACGCCGGACAACCGCCGGGCCATGCCCGCGGCGGAACTGGCGGCGCTTTTGCGGGAGGAAGGCTGCCCGGCGGAGGCCGCATCAAATCTTGAAGAAGGCTTGTACCGGGCGAAGGAGCTGGCCGGGCCCGACGGCGTTATCATCGCGGCGGGTTCCCTGTACCTGGCCGGGGCGCTGCGCAGCCTTTTGGGCTTGCAGGATGAAATCCTTTCGTGATATGCTGAGAGAAATGGTAAACATAGGGGAGGGCACATGGAATTTCGTCATGAGCCGGTGCTGCTCAAAGAGGTTTTGCAGTGGCTTGATGTAAAACCGGGCGGTGCCTATGCGGACGGCACCCTGGGCGGCGGCGGCCACAGCGAGGCCATTTTGCAAAAGGCTGGAGAAAGCGGGTCATTGTATGGCATCGACCGGGACCCTGCGGCCATCGAGGCGGCCTCCCGGCGGCTTTCCGCCTATCCCGGCTTCCATGCGATACGGGGCAACTTTCACGATGTGAAGGAACTGCTCAAGGATGCGGGCGCGCCGAAGCTGGACGGGGCTTTGTTGGACCTGGGCGTTTCCTCCCATCAACTGGATACGCCGGAGCGAGGGTTTTCCTACCATGAGGACGCGCCGCTGGACATGCGCATGGATCCCGATTCGGGCATATCCGCGGCGGATTGGCTGCAAGGCGTTTCCCAGCAGGAATTGACCAGGGTGCTCCTGGATTACGGCGAGGAACGGTGGGCGGCCCGCATCGCCCAGTTTGTAGTCGATAGGCGGCGGAATGCGCCCATAGCTACGACGGGCGATCTGGTGCGCATCATCGACGACGCCATTCCCAAGGCGGTGCGCAGGAAGGATGAAGGCCATCCGGCCCGGCGCGCCTTTCAGGCCATCCGCATTGCCGTCAACGACGAGCTGGCGCCATTAACAGATGCGCTCACCGGCTTTGTGGATTGTTTGAAGTCCGGCGGGCGGCTGTGCGTGATCACCTTTCATTCCCTGGAGGACAGGCTGGTCAAATTGGCTTTTCGCACCATGCAAACCCCCTGTGTCTGCCCGCCCAAAGCCCCCATATGCACCTGCGGCAAAAAGCCTGTGGGCCGGGTGCTGGCCGGAGGGGCGGTGCAGCCCACCCCGGAGGAAGTGGCCCGCAACACCCGTGCCCGCAGCGCCAAGCTGCGGGTGGTGGAAAGGCTTTGAGTGAAAGAAGATGCCTCCGAAGGTCCAGGGCGATCGGAAAGCCCTGGTCGTGCCCGCAGGCACGAAATCCTTAATTAAATGCTGGAGGTGTATTCATGCCTACCCTGTACGTTGTCGCCACCCCCATCGGCAATTTAAGCGATATGAGCCCCCGGGCCGTGGATACGCTCAAAAGCGTTGGCATCATCGCCGCGGAGGATACTCGCGTCACCATGAAGCTCACCGCCCATTTTAACATTCATACGCCGCTCACCAGTTGCCATGAGCATAACGAGGCGAACAAATCCAAAAAAATCATTGAAAAAATGCTTGCGGAAAATATGGACGCGGCGCTGACCACCGACGCTGGCACGCCCGCCGTTTCCGATCCCGGTTATTATTTGGTGAAGGCCGCCTGGGAGGCCGGGATCAAAGTTCTGCCTGTTCCCGGCCCCAGCGCCATGGCGGCGGCTTTGTCTATATGCGGGTTTGACACGGCGGAGTTCGCCTTTTACGGCTTTCTGCCCCGGCAGAAAAAGGAGCTTCGGGAGAAGCTGAAGGACATCGCAAAAGGCGTGCCTGTGGCCGTGGTGCACGAATCACCCCACCGGGTGGTTGATCTGATAAAGGCAATCGCCGAAAACCTTCCCCAAACACGCGTGGCCGTTTGCTGCGACTTGACCAAGCGGTACGAACTGACCCTTCGGGGAAATGTTTCCGACGTACTCTTGGCCATGCTTAAAAACCCCAATGTGGAAAAAGGGGAGTATTGCCTGGTGCTGGATTTTCATGATGTGCCAAAGGCGGAAGCGGTTCATGCGCTGGACACCGGCCTGGAAGCGCGCATTCTGGAGGCCATGCTGAATGGAAAAACGCTGCGGGAAGCGGTGGACATGCTGACATCATCCGGTGAAAAGAAAAACGCGGCCTATGCCGCTTCTTTGAAGGTAAAGGAATTCCTGAGCGATCAGGAATAGGAGGGCCCATGGACAATTTGCGCATCATATCTGCCGCTAAGATCACAGAAACGGTGAAGGAATTGTGCATCCGCGCCAACTGCTTTTTGAATGAGGACATCGGCTGTGCTTTAAAAAAGGCCGGCGAGGATGAGGATTATCCACCCGCAAGGGAGATTCTGGACATCCTCCAAAAGAACGCGGAAGTGGCGAGGAACAAAACCATGGCCATCTGCCAGGATACGGGGATGGCGGTGATGTTTTTGACCATCGGGCAGGATGTGCATATTACCGGCGGCGCTTTGGAGGATGCCGTGAACGAAGGCGTACGCAAGGGCTATGACGAAGGCTTTCTGCGCAAATCCGTGGTGGCCGACCCTTTGCGCCGCAGGAACACTGGCGACAACACCCCGGCGGTGATCCATACCCGTATCGTACCGGGGAATGAACTGAAAATCGAAGTAGCCCCCAAGGGCTTTGGCAGCGAAAACATGAGCCGCATCGCCATGCTCAATCCCTCCGACGGCCTGGAGGGCGTGAAGCGGTTTGTGCTGGAAACGGTGACGCTGGCGGGCCCCAACCCCTGCCCGCCCATGATATTGGGCGTGGGCATTGGCGGCACCTTTGAAAAAGTGGCGCATTTGGCCAAGGAGGCATTATTGCTTCCGCTGGATGCAGTAAATCCCGATCCTTTTTATATGGAACTGGAAGGGGAGTTGCTGGCGCTGGTGAATGAGTCCGGCATCGGCCCCCAGGGCTTCGGCGGGAAAACCACCTGCCTTGGGGTAAAGATCAAAACCTATCCCACCCATATCGCCGGCCTGCCCGTGGCGGTGAACGTCAGTTGCCATGTGACACGGCACGCGCAGGCAGTGTTATAGCTTTATATGGGATGGCATCCGAAGGTCCAGGGCGAACGGAAAGCCCTTTGGTCGCGCCCGCAGGCGCGAAATCTCTTTGAATATTACTGATTGCGCAAAGAGAGTGATGGTATGGCAATACGTTTGGCAGCCCCACTATCCCTTGAGGATGTGAAAAATCTCCGCGCCGGCGACAGCGTGCTTTTGTCCGGCGTGGTCTATACCGCCCGCGACGCGGCCCATGAGCGGATGGCAAAGGCCCTTGAAAAAGGGGAGTCTTTGCCCATTTCCCTGGAAGGCCAGACGATTTATTACGCCGGCCCAACCCCCACGCCCCCCGGCAAAGCCGTGGGTGCCATCGGCCCCACCACCAGCACAAGGATGGATGCTTACACGCCGCTGCTTTTATCCCTGGGCCTTCGGGCCATGATCGGCAAGGGCAAGCGCTCCTCCCGGGTGGTGGCCGCCATGCAGGAGCATCCTTCCGTCTATTTTGCCGCTGTGGGCGGCGCGGCATCGCTGATGGCGGAGTGTGTCACCGGCTGCGAGGTGGTAGCCTATGAGGATTTGGGCACGGAATCCATCAAAAAACTGACGCTGAAAGACCTTCCCCTCATCGTGGCGGTGGATTGCTGTGGGGGAGATTATTACGAGCTGGGGCAGAAAAGATACCGGGAAGGACGGCTGTAATACGCACATTTGGCACGGAAGGCTGGGCAAGATCATATGGCGATCAGAAGCGCGGCAAAAGCAATCATTGTGCATGAAGGGAAAGTCCTGCTGAACAGGTGCACCGGGCATCTGGGCGGGACGTATTTCGATTTGCCCGGCGGCGGGCAGCGGCAGTTTGAAACCTTGGAAGAAGCCGCGATACGGGAGTGCCTGGAGGAAACGGGACGCCTGATAGAGATTGTGCGGTTTGCCGCGTTATGCGAAGAGATATTTGATGATGCTGCCTTGCGGGAAAAATTTCTCGACTACACACACCGCATCCATCACATTTTCCTGGCGGAGTTGGCAAACGAGCAAGTTTTGCCGCCCACGGAGACAGATTATCAGCAGGATGAAAGCCAATGGGACCATATGGATGAAGTTCCGCTCGTTGATTTGCGCCCGAAGCTTATACGTAATCACTTTCTTCAAATTCTCAAATCGCATACGCCTTTGTACCTGGGCGCTGCGCATATAAGCAGCTATTAGCCGGAAATCATTGTTTGCCAAGGAAACAGCATGAACCATCAACCGTATAAGGACAATTCATATAGACAAGGCAATATGATGTCCCCAAGGAGGCGCCGCGCCTCTTTTTTTCATGGGGCCGCGTTCCTGGCAAAGCATAAAGCGCTTGTATCGGGGGCAAGCTTTTGGCTGCATGGAAATCCAATTCAGGAAACCTTTGTTTGGCGGAGGGACATCAAATGGCAAAAAAGCAGCAGATTACAGAGCAAAGCAAGAATGACATGCTGAAGGATTACAGGGTGAGTCATGACAAAACCCTGCTGACCACCAATCAGGCGACGCGGGTATCCAACACCGACGATTCCTTGAAGGCCGGCGACCGCGGGCCGACGCTGATGGAAGACTTTCACTTCCGGGAAAAGCTGACGCACTTTGACCATGAGCGCATTCCCGAGCGTGTGGTGCACGCCAGGGGATTTGGCGCTCATGGCTATTTCCAGGTATACAAGCCCATGACCAACATCACCAAAGCCAAATTCCTGAGCGACCCGTCCGTCAAAACGCCTGTCTTCGTCCGCTTCTCCACGGTGGTAGGGTCAAGGGGTTCGGCGGACACGGTGCGGGACGTACGGGGCTTTGCTACCAAGTTTTATACCGAGGATGGCAATTTCGACCTGGTAGGAAACAACATCCCCGTTTTCTTCATCCAGGATGCCATCAAGTTTCCCGACATTGTACACTCCATCAAGCCGGAACCCCACAATGAAATTCCGCAGGCATCGGCGGCCCACGACACATTCTGGGATTTTGTGGTCAGCACGCCGGAAACGGCGCATATGATCATGTGGCTCCTGTCCGACAGGGCCATCCCCAGAAGCTTCCGGATGATGGAAGGCTTTGGGGTCAATACCTTCAGGTTGATCAACGACCAGGGCAAAGCCTGCTTTGTGAAATTTCACTGGAAGCCCATGCTGGGCGTGCATTCCCTTGTCTGGGACGAGGCGCAGAAGCTGGCCGGGAGGGATCCGGACTACAACCGGCGGGATCTTTGGGAAGCCATCAACTCAGGCGACTTCCCCGAGTATGAGTTTGGCGTCCAGGTGATCGAGGAAAAGGATGAGCACAGCTTCGATTTTGATATCCTGGACCCCACCAAATTTTGGCCGGAAGAATTGATCCCTGTCCAGCGCATCGGCAAAATGACCCTCAACAAGAACGTGGACAATTTCTTTGCCGAAACCGAGCAGGCGGCCTTCCATCCCGGCCATGTGGTGCCCGGCATCGACTTCAGCAATGACCCCCTTTTGCAGGGGCGGCTTTTCTCCTACCTGGATACGCAGCTCATCCGCCTGGGCGGCCCCAATTTCCACGAGCTTCCCATCAACCGCTCCCTGGTTCCCATTCACAACAACCAGCGGGACGGCTACCACCGCATGACCATCGACCAGGGCTCCGTCAGCTATTCGCCCAACTCCCTGCAAATGAACAATCCAAGACCGGCTTCGGATAAGGACGGGGGATACGTGCATTACGAGGAGAGGGTGGACGGCTACAAGGTCCGCCAGCGCAGCGAGGCGTTCAAGGACTTCTACCGCCAGGCCACGCTTTTCTGGAACAGCATGACAGAGCCCGAGCGGCAGCACATCATCGACGCCTTCGAGTTCGAGGTGGGCAGCGTCATGAACAGGGATATCCGGCAGCGGGTGGTGGATATGTTCAACAATGTGGACAATTACCTGGCCACGCAAATCGCCATCCGCGTCGGGGCCACACCGCCATTGAAGCCTGCGCAGAACTACAATACGGCGTCTTCGCCCGCGGTCAGCCAGGAAAACACATTAAAGTCCGCCGTGACAAGAAAAGTGGCTATCCTTGCGGACAATGGCTTCAACCACAACGAACTGATGCAGGTCATGGATGCCCTGAAGGCCGCCAAGGTTCAATGCGAGGTCATCGCTCCCAATTTAAGCATCATTACCAGCATTGACGGACAGAAGGTGGAAGTGGGCAAATCCTTTACAAACGCCGCTTCCGTGATGTACGACGCGGTGTATATCGTGGGCGGACGGCAGAGCGCGGATTGCCTGCTCAAGCAAAAGGATGCACTGCATTTTATCAACGAAGCGTTCATGCATTGCAAGCCGATTGCCGCTTCCAATGAAGGCGCAGACCTTCTGATGATGAATCCGGAAATCCAGGGTGTGAAATTTGCGGAAGGGAATGTTTCCAGGCTTGAAAGCAGCCAGGGCATTGTGACCATGCGGAATGCCAGCGACATGGTAAAATTCAGCCAGGAATTCATCAATGCCATCGCCCAGCACCGCCACTGGACAAGGCAGGCCAAGCAATTTAAGATTCCTCCGCAACAGCCCGCCATGTATGCAGCCCAAAGGGCGCCTCAATAATCAAAAGGAAAAGGCCAGGGCCGGTATTCCGGTTCCTGGCCTTCTTCTTTTGTGGAAACATTATCCCGTATCGTTCCATTGCTCCCGAAGGAGCACGCGCACACGTGCCTCCATTCTGGAAATCTGCACCTGGGTCATTTGCAATAGCGCCGCCGTTTCCGCCTGCGTCTTGTCAGCGGCGTACCTTAAATACAACAGCCATTGTTCCGTTTTGGGCAGCCTGGAAATCAAATCCCGCAGGAACAGCCTTTCCATCCAGGCTTCGCTTCGCGGGTCACGCAATATTTCCCCCCACGACAGCCGCTGGTCGGCGGTGGGGGAGCTGTCCAGGGAAACGGGCTGCCGCCCGGTTTCCAGCAGCAGCACCAGCTCCGCGGCCGGCATGCGCATGGCTTTGGCAATTTCGGGCAGCGTAGGCTCCCTGTGAAGCGCCTGGCGGAGGATGCGGATGGTTTTCCTGGCGTGTACGGCCCGTTCCCTGTCCGTCCTGGCCACATGCACCGGGCTGTCATCCCGCAAAAACCTGCGCAGTTCCCCCAGGATCATGGGCACGGCATAGGTGGAAAACTGGACGCCGGCGGTAAGGTCAAAGCGCTGGATGGCCTTTACAAGCCCCATGCAGCCCTGCTGGTACAGCTCCTCACTATCCCGGCCCCAGGCGGAAAAGCGCTTCAGCACGCAGCGTACCAGGGGCAGGTTGCGGCGCACCATTTCCTCCAGCGCCTCCTTGTCCTCCTCCTGGGCGCGGGCAATCAGAGCCATGCTGTCTGCTTGTTCCAAGGCGCTCATGGTTTCATCCATGGCGGGCCGCCGCGATGGTCTTGCGCAAGCGCACCACCGTGCCCAGCCCCAGGGTGGAGGTCACCTCCACATCGTCCATAAACGTCTGCATCACGGCAAAGCCCATGCCGGAGCGCTCCTGCTCCGGGTGGGAGGTGTAAAAGGGCTGCATGGCCTGGGCTACGTCGGCGATGCCTTTGCCCTTGTCGGATATTTCCACCGTCAATACCCCTCCCGGCGTATAGGCGGCGCTCATGGTCACAATGCCCTGGGTGCCCTCGTACCCGTGGACGATGGCGTTTGTCACCGCTTCACTGACGGCTGTTTTGATGTCGGCGATCTCCGATACCGTGGGGCTTAGCTGCACGGCAAAGGCGGCGATCACCACCCGGGCGAAGGATTCGTTTTCCGGGCAACCCAAAAAGGATAGCTGCATATGATTCCTGCCGTTCATCGTTGCGCCTCCTGTTCCTGCCTGGCCACATGAATGATCTGCCCCATGCCGGAGAGCTGAAAAATGCGGTTGATTTGCGGGTTCATGTTTCTCACCCATACGCTGCCGCCCCTGGCCGCCAGGATGCGGTACCGGCCCAGGATGACGCCGATGCCCGATGAGTCCATAAATTTCAGGTCCGCCATATCCAGCATCAGATGGCGCACCGCCGGGTCGGATAACAGCTCGTCCAGTTCACGGCGAACATTCATGGCGCTGCAATGGTCCAGTTCGCCGCTCAGGGCCACCGTCAGCTTGTCCCGCTGTTTGGCGTGGTTGAGCATGCTTGTCCCTCCTCATTTGCTGTAAGCTGTATTTGCCTGTGTACAGTCACTATCCTTCCTCGAAAAATAGGAGATTATGCAGGATATGATGTAATCGTTCGACAAACAAAAAAGGAGCGCAATTTGTGTTGCGCTCCTGTAAAAGAATTGCTGTTTATACCGACCAAAGATACTAAAGCTTCAATACGCATGGACTCTGAAAGAGATTCCACTCCTGCGATCTGTCATCCTGAGGGCAATGCCCGAAGGATCTTTTGCAGCAAATAATATCTCAAAGGCAAGATCCTTCCGGCGTGGCCTTCAGGATGACAGCGTACGGAGTTTTGATATATGCCGTGAGCAGGTTCCTATCGATGCAATTATGTTTCAAATGGTATTAAAAGTAGTTGTTGATCCAGCAGGGCTTTGCGTAGAACACCCGGCTTGCCGCCTCCTGATTGGCATATACCTTGACGCAATCCATGTATTCAAAGTCGGATATATTGTAATTGCCGAGGATAGCTGAGGAGAACACATTCACCGTCATTTCCACATCCGGGCTTTGCAGGCCCGCCTGCCCAAAGGGAGCGGGGAGCAGGGGCGTAAACGCGATTTCTTTCGCCTTGTTATTGTCAAAAGTGATGTGATACAGTCCGTTGTTCTGCGGCAGGAAATCATCGTGCAGATAAAGGGCAAGGCTCCCGCTGCCTTTGTATCCGGCAAGGCGAAGCACTTCCTCCGCATGAATCACCCGGACCATGCCGTTCGTTTTCATCTGCTGGCTGGTGCCCGACTGGGGGTAGTCCGCGCAGAAATAGCCAAGATTCAAATTGGACGGCATCGAGAAGGAAATGCCCTCATAATCGGCGGCAAACGTTTTGGCAAAGGCCATCAATGCTTTCAGGGTGGAAAAGCTGTCGAAAGCTACTTCCTTGCCGCCCAGAATCCGGCGGCCCTTGTCGCCGACTCTTTTTTCGAAGACAAGGTACCCGCAGGGCTTGCCTTTTTCGTCACGGTACAAAAAAGCGTGGCTTTCGCCTTTGAAGGGATCGGCATTTTTCACCGCGTTCCAGTCCAGGCCATCCCTGATGACCATCATGTTCCACTTGGGGGCGAAGGCCTGATAGGCGGCTTTGAAATCCTCAAACGCTTCGCCGGGCCGGTGCAATTGGAACGTGCCCGGCCATTTATAATCAGGGATGGTTTTCAGGTCAAAATCCCATAAAATGCTTGCGCAGGAACGGTGGTAGCCGAAGCTGCCATAAAACTGTTCGCTGAAAGGATACAGGTAGGAAAAGGGTACCTTTTTCTCATACAGTTCCGTAAGCGCATGGGAGAATATGGCCTTCACCGCTCCCTTGCGCCGGTGCTGGGGATAGGTGCATACCGCGCCGATGCCGGCCATGGCGGCCTCATGGCCGTCAAAGGCAACCCGGTAAGGCAGCACGCAGATGCTGGACATCATTTCCTCTTCGCCGGTAAAAGCAGCCCAGGTATCGGTAACGGCGGCATCCCCCTTGGAGTGGGGATTTTCCCGCACCGCTTTGGCGTAATCCTCCGGCCCTTTCCCCTGGGCGTCCAGAGGCCAGTGAAAGCTTAGGGCGGATATGCGGTGGGATTCCAGCAGTTCCGTCTCCCTGATTTTTCGGACGATCATATGCATCCATCCTTTGCGCTCAGCTTTAGGCGATCTTCTTAACTATAGCAGAAAGCGGGCACCCTGGCAAGAAGACCGGGAGGTGAAAGTGTGCGGATGACGTATATTCTTGACGTCACCCATGCGCTAGGGTATGCTATAGAAACAGATGAATGCGGACAGAGAGGGCTAATTAGATGGATGGGAGCGCAGGCAAGACAAGATTGAAGGATTATCTGTCCTTTGCAGGCATATTGGCTTGCAATGTCAATCCTTATCTGCCTTCGCTATCAGATATCGGATGCACATGGCAGGATATGACGGAGCTCATGAACGAACAAGGCCTTTTCTATAGCAAAGCCTACCGTGGACGGACCACGCTTTTTTCCACTGAAGTTTATTTTTTGATAAAGGCTTGCCGCAGGGAAAAACCCTTGAGTGAAGTTGGTGCCAGGCTATTGGAGATAGTATACAGGCTTGAACCGGCGGAATCGGAAACGTTCAGGAATGTGTCCATGTTGGAATGCGCAGCCTTTTCAAAAGCCATGGATACGCTGCTGGCCAATATGCATGTGACCGCTTTGAAAACCGGGCGCGCTATAAACCCCAACTGGTCGACATTTATGTATGGCACAGCCAAGACATGGGAAAAATATGTGAAGAAGCCTGCTTTTTCTAACGAACCTGCGAATGAATTGAAAAGGATATTGCTGCGCACCATGCCGCAAGACGAATTCATGCGCTTTTGCCGGTTCACCCTTTCCACTTGAACAAAAGCACACCGCCGACCAAAAGCCCCATGCCCACATACTTGTTCCAGGTGAAGGGCACCTTTTCCGTGCCCAGAATGCCGAAGGCGTCAATCAATGCCGCGGCCATAAGCTGGGCGATGAGGATGGTGGAAATGGCCACGGTAGGGGAAAGATTTTGTATGCCGAGCATCACCGTCAGGGTGATGGTCAGTCCCAAAACGCCGCCCATCCAGTAATACCAGGGCATTTTCAAAAGCCCGGCCATCTGCCCCTTGCCCAGTATCCACAAGGCGATCAGGGAAAGCAAAAAGGCGGTGCCCTGCACAAACATGTTCGATTCGTACAGCCCGATTTTTTCCCCCAGGCGGGTATTGATCACACCCTGAAAACTCATGGCTGCCCCTGCCAGAATGCAAAACAAAACCCCGGCCACAAAATCCCTCCCCAACAAACAGGGACTAGCATGCCCGGAGCATTGCCATTCCATGCGGTAATGAACTTTCTCAAGCGTTTCCGCTTTCCAGCTTTTCCACCATGTTGTAAATGCGCTGCATCCTCAGATCGATTTCCGCCATATCTTTAGCGGTGCGCAACAGCTCCGCCGAAAGTTCCTTGGGAATGCGCTGTGGTTCCTTGTAGCGCAACTGATGGTCCAGGCTTGCCCAAAGGTCCATGGCGATGGAGCGTATTTGCACCTCCACCGGCACCCATGTTTTCCCCTCGGCCAGGAATACCGGCACCTGCACCACAAGATGCAGGCTGCGGTAGCCGTTTTTCTTGGGGGTGGTGATATAGTCCTGCTCCTTGATGAGCACGATGTCGTCCTGATTCTTCAATAAATCTGCAATGGTATAGATATCGCTGATGTACGAACAGATGACGCGGATGCCGGCGATGTCGTACAGGTTTTCCGCAGCCGAGGCGAAGGAGACGGGCAGGTTTCTGCGCTGCAGTTTTTCGGTGATGCTTTGAACCGTTTTCAATCGGCTTTGCATGTGGTGGATAGGGTTTCGCTTGTGGCGGAGCTGAAACTCCTCGTCCAGGTTCTCCAGCTTCGTGCGTACCTCCCGGATGGCCGACTGGTAACGGCACTGCATTTGCAGATAGCTGTCCGACAGCTCCTGAATGCTTTTGAGAGTGAGCCTGGCAAGAAGAGGTTTGTCCGCGAGGGTCATGAAAAGCTCCTTTCCGGCGGGTCTGCGCGTTTCAGTTCCACGGTGAAGGTGCTGCCCTTGTCGGGGCTGCTTTTCACGTGCAATGCACCGCCATGCAGATCGATGATACGCTTGGCCAAGGCCAGCCCCAGCCCGTTTCCTTCATGGGCGTGGGAGGTGTCGCCCTGGTAAAACCGTTCGAAAATGCGCGCCTGCGTTGCTTCATCCATGCCGATGCCCTGATCCCTGATGCGTACCTTGACCACGTCGCTTATGTACAGGGAGAGGGTGATTTCCCCGCCCTTTGGGGAAAACTTGATGGCGTTGCCCAGCAGGTTGATCCAAACCTGCTGTAAAAGCTCCGCGTCGCCGCGGATGACGGTGGTTTCCAGGTTCACATCCCAACGGATCTCCTTGGGCGCCCATTCCGGCTCCAGCAAAAGCACCGTTTGCCGGAGCTGTTCATCCAGGGAAAAGGGCTCGTCTTCCGTGAGCCGCTGCTGGTATTCCAGCTTCGAAAGCCGCAGCAGGTTTTGCGAAAGCCTGGACAGCCGCTGGCTTTCCTTGATGATGATGGAGGTATACTCCTCCCGCTCTTCCTCCGTGGTCTCAGGACTTTTCAGCAGCGTTGCAAACCCCTGGATGGAAGCGATGGGTGTCTTGAACTCGTGGGAGACATTGCTGATGAAGTCCTTTTGAAGATATTCTATGCTCTGAAGCTCCTGGGCCATGTGGTTGAAATTTTCCATGAGCTGTCCCAGTTCATCACGGCGGTCGACCGGCAGCCGCACGGTAAAATCGCCTTCCGCCACCTTGCGCGTGGCCTCCGTCAGGCGGCTGACAGGGCGAAGCATGCGCCCTGTGGAGAGGAGTACAAACAGGAAAAAGGAGAAAGTGCATATCATCAGCGTGGACGATGCCCGGATCGATACATTCCGGAACATGTTCACATGGGAGCGGATGCTCACCTTGAATATGCTGTCGCCTATCTTGAAATAGGTCACAGGCAGGTTGATAAATTTATGTACAGTGGGAACGACTTCTCCGTTTTCCAGGCGCTTTGCCTGCGCCGCGTCCATGGTGATGCTTGAAATATCCTCCACAACCGTCACCTGGTAGATGGCGGTGGTGGAAATGCCCGCGATCTCCGCAAAGGGAAGGTGTGTTTTTTGATACAGCTCCAGGGCATATACGGCCACCTCATGCTGGTCCGCTTCTATTTCCTGGCGCAGCGCCCTGTTGTTGATCACCGTGGAAACGCCGTAGGATATGCCGGAGGAAACCACGATCATCAGGCAGAGCGCCACCATCAGCCGTGTCTGGAATTTTTTCAGATAAAATGGATGATTCATGCCATTTTTTCCGCCCGGTAGCCAAGCCCCCTGACGGTAATAATGCGGAACTCAGGAAAACCGCCGCACTTTTCCCGAAGGCGCTTGATATGCACATCCACCGTCCGCTCGTCACTCTGGGCATCCATGCCCCACAGCTCGTCCATCAATTGGCTGCGGGTAAAGGTACGGCCGGGATAGCTCAACAGCTTGAACAGCAGCAAAAACTCTTTCTTCGTCAGACTTAGTGTAACATCCCTGCGGGAAACCGTCAAGGCGTCATAGTTGAGTACCGTTTCGCCTACGCGCAGCTCCCGCTCCGTGGCGATGCGGCTCCGGCGCAAAAGCGCGTTGACGCGAAGAAGCAATTCGTCCAGCTCAATGGGCTTGACCATATAATCGTCCGTGCCCATGGAAAAGGCCTTGCGCTTGTCCTCCATGGCTTCCTTGGCCGTAACCATCAAAATCGGCAGCTCCGGGTAAGCCTGGCGCAAATCGCGCGTCAGGGCAAAGCCATCCATGCGGGGCATCATGATGTCGCATACAATCAGGTCCGGCATGGCGCTTTCCATCATGGAAAGCGCCTCCTCGCCGTCCTGGGCGCGCATCACCTCAAAGCCGTTCCTTCTAAGGAATACGGACATCAGTTGCCGCAAATTGGGATCATCTTCCACCACAAGGATTTTGAACATGTTTTTTCTCCTCTGGCAAACATAAAACACATTCGACGCCGGACAGGTGCATCCCTGCTCAGTTGCTCCTGAGCGCGTCGATGGGGTTTAACCGGGAGGCCTTGCGGGCGGGCGCCCAGCCGAACAGAACGCCTACCGCCGCGGAAAAGCCGAAGGCCAGGAGGGTGGCGCCGGGGGAAAGCGCAAATTCAAACCCGATGGCTACCGCCGCCACGGCGGAAATGATATTGCCAAGAAGGATACCGCCCGTGCCGCCTAAAAGCGACAGCACCACCGATTCCATCAGGAACTGAAGTTGTATGCGCCCGGGCTGGGCGCCCAGCGCCTTGCGCAGGCCGATTTCCGTGGTGCGCTCGGTGACGGAGACAAGCATCATGTTCATGATGCCGATGCCGCCAACCAGTAGCGCAATGGAAGCGATGCCGGCCAGCAGGGTGGTCATCATGCCGGTCATGGTGTTCATGGTATCCAGCAGGCTGTCCAGGTTGATGATGCGGTACGCATCCTCCTTGAAGTTAAAAGCCTGGTTCAGAACCGTTTCTATATCGGGAATAACGTCTTCCGTCAGGGAGGCGTCGCTGACGATGATTTCCAGCGAAGTCACGTTGCTGCTTCCCGTCATCCTCAGCGCCGCCTTGTAGGGAATGATGGCTTTTGCTTCGGCGTTGTCGCTGTTCATGCGCGTCATGGCGGACATCACATCATCCGCCACATCAGGGTCCAGCATGCCGACGATGGTATACGTATGGCCTGAAATAAGAAGCTTCTGGCCCAATACCTGCTGCCCGAAGAACAGTTCATCCGCCAGCGCCTTGTTGATCACGCATACGCGGCTTTCCACCGGCATATCAAGCGGAGTCAGCCCGCGGCCCTGGCCGATCAGCTCCTTGTTGCTGCTGAAATACACGTCATTGCGGCCTTCGATGTTTACGTCCTCCAGAACCTGATGGTTTGCCACCACATCCGTTGTAAAGGAAACATTGGGGGAAACCCCGGCCACATTGGGCAATTGGGCAAGCTTTTGAACGTCGCTGTCGAACAGGCCTTTTTTCAGTGGCGTGCCGGGGGCGCGCACGTTGACTTTGCCGGCGCCCAGCTTCACAAACTGCGAGGTGATCTCGTTGGTGGCGCCTTCTACGGTGGTGATCAGGGCGATAATCGCCGTTACGCCGATAATAATGCCCAGCATCGTCAAAAAGGAGCGGAGCTTGTTGCTTAAAATGTTCTGGATGGACATTTGGAAGCTTTCATAAATCATCTTCCACATCCCCTTCCGTGAGGCGTCCGTCCAGGAGCCGGACGATGCGGTTTGCATTGGCGGCGATGGAGGCGTCGTGCGTGATCATCAAAATGGTATGGCCCTCCTCATTGAGCTCATGGAAAAGCGCCATCACCTGGCGGCCTGTTTTTTGATCCAGAGCCCCTGTGGGTTCATCAGCCAAAAGAATGGTGGGATTGGTGGAAAGCGCACGGGCGATGGCTACGCGCTGCTGCTGCCCGCCGGATAATTGGTTGGGGAAATGGTAAAATTTGTCCTCCAAGCCTACCCTTTTGAGCATCCTCATCGCAATTTCTTCCCGGTCCTTGGCCGGTACGCTGGCGTAGATCAGGGGAAGCATTACATTGCGCAATGCGTTCATTCTTGGAAGAAGCTGAAAGGATTGAAAGATGAAGCCCACCTCACGGCTGCGGATTCTGGCAAGCTCCCCTTCGTCCAATTCCTGTATCGGCCGTCCGTGCAGAATGTATTCGCCGCTGGTGGGGGTATCCAGGCAGCCCAGAATGTTCATCAGCGTGGATTTGCCGGAGCCGGAAGGCCCCAGAATGGCTACGAACTCGCCTTTGGCAACGTTGAAGGAAACATCCTTGAGCACCCGGTGATCCTCTTCGCCCATGTGGTATATCTTTTCTATGCCGCTCATGACAACAATGGGTTCCGACACGCAATCATCCCCCTTCACCGGCTGCGCATGGCTGCCATGGGCGTGATCATGACAACGTCGTCCTTTGGTATGAGCACCATTTCCCCGGACTTGACGCCGTCCAGCACCTGCACGATGGTGCCGTTGCTTATGCCCAGCAGCAACGGCTGGCGCACGACCTCCTCGCCCCGGCTGTAGCAATAAACATAAGGCTGGCTGTCCTCATCAAACTGGACCGCGCCGATCGTAATGGTGGTGGCCATCAGCGCCTTGTCCTTCAAAACGGTGACCTCCACGCTCATGCCCATGCGCAGCGTGCCGTCCTGGGGCACGGATACCTTGGCGTCGTAATAGGCGATGTTGCCGGTTACGGTGGCTTCACGGCCAATTTCCGTAATGGTTCCGGTCAGCGTTTTGTCCAGCGCGTGCACGTAAACGGAAACCTCCATGCCAAGGCTCAAAGCGCCCACGTCATACTCGTCCACACGGAAGGCGACGGTGGGATGGTCGTAATCGGCAATGCGGAACAGGTCCCGCCCGCCGGGCACGGCATCGTCCACATCCACAAAGATTTCGGCCAAGGTGCCGGCCAAGCCGGCCTCTATCTTGCTTCCGCTTTTGGGAACGATGATGTAGTCATCTTCCTTTACAAGCGTGCCTTCCTTGATGGGAAGCGTCTTGACGCGCACGAGTGAGGTGGCGGTCACCACCTTCTCATCGCCCGGCTCCACATTGCCGGAGAAGCTGTAATAGGTTATAATGTCCTGGGTCTTGGCTGTTTCCTCATTATAGGGTGCTTTCCTTGGCCTCAGGAACAGTCCGTAAGCGGCGATCAGGACAAGCGCCAGGAAAAGCGCTCCCCAGATCATTTTCCGTTTCCGCTTTTTGCGAGTCTGCATGGCGTCTCCTCCAAATGTTATTTTCATGATATAAAATAAACTGTCCGTATGAACGAAACATGAAATGCGGCAAAATAAAAAAGGAAATAGGCAAGGGCGTGTCATACTAACTATAGGACGCGGGTTTTGATTTAATAGGAGGATGCTCTATGAAGGTGCTCAGCTTCGGGTCTTTGAACATGGATTACGTATACAGGGTAAAGGATTTCGTGCGGCCGGGGGAAACCATCTCCTGCCAAAGCCGCGTATGCGTCTGCGGCGGGAAAGGGCTCAACCAGTCCATTGCCATGGCGCGCTGCGGAGCGCAGGTCAGCCATGCGGGGAACGTTGGCCGCGGGGAGGATGGGGAGGCGCTTGTAACCGCCCTATGTGAAAGCGGTGTGGATACTTCCCTGGTCCGAAGGCTTGGCGCGCCCGGCGGCCATACGGTGATCCAGTTAAGCGACAGCGGGGAAAACAGCATCCTGCTCTTTGGCGGCACCAACCTGATGGTGGACGAAACGCAGGTGGAGGAGGCTTTGAATTCCTTCGGGCCGGGCGATTTGCTGGTATCGCAAAACGAAATCAGCATGCTTCCCCGTATCATGCAAAAAGCGCACGATAAGGGCATGACCATCGCCTTCAATCCTTCTCCCATCACAAAAGACATATTCGAACTGCCGCTCCATCTGGCCGATATCCTGTTCGTCAATGAAATCGAGGCCCAGGCGCTTGCCATGAAAGGGGAAGGGGAAGATGTTGTGACGGCCCTTTCCAAACGCTATCCCAAAGCCATGATCGTGGAAACGCTGGGCAGGCAGGGTGCGCTTGTTTTCAAGGATGGGCAAATATTCCGCCAAAGCTCCTTTCCGGTCAAGGCGGTGGATACCACCGGGGCGGGGGATACCTTTATGGGCTACTTCCTGGGCGCGCTGCTGGAGGGCAAGGACATCCCCGTCTGCATGGCTCTTGCGGCCAAGGCGGCGGCCTTGTGCGTGTCCCGGCTGGGCGCGTCGGTGGCGATCCCCGTGCGCCGCGAGGTGGAGGAAGCGGTATTTTGATAGTCTCAATCAAAGTGTAGTGTATGCGCAAAACAGAAAATCAACCCCTGTTCCCGGTCTTTGGGAATGGGGGTCACTTATTATTTCATCCTCTTTTGCATTCGTCTTGTGCAATCCGTATACCACAGGGGAAGAAGCTTGGCCATCTCCACAAAAACAAAACGATATATCGGTAAAATGAATAAATGTTCGGAAATTCTGTTGACAATCGGCATATTTTGCCCTATTATATGAAAATAGTTCGGAAAGGATGTGGCGATGATGGCACAGCTTCTCAAGGGGAATGAAACCCTGGGGAGAGGTGCAGGCCTTTTCGCAAGGACATTGGGTTTTGCATAGTTGTCTGGAAGCAGCGGCTCTTCATTATGGGGCCGGTGCGTTTTTGTTTATTTGGACATGTTATGAACAAGGAGGCAGGGTATGAAAAAGGTAGCCGTGGTGATGGGGAGCGACAGCGATCTTCCGGTGCTCAAGGATGCGTTTGACAAGCTCAAGGGGCTGGGCATCCCCTATGAGGCTCATGTATATTCCGCCCACCGCACGCCCCAGGAGGCGGCCACTTTCGCAAGAACAGCCCGGGAGAACGGCTTTGGCGTGATCATTGCCGCCGCTGGGAAGGCCGCCCATCTGGCAGGTGCGCTAGCGGCGCAGACAACGCTGCCGGTGATCGGCGTTCCCATCAAATCCTCTCTGGACGGACTGGACGCTCTTTTGTCCACCGTGCAGATGCCCACTGGCATCCCCGTGGCCACCGTGGCCATCGACGGTGCCGGCAACGCGGCGCTGCTGGCGGCCCAGATTCTGGCCGTGAGCGAGGAAGGCCTGGCCGTACGGTTAAGCAGCATGCGGGATGCCATGCGCCAGGCGGTTCTGGCCAAAGACAACAGCCTGAATGTGTGATGAGGAGGACGAAATGATGACCAAGCTGGAGCAGGTATACGAGGGCAAGGCGAAAAAGGTGTTCCGCACCGACGACCCCGAAGTTTATATGGTGGACTACAAAGATGACGCCACCGCCTTCAACGGCCTGAAAAAGGGCTCCATCGCGGGCAAGGGCGCCATCAACAACCGCGTAACGAATCATCTGATGAAGCTGCTGGAAAAGCAGGGCATCCCCACCCATTTCGTGGCCGAAATCTCCCCCCGGGAGACACTGGTGAAGAAAGTCACCATCGTGCCCCTGGAAGTGATCGTGCGCAACATCGCCGCCGGCTCCCTGTCCAAGCGCCTGGGCCTGCCGGAAGGTACAAAGCTTTCTAAAACCGTACTGGAATACTGCTACAAGGACGACGCGCTGGGCGACCCCATGGTGAACGAATACCACATCGCCGCCATGGGCTGGGCCACCCAGGAGGAGGTGGACCTTATCGCCTCCTATGCGCTGAAGGTAAACGATGTCCTATCCGCTTATTTAAAGGATCTGAACATTGAGCTCATCGATTTCAAGCTGGAGTTTGGCAAAACCGCGGGCGGCCAAATCGTGCTGGCGGATGAAATTTCGCCGGATACCTGCCGCTTCTGGGACAGCCGCACCCACGAAAAGCTGGACAAGGACCGCTTCCGCCGGGACCTGGGCGGCGTGGAGGACGCGTACCAGGAGATACTCAAGCGCCTGTTGGGGGAATAAATGAAACACTTGTCTGTCAGCGCAAAAGTGCATGAGGAGTGCGGCGTGTTCGGCATCTGGCGCAAGGACGGCGCGGGCGTGGTGGCCTCCGCCTACCACGCGCTGTATGCCTTGCAGCATAGGGGCCAGGAAAGCTGCGGCATCGCCGTGAACGCAAACGGCGTCATCACCTGCCACAAGGATGTGGGGCTGGTGAACGATGTCTTCACCAAAGAGGTGCTGCAGGGGATGAAGGACGGCCAGGCGGCGGTGGGCCACTGCCGCTACGCCACCACCGGCAGCCACAGCAGGGGCAACGCCCAGCCGCTGCTCATCAACCACTTAAAGGGCGGCATGGCCCTGTGCCACAACGGCAACCTGGTGAACGCGTCGGAGCTGAGGGAGACGCTGGAGGAGCGCGGCGCGATCTTCCACACCACCTCCGATACCGAAGTGATCGCCTACACCATCACCCAGGAGCGCCTGAACGCCCCCTCCATCGAGGAGGCGGTGCGCGGGGCCATGGAACGCATTCAGGGCGCCTATTCCATCGTGCTCATGAGCCCGCAAAAGGTGATTGCCGCCAGGGACCCTCTGGGCTTTAGGCCGCTGTGCATCGGCAAAATCGGCGACGGGGGGTACGTGTTCGCCAGCGAAAGCTGCGCGCTGGACGCCATCGGCGCGGACTATGTGCGCGATGTGCTGCCCGGGGAAATCGTGGTGGCGGGGGAGCAGGGGCTTTATAACATTCCCCCCAAGGAAAAATGCAAACGAAGCTTGTGCGTGTTTGAGTTTATTTATTTTTCCCGTCCCGATTCCGTGATCGAGGGCGCCAGTGTGCATGTAGCCCGCCTTAGGGCCGGTTCGTTTCTTGCCCTGGAGCATCCCGTGCAGGCGGATGTAGTGGTGGGCGTGCCGGATTCCGGCATCGACGCCGCCATCGGCTACTCCCGCCAAAGCGGCATCCCCTACGGGCTGGGCTTTATCAAAAACAAGTACATCGGCCGCACATTCATCCAGCCGGAGCAAACCCAAAGGCAGAATTCCGTACATATCAAGCTGAACGTCATCACTTCCACCGTCAAGGGAAAAAGGGTGGTGCTGGTGGATGATTCGGTGGTCAGGGGCACCACCAGCGCCAGGATCGTCAAGCTTTTGCGGGACGCCGGGGCCACGGAGGTGCACCTGCGCCTGTCCGCTCCGCCGTTTAAGCATCCCTGCTATTTCGGCACCGATATCGATTCCACCGAAAACCTCCTGGCCCACAACCACACGGTGGAGCAGATGCGGGAAATCATCGGCGTGGACAGCCTTGGCTTTTTGAACACCGCCTTTCTGGACAAGCTGGCCGATCATGACTGCGGCGGCTTCTGCACCGCCTGCTTCACGGGGGATTATCCCGTGCCGCCGCCCAGGAGCACCCGTAAATCCAGGTTTGAAACGCCCATCACCGAAAAAGAGTAAGCGGGGGAAATGCTTATGAAAAGCGAAAGCGAAAGCTACAAGGCGGCGGGGGTCGACATCACCGCAGGATACAAGGCCGTGGAGCTGATGAAAAGCCACGTGGCCCGCACCATGATCCCGGGCGTGTTAAGCGGCATCGGCGGATTCGGCGGGCTGTTCGAGCTGGACATGGAAGGCATGAAAAAGCCCGTGCTGGTGTCCGGCACCGATGGCGTGGGCACGAAGCTGAAAATCGCCTTTTTGATGGACAAGCATGACACCGTAGGCATCGACTGCGTGGCCATGTGCGTCAACGACATCATCTACTGCGGGGCAAAGCCCCTTTTCTTTTTGGACTACGTGGCCGTGGGCAAAAATCTGCCGGAGCGTGTTGCTTCAATCGTGTCCGGCGTGGCCGAAGGCTGCGTGCGCGCCGGATGCGCATTGATCGGCGGGGAAACGGCGGAGATGCCGGGCTTTTATCCGCCGGATGAGTACGACCTGGCCGGGTTTGCCGTGGGCATGGTGGACAGGGACAAGATCATTGATAACGAAAAGACGAAGCCCGGTGATGTCCTGATCGCCCTGCCCTCCTCCGGCGTGCATTCCAACGGCTTTTCGCTGGTGCGCAAGGTGTTCAATGTGGAGAGCGATATCCTGCGCAGGTATCAGGCGGAACTGCAAAAATCCCTGGGGGAGGAACTGCTGACACCCACAAAGATTTACGTAAAGCCCGTTCTCAGCCTGTTGAAGGAAATTGATGTGCTGGGCATCTCCCACATCACCGGCGGCGGCTTTTACGAGAATATCCCAAGGGCCTTGCCCAAGGGGCTTTGCGCCCGCATCGAAAAGGCGGCTGTCAAAACACAGCCTATCTTCCGCTTGATTTCCAAAACCGGGAATGTTCCCGAAAAGGATATGTTCAACACCTTCAACATGGGGGTTGGCATGTGCTTGACTGTGCCCAAGGCGCAGGCGGACAAAGCTGTTGAAATTCTCCGCGCCCAGGGCGAGGACGCCTATGTGATCGGCGAGGTCGCAAAGGGAGAGGACGGCGTGCTTTTATGGTAAGGGTGGCTGTTCTGGTATCAGGCGGCGGCACCAACCTGCAGGCCATATTGGACGCCAAGGCGGCGGGAAAGATTCCCCACGGGGAAATTGCGCTGGTCGTATCCAACCGGGAAGGCGCCTATGCCCTGGAGCGCGCCCGGATGGCAGGCATTCCTTCCCTGGTGGCGAAAAAGGAAAAGGGCACGACGCCGGAAGCCTATGGGGAACTGCTGCTTGAAATCCTCAGGCAAAACGGTATCGGATTTGTGGTGCTGGCGGGCTTTTTGGCCATCCTGCCGGAGAACGTGACCCGCGCCTATGAAGGCCGCATCATCAACGTCCATCCCAGCCTCATCCCTGCCTTTTGCGGCGCGGGGTACTACGGGCTTAAGGTACACGAGGCGGCCTTGGCATACGGCGTGAAAGTGACGGGGGCGACCGTACATTATGTGAACGAGATTCCCGACGGCGGCAAAATCATCGCCCAAAAGGCAGTGGATATTTTGCCTGACGATACGCCCGAATCGCTGCAAAAGCGCGTAATGGTGGAGGCGGAGTGGCAGCTTTTGCCCAAGGCGGTGGAGGATTGCTGCCGGGAGATTTATAATGCCAAGGAGGACAAGCTGTAATGCCGGCTGACTTGTTTGCAATCCTTTCGGAGAACGCTTATCCCGGCCGGGGAATCCTGCTGGGCCGGACGCAGAACCACGCCGTCATGGCCTATTTCATCATGGGCCGCAGCGAAAACAGCCGCAACCGGGTATTCGTACCCTTTGAGGGCGGCATCCGCACCGAGGCATTTGATCCTAAAAAGCTTTTAGACCCTTCCCTGATCATTTACGCCCCGGTCCGCGTGCTTGAGAATCAAACCATCGTCACCAACGGCGACCAGACGGATACCATCATTGATTTTCTTCAATCGGGCAAAAGCTTTGAGGATGCGCTCCGCACCCGAACCTTTGAGCCGGACGCGCCGAACTACACGCCCCGCATCAGCGGATTGATGTTGGTGAAGAATGGAAGTTGCGCCTGCCGCCTGTCGATTTTAAAAAGCGGAGGCGGAAACCCAAACGCTCCGCAACGGTTTTTCTTTGAGTATCCCATGCCCGCCGCGGGGGAGGGGCATCTCATCCATACCTACCGCTGTGACGGAAACCCCATCCCCTCCTTTGAGGGAGAACCGGTTTGCGTGGCGCTGCCGGAAATGGATATGGAGGATTTCGCTCAAAGGCTGTGGGAAAGCCTGAACCCTGACAACAAGGTGTCCCTGTTTGTGCGCTGCATTCGCCTATCGGACGGTGAGACGCGCACGAGCATCATCAATAAAAACAAAAAGTAAGCGAGGCGAAGGACAATGCCTAAAGAGCTGGCGCTGAAATACGGCTGCAACCCGAACCAGAAGCCTTCCCGAATCTTCCTGCGGGACGGGGAATTGCCCATTCAGGTTTTGGGCGGCAGGCCCGGCTACATCAACCTGCTGGACGCGCTCAACGGCTGGCAGCTTGTGCGGGAATTGAAAACGGCCACCGGCCTTCCCGCCGCGGCCTCCTTCAAGCATGTGAGCCCGGCGGGGGCGGCTGTGGGGCTGCCCTTAACCGATGTGCTCAAGCAAATCTATTTTGTGGGGAGTAAGGCGCTGTCACCCCTTGCCTGCGCCTACGCCAGGGCGCGGGGGGCCGACCGCATGTCCTCCTTTGGCGATTTTATTGCCCTATCGGACGTGTGTGATGTGGAAACGGCCAACCTTATCAAGCCTGAGGTCTCCGACGGTGTCATCGCGCCGGGATACGCGCCCGAGGCACTGGAGATTTTGAAGGCAAAGCGCCAGGGGAATTACAACATCGTCCAAATCGACCCGGCTTACATACCTGCACCCATCGAGCAAAAGGATGTATTCGGCGTCACCTTCGAGCAGGGGCGGAACGAACTGAAAATCAATGAAGTACTTCTTGAAAACATCGTTACCCAAAACAAAAGCATTCCGCCGGATGCAAAGCGTGACCTGCTGATCTCCCTCATTACCCTCAAGTACACCCAATCGAATTCCGTCTGCTACGTCAAGGATGGCCAGGTCATCGGCGTGGGGGCCGGGCAGCAGTCCCGAATCCACTGCACCCGCCTGGCGGGCAGTAAGGCGGACAACTGGTGGCTCCGGCAGCATCCCAAGGTGCTGGCGCTGCCCTTTGCGCAAAACTTGGGCCGGCCCGACCGGGACAACACCATCGACCTGTACATTTCCGATGACTGTGAGGATGTGCTCGGGGAGGAAAGCTGGCGTACGTTTTTTGCATCACGACCCGACCCCCTCACCCCCGCGGAAAGGAAGGAATGGCTTTTAAGACTGTCGGATGTATCCCTGGGCAGCGACGCCTTCTTCCCCTTTGGCGACAACATTCAAAGGGCGCACCGCAGCGGCGTTATGTACGTGGCCCAGCCCGGCGGCTCCGTGCGGGACGACCAGGTGATTGCCACCTGCGACGCGTACGGCATGGCCATGTGCTTTACGGGCATCCGCCTGTTCCACCACTGATGGGAGGGAACGCCATGAAACTGTTGCTGGTGGGGGGCGGCGGCCGGGAGCACGTTATCCTGCAAAAGCTTCGGGAAAATCCCGCAGTCAAGGAAATATATGTCCTCCCCGGCAACGGCGGCATGGCAGGGGAGGCAGCCTGTGTGCCCGTCAAGGCGACGGATATCCATACCATCGCCGCCTTTGCCAAAGAGAAGGCCATTGATTTCGCGGTGGTGGCCCCGGATGATCCCCTGTGCCTGGGGCTGGTGGACCTGCTTAAAGAGTCGGGCATTCCCGCCTTCGGCCCGGACAAGAAGGCCGCCCTTATCGAGGGCAGCAAGGTCTTTGCCAAAGACCTCATGAAGAAATACGCCATCCCCACCGCCGCCTATGAAACCTTCGGCGACGCCCAGGCCGCGTTTGCATACCTTAAAGCCTGCAAGTATCCCGTTGTCGTCAAAGCCGACGGCCTGGCCCTGGGCAAGGGCGTGCTGATCTGTTTGACCCGGGCGGAGGCGGAGGATGCCATCCGAAGCATCATGCAGGAAAAAATCTTCGGTGTTTCTGGCAGCCGGGTAGTCGTTGAAGAATTTCTCGAAGGCCCCGAGGTGTCGGTCTTGTGCTTTACCGACGGGGAAACCGTAAAGCCCATGGTATCCTCCATGGATCACAAGCGGGCGCTGGATTTCGACCAGGGTCTCAACACCGGCGGCATGGGCGTGATCGCCCCGAACCCCTTTTACACGGAGGAGACCGCGTCAAGGTGCATGAAGGAAATCTTCCTGCCGACCATTGAGGCCATGAACAGGGAAGGCCGCACCTTCCGCGGCTGCCTGTACTTTGGCCTGATGCTGACGGACTCAGGCCCCAAGGTGATCGAGTACAACTGCCGCTTTGGCGACCCGGAAGCCCAGGCGGTGCTGCCGCTTCTGAAAAGCGATCTGTTGACCGTTATGAAGGCTACGGCGGACGGAACCCTTCATAAGACGGACGTATCCTTTACCTCCGGCGCGTCCTGCTGCGTGGTGCTGGCCAGCGGCGGTTACCCCGTGGCCTATGAAACGGGCAAGGAAATCAAGGGGCTGAACGCGAAAAAAGAACCGGGCGTATACCACTTCCACGCGGGCACAAAGCGCCTGGAGGATGGCAAAATCCTCACCTCCGGCGGGCGGGTGCTGGGCGTTACTGCAACAGCGGACACGCTGGAATTGGCGGTGCAGAAGGCCTACCGCGCCTGTGAGGCCGTTTCTTTTGAGAATATGCACATGCGCCGCGATATCGGGCAGCGTGCCCTGAACGCTTCAAAAAGATAAAGGGGGAACCGGCATGCCTGTTTTCCGTTTGTATGTGGAGAAAAAAGCGCCCTACGCCGTGGAGGCCGCACAGTTTTTTCAGGAAATCCGTAGCCTGATGGGCATTCAAAGCGTCACCTCCCTGCGGCTGCTCAACCGCTATGATGTGGAGGGCCTTGATCAAGCGCTTTTTGAAACGTGCAAGCCCGTTGTGTTCTTCGAGCCGCAGTTGGATACCGCCTATGCCGAGCTGCCCGTAAAGGACGAAACGGTCTTCGCCGTGGAATCCCTGCCCGGCCAGTTTGACCAGCGGGCCGATTCCTGCGCGGAGTGCATCCAGCTTGTTTCCCAGGGCGAGCGGCCTACGGTCCGCACCGCCAGGGTTTATCTGCTGGGCGGGAATCCTTCGGAGGACGAAATCCTTCGGATTAAAAAATACGTCATCAACCCTGTGGAAAGCCGGGAAGCATCCCTTGAACGCCGCGATACGCTGCACATGGATTACAAGGAGCCGGAGGATATTGAGGTTTTGCACGGCTTCCGCAAGCTGGACAGGGACGCCGTGGGGGAATTCGTGCGCAAATATGGTCTGGCCATGGACGCCGACGATCTGCTCTTTTGCCAGAACTATTTCCTATCGGAAAACCGGGACCCCACCCTTACGGAAATCCGCATGATCGACACCTACTGGTCCGACCACTGCCGCCATACCACCTTCCTTACCGTGCTGGATGAGGTGAATATCGAAAAGGAGCGGGTGGAAAAAGCATTCCTGAATTATTTGAAGCTTCGGGAAGCGGTGCACGGGGGGAAGGACAAGCCCATCACCCTCATGGACATCGCCACCATTGGGGCCAAGTATCTGAAAAAGCAAGGGAAGCTTTCCAATCTGGATGTGTCCGACGAGATCAACGCCTGCTCCATAGAGATCAATGTGGACGTGGACGGCAAGCCGGAACCCTGGCTTTTGATGTTCAAGAACGAAACCCATAACCATCCCACCGAAATCGAGCCTTTCGGCGGCGCGGCCACCTGCATCGGCGGGGCCATCCGCGACCCCCTTTCCGGCCGCACCTACGTATACCAGGCCATGCGTGTGACCGGCGCGGCGGACCCGCTTACGCCGCTTGAAAAAACGCTGCCGGGCAAGCTGCCCCAGCGCAAGCTGACCACCACCGCCGCGGCGGGCTACAGCTCCTACGGCAATCAAATCGGCCTGGCCACCGGCTTTGTGGATGAAATCTACCACCCCGGCTATGTGGCCAAGCGCATGGAGATCGGCGCGGTATTGGGCGCCGCCCCCAAGAAAAATATACGCCGGGAGACGCCTGCCCCTGGCGACGCGGTGGTGGTGCTGGGCGGGCGCACGGGCCGGGATGGCTGCGGCGGGGCCACAGGCTCCTCCAAATCCCACCAACTGACCAGCATTGAAACCTGCGGTGCCGAGGTGCAAAAGGGCAACCCGCCCACCGAGCGCAAGCTGCAAAGGCTGTTCCGCAATCCCGAGGTCACCCGCATGATCAAGCGCTGCAACGACTTTGGGGCCGGCGGCGTATCGGTGGCCATCGGCGAGCTGGCCGACGGCCTGGACATTGATCTGGACGCCGTGCCCAAAAAGTATGAGGGGCTCGACGGTACGGAGCTTGCCATTTCCGAAAGCCAGGAGCGCATGGCCGTGGTGCTTGCCCCGGAGGATGTTCAAACCTTTCTGGAGGAAGCCCGGAGGGAAAACATCGAGGCCACCGTGGCAGCCCATGTGAAGGAGCAAAAGCGCCTCACCATGACCTGGCGGGGAAAGACCGTTGTGGATATCGGCCGGGATTTTTTAAACTCCAACGGCGCGGCAAAGCATGCCGCCGCCTGGGTGAAGCCGGCGCAAATCCGGCAAAAGACCGCGCCTTCCGGTACGCTTGCGGAAAAGCTCACCGCGCTTATGTCCGATTTGAATGTGTGCGGCAAAAAGGGGCTGGTGGAACGGTTCGATTCCACCATCGGCGCGGGAACCGTCGTCATGCCCTTCGGCGGGAAAAAGCAATTAACGCCCATCCAGGCCATGTCTGCCAAGCTGCCGCTGGAAAAAGGGAATACCTCCGCCTGTTCAGGCATGGCCTACGGCTTCAATCCCTACCTTACTGAGCAATGCCCGTACGAGGGAGCATACCTGGCGGTGGCGGAAAGCGTCGCCAAACTCGTGGCGTCGGGCTTTTCCCGCAGGGATGCTTACCTTACCTTTCAGGAGTATTTTGAGCGGCTGGGCGCAAAGCCGGAGCGGTGGGGCAAGCCTCTGGCGGCGCTGCTGGGCGCGCTGGACGCCCAATTGCATTTTGGTATCGCCGCCATCGGGGGCAAGGACAGTATGTCCGGCTCCTTTGAAAACCTCGATGTGCCGCCTACATTGGTATCCTTCGCCGTGGCCCCCGGGCAGGCCGAATGCGTTTCTACCCCCGAGTTCAAGCAGCCGGGACACAAGGTAGTTTTGCTTTCCTCAGACCTTTTGAACGATCCGGAGAGCTTTTTGAAGACGCTGGATACGGTGGAAACGCTTCTTCGGGAGAAGAAGGCCTGCTCCGCCTGGGCGGTGGACTTTGGCGGCATCGCCGAGGGAATCGTAAAAATGGCGCTGGGGAATGAAATCGGCTTTGCGCTGGACAGTGGCTTTGCCGGCGATTTGTTTGCCTGGCGGTACGGCAGCTTTATTCTGGAGCTTTCGGAGGAAATGGATATCGGGGAAAACCTGGGTTGTACGGCGGAAGCTTACACCTTTGCCGCACACGGTGAGACGGCAAATCTTGCCGCCGTACAGGAAGCCTGGGAAAGCAAGCTGGAAAGCGTGTTTCCCTACCGTGGCAAAAGCACGGTTGACAAGCCGGAAATTTTCTCCTATGCTGTGGACAGGCGGGTTTCGCCAAAGATCGGCTGTGCCCGGCCCAGGGCCTTCATCCCCGTGTTCCCCGGCACCAACTGCGAGGTGGATACCCTGCGTGCGCTTGAGCGCGCCGGGGCGGACGCGGACGTGTTTGTGCTCAACAACCTGACGCCGGCCGCCGTTACTGAAAGCTTGATGGAAGCGCAAAAGCGCATCGCTGCCTGCCAGATGATCGTCTTGCCCGGCGGTTTTTCCGGCGGCGACGAGCCGGATGGCTCCGGAAAGCTCATCACCGCCTTTTTCAGAAATCCCCGCATGAAGGACAGCGTCCATGACCTGCTTTTCAAGCGGGATGGTCTGATGCTTGGCATCTGCAACGGGTTCCAGGCGCTGATCAAGCTGGGTTTGCTGCCCTTCGGCGAAATCATCGACACCAATGAAAACTGCCCCACCCTGACCTACAACGTCATCGGACGGCATCAGAGCATGCTTGTGCACACCCGCATCGCTTCCAACAAATCGCCCTGGCTGTCCCGCTGCCGGGTGGGGGATCTCCACTTAATCGCCGTTTCCCATGGCGAAGGGCGTTTCGTGGCGCCGGAATCCGTCATCCGCGAGCTTGCGAAAAACGGGCAGATTGCCACACAGTATGTGGACCTTGCGGGCCAGCCGGCGATGGAACTGCCCTTCAACCCCAACGGTTCCTACGCGGCCATAGAGGCCATCACCTCCCTGGACGGGCGGATTCTGGGCAAGATGGGCCATACCGAGCGCAGCGGCGAGTACCTGTACAAGAATGTGGACGGCAACAAGTTCCAACCCCTTTTCGAGGGCGGAGTTGATTACTTCCGGTAATGGAGATGATTTTTTGGACCACAGCGGATACGTGAGCCCCTTTTCCACCCGGTATGCCAGCCGGGAGATGCAGTATGTGTTTTCCGACGACAACAAGTTCAAAACCTGGCGCAGGCTGTGGCTTGCGCTGGCGAAGGCAGAAAAAAAGCTGGGCTTGCCCATCACAAAGGAGCAGATTGACGAGCTTTCCGCCCATCTTGATGACATCAATTACGAGGATGCTAACCGCCGGGAAAAGGAATGCCGCCACGATGTGATGAGCCATGTTTACGCTTACGGGCTGCAATGCAAAAAAGCCCAGGGCATCATCCACCTGGGGGCCACCTCCTGCTACGTGGGGGACAACACCGATATCATCGTTATGAAGCAGGGCTTTCAAATCATCCGCCGCAAGCTTCTGAATGTACTGGCGCTGCTTTCAGCGTTCGCGGAGGAATACAAGGGCCTGCCCGCCCTGGCCTATACCCACCTGCAGCCGGCGCAGCTCACCACCGTGGGCAAGCGGGCCACGCTGTGGATGAACGAATTGCATATGGATTTCCTGGAGATCGGGCAGCGCATCGAAAACCTGGCCCTTCTGGGCAACAAGGGCACCACCGGCACCCAGGCCAGCTTTGTGGAGCTGTTTGACGGCGACGGGGAAAAGGCAAAAATCCTGGAAGCGGAAATCGCCGCCGAAATGGGCTTTTCCAAGGTTGTGCCCGTGTCCGGGCAGACGTATTCCCGCAAGGTGGATTACCAGGTGGTGAGCGCCCTATGCGGCATCGCCCAGAGCGCCAGCAAGTTTTCCTATGATTTGCGGCTTTTGCAAAGCTTCAAGGAGATGGAGGAACCGTTTGAGGAAAGCCAAATCGGCTCCTCCGCCATGCCCTACAAGCGCAACCCCATGCGGTCCGAACGCATTACGGCCCTTGCACGCTTCGTGATGGTGGATGTGCTGAACGCCGCCTTTACCGCGGGGACCCAATGGTTCGAGCGCACCCTGGACGACAGCGCAAACCGCCGCATCGCAGTGGCTGAGGCGTTTTTAGGGGTGGACGCCATCCTGAACATACTGCTCAACGTGTGCAACGGGCTGGTGGTGTACCCTCAGGTTATCCGCCGCCGGGTGATGGAGGAGCTGCCCTTCATGGCCAGCGAGAACATCCTCATGGATGCGGTAAAGCGGGGCGGCGACAGACAGGAGCTGCACGAGAAGATCCGCGTCCACGCCCAGGCCGCCGCCAGGGTGGTAAAGGAGATGGGCGGGAAAAACGACCTGTTGGAGCGCATCGCCGGGGATACGGCCTTTGGCCTGAGCAGGGATGACATGGAAAAGCTTCTTGACCCGGCCCGCTTTATTGGCAGAAGTAAAGAACAGGTGGAGGAATATTTGAACGAAATCATCCTGCCGCTTTTAAAGGAATACAATGCCCAGGGCGAAACCTATGAACTCACCGTTTAGGAAGGAGAGGATATCATGCCGTTCATCGATGCCAAGGTCAGCGTTACTGTGAATCCCGCCCAGGAGGAAAGCGTAAAGCAAAAGCTGGGCAAGGCTATTTCCCTGATCCCGGGGAAAAGTGAGACCTGGCTCATGCTGAACATTCAGCCCGGCTGCCGTCTGTACTTTCAGGGTACAAACAGCGAGCCCGCCGCAATGGTGGAAGTGAAGCTGTTCGGCTCCGCCTCCCCGGCCGCCTATCAGAAGATGACGGCGGAGGTCACGAAGATCCTGAACAGTGAACTAAACATTCCCCCAAACCGTGTGTTCGTCAAGTACGAGGAAGTACAGCATTGGGGCTGGAACGGGAGCAATCTCTAAACGTTCATGGCCAGCAGCGTTAAATAGTAAAGCGTAATGCATTTTCAAAAATACAAAGTTTTGCAGGTGGGGTGCGGGGAGGACGACTT
>JAEYOV010000017.1 GCA_023411395.1 Bacillota bacterium
GTGTAAGGCTCCGAAGCTGAGCGCCGCCTGTGGCGGATGAAGCGAGGCGGAGGAGGCCAACGAAAAGAAGTGCCGCAAGTGATAGCGCAGCGGCACGACTATTGCGTTGGCTGGGATTGTTTGCTCCGCAAACCCCGCCCGACCGGCAAAGCCGATCGATACGATTACAATTGAAGGGTGACCGAACCGAGCGCCGTCTGTGACGGATGAAGCGAGGCGAGGGAATCAAGCGAAGCGAGCGATGGGAGCAGCAGCGAACCAGCGCGACGAATGAGCTTGCGGAACTTTGCCCCTTCAATGCATCCCCAAAAGCTTGTCACCTTATTCGCCCAGAAGGAGCCTTGCCAAATCTACGAGCTGCACAAATTCCGCGCGGTAGCCATACGCATCCGCTTCACGGCTTTCAAGGGCGCGGCCGATTACGCTTTCCAGGCTGGCATCGCCCTTATAGGGGGAGTCCTTCAAAATGAGCCCGAACTCGGCCACCGCGGAGGCAAAGGCCATGGTGCCGCTCATGGCCGGGGAAATGTCACCTGCCTTCACCGCGCTTTCCGCCGTCATGATTTTTTCGCTGCCGGGAAGCTTGTAGCGGACGGAAACATACAGCGTTTCCTCCCCGCCTGCCGGGACCTGCTTTTGGTAGCGGGATTCGGCCACCGGGACGGGTGCTTCCCCAGCCGCCGCGGGAATGATCTCATACAGGGCGATCATTTGATGGCCCGCGCCCATTTCCCCGGCATCCTTATTGTCATCCAAAAAATCCTCCGTATTCAGCAGCCGGTTTTCATAGCCGATCAGCCGGTAGGCGGAGACATTTTGGGGATTGAACTCCACCTGGAGCTTCACATCCTTGGCGATAGTAAAAATGGTGCCTGTCATGTCATCCACCAGCACCTTTTTGGCTTCCTTCAGCGTATCGATGTAGGCATAGTTGCCATTGCCCCGATCCGCCAGCGTTTCCATTTCATAATCCTTTAAATTCCCCATGCCGAACCCCAGCACGCTCAGATAGATGCCCTTCCCGCGCTCCTTGGTGATGAGCGCCTCCAGTTCGCTCGCGCTTTGCACGCCAACATTGAAGTCGCCGTCTGTGAGCAGGATGACCCGGTTGTTCCCACCCTCGATATAGGCCTCCCCGGCCTTTTGATAGGCCGCCTCGATCCCGCCGGCGCCGTTGGTGGAGCCGCCGGCATGCATTGAGTCGATGGCCGCAAATAGCTTTTCCTGAAGATCAGCCGGGGTGGTATCCAGCAAAACGCCCGCCGAGCCGGCGTAGGTCACAATGGTGACCCGGTCCTTCGCGCCAAGCTGTGACACCAGCAGCTTCAGTGCCTTTCGCGCCAGCGGCAGCCTGTTGTACGCCTCCATGGAGCCGGATACGTCCACCAGGAAAACAAGGTTGCTGCCCGGAAGCGAAGCCTTGTCCGGCTCATAGCCGGAAAGGGCAATCATGGCCAATTGGTGCTCCTTGTTCCAGGGGCACACGGCAAGCTCCGTGGTGATGGAAATGGGCTCCTCCGCCGAGGGCCTCTTAAGATCGTAATCGAAATAGTTGAGCATCTCCTCGATGCGGATGGCGCCTTTGTCGGGCAGGTAGCCGCCTATGAGGCACCTGCGGATGTTGGCGTAGGAGGCCGTATCCACGTCCAGGGCAAAGGTGGAAAACGGGCTTGCAAGGGGGTTCAAAAAACGGTTCTCCGCTTCGTTGCCGTAGGATTCGTCGTTCATGCTGTTGTAATCGAAATGGGGCATGGGTACCGGCATGGTACTTACGAAGTTCCCCGGGGCAGGGGCGCCCGCCATCTGCAGCATCGGCTCGAACGTGGCAACAGCCGTCCTGAAAAGAGCTTCCTCCCGCATCTCGTTTTCGATCTGCGCGGCCCTGTAGGCTGTAAAGGACGCGATCAGCTTTTGCGCATCCTCACGTGAAACCTGCCGGTCTGCGACGGCCGCAAGGCCCGTAATCAGATCGTTTTCCATGGCGAAGGCCAGGCATGATGCGTCGGACTGATCCGTATGCCCCACAGCCCGGCACAGAGCCTCCAGCGCGCGGCCAAAGGTGACAGGCAGATCGGAGGTCATTTGCGAGGCTTCCGAAGTCTCGGGAAAAGCCTCCTTCAGCAGCACGGAAAATTCCTTTTCACTGATGGGTAAGGAAGCATCCCCCGTATCCTGCGCCCAGGCCGCGGGAAGCAGCGATACGGACAGGCAAAGAACAAGCAGCAGGCAAATCACATTTTTCTTTTTCATCATGCATATCTCCTTCCATAATTTTTCCAACTGCTAGTATGACGCATCCTTTCCAAAAAAGTTCCAGCCGTTAGGGAAAGATTGCAATTCCCTTCCCGCGCTAGTATAATAATGTGGCTATTGTTCTCATGTTAAGGAAGGGGCGTCGTCCATGAAGCTGGGTGTCGTAGGCTTGCCCAACGTCGGAAAAAGCACCTTGTTCAATGCCATCACCCAGGCGGGAGCGCAGGCAGCCAATTATCCCTTTTGCACCATTGAGCCCAACACAGGCACGGTCCTGGTGCCCGATGACCGTTTGAACGTGCTGGCGGAGATGTACCACCCCAAAAAGGTGACACCCACCGGTATTGAGTTTGTGGATATCGCCGGGTTGGTGAAAGGCGCCAGCCGGGGTGAGGGTTTGGGCAACAAGTTTCTCTCCCACATCAGGGAGGTGGATGCCATCGTCCACGTGGTTCGCTGCTTTGAGGATGAAAACATCATTCATGTGGACGGCAGCGTGGATCCTGCCCGGGATATTGAAACCATCAACCTGGAACTGATCTTTGCGGATATGGAGACCGTTACCCGCCGGGAAGACAAGGCCCGCAAAATGGTAAAGTCCGGTGACAAAAAGTATGCCCAGGAGGCGGACATGGCGCAAAGGCTGCAAAGCCACCTCACGCAGGGCAAGCCCGCCCGTACCTTCCCCATGACGGAAGAGGAAAGGGAGGCAGCGGAAGGCTGGTTCCTGCTCACAACCAAGCCTGTGATCTACGCCGCCAACATTGCCGAGGATGATTTGTCAAGGCCGGAGGATGAAATCCCCGGCGTGGCAAAAATGAAGGAACTGGCAAAGGCCGAGCATGCGGAATTGCTTGTTATCAGCGCCCGCATCGAGGAGGAAATCGCCCAGCTTCCCCCGGAGGAAAAGGCTGAATTCCTTTCCGCCCTGGGGCTTGAAAAAAGCGGGCTGGACAGGCTGGTCACCGCCTGCTACCGGCTGCTGGGGCTGATGTCCTTCCTTACCGCAGGCAGCGACGAGTGCCGGGCGTGGACCATCAAGGCGGGCACCAAAGCACCCCAGGCCGCCGGAAAAATCCATACCGACTTTGAAAAGGGCTTCATCCGCGCGGAGATCGTGCCCTATGAGACGCTGGTTAACCAGGGCAGCATGGCCGCCTGCCGGGAAAAGGGGCTCATCCGCAGCGAGGGCAAGGAATATGTCATGCAGGACGGGGATGTGACCCTGTTCCGTTTTAACGTGTAATCTGGTGGAGGCAGCTATGAGCCGTTTGAAATTTCTTTTCCAGCGCATCCTCCGCATGGACTTTCGGGCCATGTGGAAAACCACGAAGCTTTTGAAAGAGCGCAGCGGTAAAGGCCGCCTCTGGCTTTTGTTTGACATGCTGATGTGCGCCATCCGCTACAACGCGGGCTATGTGGACTACAAGATCGCCCAGTTTTACCGTTTGAACGACGCCCAGCGCAGAACGCAAATCACCCGCGGCATATCCAACAGCATCGTAAGGCGGATGAACGACAAAAACTACTGGCATTACTTTGACAACAAGGCGGAGTTCAACACGCTGTTTGCAGAACATGTAAAAAGGGACTGGCTGGAAATCAGCCAAACCACTGCATTGGAGGCGCTCGAACAATTCCTTTCAAACAAGGATACGGTAATCGCCAAGCCCCTGGAAGGCTCCAGCGGCCAGGGCATTGAAAAGTTTGCCAGGGCGGATTGGCAGGAAAGCATCCCGGAGTTTTTGGAGCTGCTCCATCAAAAAAGCATTGGTATCCTGGAGGAAGTGGTAAAGCAGCACGAAAGGCTGGCCATGCTTTGCCCCACCTCCGTCAACACAGTCCGCATCGCAACGCTGCTGGGCGATAAAAAGCAGGGCATTGTCTACGCCTTTTTGCGAATCGGCAACGGCCGGGTGATGGATAACGTGGACTGCGGCGGCATGGCCGCAAGGGTGGACCTGGATTCCGGCAAGCTATTAACTGTCGGCGCGGACAAGCAGGGCAACACCTTTGAAAAGCACCCCAAAACTGGTACGCCGATTGTGGGCTTTGAGATGCCTTTCTGGGAAGAAGCCAAGCAAATGTGCATTGAGGCTTCCCAAAAAATCCCCCAGATGCGCTTTGTGGCCTGGGATGTGGCCATCACGGACAGCGGCCCCCGGTTCATTGAGGGCAATTCCTTCCCCAGCCACGCCGTGCCTCAATTTGCTGCGCATTATCCGGACGGTATCGGCATACTGACGGAGTTTCGGAAGTTTATCGACCTGTAACGGCACTGCGCATCGCACGATATATAAAAAACCGCGAACAGGTTTTTGCCTTTCGCGGTTTTTTTGCAGCAGCACTTTATGAACCATGATGATGGTGCTGATGCTCCCCGCAGCCCTGCTGCCCGCAATCATCCCCGTGATGATGTCCCTGGTGATCGCAAGAAGCTTCAGAATCATACTGAAGCTCGCCCTTTAACAGCGCTTCGACCGCTTTGTCCGTGTTTCCTGAAACACCGCCGTAGAGCTTGATATTGGCTTCTGCCAAAGCCCGCTTGGCGCCGCCGCCGATGCCGCCGCAAATCAGCGCATCCACCTTAATCTTTTTCAGGATGTCCGCCAGCGCACCGTGACCGCTGCCGTTTGTGTTGATTGTTGTGGCAAGCTTTACCTCGTTGTCCTCAACATCATAAACCTTGAACCGTTCGGTATGCCCAAAGTGCTGGAATACCTCCCCGTTTTCGTATGTGACTGCAATGCGCATGGTACACTCCCTTCCTTTCTCACCGATTGTTATGTCTTTTTCTCCCGCCTGATCTGCTACACGCAACTCAAGCGCTTCGTTCCGATGCCTTCCGTTAAAACAGTGGCCGCATGATGCGCCGGGCGGGCCGTCTTCACAAAGGATGTAGGTTCCCCCGCCAATGGCCAGCTCCTTCCCGTTGACAAGGCACTCGGCCAGCTTCATCCGCGCGCTGTTGTAAATCGCCTGGGCGGTTGTCCTGGCAACCTGCATATATCCGGCGCATTCCTCCTGATTGCACCCCATCAAATCGATCAGGCGGATGGCCTCAAATTCATCCACCGTCATTTCGATCACCTTGTGGCTGCCGTCCAAGTCCGCCAGCGGGCCGAAACGCCTGCATCCCGGCATGCAGCAGACGCGCCTTCCCTTTCTTGGCCTGGGCATAGTCTCACCACCATCGTTTTTGGCATATGCCATTTATCTGAATTATACACCGTTTCTGGCATATGTCAATAATAAATTGGAAAAAAAGCGGCACACATAATTCCGCCTTGCCCTGATATGGATTTTTCCCATGCAAAGCGTATTTGTCATGGCACATCTTTGTCAGTATTATTGGCCTCGTCCGTTCCGAAATGCAATCCTTTGCGCGAATCCTGGTACCATTGTAAAACATAAATGCATCGATGGGCACTTTTTCATAGCATATAGCAAAACTCCGCACGCTGTCATCCTGAGGGCCACGCCCGAAGGATATTG
>JAEYOV010000064.1 GCA_023411395.1 Bacillota bacterium
TATAGTGTACCCCATGTCAAGGACAATTTGGGTTTTTGGTATTCCAGTAAGATAGATATTAATGCTATACTAAATGTGCTTTACCGCAGGGGAGGATAGGGCAACGCTGAGGAGCAACCCGAGCGCCCGTGCGGGTTTACAAGGGGGGCGGTGTAAATCACACCGCTTCTTTTTTGCAGACAGGCACCGCCTCCCTGGAAACCAAAGCGAAAAACCTCGGGGCGTGGGGCAGCGCCCCACTGTCAACCTTTACCTTTTGCTTTTGGTATGGTCAAAGGGTATTGCCCTGTAACGAGATAATTGTAATACTCGCTTGGAGCTAGCCTTGCCAAATCCCATTGGTATCGCACGGTGTTGTAATAATCGGTCCAGTCGCTGATTACTTGATGAATTCCTTCAAATGTCGTACACTGAGAAATGTCAATTTCATCTTTCATGTGACCGTAAAAGGATTCCTGCGGAGCATTATCCCAACAGTTTGCTTTTCTGGACATGGACTGCCTCAGTTCACTGTCTTTTATCAGCTGGATAAACTTTATGCTTGTATAGTGTGACCCCTGATCCGAATTTATCAGAGTCTCGGCTGTCAATGAGATACCATAACTCTCGATGAGCTGGTTCACGGTTTCCAGAACAAAATCAATTTCTAGGGATTCGCTCAGTACCCAAGCGAGCAGTTCTTTTGTACAAGCGTCGATGATCGTAGACATATAGCACCGTGGCACCTTACCGTTAATGATGTATGTAATATCCGTCAGCAGAACAGCACGGGGGCCGTGTGTTTCAAACTCCCGGTTCAGCAGGTTGGGAGCAACATTGCTGGTTCTTAGTGCTTTGGCCATCCTCCGGTATGGATTTGCTTTGCGAATAGGACAGAAAAGTCCATATTTGCTCATTAACCGTCGGATTTTCTTAATGTTCATGTGCACTGGAGGAACCATATGAAGAAGCCGCATGTAAATTCCTCGGGCTCCCTTGTTGTAGCCACGGAACCGATAAGCCTCCAGAATTATTTGGAAATCCTTTCGGTCTTGTTCTTCACGGTATCGTCTTAGGTCTTCTGTTTCAAGGTAATGGTAGTATCCAGACCGCGAAACGCCGGCAGCAGAGCACAGCCAGGCTATATTCAGCAAGTTGTTGTCTCGCTGCGTCATCTCACGGATGATAGCATACTTGGCAGATGGCGGAACACTCATGAACCCGCCTCCTCCCTGCCTAAAGCAACAATTTTTTTTAGAAAATCTATCTCCTGATCTTTGTATGCCAGTTGTTGTTCTAGGTATTTAACTTTTGCGTTTGGATCTGTGTAATCTATGAGATATGAACCGTATGTTTTTAAGTCCCTGAACCCTTTTCCCGCTCGGACTTCATTTCGGATCATACCCTTCAATCCAGATACACGATATTCACCAAGAATTTCTGGGTCGATGCCGAGCTCGATAACGATATCTCGTGGTTCTTTTCCTTCTTGTATCGATTTCCAAAACAGTTCCTTAAATTCGGCTGAGAAGTGCACAATGCTAGGACTTACATCTAAAACATAAGGACTTGCTCGGAGATGATTCATGTCTTCTTCAGTAAACTTCTTGATAGCCATACAGCATTCCTCCAGTTTGGTTTTATTGTAATACCTGTCTGAACTGGAGTCAAAACCACTATTGTCCGACACTAAGGGTCTTGAAAACTCATCTGTCCATTTTGATGGGTTTTCAAAACCCTTGCTGTCCATTTTCTAGGGTACATTTTAGTCTGACCAACGAAAAACCCTGTAATCATGGCGGTTACAGGGTTCTTACTATATATCGGACTATAACCTTCGCCAGAAATCGGAAGACTAATCGCTGCTATGGCATATGCGCATGTTCCATGCCGCTGAAGAACAAAAGGTATTCTTCCATTTTGCCTAACTGCAGGCTGTGCCCGCCTTCGTGCATATGAAATTCCACGCTGATCCCAAGCTTTTGCAATATACCGTACAGGGATTGCGCCCCATCGGAGAATGGCTCATTCACACTGCCGCAGTCAATATACACCTGGAGCTTATCCAGCCCCTTATCCATTATGAAATCAGCAGTCTCGAAGATTTCTTCCGCGTTATTGTCGGGGTATAGCCACTTCTCAAGCTGCCCGCCGGAAAAATCGCCGTACATCAACGCGGGGCTATATCCGCCGACCTTTGAAAACAGATCGGGATGACGGAAAGCGATCTCCAGGGCGAAATACCCGCCCATGGAAAATCCCCCGATGTACCGGCCGTCCGGCAATTGTATGGTATTGTAATGAGAATCGACATACGGGATCAATTCGCCGCACAGAAACCGTTCCATCTGGCTTGCATCCCGTTTTCCGTCCTTCAGATCTTCCCGGATGGCCTTGGCAGGGTCATACCGGGTCAGCGGAAAGACCATGATCAATGGCCTGATTTCTCCCCGTTCAATCATTTCGTCGGCCGTTCTGCCAACGCCTGCGGTTTGCAGCCACATGTTTTCGGAAGAGGAGTAGCCATGCAGCCCGTACCATACCGGATACTTTTCTCCGTCGCCATACCCTTTGGGAAGATAAACCATGAAAGGCACCTTGATCCCCATATACGCACTCTCAAAAGACAGCCTCACGGTCTGGGACTGACGCAAGGGCCCGTTGACGGATGGGACACCTTCGTCTGAATCTTTCGAGGTACAGTTGCAGGGCAGCGGAAAGGCCAATGCAGTAAGCAACAAAAATGCGAAAGCCAGCGCTTTCTTTTGTATCTGTTTGTTTTTGCTCCCTAAGTGCATATTATTCTCCGCATATATCATTCAACTGAACAGGCGCATAGCGTGTTGCCGCTTTGCACGATACGCGGCTGCATGCCAGGATCCATCTTCATCGTTTTGCTTTTTCCTTACAATAATTTACCATGAATGAGGGGAAATGTAAATGATAGCATTGTTACATAACATTGTTATCTAACGAGTAAAATATCTTGCGGCGACTCACAAGCATGCCATCACCTTTCGTAATTTTCTTGGAACCCGTTGGGCATCCTGATCGCTTGATACCTACCGATCCAAAGGTCACGGGTTCATATTCTGCCGGCATACCCTATCCTGTTCATAAATGCTTTCATGAGAACAAAATCCGTGATTGCAGACTTTCTTGGCGTGAAATTGAAAAAAGCCGTACTCCCTCCAGAGAAAGGAGTACGGCCACAAAACGGCAGCGTCATTTTCCTGAATGCATCTCAGCTTTGCAGCTGCTGTTTTGTCTGCTGCACTTCGTTGTCATTTGCCATGATGGCGGGTTTGTAATATCCCTTTGTCTGGGCCAGCTTGTAAAGCTCGTACTGCGAAGCCTCACACTTGTCCCTGATCTGCTGAATGGTGCTGCGAAGCATGGGATTAGCACACTCGGAAATGGTGTTGGCATAAAAGGTGAGGCTGCTTTTCACCGAAGCCAGCGCGTCGTTGACCATAGCTTTTTCCTGGAACACGATTCTTTCCTCCTTTACTGCAAGAATGACAGCAACTGCTGCTTTGTGCTTTGGGCATCCTGGGCGGATTTTTGAAAGTAGGCTTTCACCTGCGGGTCCGTAGACTGCTGGGCATAGGCCTGCATCTTTTGATAGGCTGTTTCATGCGCTCCGATGAGATGCCGGAGATTTTGCAGCTCAATCTGGTTCAACTGTGACATGGTAAGGCTCCTTTCCGTGTTTTTGAAATTCCAATGTTAGTATTGCTTTTCACAGGCCGGTCATTCGCTGGAATTGAAAATTTAGCTGATATGCGCTTAATGGCTGCCAGCCCTTTACTGGGCAGCGGCTTTATTTAGCCTGTTCATCAAAGGCAGGCAATAATGTAACCATATTGATAGATGCTTTAGGCACGCCGGAATATGCAGATTGCCTTGAGTTGCCGCTTAGCCTTGGTTGACCGCCGATGCACCCTTCTGGATACGGGTACCTTTCTGGGATGGTATGCAACTGAATGACAAATCCCCCTAAAGCATACGCTTCAGGGGGATTTTCTGGTGAGCCTGGCGGGATTCGAACCCACGACCTTTTGATTCGTAGTCAAACACTCTATCCAGCTGAGCTACAGGCCCTTGTCTGTCTTTGGGACAGCTTTTGTATTATAGCAAAGAAGCTTGAAAAATGCAACAGGGAATATGCAGTTTTTTAAGAAACGAACGCACGGCAATCATGCTTCCTGCCCCTCGGTCCTGCTTGCCATTTCCGATGCCTGTTCCGCTGTTTTCATGCCGAGGGAGGGCAGCAGCATGAGTGCGGCCACGATTGCCCCAATCACCCATACGCCCGAGATCGAGAAGGCCCCCACCAGCGCCCCGCTGATGGCGGAAGCGGTCATGAAGCCCGCCTGAAGCAGGAGGGACTGCATGGACAGGAAGGAGGCGCGCTGGCTGTCGGGCACCTCTTGATGGAAGATGGAGCCCTCGGCCACGTTGGACACGCCGAACATGAAATACACAAGGCAATAGGCCGTTGCAAAAATGGCCGGATGGCCAGCCAGGGCAGCGGCTATCAGAAGCAGCAGCATAACCGCCCTCGCTGCCAGATAGAGAGATTTTTGGCCGAGTAGCCGGACTTTGAGCACCTTTTCGGAAAGTAAGCTCCCCAATGCGATGGCGGCGAAATACGACAGCGACAGCACGCCCAGGAAGACGGTTTGCTCCTGTCCCCCGCCCAGCAGTTGAAACATCCGAGGCTGCCAGTATACCTCCAGAAAAGCCAGCACGAAACCCACGCCCACCACCGCGGTCAAGAGGCCTTTCAGATTCCTGCTCCCCCGAAACAACGCGGCACCCTCCCGCAACTGCCGCTTGAGAGAGACGGATTGCTCCCGCGCATCCTTCCTGTCTCCCGGAATCAGGAAAGCGGCCAGGATGGCAGCCAGAAGGGACAGCACAGCCCGTAAAAGCAGCGGCAAGTCATACGGGCCGAACAGCGGGATCAGCGCCGAGCCGATGGCTGGCAGCACACCCCCCAGAAGCGCCCCCATCCCAAGCCCAATGGATTCGCAAAGGGAGAGTACTTTCATACCCTTGGGAAGGCTTTCCGGCCCGAAGGCTTTTTGGTAACGGCTGATGAACAGCGCCTCCATGGTGCCGGAGGACAGCGCACGGCCTGCGCCATACAGTGCCAGGCCGCCGATTGTCCAAAATGGGCCGAAACCCGGCAAAATGATGAGAAAGGCGGCTGCCGTCACCAGCATGGACAGGAGAAAGACCCGCTTCTTTCCCAGCATGTCGGCCGCGATGCCTGAAGGTACCTCCAGCAGCACCGCCGTGGCGGAAAAGGCGGCCAGGCCCAGCCCGATGGTGGAAATTGTCAGGCCCTTGGTAAGAAAGGCCAGGCTCAGTATGGAGGCAAGCAGCCCCTGGCAGAAGGAGCAAAGTGTCAATATCAATGCATAGCGCCGCGTTTTCATGGGTTTATTCCCCCTGCGCAAGGTCCATCCGGTAGGCTAAAAGCGCGACCTCCCAGGGCTTTGTATCCGGACCGGCCTCCGTGTGGCTGTCAAGAAATCCGGTCACCAGCTGATAAAAATCATCCGCTTCCTTCGGCGTCAGGTGTACGATGCCGGTGACAATGTCATTGAGCCTGCAGGAATCTGCAGGCAACGGCGTCTCCCTGTTCTTCTCCACCGTGCGCATGAAACCGCTCAAGGCAGTCATCAGGCCGCCCTTGACCATTTCGTCCCGCATGGGCGCCAGCGCGTCTACATACTGCTGGCCTAAGCTCACGGTTACCTGCGCCAGACGAAGATAGCGGGCTTGTATGCCGTGAATGACTTCCATATGATCCGGCTCCACCAGGCCGATGGTCATCAATTGCTTCAGATGATGCTGGGCCGCGGAGGGTGTTATGGCCAGCCTGCCGGCAATTTCCTTCGCCGTGAACGGGCGACCCAGAAGCTGCATCTCCCGCAAAATTTTCTGCCGCAGCGGCAGCGAATAGATGCGAAGCTCCTTCTCAGTCCTGAGCACGATCATTTTCATCGTACCAGCTCCATTAACATAACATTTTCTATTACGTAACATTTTACGTTATGTCCTATGCTTTGTCAAGCCATAAAAAATGAGCGCACAAAAAAGAACCGCCCGGCGCTTCATTGCCGGGCGGCAGTATGATTCCCCTATTCGTCTTTCTCCACGAAGCTGGCCATCACAAAGCCTTCTATCGCGTCCGTCTTCACTTTAAGCCAGCCTTCCGGCAATTCCTCCAGTACCAACAGCTTTTGTCCGTAATACAGTTGGCGGATGACCGGCCCCATGAGGCTGGGTTCCCCCCTTAGGTTCAGCGTGGAGTTTTCTGCGATCAGTGTCACCTTGGCCTGCCATTGGCCGGGACCTGGCGTCTGTGAAAGTGGCATCACGGTAGGTCTGGGCGTGGGCGTGGCAGGCGGCCCCGGCGTCGCCAGAAAGGCTGCGTCAATGGGCGGCTGCGGCGTTGCCTGGGCCCGCATTTTGACAAGCGTCATCTCCGGATAGTAAAATTGCAGAATCTGTGCAAACGTGAAGTTGTGTTTGAACGCCATCCATTCCGCGCCCCGCTGGCTCATGCCAACGCCATGGCCATACCGGCGGGATTCGATGACAAAGCTGTCCTCCGTTTCCCTGACGGATATGATCTCATTGTTATTGCCGTTGATGGCGAGGTTCAAAGCATTCTCCATATCGGGGAAGATGGGCAGGTCCACGGTCAGCGCCTGGGGCACCGGCTGCATAGCCGACCACTGAGGCGCTTGTGGCGTAGCGCTGGGTACGGGCGGCCCCGAACTTGCCATGTAGAATGATTCCTCCTCCTGAAGGGAAACAGGCACAGGCTTTCTGGCCTCCGCCCGCAGGTCGAAGCGGAGCATGGTCATGATTTTGGAAGGCTCGGCAAACATCGGGGTATGAGCGGCAACGCCATTGATGGCCGCGATGCGGATATACGCCGGATCGCCGTCAAACCCCAGCGCCGCAAGCTGCCCGGAAAGCGCGCTTTTCAAAAGCGCGGTCAAACCGTCCTCCGCCGCCGGGATACGGGACACGGTAAAACTGCGCACCATGCTCAGCGGATTTTCCAGATCATAGGGATCATCCTTCATCACGCTGACACCCGGGTCCTGGCCGCCCCACACATGCTGCACAAGCTCCGTCTGGCCGCCGTTGCTGGCCGAATAGAAGCAGTCGGCAAGGCTGTTCTTGTAGTAGCCCACCACGCCTTCGGTCTCCTGCACAGCTTGGGCAGCCTTCACATTGCCCGGATTCATGCCCTTGTATACCTGGTCGTTGGTGTTGTCTACCACGTCGTAATCCTGCGTGCTGCCCGTTTTTTTCAGCGCGTAGGTGCGGGCGGTAACGGCCTGGGCCTTTAAAGCCTCCAGCGGGAAGGAATCGCTCATTTCAAAGGGCACCACGCCCAGCAGGTATTCTTCCATGGGAATGTGCAGCACGGCACGCAGCATCCCATCTTTAATGGATAACACAAGATCGCCCGCATACAGGCTATAATTGCCATTAAGCCGAAGACCATTCTCCTCGCCGGCAAGTACCGCGTGCCGCCTTAAGATCAATTGCTGGCCGGCATTCATGGCCATGCCCTCATAATACAGCATCAGCGAACCCTGGGTACTGGATATGGTGAGCTTCGATCCCCTTTGAAACGTCAAGGCGCCGGGTTCCACCGAATAGCTGCCGTCCAGCGCCGCATCCAGCCTATCGGTTAAGGCAAGCCGCGTCAGGAGCACGCGCACCAGGCCGTTTTCAGCATAGGCAAAAGCCGAAGTGGACGGGACATGGAGCGCTTGCGGCATCACAAAAGACAGGAGCAGTGCAACCGCCAGCACCAATCCTTTATATCGCCTGCCGGATTCATTCCGCCTCACATCAAACCCTCCCATCGACCTACTTCACAATAAGCATACAACGAGTGACAACGGCGGATTGTTCATCGTTTTCGTGTAACAGATTTAGGCTTGGCTGATTCAGGGAGCCGCCGCATCCTTCTTCGCATCATCATCCGCCCTGTTACGCATCTTCCCTTCCCGTCCAGTATGCCACAAAGGCGTCCAGGCTGCGGATGGCCGAGCGGATGTCCCCGTAAACGGGCAGCCCGCTCTCCTCCAGATATTGCACAAAGGGCAGAAAATGCTTGCCTGCGTTGATGGAAACCACGATGGGCTTTTGATGGCGCTTAGCGGCCTTTATAAGAAGCGGGCCGATGGCGTCCTCATCCCGGAAGCTTTCCGGCAGCGTTTTGAGGTTTTCGATATGGGGAACGATGGCCACGAAAAGGCAATCCACCCCCGGATCGGAGAGCACCGCGTCAATATAGGCGGCGTAGCCTACGTCGTCGGTCATGGGCGTCAGGTCCAAAAAGGCGGTCCCCACGCTCACCAGGCCGTGGGTATTCAGTTCCCTTATCCTGGCGTTGGTCTCCCCGGAAAACTCCGCAGGCTTCAAATAGCGCAATAGATCCGCGCCCATGGTGGCGTCCAGGCCGGCATTGACCACCCCGGCCACACGGTGGCCCGAAGGCTTGCGGCCGGAAAGCATGGCAAAAGCCTTGGTAAAATGATAAAAGTCATCCAACTCCTCCGTCAGCACGCAATTGGCCTGCAGGCAGGCGGCCTTGAACACATCGTAGCTGCCGGAAATGGAGGCGGTATGGGATGCGGCCGCCTTGGCCCCGGCCTCCGTACGGCCGGATTTGTAGACGATCACCGGCTTTTTTGAACGGCTGGCCAAGTCGTAAAACCGGCGGCCTTCCCCTGCGCCCACCCCTTCCAAGTAAAGGGCCAGCACTTCCACCGCGCCGTCGTTTTCAAAATACTCCATCAGATCCGGCAGGTTGACATCCACCTTGTTTCCGAAGCTGACGATGGTGCTGAAGATGGCGGCGTACTGGTTGCGCTCTACACTGGTAATGCCCATGGCGCCGCTTTGGGTCAGGAGCGCCACATTGCTCCTTGGCCCAAGGGGTATGCGCATGCGCTTTTCATCAATAAACAGCGTATTGACACCCATTTCCCCCTCCCGCGGGGTGCGGAAAACACCCATGCAGTTGGGGCCGATGACGCGCACGCCTAGCTTGCGTGATTCCCCCATCCCCCTCACAAAATCCTCATATTGCATATCCGCCGGAATGCCGGAGATGAGAATCACCGATTTTCCGGGCGGTACCTGCTTCACAAAATCCAGGGAATACTGCCCAGGCGCGGCATACACCACCAGATCGTAGGGATGCGGGATGTCTTTGAGGCTCCTGTACAGGGGATAAGTGCGGCCCTGAATAACGGCCTCGCCGCCCTTGGGATTGACACAGTATACATCGTCCCTGTAAAGTTCCGCGAACAGCGTCACGATGTTCCGTGCCATGCTGAACTTTTCAGGCTTGGTGGAAACGCCTGCCACCACGATGCCCCTAGGATGAAAGAATCCTTTCAAATGGGTTGCGCCGGGCAGCTCGGCGGCCGGGGCGGATTCATGCGCAGGGGTGAACTCCGCGTATCCGTCCACCGCAACGAACCGGCCGTCCTTCGAAAATACGATAGGGTTCAGATCCAATGCTTTCAGGGAAAAAGGAGGGTTGCGGCCCGAGAGGAAGGAGAAGGCGATGCCCAGTTCCGATATCCGCGCCACGCCGGCAGCGATCATGTTCAAGTATTCCGGATGCCCCATGTCTTCAAATTTATGACGGATATTCAGCCCATGGGTGAAGCTTTGCGCATCTTCAAGGCTGACAGGGGCCAGGAACAGGTTGGCAGGGTCGTAGTATTTGGCAAAAAATTCCGCATCATCCCCTCCCTTGGACAGCGTCACCACCGGGCCAAAAGAGGCATCCTCCTTCAGGCCGATCATGATCTCATTGCCCAGCGCCTGGGTGAAGCGGATGAACTCCACGATGAGGAAGCCATCGATACAGGGCTTTTGATCCTGTCCGAAATGGGAGAGGACTTCCTCCCGCATCTGCTCCAGCAGGAAGCGCACAAACAACGGATCGCGGATGGTCACCCGCTTGACGCCGCCGTAGCGCTGGTTGTGGGCCAGGTCTCTGGAAACGATCTTGATCATCAGGTCCTTTCCCGGAAATCGGGATAGCATTTGCTCCGTGACTTCCTTGGGATCCTGAACAAAAGCATACTGAGGCACATCCATTCCGGCCAGTCTCAAAAGCTGGTACACCTCATGCTCATGCAGCGTGCTCCGCCCCTGGGCATGCGCCGCATGCATAATGCCATCCATGCGGTCCAAAATGCTTTGCTCCCAAGCCATGCTGTTTCCTCCTTGCCATGGTCTGTACTTATATGAATTCATCAAACACAGGAAAAGTCCCTGCCTGCTCCCATCAGTTCATGAGCCGTGTGACCAGCTCAGCAAGGGGAAGATAGGCCATGGGCACAAAGATGGCCGGAAGCAGGTTGCCCACGGAAAGATGCTTGTCAAACAGCAGGTTCAGCCCGATGCCAATGATGAGCAGGCCGCCCACCGCGCTCATTTCGGCGATCAGCACCGTTGTGAAAAGGGGGGAAGCCCACTGGGCCAAAAGCGCAATGCTCCCCTGGTAGATCAGCACTGCCAGCGCCGACAGCGCAACGCCAGGGCCCATTGTGCTGGCGAAGACGATGGCTGAAATGCCGTCCAGGGCGGACTTGGCAATGAGCGTGCTGTGGTCCCCCTTGAGGCCGCTTTCCAGCGATCCCACGATGGCCATGGCGCCGACACAATAGATAAGGCTGGCGGTGACAAAACCTTTGGCGAACGTATTGTCTCCGGCCTCATGCTTCCCGGCCAGCAGCCTTTGCATGTACCGGCCCAACTGGTCCAGCCGCTTTTCAATGTTCAAAAGTGCGCCGATCCAGCCGCCCACGACAACGGATAGGATAATAACCATCATATCCTGGGTTTTGATGGCGCCCATGATGCCGATGACCATCACGCACAGCCCCAAGCCCTGCATTACCGTTTCCCGAAGCCGCTGGGGAAGGCCCTTGCGCAACAGAATGCCCGCCAGGGAGCCCAATAAAATGGCAGCCGTATTGATAAGTGTGCCAACCATAGAATATCAGTCCTTCATTGGTATGGATGATTGGAAAAAACCTGCCCGGAGAATGGCCTCAGGGCAGGCTGCTTTTTGCATAAAACGAAAAACTATTGGGCAGCGGCTTCCGCAGCGGGATAGACGCTGACCTGCTTCTTGTCCTTGCCTTTGCGCTCGAAGCGGACGATGCCGTCCACCTTGGCGTACAAGGTGTCATCTTTGCCGATACCCACGTTCAGGCCGGGGTGGATATGGGTGCCCCGCTGCCTGACCAGGATGTTGCCGGCCAGGGAAAACTGACCGTCGGCCCGCTTGGGACCCAGGCGCTTGCTTTCGCTGTCCCGGCCGTTGCGGGTGGAGCCCACGCCCTTTTTGTGGGCGAAATATTGAAGGTTCATTTTGATCATATCGGTTTCCTCCATTCTTGTATCGACAGGTGGACATATTTGGGGTACTGCGAGGCCAGGTCGCCTATGCCCTGCCGCAAACACTTCAAAAGCACCTGGCTGTCATGAAGCTGTTCCTGGGTCAAATGATCCGGCAGCAGCACCTGCAAAAACGCATCCTTTGGCCGTCTTTTTACCTTGGCCTGAATATTTGCCACGCTTTCCAGCGCATTGGCGCAAGTGGCCGTGAGGGCGGATACGGCGGCACATACGATATCGCTGCCCGATGGAGCGTACCCCGCATGGCCTTCACAGTCAAACCCCACAAGCATCTCCTGCGCCGCAAACAGCGTGACGGTTGTCATTATGCTTGAATGGCGGTGATCTCCACCTTGGTGTAGGGCTGGCGGTGGCCCAGCTTGCGCTGAGAACTTTTCTTGCTCCTGTAGGTAAAAACAGTGATCTTTTCGCCCTTGAGCTGCGCAAGAACCTTACCTTCCACCTTTGCGCCCGCAACTACCGGTGTGCCGGCCGTAACGCCGGTTTCGCCACCCAGCATCAGAACATCAAAGGTTACGGAGCTGTCCACTTCCTGATTGAGCTTTTCGATGTAAATCACATCGCCCTGGGATACACGGTATTGCTTGCCACCTGTCGCAATAATTGCATACATGGCGCAGCACCTCCTACGTTTACTCGCCGGGCATTGAGGTTGCACCTTAAGTGCATTTGGACAGACCTCTCCCGAGCGGCTTGCCCGTATACGATAGCATAGCCGCAAACTGTTGTCAAGCAAAATCTCCCTAAGCACAGGGCGGAAAACAAAAGAATATGGCGCTATTTGAAAACTACCATACGCCATTTGCCCTGCAGGGCGGATGGCATCATCACCCTTAAGCGGCAGGCGGCCCGCCTGGCGCTTGCCCTGCCGCCATAGGAAACGTTCAATTCCCACCTGTCGCCGCTGGGCATGGTGGTCAGGCTTACCGCTTCGGGGCAGGAGGGGAACAGAATCTTTATCCGCTCCTGTACCTCCCGAAGGGCATGCACCCGTTTTAAACCATCCTTCTCCGTCAGTTTTGCCTCATTGGCCGCAAACCATGTCCAGAAGGCGGCAATTTGTTCATCGGTACATTCCTTCTTTTTAAAAAAGCTCATAATCCAATCCCCTTATATCAAAAGCGAGCCTGGCGAAAACCAGACTTTGCTTCAATTGTACTTCACATTTTATACAGTATACTATAAAACTTCTTTTTCGGCTATTCAAATTCTCGGCTTTTTCATACAAAAAAGCAGCAAACGTCAAACCGCGTGCTGCCATCCATGATTCAAAAGCAATCCATCAGGAGGCCGCACGCAGCCTGACGAGTGACATCAGGTCCTTGAGGGCTGCCTCATCCTCCACCTTGAGCATCAGCCACCGGCCGCCCATGGAAAAGGGCGTTCGATGGTACAGTGCCTGCGTGTCTTCCTTCAGCACGGGAAGCACGGAAGGCATATTGGCTTCCTCCCTTTGGCCGATGACAACCAACGCAAGAAAATGTCCGGCCATGGGGTACAGCGTACACAAGGCCCTGCCGCCTTTTTTATACTTCACGTTCCAGCCTTTTTGCATGGCGCAGCGGCTGTATTCCAGCCTGGGCGCGGTTTGAAACGCCGATTCCAGCGCTTCCCGCGCGCCATCCCACAAGCCGCTCCCGACATAAGCCGAAATCTCTTCAAATGCGGGAGGATGATCCGGCCCGTACCATTCATGCCACTCCATTTGCAGTTTCCCCGTCCATCCGCCGCCGGATGGCTTCCTTTTCCTTTTTGGCAAGCAGGCCGCTGTCCAGTGCGTGAAAGATGTATGCGTCAGCTTCTTCCCCCGGCGCTGCCGCCCGCATCAAAAGCAACACCTGCAGAATATCCAGGAGAATCAGCTTTCGCTGGGTGGGCGGAAGCTGGTCCACCGGAACAGACGTCAGCTCTTTCAGCACGGCGGGATATGCTTCGGGCTTTTGGGGCAGCCAGCTTGAAAGGCTTTGAATGGCCTGCCGGGCGGTGATGAATTTTTCATCCCGGAAGCGGGCCAGGTACGTACCGAGAATATCATCCAGCCTGTTTTCGGTATCCCAGCGGACGTTCTCCGCCAGTAGCATCACGCCGATGCTGCGCTGGTAGGAGTTATCATGGGAAAGCTTCTGCGCCAGCACATCCCAGAAAGGATATACATCGTTATGCGTTTTGCTTCTTTGCGCAAGCGTCAGGAAGGCGGCATAACGGATGTCGTTGTTCTTTTCCCCCAGCAGTCCCACCGAAAAGGAGATATCCTCCGGGCTGAGCGTTTCCGCCAGCGCGGCCGGGTTTTGCCTCGCGGCCAGCAATGTTTCAAAATCCATCATGACTGTCCTTCGCGCCTTTTCACAGGATGGCGCAACACCGTCTTCAGGTTCCCGGGCTTCGTTTTTCCGGGGTCGCCCAGATAGAGCTCATGATGCCTGCGGCACATGCCGTTTGGCAATGGCGCGCCGATATCGCATTCAAGGTTGTTGTCCCGGATATACGCATCCATTCTTGACAGCGTTTCCGGCTCCGTGGCATAGGGGCCTACGTGCAGCGCCTGCACGCACAGCCCTTCGTGAAAGGATAGAATCCTTGCTCTTGTTACATCCATTCCAGGCTTCTTGCGCCGCACTTCGTCCTTCGCCCAGGCCAGGACATCTTCCGTCACAAACTCCGGCTGCCGGATCATGGAGGTCCAGAAGTAGCGCTCCTTGTGGGAGAAAAAATCCATGTCTTGATCGTCTTTCAGCCACCACAAGCCTTCCAGCGGCGGAACCGCGTACTCGAAATAGCCCGGAAGCGCCTTGCCGCCCTTAGCGCTCATTTTGATGGTGAAGGTCAGGGCGTACAGCAGCCCTACCGCCGTTTGGTACTCCCCGCCTTCCTGATTGGGGTCGCCCTGCCCGTCCACCTTGAGAAAGAGCATCGGCGGCACGGCGATGACTTTCGGCTCACGTGAAGGCTGGTATAGTTCCTTTTGCTTCTGCTTGTAATCCATTTTCTCCGCCATAGGCCGCTTCACGCTTTCCGCCAGCGCTTGAGGGTGGGAAAGAATTCACGCATCCCCTTGCGGGCTGCCTCCGCATCAGGATAGACGCTGCCCGTGACATATGGAACGCAGGTCTCAATCATTTCCTCCATGGTTTCGGCCTTGGTAAAATGACCGTCCACAAAACAGTAGCAGCAGTAATCCTTGTTCTTGCTTCCATCGGCATTTGTTCCAAACTGGGTTTCCTCCGTCATGGGCATGGCGCAGCTTTGGCAAAGTGTTTGTTCCATGGTACAATCCCTCCTTCATTTTACAAGCTCATTGTACCACCGGAAACATGACAGGTAGCTGTCATATTTAATAATAGGCAGACATTTTTTTCAGCCGGTCCCTGAGAATGTCCTGTATATGCTGCGGCATGAGCACTTTCAGGTAAGGTCCGTAGGACAGCAGAAAGCCGTACACCCACTCGTCCTCGGGATAGGCTACGGAAACCAGGAAGTGCCCGTCCGCTTGCTTTTCGATTTGGGATTCCTCAAAATCGTCATACACCCGGAAGGCCTGGGAGCCGTCGATCCAAAGCCTCAAAACAACGAAAGGCTTTGCGGGATTGCTTTCATACGCCGGCGGAATCTCCGCCTTTTCGGGGACGGAAAACTTGCCGCCGCTTAGCCTAACATCCTTCATGCGGGTGAGCTTGAACAGCCGCACCTTGCGGCGCATGCGGCAGAAGGCTTTCAAATACCACGCCCGGCTCTTGAACCAAAGCTGCAAGGGTTCCGCCTCCCGCTCGGTCTTCTCCCCGGAGGCCCCATAATAGGTAAATCGCAGTACCTTTTTTTGAAGAATCGCGTCCTTCAATAGCGCCAGTTCGCCTTGCTTCGTCTGGCTCCAGTCGGAAAAGTCCACCGATACCCAATCGCTTTCTCCCGCGCCGAATATAGCCCGCCACTTTGAAAGCAAGCCCTCTCCCTGGGTGATGCCCACGGCCCTCAGGCCTTGCAGCGCGGCCAGTATCTCCGTCTGCTCCTCCCGGTTCAGCAGCGATTTTTGAATCACAAAGCTTTCCACCAAAGCGATGCCGCCGTTTTTCCCCTGGGAGGCATACACCGGGATGCCCGCCTGGCTTAATGCCTCCACATCCCGGTAGATGGTTCTTGGGGACACGCCAAAATGGCCGGCCAGCTCCGCCGCCGTGGCGGTCTTTTTGTCCAGCAACAGCATTACGATTTCAAACAGCCTGCTTATCTGCATCAGCTCACCCGATTCATTATACCGCTACGAAATTGGAAGCGCAATGGCAGGAAACGCTTGACAGGTGGCATCATCCGCTTTAAGATGGCATAGGAGGATTAGGCCAAAGGAGGTTATACCATGAGGAGCCATCAGCTGGGCCGTCTGGGCGCCTGGACGGCCGGCGCCGCCACCCTCTTGTTTGCTTTATCCATGCTCCTTCCGGACAAGGCGATTTCCGGCCTGCTTTCCTATGGTACCAGCTTTTTTATTGCCTTGGGGTATCTGTTAATGACCTGCGGGCTTGCCGCCCTTGCGGCGCAGGAGCGGAAGGGCTGCGCCTATGCCTCCGTTGCCTTCGCGGCGGTGTATGCCTCCCTGATCCTGCTTGTATACTATACCCAACTGACCACGGTATGGCATAAGGCCGCCCCGGCGGAGATGCTGGACGCGCTCACCTACAGGCCCGGAAGCTGGATGTTCAGCATAGACCTGCTGGGTTACGGGATGCTCAGCCTATCCGCCGTCTTTGCGGGGCTGTCCATCACAGCCGTGACAAAAGGGGAAGCATGGCTGCGCCGCCTGTTGCTGATCCATGGAATCTTTGCCGTCACCTGCCTGCTGTTTCCCGTCCTGAACCTTTTTAAAGAGGGTACGGGCGCCGCCGGCGGAGATTTGTTCGGGGTGATCGCGCTGGAATTCTGGTGCGTGTACTTCCTGCCGGTGACGGTGCTTTTTGCCGGATACATGAAAAGGCAAGACCCCGAGTCAAAAGGCAGCGTTTCAAGTAACCAATAAAAATTGCGGAGATGGATGTATGAAAAACACAGGGCGTGCGGACTGGATATTGCGGCTCATCAAAGGCATGTTTATCGGCAGCGGCTTCATTCTCCCCGGCGTCAGCGGCGGGGCGCTGGCGGCGGTGTTCGGCATCTATGAGCGGTTGATTGGCTTTATGGCCAATCTGAGGAAGGATTTCAAACAGAACGTTGCCTTTTTCCTGCCGGTAGCGCTGGGGATGGCCGTCGGCGTCTTTGTGCTGGCCTTCCCCATCGATTACCTGCTTCAAAGCTCCGAAACGTACGTGCTATGGTTCTTTATCGGCTGCATCCTGGGCACGCTACCGGCACTTTTTAGGCAGGCCGCCAAAAAGGGATGGAAATACTGGCATCTGGGCCTGATGGCGGCTGTCTGCGCAGGGGCGTTCGCGCTCCTCCGGGCTCTGCAAAACGCCGGGGCCGTGTCACTCAGCCAGGGCTTTTTCACCTGGGTGCTGGCGGGGGCGCTCATCGGCCTGGGCGTGGTAGTGCCCGGGCTGAGCCCGTCCAACCTTTTGATGTATTTGAACCTTGACCAGGGCGGGCGGGTGTACGAGGGTATGACCAGCGGCATCAAGAACCTGGATTTGGGCGTCATCCTCCCGCTGCTTTTGGGCGTGGCCGCCTGCGTGCTGCTTTTGTCAAAGCTGATGAACTATATCTTCGGCAAGGCGTACGCAACGCTGTATCATGCGATCATAGGATTTGTCATCGCGTCCACCCTGATCATCGTGCCCACGGACTTCAATTACATAAGCGTGGGCGGGCTGATTTGCCTGGCGGTCATGGCCGCCGGCGCCGCTCTGGCGCTATTTATGTCCAGGCTGGAGGGCAAATACAAGCCGGAGAGCTGATTCTTCTACAGCAGCTCTTCGCGGACGGATTTGGACAGGCTTTTGACCACCAGATCATAGGAATGGTCGATCATCTGATACAGCAACGCCTCCTCCATCTGTTCCACCCACACGGTATTGCGGTGGGGCTGCTGGCTGGGCGGGCAATGGTAACCCCGCACCACCACGCCGGGAAACTGAAGGCGGTAGACGCCGGCCAATAAAGGATCGCATTTCAATGTGATCTTGTAATTGCCCGGCCTGGCATAAATCTCCGCGAAGATTTTTCCCTTCACCTTGACGCACACAGGCTCCGGGCCAAAGGGGTATTCGGCATAGGCCTGATGCTTGTTCAGGCAGTAGGCGGCCAAAGCTTCCGGCGTGATCATCGTCTTTCCCCAGCCCGGCCGAGGCCTGGCATTTCCATTTCCTTCAAAGGTATGCTTCCAAGCAGGCGCAATAAGCGCGGCATGTTATGGGAAGTATACCATATCCCGCCTCCCGTTTCCATAAAAATGGCCGGCAGCGCGTTGCGCCGCCGGCCACTTAACACAAATTCAATTACCGTTCATTCCTTGATTTTTCCGACAACAGGCACCCTGGACAAGGTGGACAGGCCATGGGGCGATTTTGTCATGATTATCTCGGTCAGGTCCTGGCCCGCCTCGTTTCCGTTGTGCATTCCGTTACGCCACAAGGCGCTGTTGGTCATATCGTAGATCACACCGTTCACAGCCACATAAGCGGGCATGCCGTTCTTGCCGTTATAGGCGGCAAGCTCTTCCAGTGTCAGCAGCAATTCGCCGCTTGTGTTGACATCGGCGGATTCCACGATTTCCCCAACCACGGGTACCTTCTCCAGCACACCCACGCCGTGGGGGGACTGTTCCTTGATCTGCACCGTCAGATCGAGCCCGGCGGCAAAACCGTTATGCATGCCTTCCTTCCAGAAGGCGCTATTGGTCACATCGTAGATCAAGCCATCCACGGCGATGTAGGCGGGCATGCCTTCAAGGCCGTTATAGGCTGCCAGTTCCTCCAGCGTCAGCGTCAGCAGCGCGTCCGCGCCGGTTGTGCTGACCAGCTTGCCGACTACCGGCACATCTTCCATAATAGCCAGGCCGTGGGGGGAAGCCTTGGTCAATTCCGTCAGATCCAGCCCGGCGAAATAGTTCACATGCTGTCCGTCTTTCCAACCCGGGTTGTTGGTCACATCATAAACGAGGCCCTCCACGGCAACGTAGGCGGGCTGCCCATTCTTGCCGTTAAAGGCAGCCAACTCCGCCAGGGTAAACGTCCGCTCCGCGCCGGCTGACGGGCTGGGTGCAGGTGATGCCTCAGCGGCAGGTTCGGGGGTCGCCGTAGGCATCGGTGTGGGCGAGGCGGTTGCGGTAGGCACCGGTGTGGCGGTAGCGATGGGGGCAGGCGCCGCGCAGCCTGCCAGAACAGCCAGCACCAAGATCATTGTCACGCCAAGAAACAGGGTTTTTTTCTTCATACATAAGCTCCTTTCGTCCACTGCGGGAATGGAAAACGTGCTGCCCTATGATCTCCCGGCCGCACCGCTTTCATCAATCTTGCGTACGGATGTACCGGGCCCGGCATTTTTCTGTCGTATTCAGCCCCGGCCCGCTCATCCTATAGAATGGACAAACGGAAGGAAAATGAAACCTCTGCAACCATATGATTGCAGAGGCCAAATTGTGGAAATCGCACCGGATCATACCGCAAAGCCATAATCTGTGACAAATAGACCCTGACGGACCGGAACGGCCGGTTTATGCCCTTGCCTTGCGCGCGGCCCGCAGCACGCGCAAAAGTTCACCCAATTTGGGCGGCTTGCCGTACATCAAAACGCCGATGCGGTATATGCGCGCCGCCAGCATGCCGATAAAGGCCGTCGTCCCAATCAGCAACAGGACGGAGATCATGATCTCATACCATGCCGGGCTGGACATGGCAATGCGCACAAACATGGCCATGGGCGATGTAAACGGCAGGTAGGAGCAGAATGCCATGGCCGTATTGTCGATATTGCCGGAGGCCATAGACATCATCACCACCATGAAGGCGATAACGAACCCGAAGATCACGGGCATCGTGGTGGTGTTCACATCCTCCGTGCGGGAGGCCAGGGAACCGATGGCGCCGAACAGGAAGGCATACAGGAAGTAACCCAGCACAAAGAACAAAAGCGCGAAGCCCACAATGGGAAGCGGCATATTGAAAATGGAAGCAATGATTTCATTCCCTGCCCAGGACGCCTGATTGACTTTGAAAAATACGATGGCCGACCCGAAGATGGCGGCCATTTGAATGAACCCCGCCATCCCTGAGCCGATGATTTTTCCAAACAGCAGGCTGTTGGGCCGCGCGGAGGTGATCAGAAGCTCCATCGTACGGGAGCTTTTTTCCGTGGCCACTGCGGTGGACACAAGCTGCCCGTAAATGAGGATGGCCATATACAGCGCGAAGATCAGCGCGTAGGTGTAGAAGAAGGTCTCCATCTGGCTGACGCCCAGGTTCTGAACCGATAAGGAGACCGGCGGCGTCAGGATTTGCGGTATCTCCTGTTGGGAAGCACCAAGCGCCGTCAGCCTCTCCAGACGGTAGGCCGATTGCAGCGCGCCGGAAAGCACTGCGCCGGTGTTGTCGTACATCCCCTGGTTCCGGGCGATATACGTAAGTTCCTGGTCACTTTTGATGATGGCGGCACCCTCGTATATGCCTTCGGCTACCTGGCTCCTCACCGTCTGCTCGCCGGTGCTGACTACCTGGACCGTAAATCCATAAAGAGAGGAAGTAAACATCTCCAGCGCCTCCTTGCTCAAGGCACCGTCATCATTGACTACGGCCAGCGGCGGCCCCGATGGCGCAGTCTTCTGTATGGCGGTCCCTTCCCCGCCCTCACCGGCGGGGGACCCAGCAAACAAGCCTTTGATGGTGGGAAAGGACAAGACAACCGCGACGGCAAGCACCAGCGCAACCGTCATCCCCATGTATACCTTGTTTTTGAAATAGCCCGCCAGTTCAAAGCGGAGCACGGAAAAAAACTGCTTCATACTACCCTCCTCAAACGGCTTCGCCCGTGTACTCGACAAAGATATCGTTCAGTGACGGTTCGAATACGCGAAAGCCCTCCACCGCAATATTTTCCCCGGCCATAGCGTTCAAAAGGGGAAGCGTGTCCGGGACCGCACCCACGTGAACATGCAGCGCATCCTGAATGATTTCTGCCCGCAGGCCCATGTTCCGCGCAAAGGCGAGTGCCTTTTGCTGCTGGCCGGGGGCGGCCTCCACCAGGATGTGGCGGCGGTCATAGCTGCGCTTGTGAGCGGCGATGGACGTATCCAGCACGATGCGGCCCTGGCTCAGGATAACGATATCCTGGCAGAATTCTTCCACGTAGTTCATTTGATGGCTGGAAAAGAGTACGATCTTTCCCGCATCGATGCATTCCCGCACGATGTCTTTGAGCAGCATGGCGTTCACGGGATCCAGCCCGGAAAACGGCTCGTCCAGGATTACCATTTGCGGGTCGCCCAGCATGGCCACCGCCAGCTGAATTTTCTGCTGGTTCCCCTTGGACAGCGTATCCACCTTTTTGTTGGCATACGCCGCAAGCTCCATGCGGTCAAGCCACTTTTTCGCCTCGTCCCTGGCATGGGCGGAGCTTAGTCCCCGCAGCGTTCCCAAATACGTCAACTGATCCAGGATCAGCCGCTTGGGGTAAAGCCCCCGCTCCTCCGGCAGATAGCCGATGCGGTAGTCCTCCCGGCGGAAGGGCTTGCCGTCCAATAAAACCTGCCCGCCGTCGGCGGGAAACACATCCATTACAATGCGCAGCGTCGTCGTCTTGCCCGCACCGTTGCGGCCGAGTAATCCAACGGAGCGCCCGCTTTCCACCGAAAAACCGATACCCTTCAAAACTTCCTTGTCACCAAAGCGCTTTTCAAGCTGTTTGAGTTCCAGCTTCATATCTCCCCATCCTTCCGGTTTTGTTACCAGCGGTCAAAATGCATCTTTTTTTCCACATCCACAGGATACTGGCGGATCGCGGGCTGCTGCCCGGCCGGATAACCCAGCGCCAGATAGCAGGCGATTTCATATCCCTCTTTTACATTCAGCGCCGTCTTCAGGTGTTTGATTTCCTCGGTAAAAGGAATGCGCATGACGCCCTGTATGCCCTCGCCGGCAGCGGCCAGCAGCATGTTTTCGATGCAGCACCAGATGGAGGCAAATCCATTGAGGGCGGAAAGGCTGCCGGGCGTTAAAAGAGGCTCCGGTTGATGGAACAGGGGAATGATCAAACATCCCGCGTCCACAAGCATCCTGTGCTGCTTGGGAATGGCGTCGATGTACATTTCCCGCTGGCTGTTTTCCGTCATGCCCCACCGGTCGACGATTTCCACCGCCTCCCTCCGGTCCCTCTCCCGGACAAGACGCACCACTTCAAGCCGCCGGGCTTTATCAGGCAGAATGATGAACTCCCATTCCCGCATGTGGTTGTTGGTGGGAGCCATAAGGCCCGCGGCAATGATCCGCCGGAGCACGGCCGGTTCAATGGGCCTGGCCTCAAAATCGCGCACCGTCCGGCGGGCATTGATCGCCTCATAGATTTCCATATATACCTTCCTTTCCATATACATTTGTATCGTACAAAAATCCTTTTCGATTGTCAATCATATCCACCGGGACAGCACAAAAAGATAGTAAAATCTTTCTTGACGCATACAGGCCCCGCATTCCCCGGTATACGGACAGATCATAAAATGATTGACGCATGTGAATAAAAGTATTAGAATAATAACATATGTATCGTTAATTAAATAACAAACTTGACGTCAGAGGGAGATGAGCCTATGGAAACGACCATCAATTCCGAACGGACCCTGACGCCCCGCATGGTCAAGGAGATTGAAAAGATCGCCCTGCGGTACAAAGACCAGCCCGACCAACTGATGCGCCTGCTGCTGGATATTCAAAAAGTAGCCTCCAATGCCTTCCCCCGGGAGGTTGCTGTCATTGTCAGCCGCATCACCGGCATCCCGGAGGCCAAAATCTACGGTTTTATCAGTTTTTATGCCATGTTTTCCCCTGAACCCAGGGGGACGTACGTGGTACGCATGTGCAAAAGCGCTCCCTGCCATGTGTGCGGGGCGGTGCCGGTGATGGAGGCCATCGTGCGCACGCTGGGCATTAAGCCGGGAGAGACGACCAAGGACGGGCGTTTCACCCTGGAATACTGCCAGTGCCTGGGGGTGTGTGAGTCCTCCCCCGCCATTTTGGTGAATGACAAGGTGTACAAAAACCTTACGCCCGGCCGGGCCGCCACGCTGATGGAAGATTATCAGAGAGGGGATGTGAGGTAAATGCTGACGGAAACACGGATCGTGCTGCGCAATGCGGGAAAGATCAACCCGGTCAGTGTGGAGGACTACCGCTCCAATGGCGGATATGAGTCCCTGCGCAAGGCATTATCGATGTCCTCCGCCGACATCCTGGCCGAGATGAAGCGCTCGGGGCTTAGGGGCCGGGGCGGCGCGGGCTTCCCCCTCTGGAAAAAATGGGATTTCGTGCTTGCCGCCAAGGAGAAGCAGAAGTATGTGATCTGCAATGCCGACGAGGGCGAGCCGGGCACCAACAAGGACAGGGTGATCCTTTCCGGCGACCCCCACAGCGTGCTGGAGGGCATGGCCATTGCCGGCTACACGGTGGGAGCGGACACGGGTTTTTTATACCTGCGCTACGAATACCCCTATCTGTTCCCCGTATTGGAGCAGGCAATCGACAATGCCAGGAAAATGGGCTATCTGGGTAAAAACATACTGGGTTCATCTTTCAGCTTTGATGTGAAGGTAGTCTCCGGCGGCGGCGCCTACGTCTGCGGCGAGGAAACAGCCCTCATCGAATCCATCGAAGGCCGCCGGGGCGAGCCGCGCTTCAAGCCCCCCTATCCTGGAACGCACGGCCTGTACGGCAAGCCCACCGCGGTCAACAATGTGGAAACGCTGGCCAATGTACCCGTAATCCTGCAAAAGGGCGGGGAATGGTTTAGTGGTATCGGCGCGCCCCACTGCACCGGCACCAAGGTATTCACCCTTTGCGGCAACATTGCGCAAAAGGGGGTTTTTGAATACCCCATGGGCACTAACCTCAAGGACATCTTCGAGGCCCATGGCGGTGTGAAGGACAACAAGGACCTGCTGGGTTTCATGCTGGGCGGCCAATCGGGCAACCTGATCAACGCCAGTCAAATCAACCTGCCCATGGACATTGATAGCTGCCAGCAGGCGGAATCGGTGCTGGGCACCGGTACCATCATGGTCATCGACGACTGCAATGATATCCTGGACATAGTGGAAAACATCATGTCCTTTTTCATTGAGGAAAGTTGCGGCAAGTGCACGCCCTGCCGGGAGGGCAACATCCGCATTCTGGAGATACTCAAGCGCATCCACTCGGGGCAGGGGCGGATGGAGGATATGGGACTTCTGGAGGACCTGGCCTCCACCATGAATGTGGCCTGCCTTTGCGGCCTGGGGCAAAATTCCTCGGTGGCCGTCATCACCAGCCTGCACAACTTCCGGGACGTATATCTCAAAGCCATACAAAGGGGGCAAAGTGCATGATCCATCTGACCATTGACGGCCTTCCTGTACAGGTAAATGAAGGAGCGACCATCCTGGATGCCGCGAGGCTTCTGGACATCCACATCCCCACGCTGTGCTACCATCCCGACCAGAACGTGAAAGCCAACTGCCGCATCTGCCTGGTGGAAATCGAGGGTGTCAAGCTGCTGGCCCCTTCCTGCTCCTATCCGGTGAGCAACGGCATGGTGATCCATACCCATTCGCCCAAGGTCCGGCGCGCCCGGCGCAATATTCTGGAACTCATACTGGCCCGCCACGCCCAGGACTGCCTTCACTGTGACCGCTCCGGCACCTGCGAATTGCAGGCGGTGGCTGAGGAAATGCACTTCACGAAGATCCCCCGGTATCCCTTTGTCGTCCGTTCCAATGAGCGGGACGACTCTTCCCCCTCCATCCTGCGCAATTCCGCCAAGTGCATCGCCTGCGGCCGGTGCGAGTACGCCTGCTCGGAGATACAAACGGTGCATGCCTTATCGAAGGTGAACCGGGGCTTTGAGGTGAATTTTCAGCCCGCCTATGGCCGCCCGCTGGCGGAAAGCCTGTGCGTCAACTGCGGCCAGTGCGTACAGGCCTGCCCCACCGGTGCGCTGACAATCCGCGACGATACGCAAAGGGTATGGCACACCTTTGCCGACAAAACAAAGCTGGTCATCGCCCAGGTGGCCCCGGCGGTGCGCATCACCCTGGCGGAGGCGCTGGGGGAGGAGCCGGGCAGCATCAGCACGGGCCGGCTGGTGACGGCCATGAAGCGGATAGGCTTCCATCAGGTATTCGATACGGACTTCACCGCCGACCTGACGATTCTGGAAGAGGGCACGGAGCTTTTGGGCCGGCTGAAAAACAGCGGCGTGCTGCCTATGATCACCTCCTGCAGCCCCGGCTGGATCAAGTTCTGCGAAACATACTACCCGGAGTTTTTACCCAACCTGTCCACCTGCAAATCACCCCAGGCCATGTTCGGCGCGCTTTTGAAGACCTACTACGCCGAAAAGATCGGCAAAAAGCCGGAGGACATCCTCAGCGTATCGGTCATGCCCTGCACAGCCAAAAAGTATGAGGCCCGCCGGCCGGAGCTTGGGCGGGACGAATACCGGGATGTGGATGTGGTCATCACCGTGCAGGAGCTGGCCCGGATGATCCGCAGCGCGGGCATACAGTTCAAGTCCCTTAAGGATACGGAGTTTGACGCGCCCTTCGGCCTTGGCACGGGAGCCGGCGAAATCTTCGGGGCCACCGGCGGCGTGATGGAGGCGGCACTGCGCACAGTGTACGAGATCGTCACCGGCAAAGCGCTGGAGCAAGTGGATTTTAAGCAGGTGCGGGGCTTTGAAGGCATCAAGGAAGCGTCCGTTGACCTCGGGGATACCACCGTGAAGGTGGCGGTAGCCCACGGCCTTGGCAACGCCCGGAAGCTGATGGAACTGATAAAGGCCGGTAAAGCCGATTATCACTTCATTGAGATCATGGCCTGCCCCGGCGGGTGCATTGGCGGCGGCGGCAACCCAGTGAAAAACTGGCAAAAGATGGCGCCGCGGCTTGAGGCCGTATACAAGGTGGATGAAAGCATGGCACAGCGCAAGTCCCATGAAAACCAGGCGGTGGATATGCTGTACAAGGAATTCCTGGGCGAGCCCAACGGGCACAAATCCCATGAACTATTGCACACCACCTACGTGGACAGGAGCGGACTGCTTACCTGATAACAATCATAGCAGCATACAACAGGCGGCACGCAGTTTGCGAGCCGCCTGTTGTTGTTTCTATAGCATCTTCCGCATCTTATACCGTTCAAAAACATTAATGCATCAATGAGAATGGACTCTGAAAGGGATTCCACTCCCGCGATCTGTCATCCTGAGGGCCATGCCCGAAGGATCTTTTGCAGCAAACAATATCTCAAAGGCAAGATCCTTCGGGCGTGGCCCTCAGGATGACAGCGTGCGGAGTTTTGTATATGCTCTGAGAAAGTACCAATCGATGGATTTATGTTTTTTATTGTGATAATCAAAAACATAAATATATCAATGGTTTCGATGTAGGGCGGGAGGCTTGCCCCCGCCGCAAGTACCGGGATACTGAATTTAAGACAATGCACGATACATCGGGAACGGCGGCGGGAGCATTTCCGGCGGTCTTTCGGCGCGTTGCTTTACTTCCGCTTGCAACGCTTGTTTCGCCCGCTTCATCCGCCCTGCGCAAGATGGCGCGGTTCGCAAACCAATAATCCGACAACAATGCATGGTGAATCAAAAACCCAGTTCCTTTTCCACCGCCTTCGTCAAATCAGGAATGAACAGCTCATGGGAGGGCGGTATGCGCTGGATGCCGAAAAGCAGTGTCGTGCGGCGGACGGGGTCGATACGCATGGACACGCCCGCCAGACCGTTCCAGCCGAAGGAACCGGCGCTCTCATGAATGGCCGACTGCGTTGGGTCGATCATCACCCGCATCTGGAATCCGTAGCCGTACCCATTTTCATCCGCCCAAGTACAGCCCAGCCGCTGCTCCTTTGTCAACTGGTTCCTTGTCATCCTATCCACCGTTTCAGGCTTCAAAATGCGCACACCGTCCAGTTCGCCGCGGTTTAACAGCATCCTGGCAAAGCGTGTGTAATCCTCCACCGTGGAAAACAGCCCGCCGCCGCCGGACTCGAAGCCGCCTTCCTCGATCATGTTCAGCTCCCGCTTCTTGGGCTTGCGGACAAGACCGTTCTTGCCGGGCATGTAGGTGGGTGCCAGCCGGTGGAGCTTCTCACGGGGTACGCGGAAGCCCGTGTCCCCCATGTGAAGCGGATCCCAAATCTTCCCCTTCATGTACGCGCCCAATTCCTTGCCTGTGGCTGCCACGATCAGCGCGCCCAGCACATCGGCGCTGAAGCCGTACTTCCACGTTTCCCCCGGATGGAAGCACAGGGGGCATTCCGCCATGATGCGGATGACCTCCCGTGTACTGATGCGTTTTCCCAGCGCCTCCTGTGCGGCGATATGCCGGAACGCCCTGCCATAATGCCTGGTAACCTCCTTGAGCACCGGGTCGTCCGTGGGGCCGTCAGCGGGATAGGGGATGCCGGAGGTCATGGTCAGCAAATCAAACACGGTGATTTCCCGCTTTGCAGGCTCCAATACGGGCTTGCCGTCCCGGATCACGCATACCTTGACATTCTTCCATTCGGGCAGGAAGCGGGAGATGTTCATGTCCAGGGAAAACACGCCGTCTTCCACCAGCGTCATGACCGCCACGGCGGTCATCGGTTTGGTGGTGGAGTACATGCGCAAAATCGCATCTCTTAAAAAAGGACGGCGTGACTGCAAGTCGGCCAGTCCCGCGCAACGGAAGATTTCAGCCTTTCCCTCCACCGTAACAAGGGCGGACACGCCTGCCGCCATCTTTCTGTCCACAAAGGACCTAAGCAAATCAAGAATGGGATCCGCCATGCATAACGCCTCCTCATTGTTACCATTCCATTGCATGATACGTCATATATTTCCTTCTGTCAACCGACGGCACAGCATGGGGGAAAAAGCACACTTTCCTATCGCCCGGGATATTTCCTGTGGCGTATTTTTCAGAATTCGCTATAATGGAATACAACCGATCATTCGTTTGGGGAGGCACCTATGCTGCAGCCGCTACTGAAGACAAAACTGTTCATTCCCCGCAGCGCAGCGCGTCCCATACGGCGCGAAGCGCTTGTGGCAAAATGGCTGGAAGGCTTTCTCTCCGGCCGAAGGGTGACGCTGGTCTGCGCACCGGCCGGATACGGGAAAACCACCCTCCTGCTGGATCTTGTCACAGCCGCTTCCGCCGTTCCAGCCTGGCTGTCCCTGGATGAAAACGACAATGATACGCAACGGTTTTTGGTTTACCTCTGCGCCGCTTTCAGGCAGGCGGGCATCCCTTTGCTGGGCGGTGTGGAAGCACTGCTTGCGGATGCGGGGTTCCAGGCTCCGGAAGCGGTCATGACACTGCTGCTTGGCAGCGTGGAAGGCTTTCATCAAAAACTCCTGCTGGTGCTGGACGATTACCATGTCATCCATTCCCCCAAAATCCACAGCCTGATGCAATCCCTGCTTTCCCACCAGCCCCCGAACCTGCACCTGGCCTTGCTGACCAGGGAAGACCCGCCGCTTCCCCTATCGCGCCTTCGGCTGACGGAGGAAATTCTGGAATTTCGAGCAGGCGAACTCGCATTTGACCGCGAGGAAACCGCCCGGCTGCTAAACGCTTCGCTGGATGATGCGCTGCCCCCGGAATCCGCGGACAGGATTGCCGCCTGTACGGAGGGCTGGGCGGCGGGCATCAAGCTGTATGCCCTTGCCATCAAAGGGCACGACGTAAAGGCGGCGCAGGCGTATATCGATAAGCTTGTAAAAACGCACGCGTACATCATTGATTATCTGGTGGAGGAAGTGTTAAGTGCCCAGCCGGCGGAGCTTCGCTCCTTTCTTATAAAGACATCGGTTCTTACGCGTTTTGACGGCACGTTGTGCGACGCTGTCACCGGGCGGTCCGATGGGCGGGAGATGCTGCGCGATGTAAGCCGCCGGAACCTGTTTTTGATTCCCCTGGATGACCAAAGGGAATGGTTCAGGTACCACGCATTGTTCGCCGGCTCCATCAAAGCGGGGCTTTTAAGGGAAGAGGAGCGGGCGCTGTATTTGGCCGCAGCGGCACACATGAAAAGCCGCGGTTTTGACAATGAGGCGGTGGCGTATGCCTTCCGGTCGGGCGATTTGGAAAAAGCCGCCAGGCTGGTGGAAGACTCAACCGAAGAGGCTTTCCGAACCGCGCAATTGGACACGCTGCTGGCCTGGCTTGCAAAGCTGCCGGATGATATGGTGCGGCAAAACGAGATTTTGTGCATGCGGCGGCCTATCGCCTGCTTTATCACCGGAAGAATTCAGGAAGCGGTTTCCTATTTGAACGGCCTTGGCCCGGACTTTGAAAAGGAGGCATCGGCCCACAACCGGGGCCTTCTGTACTGCCTGAAGGCCATGATGGCGGGCGCTGCCGGGCAGGATGCGGAAGCCTTCGCCAGGGAAGCCTTGCGCTTACTCGAGCCATGGGACCCCATCGCCCGCACGTCTGCTTTCAATACCCTGGGCCGCGCCCAATACCACAAGGGAAACGTGAATGGGGCGGCGGAAACGTTTCAAAGCGCCCTTGCATCCGGGCTGCGGATAGGATACCAGTTCGTCACCACATTGGTGATGATGAATTACAGCTCCTGCCTTCACGCCATGGGCCGTTCCCCGGAAGCCTTGCGTCAATGCGAAAGCTTTATTGAGGGCATGGCACGGCAACACGGTCCGCTTCCCCCCTACGTAGGTATCCTGTATGTAACCATGGCCGGATTTTTGGACGCGCTCGGCGAAAGGGAAAAGGCCGCACGGCTGAAAATGGAAGGGGATGCGCTGTGCAAGAGCATCTCCTATGATGTAATCGCGTCGCTGAAGGTTTTCAACAACACGCCGCCCGAATCGGAAAAGGAGCCTGCCCCGGCCATTGGCTTTTCGGAAAAGCTCAGCGACCGGGAGATGGAGATCCTTCGCCTGATTTGTGACGGCCTGAGCAATGGTGAAATTGCCAAAAAGCTGTTCATATCCACCAACACCACCCAGTGGCATATCTCTCACCTGTACATGAAGCTGGGGGTTAAAAGCCGCACCCAGGCAACTGCAAAGGCACGGGAAATGGGACTGTTCAAATAAGCTGTCCCTGTGCCCACACCCCCACAGAAAGCTGTGGGGGTCTATTTTGGATCCAGACGCAAAAACCACAGGTTTTTGTGGCGCATTTTGAAACCATGTTTGCTATGATTACACCGTAGACAACAACCCGGAGGGAAAAGCCATGATCTGCTATGAAATCACCGTGGAAGGCCATCTCACTGTAAACCGCCTCAAGGACTTTGAAGGGCTAAGCGCCGCCCCATTGCCGGACGGGAAGACGAAGCTTTGCGGATATCTGCCCGACCAGGCCGCCCTGTTCTCGATTCTGAACCGAATCCGCGACATGAACCTGCCCCTGATATCCGTTCAAAAATTATCTACGACAAAGGAGACAGCCCTATGAAAAGCGCTATCCGCCGCCACCCCACCGCCGCCTACATCCTTCTGGCTTTCTCATGGACATGGCTAATCGCTTTTACCATGCTGTTTACAGGCCTGGCTGACGATGTCACGAATCCTTCCCCGCTTTTCATCATCAGCGGCATATTGAGCAATATATCCCCCAGCCTGGCCGCGCTGCTTGTAACACGCATCAGCGGTGGAAAGGCGGCTTTGAAAAGGCTTACTGGCGGCTTCAAGGTAAAAAGCCAAAAAGGATGGTCGTTATTGACCCTGGTCATCGTCCCAGCCATTACAGCGCTTACAACGCTTTTGTCCCATTTCCTGTTCCATGAATACAGGTTCGCCATTGTTGCTCCCATGATCGCCATGGGCCTTGTATGGCCGCTGTTTTCCAGCATGGGTGAAGAATTTGGCTGGCGGGGATACCTGCTGCCCCAGCTTATCAAGCGCTTTGGCCTGTTAAAAGCCGCGCTGCTGCTGGGTATTATCTGGGAAGTATGGCATCTGCCCATGCACTATATGTACTATAGAACATTTGGCGCTTACATGATTCCAGCCTTCCTCACCGTCGGTTTTGCAAACCTGACACTGAACACGGTCATCATGGCGGTCATCTACGTCGTCAACAAAGGAAGCGTCAAGCTGATGGTATTCTATCATTATACCATTACCGCCAGTGCCATCATTGCAGGCGCGCTGTTCACCGCGGATGCCTCCCCCAAGTTTATCGTACTGGAAAGCCTGCTCTCCTGTACCCTGTTCTTATTAGCCGCCATCGTACTCTACCGGAAAAACAAGCACCGCATCCATCTGATTACTAAGGAGGAAGTATCATGCTGAAGCTCTATTTTGGAAGCGTATTCACCACCATCTCCACACTGCTGGCCGTTGCCTTTGCCGTATTCTTTGCCCTGGTGACCGCACGCCGGGCAAGCATATCCCACTGGGGGCTTTTGACACTGGCGATGTTTGTACTTGGGCTTTTGATGTCCATGATGAGCGGCATGAAGGACGGCATGGGCTCTGCCGCCTCCGTCATCCCAATGAAGCACTGGGTAATGACCGCTTTGAGCGTGCTGGGCGGGCTGGCCTTCCTATCCGGCATATTGGCCCTCATCATCAGGAATCAAGCCTTCTGGCAAATCAGCTTTTATCTGATATCCTCCGTTATCATTCTGAAGGTTGTGCTGACGGAAGCTTACCGAATCGTTCATCATTTTGGCAATATATAGTGAAAAGAGCGCCGCAGGGCGCTTTTATCATATGCCTGCCCATCTGCGGCATCAAAAATATGTTGAAATGCTTTATTGACAAGGCATGCCATTTGATCTACCATTACTTGCAGGAAAAGCGTCCCTGCATGGCGTAGTGAAAATAAAGCATCAACTGTTCTACTGATGTCGAAGGAGGATACTTAATTCTATGGGAAAGTTACCTTTTGTGTCGAACAAGCCGCAAAACCGCCTGCGTGGGCGGCTGCCCAAGATCGGCATCCGGGCCGTGATCGACGGGCGCCGGGGCGGCGTTCGGGAAAGCCTTGAAAATCAAACATTTGAACTGGCCAAGGCCGTGGCAGCTCTATTGGAAACCACACTCCGCCATCCCTGCGGCCTGTCTGTGGAATGCGTCCTTTCCGACACCACCATCGGCGGCGTGGCGGAAGCGGCGGACTGCGCCGACAAATTCGTCCGGGAGGGTGTGGGCCTTACCATCAGCGTCACGCCCTGCTGGTGCTACGGCGCGGAAACCATCGACATGGACCCCATGATGCCCAAAGCCATCTATGGCTTCAACGGCACGGAGAGGCCCGGCGCGGTATACCTGGCCTCCGCTCTGGCGGGACACAGCCAGAAGGGCCTGCCCGCCTTCGGCATCTACGGCCGGGATGTGCTGGAAGCCGGGGATACCGCCATACCGGAAGATGTGAAAGAAAAGCTTTTGCGCTTTGCCAGGGCGGGGTTGGCCGTGGCCACCATGCGGGGCAAGAGCTACCTCGGCATGGGCGGCATGTCCATGGGCATCGCAGGCTCCATCGTCAGCGCGGAGTTTTTGGAAAAATACTTGGGTATGCGCATGGAATACGTGGATATGACGGAATTCGTGCGCCGCTGGGAAGAGAAGATTTACGATCCCGAGGAGTTTGAACTTGCCAAAGCCTGGGCCTTAGAATACGTTCGCATCGGTATAGACAAGAACCCGGAAAAAGCCCGCCACAGCGAGGAGAAAAAGGCAAAGGTCATGGAACAGGTAATCCTGATGACCATGATCGCGCGCGACCTCATGCAGGGCAACGAAAAGCTGGCTAAGCTTGGCTTTGCCGAGGAGGCCATGGGGCACAACGCCATCGCCAGCGGCTTCCAGGGCCAAAGGCAGTGGACCGACCACTTCCCCAACGGCGATTTCATGGAGGCCCTTCTGAACACCTCTTTTGACTGGAACGGTATCCGGGAGCCCATGATCGTGGCCACGGAAAATGATCACCTGAACGGACTCTCGATGCTCTTTGGCAAGCTGCTTACCGGCACCGCTCAGGGTTTTGCGGATGTGCGCACCTTCTGGAGCCCGGAAGCCATTCAAAGGGTCACCGGCTGGAAGCCTGACGGGCTGGCCGAAAAGGGCCTCATCCATCTGATCAATTCCGGCTCCGTCACATTGGAGGCCAGCGGCGTCTGCCAAAAGGACGGGAAGCCGTCCATCAAGCCCTGGTGGGAAATCACCGGCCAGGAGGCGGAAGACTGCATGGCAAACACAAAGTTCTGCTATGCGGATCTTGGCTACTTCCGCGGCGGCGGCTATTCCTCCCAGCTTCTGTCGGAGGGCAGCATGCCCATCACCCTGTGCCGCCTCAACCTTATAGATGGCCTCGGCCCCGTGCTGCAATTGGCCGAGGGCTGGACGGTGAAGGTGCCGGAGCACGTGTTTGATACCATCAACCGCCGCACCGATCCCACCTGGCCCACCACCTTCTTTGCGCCAAGGCTCACGGGCGAAGGGGCATTTGTAAGCGTGTATGAGGTGATGCGCCGCTGGGGCGCCAACCACGGCGCTTTCAGCTATGGCCACATCGGCGCGGACCTTATCACCCTGTGCAGCATGCTGCGCATTCCCGTGTGTATGCACAACGTGCCGGCGGATAGCATCTACCGGCCCAGCATGTGGGATGCTTTCGGCACAAAAGACCAGGAAAGCGCCGATTACCGCGCCTGTGAAAAGCTGGGTCCGTTGTACGGCAGGTAAGCATGGACAAGTATACCATTGGCCTGGACTTTGGAACACTATCCTGCCGCGGGATCATCGCGGCTGTGGCGGATGGCGCGCAAATCGCCTCCGCCCAATTTGTGTATCCCCACGGGATCATGGATACAACACTTCCCTGCGGCACGATCCTGCCTCCCGGCTGGGCGCTGCAGCATCCGCAGGATTATCTGGACGCGCTGCACTACGTTCTGCCCGAACTGATGCGATCAAGCGGCCTGAACCCAGAGCAGGTCATCGGCATAGGCGTAGACTTTACTTCCTGTACCATGCTGCCTGTGACAAACGACGGTACTCCCCTATGCTTTTTGAAAGCGCATGAACAGGAGCCCCACGCCTATGTAAAGCTTTGGAAACACCACGCCGCCCAGAGCCAGGCGGACAGGATCACAGCCATCGCCGCGCAAAGGGACGAGCCATTTTTACGCCGGTGCGGCGGGAAGGCATCGGCGCAGAACGCCTTCCCCAAGCTTCTGCAGGTATTGGAGGAAGCGCCGCATATCTACGCTGCCATGGACCTGTGGATGGAAGCGGCGGACTGGATCGTGTGGCAATTGACGGGAACATTTTCCCGCAGCGCCTGCTGCCTGGGATACAAGGCGTTTTACGACCTGCGCGGCGGATTCCCGGAGGAGAGCTTTTTCACTGCCCTTTCCCCAGGATTCTTAGGTGTGCTTGATACCAAAATGTCCGGCTCCGTTTCCCCCGTGGGGGGAAGGGCAGGCCTGGTCACGGAAAGGATGGCGCGCCGCCTGGGCTTGCTGCCGGGCATGGCGGTAGCCACGCCTATGGTGGACGGTCACGTCTGTTTCCCGGTCTCGGGCATAGAAGACCCAGGAAAGTTTTTGGGCATCATGGGCACCTCTGCCCCGTATTTCATTCTCGCTGATTATCAGGAGCCCATCCCCGACTTGTGCGGCATGGTGGATGACGGATTGTTGCCGGGCTATACGGCCTGTGAGGCCGGGCTTAACTGCGTGGGGGACCAATTGGCCTGGGCGGCGGAAAAATGCTGCCCGCCCGCTTATGCAATGGAGGCCCGAAACAGAAACATCAGCTTGCAGGCTTTGCTTACGGAAAAGGCGCAAAAACTGAAACCCGGGGAAAGCGGCCTCATCGCCCTGGATTGGTGGAACGGCAACCGCTCCCTGCTGATGGACACCGAACTGACCGGCCTTTTGCTGGGCATGACGCTGGCTACCAGGCCGGAGGAGATCTACCGCACCCTTCTGGAGGCCACCGCCTTTGCCACCCGCATCATCACGGACCATTTCAAAAAGTACGGCATTCCCGTGGAGGAATTCCGCCTGACGGGCGGCATCAGCCGCAAGAATCCCCTGCTGATGCAGATTTTTGCGGATGTGCTGCAAATGCCCGTGCGGATCCTGGCCACAGAGCAGGGGTCGGCGCTGGGCAGCACCATCTACGCTGCCGTCGCGGCGGGGGAAAATGCCGGCGGCTACCGGAGCATGGCACAGGCCATCGGCCGCATGTCCAGCCCTGTACAGAAGGAATACCACCCCATTAACGAGAATAGTTGCATTTATGACAGGCTGTATAAGGAATACAAAGCACTGCATGATGCCTTTGGCATTCATAACCCAATCATGAAACGGCTTGGCCATATCCGCCGGGAAGCGGTGAAGGGCCTGCCCGAAAGCAAAGAGATTGGGCTGGGCAAATAAACAAAGTCATCGTCTGGGCGGGATAAGGGGCACATGCTGCCCAGCGCAGGCACACGCCCGGATGGGTATCATCGAGCTCACCCGCCAGCGCTCTCATCCACATAATCGATCAACAAAAGCAGGAGGGATACATCATGAATATTCCGCAGGTAAAACTTGGCGTGGTGGCCGTCAGCCGCGACTGCTTCCCCATTGACCTGTCCAGGCGCCGCCGTGGCGCTTTGGTGGAGGCCATCAAAAAAGCAGGCGGCGGGATCACCGAGATTTCCACGATCATCGAAAACGAGTTGGATGCCCTGGCAGCCCTCAAGGAACTCAAGGATGCCGGCTGTAACGCCCTTTTGGTGTACCTGGGCAACTTCGGGCCGGAGGGGCCGGAGACGCTGCTGGCGCAGAAATTTGACGGGCCTGTGATGTTCGCCGCAGCCGCCGAAGAGAGTATGGATATCCTTGCCTCCGACCGGGGCGACGCCTATTGCGGCATGCTCAACGCCAGCTACAATCTGGGGCTCCGGGGCGTGAAGGCGTACATCCCCGAATACCCCGTGGGCACCGCCAAAAAAATTGCCGCCAAAGTGGCGGAATTTGTGCCTATCGCCAGGGTGCTGCTGGGTTTGCGGGATCTTAAAATCATCACCTTCGGCCCGCGCCCCTACGATTTTCTGGCCTGCAACGCCCCCATCAAGGCACTGTTTGATCTGGGCGTCAACGTGCAGGAAAACAGTGAGCTGGATCTGTATGCCGCCTTCCATGCCCACAAGGATGACAAGCGCATTCCGGAGGTTGTGGCGGACATGGCCAGGGAGCTTAGCGAGGGCAACAAGATGCCCGGCGTTCTTCCCAGGCTGGCCCAGTATGAACTGACCCTGCTCGATTGGGTGGAGCAAAACAAGGGCGCCGCCAAATACGTGGCCATGGCCAACAAATGCTGGCCAGCCTTCCAGACACAGATGGGCTTTGTGCCCTGCTACGTCAACAGCCGCTTCACAAGCCGCCTGATGCCCATCTCCTGCGAGGTGGATATCTACGGGGCGCTGTCGGAATACATCGTCGCCTGTGCCACGGAGGTTCCGCCAACGCTGCTGGACATTAACAATACCGTACCAAAGGACTTGTATGACAGCGAGATCAAGGGAACTTATGATTACAAGCTGTGCGACACCTTCATGGGCTTCCACTGCGGCAACACGCCCCTGTGCCATTTAAGCCAGGGCGAGATGAAATACCAGCTTATCATGAAGCGTGCCCTAGAGCCGGACAGTGAGCCGGACATCACCCGCGGAACCCTGGAAGGCGACCTGAAGGCCGGCGACATCACCTTCTTCCGCCTGCAGAGCGCGGCGGATACCTCCTTGCACGCCTATGTCGCCCAGGGCGAAATTCTGCCTGTGAAGACCCGCAGCTTCGGCGGCATCGGCATCTTCGCCATCCCGGAAATGGCCCGCTTCTACCGCCATGTGCTCATCGAAAAGCGCTATCCCCACCACGGGGCCGTAGCCTTTGGCAAAGCCGGCAAGGTGCTGTTTGAAGCCTTGAAGCTGCTGGGCGTTGGCGATATCGAATTCAACCGCCCCAAGGGCATGCTGTACAAGACGGAGAACCCGTTCGCGTAAACTTATGATGATATGCGGGAAGAGGGCTTTTTGAATAAATCCCCCTTCCCGCACCCATCCCCAAAAACCTCATTTTTTATCAGTTTCCTCTGCGTCTGGGGTAACAAAACATAAGCGGGCGATTGCTAATCGCCCCTACGGTTGCAAAGAGGATATTGGCTTTTCTCCCGGCTCATGTGTGTCGCGGTATTGAAGTCAATAAACATCTTGTGGCGTAGGGGCGATTATCAATCGCCCGCTTAAGCTTTGGTAGCAAGTTCGTTGGATACAGATCATTCCTACTGCACATATTCCACCGGAATGTCACTGACTCCTGGATACCTGCTTTTGTTTTACGGGCTGCTTACTCCTGTATCCCCGGAATCTTCGGTAGGGAATCAAACCCAGGCTTCAAATCTTCATCGGTGGGTATATAGTCGGTCATTCTTCCCTCGTTGTAGGCGGCGTAGGCGGTCATGTCAAAGTATCCCGTTCCGCTCAGGCCAAACAAAATGGTCTTTTTCTCTCCGGACTCCCGGCAGCGGATGGCCTCGTCGATGGCGGCACGGATGGCGTGGGCCGATTCCGGCGCGGGCAGGATGGTTTCATGCCTGGCAAAGAACACGGCGGCGTCGAACACCTTCGTCTGCTCCACGGCCCGGGCCTCATCCAGATACCCGTCGTGGTAGAGTTTTGACAAAATGGGCGACATGCCGTGGTAGCGCAAGCCGCCGGCGTGGTTGGGGGAGGGCATGAATCCGCTGCCCAGGGTGTACATTTTGGCCAAGGGCATGATTTTTCCCGTATCGCCATAATCGTAGGCATACTTTCCCCTGGTCATGGAGGGGCAGGAGGCCGGTTCCACGGCGATGAAGTGCGGATTTGCCTTGCCCAGAATCTTGTCCTGCATGAAGGGAGCAATCAGGCCGCCCAGGTTGGAACCGCCGCCGGCGCAGCCGATGACGATGTCGGGGTATTCGTCCAGTATCTCCATGGCTTTTTTCGCTTCCAGACCGATGATGGACTGATGCAAAAGCACCTGGTTCAGCACCGAGCCCAGCACGTAGCGGTAGCCTTCCTGAGTGACCGCGGTTTCAATGGCCTCCGAAATAGCGCAGCCCAGGCTGCCGTTGCTGTCGGGATTCTGCGCAAGCATGGCCCGGCCCACGTTGGTCACATCGCTGGGACTGGGAATGACTTTCGCGCCGAAGGTTTCCATCACGTTTTTGCGGTAGGGCTTTTGCTGGTAGGATACCTTGACCATGTACACCGTCAGCGGCAGGCCGAAATAGGTGGCCGCCTCCGCCATGGCCGTACCCCACTGGCCAGCACCGGTTTCCGTAGTCAGCCCTTTGAGACCCTGCTTCTTGGCGTAATACACCTGGGCCAGTGCGGAATTCAGTTTATGGCTGCCGGAGGTATTGTTGCCCTCGTACTTGTAGTAGATTTTCGCGGGGGTTGCAAGCGCCTTTTCCAGGTTGTAGGCCCTGACCAAAGGCGACGGCCGGTAGACGCGGTAGATGTCCAGAAGCTCATCCGGAATGTTGATGTACCTGGTGGTATCATCCATTTCCTGCCTGGCGAGTTCCTCACAAAAAACGGGGTACAGCTCTTCCACTTTGACGGGTTGCCTGAGGACGGGATTGATGCAAGGATCCGGCAGTTCCTTCATGTCGGCGCGCAGATTATACCATTGCCTGGGAATCTGATCCTCGGTAAGATAGAGCCTGTAAGGAACCTTTGTCATGGCGCATTCTCCTTTGCTTTATTTTGCACAGCTTTCCTGCTGTGGGTTGGCACGGAACAGAGTCTTTGCCTGAAGGTATAAAAAAATGCCCTTGTCCCCTGTAAGGGACAAGAGCATGAACTCCTGCGGTACCACCCAAATTGGCTTTACGCCCACTCATTCCATATACGCATGATATATGCTCCCTTGATAACGGATGGAGTTCCCGTCAGGTACTACTCGTTGCCTTTCGCCCTGCCCTCATAAGTCCATTCGGCACAGCTTCCTTTGCCGCGATCCCACCACCCGCGGCTCTCTTGAAAAGGCCATCCGTGCGTACTCGTCTTACTCAACGGTTTGTATGCTGTTGCACGCATTATACGCGCCATCATTCGTATTGTCAAGCATGATTTTTCAACGATTCCAAACGAGACATGAACATCCTTTCCATAAAAAAGTTTTTCAGTATGGGTTCCGTAGCCGAGCGCCGCCAGTGGTTCCGTAACAGAAGCCGCCCCCAGTGGGGGCAATAGGCGAGGTGGAGGTAACGGCGAAACAAGCGGCGAGAGCAATCCCCCGCCCTTTGGCAGGCGGGGCACAACGAGCACCGCGCCGATTAAGCCGTCTGGGCCGGAGAGGGAGATTTTTTCAAAAAGCTCCCTTTCCGCCTACTCATCATTCACATTACGCCTTGACCGCGCCGGCGCTGAGACCGTTGATCACCTGCTCCTGGGCGAAGAAATAGAACAGCATCACCGGCAGCGAGCCCACCAGCACGGCGGTTAAAACAGCGGGGATATTCACAGTTTCCGAGCCGTAAAAATCGCGTATGCCAAGGGGCAGCGTTTTTTCCGCCGCGCGGTTGATAAGCACCAGCGCGTAGATGAACTCATTCCAATTGTAGAGAAAGTTATAGATGCCCACCGTGGCGATCGCCGGGGCGGCCAAGGGCATCATGATCCTGCGGTAGGTTATGAACGGTCCGCAGCCGTCAATCACCGCGGCATCGGTGATTTCAGATGGCACATCTTTAAAAAACTCGGTGATGATAAAGATGGAGACCGGCATGGCAAAGCTTACATACGGGCCGATCAGTGCGAACTTGCTGTCGTACAGGCCGATGTTGTTCAGCAATTTGAACACCGGAATCAGCGTCGTATGGACGGGGATCATCATGCCCACCAGAAACATCAAAAACAGCGGTTTGGACAGCCTGAAGGGAATCCTGGCAAAGGCATAGCTGGCCAGCGACGCGACGACGATCCCAAGGCCCACCGACAGGCACGATATAACGATGCTATTGAAAAAGTAGTTCAGGAATTTCACCGTAAATACCTTTGCGTAATTGCCTAAAAAGATTTGGGTGGGAGGACCCCAGACATCATTCATATAGCCCATTTGTGACTTTAAGGACGTGGACAGGACAAACAGGAACGGAAACCCGAAGACAACAAGGAACAGCACCGCCAGCAGGTACAGCGGCACTTTTTTGAATGCTTTCATCACGGCGGTCATGCTGCTTGCCCTCCCGCCTTGCGGCTTGTAAAATACCGGAACAGCACGGTGAAGGCCAGAGATACCACAAACATGAAGGTGGCTACAGAACTGGCATACCCCATGTTGAACTCCACAAAACCGCGCTTGTACATGTAGGTGGCCATGACATCTGTTGCGCCGTTGGGCCCGCCGCCGGTCATGACATAGATCAGATCAAAATATTTCAGCGATCCTACCATGGACAGAATGGCCGATGTCCTGATCGTTCCCGACAGAAGCGGCAGCGTGATGGAAAAAAACTGCCGGCCAGGTCCGGCCCCGTCGATCCGCGCCGCCTCGTACAGGTCTTCCGAAATATTGCTCAGTCCCGCGCGCAAAAGGATCATGTATTGCGGCGTATACTGCCAGCAGATAACGAACATGGTGGCCCCGAGCGCCGTGCTTGCCTGGCCGATCCAGGGCTGCGCCCAGGAACTCAGGCCCAGGGCCCGCAGCACATTGTTGATGACGCCGAAATACGGGTCGTACATCAATTGCCAAAGGATACCGGTGGACACCGTGGACAGCAGCATGGGCATGAAATAGACCGTTCGAAAAAAACGCCGGCCCTTTATTTTTGCATTGATCATCAAAGCCAGCATCAGGCCAAAGGGTATTTGAACCGCCAGCGATACCGATACCAGTTTCAGGTTATTCAAAAGCGCCCGCCATACGGCGGGATCGGACACCAGTTTTTGCAGGTTGGCAAGGCCGATGAACTGCATGTTCTCGCTGATGCCGCTCCACTTAAGGAAGCTGTAGGAAAACGTCATCAGGATGCTGTAAAAATTGAATAGACCGTATACCATAAGCGCCGGCAGCAGGAAAAGGAATGCCGTCCAGGCGTTTTTCCGCAGGCGGCCGGATGCGTTTGTCTGGCGTTTTCTTATCAGATCGGCCCCGGTCAGCAAGCTGCATCCCCCATTTCTTGGGAATATGGCAGCCCCGCTCCCGAAGGGGAGCGGGGTAGCCGCATAGAAAATCAGGAATCACTTGGCCGGGCCCAGCACCTCCACCGCCTTTTGCTCCATGGTGGCGGCCGCCGCTTCGGGCGTCATATCCAGCCCGAAAATGGCCTGGGTCGTCTGCTTGTGCAGGTCACCCATGGCGGCGGGGAGGCCCTGATCGTAGAAGTTCTGCACATAGGTGGCCTGGGCGATGATGTCCATTACCTGCTGCATCTGCGGGCTCTTTGCCTGCATGCCCGCCTGCGGGGGTACGGAAGCCGCGTTGGTCAAAAAGTCCTGCCCTGTCTCGGCAGCCAGCAGATACTTCAAAAGCGCCAGCGCCTCTTCCTTATGCTCGCACTTTTCGGAGATGGAGAACACATTGCCGCCGCCCAGCATGTCGTTGATGACGCCTTTGCCATCGGCAACAGTGGGATATTTGCCAACCTTCATTTTGGCAAAGAATTCCGGCGATTCCACCTCGGCGTTGGTAACAAAGCCGGTGGTTTGCACGATCATGGCTGCCATTTCCGTGTACATCATCATACGGGACCCGCCGGTATCGTAGTTGATGCCGTTCACGCCCTGGGGATACCAGCCGTCCTGAACCATTTTTTGAATCTGCTGTCCGGCCCAGACCCAGCTTTCATCCTCAAAGGTATAGCCGGGTTCGCGGTTGCAGGCTTTGGTAAACACATCCGTGCCGCCCTTGCGCATGGACAGGTAGATGAATGTCAGCGCGCCGGGCCATGCACTGGCATTGCCAAGGGCAAAGGGGATGACGCCGTTGTCCTTGAAGGTTTTGGCCACTTGCGTAAGTTCTTCAAAGGTTTCAGGATACGTCAGACCGTACTTTTCAAACAGTTCGCTGTTGTAGTATACCAGCGCGGCGGAGCCGAGATACGGCAGGCCATAGTATTGGCCGTCATACTGGGCCAGGCTTTTGAAGCCTGCGCTGATGTCCTCCCCAAGGCCGGCGCTGACCGCATCGGTCATGTTGTACACAAGGCCTTCCTTGACAAACTCTTGCAGCCAGCCGCCGCCCCAGGAATGGAAGACATCCGGCGCTTCACCGCTGCCCATGGTTGTTTTGAGCTTCGTCTTGTAGGGATCATTCTCAAAGATGGAGACTTCCACTTTGACGTTCGGATACTCCTCATTAAAACGGGCTATGGCGCGGTCAAACACCGCGATACGGTTCTCGGTGTTGCTGATGTGCCATAGTGTGAGCGTGACCGGCTCCTGTGACTGGGCAAATCCCTGAACACATGGAAGCAGGAGTGCCAGCACAAGCGCAAGTGCCATGAGTTTCTTCATTCCTTGAACCCTCCCATTCTTTTATGATTCAGCCGTGCCATGACGGCTTACATCCGGCCCGGTTCAATCCATGATCCGTTATGGGCGGATCATACCTTTATCGCCCAAAACAGCCCCGCGTGATCATTCCACCACGCCAGGCATGCCGCCTCTATACATGGGCACGCCGCGCTCGAACCTGGTGGCAAGCTCCACGCGGCCCTGCTTGATGCTGCTTTTTTCAAAGGATGTCAAAATCTCCAGCACATGCAGCGTCTGATGATAATCCGCCCTGGCCCGGCGGCCGCTTGCAAGCGCGTTGGCCATATCCGCAAGGCCCAGGGCCCGGCTGTTTTCCTTGTAATCATACAGCAGCGGCACTTCCCTCACCGTACGGTCTTCCGGCGTAAACAAGGAGATGGGTCCGCCGAAATAGTTGGGATCGGGGGCGAACAGCGTGCCCCGCGTGCCGTAGACCTCCAGCCGCGCCTGGCTGGGATAGTACGCGTCAAAGGTGGTGAAGATGGTGCCCACGGCCCCGTTTTCAAACTCCATCATGCCGGTTACGTAAGTAGGCACATCCACTTGAACGATTTGGCCCCGCTTGGGCGCGCTGGTCACCAGCCTTTGAGGGAAGGCGGATTTGGTCACGCCGGTCACGGCCTTCACGCCGCCGATGAGGTTCACAAGCGCCGTAATGTAATACGGCCCCATATCCATCATGGGCCCGCCGCCCCGTTTGTAGTAGAATTCGGGATCAGGATGCCAGCTTTCATGGCCACGGCAGATCATGAACGCCGCCGCGCCCACCACATCGCCGATGACGCCGTCATCAATGAGCCTGCGGCAGGTTTGCAATCCGGCGCCAAGGAACGTATCCGGCGCGCCGCCCAAGAGAAGCCCTTTCTCCTGGGCCAGCTTCACCAAGGCCTGTCCTTCCGCGAAATCCGCTCCAAGCGGCTTTTCGCTGTATACATGCTTGCCGGCCAAAAGCGCCGCCTTTGTTACCTCAAAATGCTCGTTGGGGCGGGTGAGGTTCAGTACGATTTGAACTTCCTCATCAGCAAAGGCGTCGTGCATCGTTTCGTACAGCTTGGGCACATGGTATTCGGCCTGGGCTTTTTCCGCCCGCTCCCTCACAAGGTCGCAAACACCGTAAAGCTCCAGCTCATGAAAGGTCTCGGTCATGTTTTTGAGATAAATCCCGCTGATGGCCCCCACGCCGATCATTGCCACTTTGACAGCCATAAGAATGCCTCCTAAAATCCCAATACGTTATGCAGGTATTCCCGGGAAACCATGGCCGCGTGGTAGTTGCATACGGGCGGGTTATCGAGTTCCACGCACAACACGCCGTCGTAGCCCCCGTTTTTCAATTCTTTCACAACGCCTTTGAAATCCACCGTGCCCATGCCCAAGGGTAAAAAGCGCACCATGGGCCACTCGGGGGAAATGCTTTCGTCGGGGTCCACATCCTTCAGGTGCATGTAGCTGATGCGCTTCACAAAATGCCTTATGGCCTCCACCGCATCCATGCCGGCAAGGGTGGTGTGCGCCGTATCCAGGCACAGCCCCACCAGTTTGGGATCGGTCAGTGAAAGGAAGAGGTCGATCTGCTCCTGGCTGAACACCGCCGTATTGGCATGGGGATGGAAGCAGGCCACAAGCCCCTGCTCATGGCACAACGCGCCGATCCGGTTGGAAAGCTCCGCATACTTGCGGATGGCCTCGGAATCGGTGGGCCGGACATTGGGCGCTTCCCGCCACATAACGCCCTGCAGGTTCATATAAGTCGCGCCTATCTTTTTCATGAAACCGGCGTAAGCCACCGCGTTTTCATAATCCTTTTCCGGGTCATCGGAATAGTGCAGATACAGGTTGGCCATTTCCAGCCCGTATTTGTCCAGCAACGCCTTGACCGCCGCCGCGTCGTTGTCAAAATACTTGGTGATAAACGCGAAGTTTTCCACGGCCTGATACCCCAGATGGGATGCTTCCTTCAGAAATTGCTCAAACTCATACTGATAATTGTCCTTGTGATGGATCAGCCAGGTCCAGCCGGTATATGCGATCCTCATATGCTTTTCCTCCCGTAATGCAACCTGATTCCGCTGACATCTCTATGCCTGCCATATGCATCATAGCATAGATAAATGGTTGAAAATAAGCCAAAAATGATAAAAAAATTGCCAAAAGTTGGCCTCACTTATGCCGTATGATGCAGATGAACCATTGTATACATCCGGTTAATCTGGTATCATAAAGAAAAGGCACGGTTCAGGGGAAAGGGGCATACAGCAATTGAGCAGCAGCTTTTTCTATGAAATCAATGAGCAGGCTTTGGACATCCATTATGGACAAAATTTGACCTTCTACCCGCATTTTCACAAAAACCTGGAGTTCTTTTACAGCCTGGCCGGGCAGACGAAAGTTGTCATCGAGGACCGGGAAAAGGTGCTTGACGCCGGCGAAGTGGCATTCATCTGGCCCAACTATGTGCACAGTTATGCCGCCTGCCCGGAAAGCAGCTATTATATCGGGATCATTGACGTATCGATGATCAACGAGTACGCGTCCGTATTCTCAAAAAATGATTGCCTTGATCCCTTTATCCCGCCGGAGAAAGTGCATCCCGATGTTTTGCGCTGCCTGGATTGCCTGATAAGCCAGCCGGCTTTGAGCGCACCCCTGCGCCATTTTTACCTTGGGATCGTGCTGGGCAGGCTGCTGGAGACGCTGCCCCTGGGGAAGAGCGGCCATGCCGTCGGCCATGATGCCCTGCGGAACCTGATGCGTTACATCGATACCCATATCACGGAGCCGATCTCCCTTGACCGCCTGTCAAAGGAACTGTTCATGAACAAATACTATATCTCCAAGCTTTTATCCCAGCGCATCGGTTGCAGCCTACGCACCTACGTCAATGCCATCAGGGTCTCCATGGCCTGCGCCATGCTTACAGACCCCGCTGTCACCATTCCAAGCATCCTTGAAAGCTGCGGATTTGAAAGCGAGCGCACCTTTTACCGGGCTTTTCAATCATACTGCGGAATGACGCCCAAAGGCTACCGGGCCCAAGCGCCGCAGGGGGCGCAGGCCTTTCCAAAGGGCCGGCTTCCGGGTATATCCTACGGTGCGAAGCAGATCAATGAAAAAAGAGCCATCCTGCAAGCGTATGCGGACAGCTCCAATTCATCTTGACCATTTGATTTTCGCTCATTGGCAAAGCATTTCAGCCAATATCGATGCCCGGATAAAAGCACGTGGTGCGGATGAACCGCGCCCCGAAGCTACGCGCCATGGCGCACTGCGCGGCGCTTCGGCGCAGCACCAGCGCCTCCGCCTGGGTGACGCCCTCATCCCGCAGCATGCGAAGCGCCCTTGTCAAAAGCGCTTTTCCCAAACCCGCCCGCCTGTAGGTGGAGCGGACATATAACGCGGCCAGCGTTGCCCTGTCCCCCGTGCCGGATAGCAGCACTTCGCCCATGGGCTCTTCGTTCCTGTAGATGCCCAGAGCCAGGAAATGGGGGCGCTGCATGCACTGGCCCAGGGCGTTCAGATCCAGCGGCGCGATGCGGCTTTGGTTCAAACGGTTCAGCATGGTCTGCTGTTCAAACTCATTGCGCAAAGGTATGTTGGCAATGGTACAGCCCATGGGCGTTCTGTCTTCGCCCTCGGGAATGGGAAACCGCACCAGGTCCTCCGCATCGTCCAATACAAAACCGTTGCCTAGAAAAAACTCCATATTCCTTGCGTCCTCCACCGCCAGTTGCGTATACAACCTGGTGGGGACGTAGGGATTTTGCGCCCGGAGCTGGCTGACCCGGGCCAATAAAGCACCGAAAAGCATATACTGGCAGGATGGCGGCGATTCCAATTGCATATACAGGTGCATCGGCCGTTGGGGGAACATATCCGGCTGATAAAAAGGCATCACATAGCCGGTACCCTGCTGGATATCCATGTCGTCCATCACGAAGAACACGTTCTCCGGCGGCAGGCCCTGATATGCTCCCAACGGATGATATACGCGCATGGCGTCCATCCTTTCAAACTTCTGCGTTTTTCGCGGCACAAATCGCGCAGCACGTTTTATTGTACCCCAGCTTGGGGAAATCTGCAAGTAAAAATCGGTTTTTGCGCAAAGTGTGCCCTTTATCCAAAAGCCGTTTTCCTTTTTACTTTCCCCCGCGATTATGCTACAATATAGTCTGTCCAGAAATGATTCTCCCATATGTTCCCTGAAGGAGTTATGTCCATGCCCGCAACTGTCGGCGTTGTTTCCCTTGGCTGCACGAAAAACAGGGTGGATACCGAGCAAATGCTGGGTATCCTCCGCCAAAGCGGATATCAGATCATTCCCGACGCCAAAAGTGCCGAGATTCTGATCGTCAATACCTGCGGCTTTATTGAATCGGCAAAAACAGAATCCATCGATACCATTCTGGAAATGGCCCAATACAAAAAAACGGGGGCCTGCCGGCTGCTGGTGGTCACCGGCTGTTTGGCCCAGCGGTATTCCAAGGCGTTGATGAAAGATATGCCCGAAATCGACCTGATTCTTGGCGTCAACCAATACGGACGGCTGGTATCCGCCATTGAGGGAGCGGACGCCGGCAGCCGCGGCGCTTATTGCGCCCCTTCCGATGCTTTTCTGGAAACCGGGCGGGTGCTTACCACGCCCACCTATTCCGCCTACATCCGCATCGGCGACGGCTGCGACAATCGCTGCGCCTACTGCGCCATCCCGCTTATTCGGGGCCGCTACCGTTCCCGGCCTATGGAGAGCATTCTCCGCGAAATGGAGAGCCTGACCCGCCAGGGAGTGCGGGAGCATGTGCTGGTGGCCCAGGATACCACCCGCTACGGCACCGACTGGCAAAAAACCTCCCTGCTGCCGGAGCTTATGCAAAAGGCTGCCCAAATCGATGGCGTGGATTGGCTGCGTGTGCTGTACTGCTATCCAGACGAGGCGGATATCAAGCTGCTGGACACCATGGCGCAGACGCCCAACATCTGCAAATACCTGGATTTGCCCATCCAGCACATCGATGACAGGATTCTGCGCAACATGCGCAGGCGGGGCGATTCCAGGCACATCCGCTCCCTTTTAAGCGCCGCCCGGGAAAGGGGATTCGCGCTGCGCACCTCCATCATCGTGGGCTTTCCCGGCGAAACGGAGGACGATTTTGCGCGCCTGACGGACTTTATAAGCGGGCAGCAATTTGATAGGCTGGGCGCGTTCGCCTTCTCCCCCGAGGAGGGCACTTTGGCGGCGGATATGGAGAATCAGGTGCCGCCGGAAGTGCGTGAGGAGCGGCTGGACAAACTGATGAAGCTGCAGGCTTCCATCTCTCAAAGCCGCAACAAGCTGCGTATCGGCACGGCCGTAAAAGTGCTTGTGACCGGCGATAAGGGCAATGGGCTGTATGCCGGCCGTTCGGAATGGGAGGCACCGGAGATCGACGGGGAAATTCTGTTCACCTCCCCCGTTCCCCTTCACGCCGGAGACTTCTGCGATGTGCGCATCACAAAGGCCAAGACTTATGACCTGATGGGAGAAAAAGCATGAACCTGCCCAACCGCCTGTCCCTTTTGCGGGTGATTCTGATCCCCGTGTGCCTGGGGCTGATGTACGCAAACACACCGCTTTGCCGCTGGCTGGCCCTGGCCGTGTTCCTTGCCGCCTCCTTCACCGATTTTCTGGACGGGCACATCGCACGCTCACGGAACCTGGTAACGGATTTCGGCAAGTTTGTGGACCCGGTGGCGGACAAGCTGCTGGTTTTGAGCGTGCTGATCCTGCTCACCGCCCAGGGGCAAATCCCCGCCTGGATGGTGGTCATCGTGCTGGCCCGGGAGCTTTCTGTGGACGGGCTGCGCATGGTCGCCGCATTGAAGGGCCGCGTCATCGCAGCTGGGAAGCTGGGCAAGATCAAGACCGTGACGCAGATGATCGCCATTTCCCTGTCGCTAGCAAACAACTGGCCTTTTGGCGCCTTCCCCGCAAAGGATGTCATGGCCTATGTCATGGTGGCCTTCACCCTCTGGTCAGGAGCGGATTACTTTATCAGAAACCGTTCCGTTTTATCGTTTCAGGAGGCGCAAAAATGATCGCCGAAATCCTTTGTGTGGGCACGGAACTGCTGATGGGCCAAATCGTAAACACCAACGCCCAGTTTTTAAGCAGGCGGCTAAGCGAACTGGGCGTGACCTGCTATCATCATACCACAGTGGGCGACAACGACCTCCGGCTGCAAAACGCCTACCGTACGGCCTTGAGCCGTGCGGACGTAGTCATCACCTCCGGCGGCCTTGGCCCTACGGTCGATGACATCACCAAGCGCGCCGCCGCTAAGGTGCTGGGAAAGCCGCTGGTGCTGCGTCCCGAGGCGGAGGAGATGGTGCGTGCGCGGTTTGCCATGCTGTGCCGCCCCATGGCGCAAAACAACCTTTCCCAGGCCATGTTCACCCCGGACACTACCGTGCTTTATAATCCCAACGGCACAGCGCCGGGGGCCATGGTGCCCGCCGGAGACGGGGGCAAAATGATCTTCCACATGCCAGGCCCGCCCATTGAGCTGGAGCCCATGTTTGACCTGCACGTGGCCCCGTGGCTTCAAAACCACAGCCATGTGTGCTTTGAGAGCCGCTACATCCGTATCTTCGGCATGGGCGAAAGCGACGTGGATGCAAAACTCGCCGACCTGGAAGAGATGAACAATCCCACCTTGTCTCCCTATTGCTCCCTGGGCGAAGTGCATCTCCGGGCCACCGCCGCCGCCGCCACGCGGGAGGAGGCCCTCGCGCTTTTGCTGCCCAGGGTGGAAGAGGTCAAATTAAGGCTTGGGGATGTGGTATACGCCATCGATCCGGATAACAAGGGTTCCCTGGCCGCCGCCGCCATGGCGACCCTGAAAGAAAAAGGCCTCACCGCCGCCGTGGCGGAAAGCCTTACCGGGGGCATGATCTGTGAATCGCTGACCAATATCCCCGGCGCGTCCCAGGTGCTTCTGGGCGGGTTTGTCACGTATACGGAACAGACAAAGACGGGAGTTCTGAACGTGCCGGAGGAAATATTAAAAACCCACGGCGCGGTCAGCGAAGCCTGCGCCGGGGCCATGGCGCAAAACGCCCGCCGGATCGCGGGCAGCGACTTGGCGGTATCGGCCACGGGCTTTGCGGGCCCGGATGGAGGCACGCAGGCTGCGCCGGTGGGCACCGTGTTCATTGGCTTGGCCACCAAGGAAGGCGTCACCGTAACGAAGCTTCGCTTGTCGGGCGGCCGCCACCGCATCCGCGCGCTGTCCACACTGCACGCCATCAACGCCCTGCGCCTTGCAGCGGGGGCAGCACCCAGTATCAGGCATTCATAAGAAAGGCGGGATTGCTCCATGGCAAAGAAGGAAACGCTGGAAAAGAAGGAAAAGGCACCCGATACCATCCAACAGGAGGAAAAGCTGCGCGCCCTGGAATCTGCGCTGAGCGCGCTGGATAAGCAGTTCGGAAAAGGCTCCGTAATGAAGCTAGGCGATTCCGCCCGCAGTACCGGCATTGCCGTGATCCCCACGGGCTGTTTGGATCTGGACGTGGCGCTGGGCGTCGGGGGCCTTCCCCGGGGCCGCGTAGTGGAAATTTTCGGCCCGGAATCCTCAGGCAAAACCACCGTCGCATTGCATGTGGTGGCGGAAGCGCAGCGGCAGGGCGGTATTGCGGCCTTTGTGGACGCGGAGCATGCCCTGGACCCCGCCTATGCCAAAAAGCTGGGCGTGAATATCGATGAACTGTACATTTCCCAGCCGGATACCGGCGAGCAGGCGCTGGAAATCGCCGAGGCGCTGGTGCGCTCCGGCGCTATCGACGTGGTGGTCATCGACTCCGTGGCGGCGCTGGTGCCCAAGGCTGAAATCGACGGCGAGATGGGTGACAGCTTTGTGGGCTTGCAGGCGCGTCTCATGAGCCAGGCGCTGCGCAAACTGGCAGGTGTGATTTCCAAGACCAACGCCATCGCGATCTTTATCAACCAGCTTCGCGAAAAAGTAGGCGTCATGTACGGCAATCCGGAAGTAACGCCGGGCGGCCGGGCGCTGAAGTTCTACGCCAGCGTGCGGCTGGATGTGCGCAGGGGTGAGCAATTGAAGATGGGCGCCGAAGTTATCGGCAACCGCACCAAGGTAAAAGTGGTCAAGAACAAGGTGGCTCCGCCCTTCCGCATCTGCGAATTTGACATCATCTACGGTCAGGGGATCAGCAGGGAAGGCTCTTTGCTGGACATAGCCGTAGCCCGGGACATCATCCACAAGAGCGGCGCCTGGTTCAGCTACAACGACCAGCGCATTGGCCAGGGCCGGGAAAGCGCAAAGCAGTATCTGAAGGAAAACCCGGAGGCAGCCCGGGAGATCGAAGCCCTGATCCGCAGGGAGATGCTCAATACCTCCTCCGCCATCGCGGCGGAAGTATCGGATGACGATGATCCGGCGCTGCTGGATGAGGAATGATTTATTCTGAATAGTCAAAATACGAGGGCGGCAGCCAATACGACTGCCGCCTTTTTTTAGACAGATACATCCACCACCTTGATATAGGCAATGGTATCCTCATACAGGATCACATACCATTCGCCTTCCGTACCCAAAATCTCCACCTTTGCACCAACGTTCAGCGTCTTGACGGAGGTCCAGTTGGTGCCGGGCCCGGTGCGCGTGGTCGTTCTTTTGATCACCGTGCCCAGGGTGGGCTCGAAGCTTTTCCAGTATTCCAGATCCTCGTCCAGCCAGACCTTGGCCGATTTGGGGATGCAGGCAGCGGCCTCCCGCAGGCTGACCACCCAATATTTATCCAACTGCGCGATCACCGTCAGTCGCGTATATTTGGTTAAGGAGCCCACCCGCTTGCTGGCGGAGGACGGATACGCATAGGCCGGCGTATTGCTGTTGCGCAGCGTGATGTGCATGGGATTTTCGGCCACATAATAATTCAGCAGCCAGCCGTTGATGGTCTGTGCGGTCTTGCCGTCAAAATAGGCGATATACAGCCATTGCTCCCACCGGTCCAAAATTTCAAACGTATCGCCGTTGTGAAGGCTTCTGATCGTGGCGGCCCCGGTAGAATGATTTTCGCGCAGGGTGACGTTCTGACTGATCACCTCGCCCGTCTCCACTTCCGGCAGGTCCGCCCATGCAGGCAAGGCTGAAAAAACCATCCATACAGCCAGCAGAACCGCCATCCATCGCACCTTTCTCCTCACAAAAATCCCTCCTTCTATATAATCCATACCTTGCTGTGGTTTCCATTCCGTTATTTTGCCGGGTACAACCAATTAACGAAAAACATGTACAAAATCCTGCCATCTTTGGCAAAACAGATCGGCTTTTTTGGCCCGGCAAGGGAGAGATCCTTACCACTCGCCGTTTCATCTTTATGCAAATTGCCCTTACATGCGCACAGGATTTTTGGTATTGGAACAATTTTTCTTGACAGATGGAATGTGGGCCGTTACAATGATTATGATCGGCTGAAAAGGCGTTTCTTTTGTTCCATCTCAGGAGGCGCCTGCGCTGTTTTTCGTATAAAGCAACCATTCCTTTTCTTCTCCGTTACGGGGCAATTTTGGCTCCGGTGCGGTTTGTATGGAAGAGCAGGCGGATAGCAGGACAAAGGAGCGGAGATTTTCGCAAGAACCCCGCGCCGGCTTCCCCCGATAACGGGCAAGCGCATCCCGCCGCCTGATGTCGGCATAACAACAAAATGGCGAATGCCAGCGCATTCCCATTTATGTGGGTATTGTGTCGGGTAGGTTTCTCCCGGCGCATGCAGGTGTGCGAATCGACCAGCAAACAGATGAACCCGTGGTGCGCGAAAAAACAGCCGGCCGTGCAGGAGTTTCCTGTACGGCTTTCGTCGTTCCCATCAAGCCTTGGATACGAGTATAGAAGAATTATTCGAAAAGGAGGAGATCGCAATGGACTGGATTTGGATCCTTCTGGCCGCCATCGTCTCCGCGGCCATCGGCTTAGCGGCCGGCTATGTCTACCGGAAAAACGCCGCCGAAAAGAAGATCGGCCGGGCTGAGGAATACGCCAAAAACTTGCTGGATGACGCCATGCGCAAGGCGGATGAAAAGAAAAAGGAAACCATTTTGGAGGCCAAGGAAGAAGTTCTGAAACTGAAAACCGATCTGGACAGGGAAATCAGGGACCGCCGTTCAGAACTGCAGCGCAATGAAAGGCGCATGATCCAGCGGGAAGAAACGCTGGACAAGAAACTGGATAACCTGGAAGCACGGGAAGAGGGTTTGAACAAGAAACAGACGCAGATTCAAAAGCTGCAGGAAGATGCGGAGGAATATCACAACCGCCAGTTTCAGGAATTGGAGCGAATCGCCGGCATGACCCAGGACGAAGCCAGGCAGGTGCTCACCGACCGCATCCAGAAAGATGCTTTCCATGACGCCGCCGCCATGGTGCGGGAGATTGAAGGCCGCGCCAAGGAAGAAGGCGAAAAGAAGGCCCGCAACATCATTGCCCTGGCCATTCAAAAATGCGCCGCCGACCACGTGGCCGAAAGCACCGTATCCGTCATCACCCTGCCCAACGACGACATGAAGGGCCGCATCATCGGCCGCGAGGGCCGCAACATCCGCGCCCTGGAAACAGCCACCGGCGTTGACCTGATCATCGACGATACGCCTGAAGCGGTGATCGTATCCGCCTTTGATCCCGTGCGCCGTGAGGTTGCTCGGATCGCCGTGGAAAAGCTGATCATGGACGGCCGCATCCACCCCGCCCGCATTGAGGAAATGGTGGAAAAGGCCCGCAAGGAAGTAGACAACCAGATCCGGGAAGCCGGCGAGCAGGCCGTGTTTGAAACCAACCAGCACGGCATCCATCACGAATTGGTAAAACTGCTGGGGCGGCTGAAGTACCGCACCAGTTATGGGCAGAACGTTTTGAAGCACTCCATCGAGGTATCCCATCTGGCCGGGCTGATGGCCGCGGAGCTGGGTGCGGATGTAACGCTGGCCAAGCGCGCAGGCCTGCTGCACGATATCGGCAAGGCCGTTGACCACGAACAGGAAGGCACCCACGTATCCCTGGGCGGCGAACTGGCCCGCAAGTACCGGGAAAGCGCCGATGTCATCCATGCCATCCTGGCCCACCATAACGATGTGGAACCCCAAACCATAGAGGCCGTATTGGTTCAGGCCGCGGATGCCATTTCCGCCGCAAGGCCCGGCGCTCGCCGCGAATCGCTTGAAAATTACATCAAGCGTTTGGAGAAGCTGGAGGAAATCGCAAACTCCTTCACCGGCGTGGAAAAATGCTTTGCCATCCAGTCCGGCCGCGAGGTGCGCATCATGGTCAAGCCTGACGATGTCACCGACGAAGGCACCAAGGTGCTGGCCAAGGAAATCGCAAAGCGTATCGAAAAGGAACTGGAGTACCCGGGCCAGATCCGGGTGAACGTGATCCGGGAAACCAGGAGCACGGAGTTTGCTAAGTAAAATACATAATCAAGCACAAACGAGCGCCGGAGGGTTTGCCCTCCGGCGCTTTCATGCTTGCGGTTTTTTGTTGTTATCCTGAGGAACAAAGTTTCGAAGAATCTTATCTGTTTCTAAGAACCGTAATGAAGCCGTCCAGAATTTCGTGGCTGACAGCAAAACCTTTGCCCAGATAAAACCTGAGCGCCTGATTGTTCCCGCTGGAGACGAAGATGAATATGTCTTTGACACCCTCGGCATTCAGCCATTCCATGGACCTATCAAACAGCGCGCTGCCGATGCCCTTACCGCGGCAGCCGTCCCTTAAATAAAACTGGGAAAGGCAACCCACGCTCTCCCCCTGGACGGAATCAATATCAAAGAATGTGCCGCATTTGAGCGTGGCAAAGTCGCTGGTGTAAATCCGCTTGGGGGAAATATTGCTGTACGCATAGCCCATGATCTCCGGGCCTTCGAAGGCAGCGATGATAAAATTGGCCTCGGCGCTTTTCAGAGAAGGCAGCAGCCTTGTTTCAAAGCTCATGGTGTCAAAAAATTCAGCATGAATGAGCGCCTTGGATTTTTGGTATGCCATCAATCCGTTGCACAGGTCTTTCACAAGATGCGCGTCCTGTTCCTTCAGCACTTCGTATCGGATGCCCATGGAATTCTCCTCCGGATTGCTTTTGCATTTATTGAATGAAGGATCGCTCAGCTTATACTATTCCAAAGCATAAATGCATCGATGGGTTCAGTGTGGGACGGGGGCAAGCCCCCGCCCTACGCTGAACCTGTAAAGACGGCATGGTTCATGTCAAAAGATGCGACAACGATGCGATAAAGTTTTGATTCACTATTGCCCGCGCACCAGCAGGCATACCGCCTGGGCACTGATGCCCTTTCCCTCGCCTTCAAAGCCAAGATGCTCAGTGGTGGTAGCCTTGACGCTCACGCAGTCCAGCGGCGTTCCAAGGGTCCTTGCGACGTTTTCCCGCATCGTTGGGATATAAGGGGTCAGCTTAGGCCGCTGGGCCACGATGGTCACGTCCGCATTGGCAACCGCAAAGCCCTGCTTTTGAACAAGGTCGACGGCATGCTCTAAAAGCAGCAGGGAGGAGATGCCCTTAAACTTGGGATCGCTGTCTGGAAAGTGCTTTCCGATGTCGCCCAGGGCCAAAGCGCCCAGCAGCGCGTCCGTCAGCGCGTGCAGCGCCACATCGGCGTCGCTGTGGCCAAGCAGCCCCGTTTCATGGGGGATTTCCACCCCGCACAGGATCAGCTTCCGGCCGCCGGCCAATTGATGCACATCATACCCCTGGCCAATGCGCATGGAAGGAAAACCTCCCTTCCGCCGGGTAAGCGCCGCCTCCGCTGAAAGCATGTCCTCCGGCGTGGTGATCTTCAGGTTTCCGTAGCTCCCCTCCGTAAGCTGAACAGGGGTATCCAGCGCCTCCACCAGGGCGGCATCGTCGGTAGCCAGAAGTCCCCTCTCCTCCGCCTGCCCGTGGGCGCGCATGAGGATGCTCTTCAAAAATCCCTGAGGTGTCTGCACTGCCCGGAGCTGCTCCCGGTCGGGAGTGGATACAACCGTGTTTTGCTGATCCACCTGCTTGATAGTGTCCTTCACTCTGACGGAGGCCACGCCTGTGCCACATTCCCTGACTGAAGCAATCGCCTGTTCTATAATCTCTTTCGTAACCAACGGCCTTGCCGCATCGTGGATCAGCACAACAGATTCTTCAAGAGAGAGCAGCATAAGGCCGCTTTTTACAGAATGCTGCCTTTCCTGCCCGCCGTGCGCGATGGCGGTTACGGCACCATCCAGCCCGTGGGCGGATAACAATTCCCTCGCCCGCTGTTCCTCTTCAGGCTTTACTACCAGCACCAAGGCTTCGCACAGGCCCTGAAAGGCCTGTACGCTGCGGCACAATACGGGCACGCCGCAAAGGGGCAGGAATACCTTGTTCTCCCCTGCCTGCATCCGTTTGCCGCAACCCGCTGCCAGCAATATCACTTCGGTCCGCATGGCTTTTCTTTCCATCAGTTACGCTCCCGGGCAACCGTCTCATCCTCCTGGAGTACCCGATACATCTCCGCCGCGCCTTCCTTGCGCACATGCTCCAGCACAGAGACGATCTCATACCGGCCGTACCGGTCACCAAAGCGGATCTCCAACAGATCACCCACCTTCACCTCTGCCCCCGGCTTGGCCGTTTTGCCGTTCAGCGACACCCGTCCCCCGGAACAGGCTTCGTTGGCCACTGTCCGTCTTTTTATGATGCGGGATACTTTCAAATATTTGTCCAGACGCATGAAATACCTCTCATTTTCCACTATGCTTCCTATTATCCGATTCCATAAAAAATTTCCCTCTTGCTCCTCACAGGGGAGCAACGAGGGGGCCAAAGCCCCCTCGTTTGAAATCGTCTCGGCTGGCTTTGCCAGCCGGGCGGGGCTCCGGAGCCCAACCTCCACCAGTGGTGGAGTTGGGCTGGGCGGAGGAGGCTGGCGAAACGAGCACAGCAAGCGGTAGCGATGCAGTGCGACGATTGAGCCAGATGGGACAGCGAAGCAAACATTCCTTACACTTTTCGCTGACCGCAAGCCTGAGCTGACCAAGCAAAGCGTAGGGCGGCTCAAGGCTTGAAGGCGAAAAGTGCAAAACTCGAAAAAATGACAATGTCATTTTTTCGAAATGGGCGCGCTAGCGCCCAAAAAACGCCCATGCAAAACCGCACGGGCGTTTCTGAGTTGATCTTTACCAAACTGCATCAAAAAAGCAGCATTGGCATTACTCGTTGACGGTGTCCTTCAGCGCCTTGCCGGGCTTGAACACGGGGGCTTTGGAGGCGTCAATCTTGATCTCCTCACCGGTGCGGGGGTTACGGGCGGTGCGGGCGGGACGCTCCTTCACTTCGAAAGAGCCAAAGCCCACGATCTGAACCTTTTCGCCAGCCTTGAGGGAGTCGCTGATGACTTCCACCACAGCATTGACGGCCTTTTCCGCATCCTTCTTGGTCATGCCGGTTTTGGCGACGATGGCGCTGGACAGTTCTGCTTTGTTCATGAAAGTACCTCCTCGTTTTTGCCATGATGTATGATGGATTTCGTTTAGTGGGAAACACCTGGACATATATTCGCTTCCGTCCCGCGTTTTCCTGCAAAAGAGCGGAAAGGAAGCGGGTAGCCCACAAGAAAAAGCGTGGATTTATGATTTTTTTTCCAACCGCTTTCCCTTTTCCCAGTATACATCCATTTCTGATAAAGTCAAGTGTTCCAACGCTTTTCCTTCTGCAACAATTGCTTTTTCCATCCTTTCAAAGCGCCGGATGAACTTTTCCACGGCGGCTGACAACAGCAGCTCCGGCTGTTTTTTGCACAGGCGTGCCACGTTGACGGCGGCAAAGAGCAAATCGCCCAGTTCTTCGCCGGGATCGGTGCCCTTCTCCAGTTCTTCCCGCACCTCCCGGGCTTCCTCCAGCACCTTTTTCAATGCCTCCATGGGATCATTCCAGTCAAAGCCCACCTGTCTGGCCTTTTGCTGCACCTTGTGGGCCCGCATCAATGCCGGGAGGTGCTTTGGCACATCTGCCATGACGTCGGCCTGGGAATGAAGGCCCCGTTCCTGACGCTTGAGCTTGTCCCAGCTTTTGATGACTTCCTCGGCCGTATCGCATTTTATCTGGCCGAAGATGTGGGCGTGGCGGGAGATCATCTTGCTGCAGATGGCGGTGGTCACGTCACGGATGTCAAACTCCCCGTGCTGGCTTGCGATCTGCGCGTGGAAAACCACCTGCAAAAGCACATCGCCCAGTTCGTCCGCCACGTGGCCCATATCCTTTTCGTCGATGGCGGATACGGCCTCGTATGCCTCCTCCAAAAGGTAGGGACGCAGCGATTCGTGGGTTTGTTCCCTGTCCCAGGGGCAGCCGTCTGGGGCACGCAGCTTTTCCATGATCTGCAAAAGGTCAAAAAAATCATGGCGCTCCCTTTGAAGCATCGGCACGGCAGGCACATACACGGCGGCGGTATGGTCGTACATCTTCTGCCGGTCCAGTTCAGACAGCGGGATCTTGGCCACCCCGCGCTGCGCCTGCTCCCCAGTGGGAAAGAAGAAGACCTCCAGTTCGGGATCATGCAGCGTGAGCAGCCAGATCTTGATTTCTCCGGCCAAAAGGCGACTGTTCAGCTCCGTCACAAGCAGCGGTTCGGAAGGCACCAATACAAGCTGCCCATAGGCGGAAGCCGGAAGGATGCGCAAGGGCTGCCCGATGGGCGGGTTCTTCAGCGCGCACAGGCAGGGCGCGGACAGCGGGACCCCCGCCAGAACCGTCACCTGCCTTTGCGGGCCGGCCGAATGAAAAAGCACCCGAACCGTTTCATCCGCCGCGGGATCGGCCACGCCGTATGCCACCGGGCCCGAAACAGCAGCTTCCCATAATGTTTGCACCGCCCGCGCATTCAATGCGTCAAAGTCGCCGCAATCTTCATATAGCGAATCCAGCGTGCCATAGGAAATGCCCCGCTTTGACAGTTCCCCGCAGGCCCCGTGGCGGCCTGTGCGCAGAATGACCGTATGGGCTTCCGTTAGCGCGTTCAGCGCGCCCAGCGTAAGGAACTCCACAGCACCGGGCCCAAGCGGTACGACAGTGATCTTTTGCATAAATCATTCCCCCTTAGGCGCCGTCCTGCGCCTGCGCAGATGCAGGGCGCTCAAATCCTCCGGCGTGACAGCCTTGAACAGGAACACCGCCGCCGCATAGACCGCTATTCCAATCACTACCAGCAAAATTGTGACAGAACGGCCGGATGGCAGCAATTCCCGGCCCGCCCAGATGACCAGGGACATGGCGGCTGTAGCCAAAGCAGGCCTTAAGACAAATCCTGTCCAGTCAAAAGTCATGTGGCCGTATTTGAGCACATAATAGACGTTGGGCACCATGCTGACGGTATAGCACACCAGGGATGAAATGGGCGCGCCGTGAATGTTGATGGAGGGGATGCCAACCAAGGTGTAATTCAAAAGAATTTTGAACGCTACGCCTGCCATGAGGGTGTACATGGGAATGCGCTGCTTGCGCATTCCCTGCAAAATGCTGCTGGTGGACTGTACCAGGATGAATATAACCACCGTCAATCCGCTGACGGCAAGGTATTCCGCCGCCAGGGAAATGCTCTCCGGGGAGAACTTTCCGCTGCCGTAAAAGAAATGCAGGAGCGGCTCCGCCAGGATGCTCAATCCCAGGGAGCAGGGAAAGCCGATCAGAAAAGAAAGCCTGATCCCCAGCCCGCTCTGCCGGGCCACGCCCTCAAAATCCTGCCTGGCATAGTGGCCGGAGATGGCGGGGACCAGGCTCATGCCAAGGGCAATGGAAAAGGCGGTGGGCACATTGATCAGGTTGATCACCAGGCCGGCATAAAGCCCGTACAAATCCCTGGCCCTGTCCAGGGTGAAGCCGATCGCCTGCAGTCTGGATACCAGCATGGCCGAATCCACAAAGCCGGCCAAGGGCACGATAGATGCCCCCAATGTGATGGGAATCGCGTTTACGGCCAGCCGCTTCATCAGCGTTTTCATGGCAATGGGAGGCTGCGATGCATCCTGGAGATGGCCGTCCAGATTCTTTTTCCGCCGGGCATAGAGAATCATGATGTAAACCAGCGCGATACCCTCGGCAATCGAGGTGCCCAAAAGAGCGCCTGCCGCCGCGTGGGCAATGCTGATCCCCATCCCCCATGCCGCAAGCGGCAGTGCCACCGCCACCTTGCCCACCTGCTCTATGAGCTGGGAGATGGCGGTGGGCACCATATCCTGCTGCCCCTGCATAAAGCCGCGGAAGGCGGACATGACGCATACCAGGAACAGGGAAGGCGCGATGGCAATAAAGCCAAGCTTCGTTTCCGGATCTTTGATGATGCTTTCGCTGATGAAGCCGCTGCCGGCCACCAGTACAATGGTGGAAACAAGCCCCAAAGCAATCAGCATATATAACGCGCCCTGAAAAACCCGTTTGGCGTTGTAGGGATCGTCCTTGGCCAAACAATGGGCAACCATCCGGGAGATGGCCACCGGCAGCCCCGCGGAGGAAATGGTCAGCAGCAGCGCATAGGTGGGAAAGACCAGCTGGTAAGTACCCACTCCGCCCTCACCGGTAATATGTGCAAGGGGGATGCGAAAAAGGACCCCCACCACTTTGCCGATGAGGCCGGAGAGGCCCAGGATGGTCACGCCGCCCAGGATGGATTTTTGCGTACGGGTCATGGTACACTTCCTCAAATTCCAATTCGCGGCAAAAAAATTCCGCAACATGCCTATTATAAGCAATCTGTTGCGGAAGTACAAGCCCGGTTGTCTTCATCCTAGCAGAGGTTATTGCTCCATCTGGCGGCCCACGATGCCGGCGGCCGTCTCCGCCACCTTCAGTTCCGTATCCCCCATTTTCACGCCCTGTTCCTTGCTCATGAGCACCACAGCGCCGATGGCTTCCCCGTCGGCAATGATGGGCGACACCACCTGTGCGGTGTAGCCGGTCATGTCTTCCTCATTGGTGACGGCCACGATTTTCCCCCCCACCGAGCGGTTGATGGCCACCGTCTGCCTGTTGGCGATAGCGGTTTCCAAATCGTGGCTGATGGGCTTGTCACACAGCTCCTTTTTGGATACACCGCTGGCGGCCACCACCTGGTCCCGGTCCACAATGCAGGCGATATGCCCCAGGCTGCGGAAAAGAGATTCCGTATAATCTTTGGCAAAGCCGGACATTTCTCCGATGGGCGAGTATTTTTTCAGTATGACCTCGCCGTCCCGGTCCGTATAAATTTCCAACGGATCTCCTTCCCTGATTCGCAGCGTCCGCCTGATTTCCTTGGGGATGACGACGCGGCCCAACTCGTCAATCCTGCGCACGATTCCCGTTGCCCTCAATGATATGCCCTCCTTGTGTGAGCGGGGCTTCACCGCCTCGCCGTGATGTTATTGTTTCCCCGCTATGCCCTTTTATTCCGCAAGAAACCATGGAAAAAGACGCGCCATGCTGTCAATTGATGGGGAGTACGCCATAGGCATGGAAAAGGAAACATCGCCGCCTCACCCAAAAAAGAAGGAAATTGCCCCTTCGCGGCGAATGATGGATATACGGTCAGACCAATGTCCATCCTAAATGAAAGGGCGTGGTTCCATTGACCCAGACGCACGACAACAAGG
>JAEYOV010000022.1 GCA_023411395.1 Bacillota bacterium
TTACACGGCTTGCTGTGTTTCCTATCCCTGTTTTTCCTTCATTCCTCGCTCCTTGACACCGCTGTTTATTCTTCTATAACAAAAACTGTCGTGCTGGAGAATTCTCTCCAGCACGACAGCCCCTTGCGCTTTCATTTATCAGAATCATCAGCGCACCAGTACATATAGACTGTGGAGAACAAGGAGATGAGCAAGAAAAAATTGGTTGACAAACTCCTCAGGAGGCATTAAAATATTTATTCTCACTTCAAAAATGAAAAGATAGATGGGAGGTGTTCCCCATGGAATGGCGTTTGCCGGACCATCCGGATGCCGCGCCGGAAGCTTTCAGGCTTTCGCGCACGCTGTCGGTGATTCAAGGTGAGATTGGCAAGCTGGAGGCGGAAACGGGGGTAGGCGCAGAGGAGGAGCGGATCATCAAGGTGCCTGAGGGCATCGATGCGGATGAGCAGGTGGCGCTGAACATTCTGCGCATGAAGCTGCAAACGCTTCATCAACTGGCGCTGGCCCGCCGGCAGCCCTTCTTCTCCCGGCTGGATTTCATCCCCAAGGGCGGGACGCCGGAAACCCATTACCTGGGCCGCTGGGGTGTTTTGAAAACGCCGGAGTACAGCGTGGAGGTGGTCGACTGGCGAAGCCCCGTGGCCAACCTGTACTACTCCGGCCAGGTAGGCCCTATGGCCTATGAAGCCCCGGATGGCAGGGTGGAAGGGGAACTGACACTAAAAAGGATGATCACCATCACCGAGGGCCGCCTCACCGGCATCTTCGATTCCGGCGTCGTCAGCCAGGACGCCTACCTGCAGGGCGTGCTGGGATCGGTAAGCACCGACAGGCTTCGGGAGATCGTCACCACCATCCAGGCGGAACAAAACATCGTCATCCGTCACGGCATAGGAAAACCACTCATTGTCCAGGGGGTCGCGGGAAGCGGAAAGACTACCATCGCACTGCACCGCATCGCCTGGCTTTTGTATGCTTACCAGGAAACGCTGGCCCCCGCTTCCATGATGATCGTGGCACCGAACCCGCTTTTTCTGGACTATATCTCCGCAGTTTTGCCGGATCTGGGTGTGCAGCAGGTACAGCAGACCACATTTATGAGCCTGTGCAGCCGCTGTCTGGGCAAGCAAATGGTCAAAGTACGCTGGGAGAACCGCCTGGAGGAGCAGCTGCGCATGACGGCTTCAGGGCGGGCATCATTGGGCACGGTACTCAGGATAAAAGGCTCCCTGCGCTTTAAAACGGCGCTGGAGAATTTTTTGGATATCTACGAGCGGCAGGTTATTCCCCGAGGGGATGTTTGCTTTGGGAATGAGGTACTCTTTACTGAGGCTGAGCTTCAGGGAATTTATCTTACGCAGCTAAAGCCTTTCCCCTTGCGCCAGCGGGTGATGGAACTGCAAAAGTATATGCAGGGCCGCTTGAAAAAGGCGGTGGAGCACATGACCGGGCAACTGGAAGTCATGGTCAGGGAACGGCTCGATGCGCTGGTGATGCGCCTGCCGGATAATGAGGAGCGGCGCGCACGTACTAAAAAGCTGCTGGAAAGCCGGGAAAAGCGCCTTCTGGAACTGAAGGAGGAGCAGAGAAAATTTCTCAAAGCCTATCCTGGAATATGGCCGGCCATGCGCGTGCTGGAGGTATACGAAGCGTTCCTTCATCATCTTAAGTGCGAAAACGCCTTCGGGAAAGAAGGGGAGGAACTGATCCGTCGCACCCTGGAGTCGATTTTTAGGGGCGAGGCCGGAGCGGAGGATCTGCCTGCCATCATGGTCATCGGGCGGCGGGTGTGGGGCGTGCCCAGGCTGAACGTGAGCCATGTGGTGATGGACGAGGCACAGGACTTTTCCCCCTTCCATTGCCAGTTGCTGAAAGAAATGGCCGGGCATGATTCGTTTACTATGGTAGGCGATCTGATGCAGGGCATTCATGGCGACGAGGGCATCAGGGATTGGGAGGATATCGCCGGGCAGGTGTTTGGGGGACGGGCCCAGAAAAAGCATCTGGTGGTCAGTTACCGGAATACCGTGGAAATTATGACCGTTGCCAGCCTCATTGCGGCGCGCCACCCCGTGCCTAACCAGCCCAAGGCCCAGCCTGTGCTGCGCCATGGCGAAAAACCCGTCATCATGGCCTGCAGCAGCAACAAGGAGCGGATGGAAGCCATCGCGCGGCAGACAGCCATATGGCAGGAGCAGGGGTATCACAGCATTGCCCTGATTGAAAAGACGGAGGAAGCCTGCAGGCTGCTTTACAAAGCATTGCCGGCTGGACTGAATGCCAGGCTGCTGAAAGCGGGAGACAGCCATTTTGAGGGCGGGGTGCTGGTGATGCCTGCTGCCATCGTGAAGGGTCTGGAGTTTGATTGCGTTCTGGTGGCTGACGCCAGTGCACAGGCATATCCGGACGAGCCCTTCTACTGCCGCCTGTTATATGTTCTGTGTACAAGGCCGCTGCACAGGCTGGCCCTTGTATATGCAGGGGAAAAATCACGGCTGCTGTCGGAAATTCATGACGACAATGTGAATTTTTCCGCATATGGTGGGCAAATGCTGGAAAGACACCACAAAATGTAGTATAATCAAAAAAGCAGCCGCATCTTTTTGCGGTCGCGCCGGGAGTTGAAATGAAAAAAGATCGGGAGCAGGCTACATCAACTGGGGCAGAGTCAAAGCGGCGCCGGGTCATCATCCGGATGGTTGTGGCCGGCTGTGCCATAACGCTGCTGGCTTTGCTGCTGTCCATGCATGTTTTTGCTGGGCAGCAAGCTTTGCCTGCCCAGCAGGCGGTGCTGACAGCGGCGGCCCTGGGGTTGGATGATATTTCGATCTCGGCAGCATTCTCTCCGGACGACAATTCACTGACTGCAACGCAGTCCATGCGCCTTCAAAACAGAAGCGGACAAGCCTTAAGCGATGTGGTGATCCGCACCTATGCCAATGCCTTCTCCTCGGAAGAATACAGCCCTGCAGCCATTGAGGATGTATACGACAGGTGCTATTACAATGGCTTCACCCCGGGCGGCATTACCATGATGAAAGTTCTGGCGGACGGTCAAAGCGCTCGCTATTCGTATGACGATGCTGCCAAAACGGTGCTACGGATTTCCCTTGATGCAGGCTGGCAGCCGGGCGAGTGGGTTGATATCGTGCTGGATTATGCAATCAAAATCCCTTACTGCAATTACCGCTTTGGCTATTCCTCCGGTATTTATACGCTGGGGAACACGTTTCCTGTTCTATCGGTATGGGAAGACGGATCATGGCGGACAGAGGAATACTTCCCGCTGGGAGATCCCTTTTATTCCAACTGCGCCAATTACAGTGTGACTATTGCCGTCCCCAAGGGATATCTGTGTGCCGGCAGCGCGTATGCGGAGAAATCTGAAAAGGATGGGCAGTGGATATTCTCCTTTGACGCCCCGGCCATTCGGGATTTTGCGCTTGCCATCAGCGACAGGTTTTTAACTGCCCAGGAGACGGTGAGGAATGTACTGGTCACAAGCTATGCCCTGAATGCGAAGGATGCCCAGAAGGCGCTGAAATACAGCAGGCAGGCGCTGATCTGTTTTAATGAACTGTATGGCGACTACCCTTACAGGCATCTGGCGGTTGCCAATGTGGATTTTCCCTTTGGCGGCATGGAATACCCGGGTCTGATTTTGATACAAAGGGCACTCTTTGGGCAGGAGAATGACACGAACCTGGAGATTGTAGCTGTGCATGAGGTGGCGCACCAATGGTGGTACGCGGTGGTAGGCTCAGACCAGTATTACCAGCCCTGGCAGGATGAGGCGCTGGCAGAATATTCCCTTTTGGATTATACAGCGCGTTACTACGGTCAGGATGCCAGGGAAAGCGTGGCGTTCTCCAGGTTTGAAACGGCTATGCGCGTGACCATTCCCAGGGGTGTAACGCCGGGCAGCCCCATTGATTATTTCGGCAGCATGTCGGAATACTCCCTGGTGGTATACCGCCGCGGAGCCGCGATGCTGGTGGCGCTGGATACCGCGCTGGGGGACAAATTCCATGAGTTTCTTCGTGCCTATTACCGGGAACATGCATTTCAACTGGCCGGCCGGGAAGATTTTGTGCAAACGCTGAAGAATGTTACCGGTCAGGACTGGAGCGCTCTGATGACCGATTACCTGGATACCTATATCGCCAATTGATTACGGATGAAAAGCGGGTGTACTTATGGTCGTGGAACCGCTTCACGTAGCGGTGCTGATTCCTTCCCTGGAGCCGGACGGCAGGCTTTTGCCTTATGTCCGGCAGCTTTTGGACAAGGGTTTTTCCCGCGTGGTGGTGGTGGATGACGGCTCCGGGCCGGACTATCAGCCCATCTTTGCGGAGCTTGACACACTGCCGTGCTGCCATGTTCTCCATCATGACAAGAACAGGGGCAAGGGCGACGCGCTGAAAACGGGCTTTGCCTACATCAAAGAAGAATGCCCCGGCTGCCCCGGCGTAGTCACCGCGGATTCCGACGGCCAGCATACCGTAAAGGATGTCTGGGCCCTGGCGAAGCTGTTGGCGGAGGGGGAGGATGGGTTGCTGCTGGGCACCCGTGATTTTTCCTTAAGCCATGTGCCGGCGAAAAGCCGGGCCGGCAACAGGATCACCTCCTTTATTTTCTGGCTGCTGTACGGACGATGGCTGAAGGATACGCAGACGGGATTGCGGGCTTTTTCCGCCCGGCATCTTTCCTTTATGCTTAGGGTGGAAGGGCACCGCTTCGAGTATGAAATGAACATGCTCATCGCCTGCGCCAGGGACAACCTGCCCATGAAGCCCGTGCCCATCGAAACGGTATACGAAAATGAAAACAAGGGCACGCATTTTGATCCCTTCCGGGACAGCCTGCGCATCTACCGGGTCATCTTCAAGAATTTTTTCCGGTTCATGTCCTCCTCCTTTTTGGCCACGGCCATCGACCTTGGCGTGAGCTTTCTTCTGATGGATGCTTTGCGCTCGGGCCCGCTCCCGGACGAATGGCGAATCGCCATTGCCACAGGCGCGGCAAGGCTGATATCCGCGGGCTTCAATTTCCTGGTCAACAAAAACTTTGTATTCCATTCCCGCAGCGCAAGGCATAAGCAGCCGGATGCACTGATCAAATACGCGGTTCTCTGCGTCTGTGTATGGATCGTCTCTTCAGGCGCGGTGACCTTCGCCCATCAATACATGAGCGTGTCCGACAAGCTTGCCAAGATCGTGGCCGATACGTTCCTGTTCTTTATCAACTACCGGTTGCAGCAGCGCTGGGTCTTTCGCAAGCACCCGAAATATGCCGAGCAAGGCGCCAATGTCGGATGAAACCTAGGAAACAGGAGTGACCGTTATGCAAGGAAAACGCCGCGTGGAAACAGCCGTATACGCTTCCCTGATTGCCCTGATGCTTTTCGTTCTGCCGCTTGTGGTTCCCTCGGGGGCAGTCATGCTGTCGGCGGAACAGGCCTACATGGATAGCATGCCCTTGGTCTTTGACGATGAGGGCGGTGGAGAATTTTATGATGAAGAAATGCCTTCGGAAGAGCCGAAAGGCGAAGCGCCGGAATCCGGGCTACTTTCCTTAAGCGCCAGCGGAGGATCGATGCCGGAGGCTGCGCCCGCCGCCCTGCCGGCAGATGCTACGCCGGGCATGGTCCCAAATCCTGCTTGCTTTACGGAAACGGGCTACCAGGACGAGAGCATCACCGTAACCATGGAAAGCCGTGAGGCAGGCGATTCCATGTTCCATGTGGCTTACGTCAAAATCGCCCATCCGTCCCAGCTGCGCACCGCATTGGCGGGGCCCTACGGCACCAAAAAAACCAACAAGACATCCACCATGGCCAAGAACAATAACGCCGTGGTCGCCATGAACGGCGATTATTACAGCAACCGGGAAGGCGGATATATTACCCGGCAGGGGGAAACATTCCGAAAAAAGCCCTCCAAAAACCTGGATATGCTGGTCATCGACAGCCGGGGCGATTTTCATGTGCTGGTAAAGAGCGACCCGGAAAAGCTGACCGCGCTTGTAAAGGATCAGGACAATCCCATCATCCAGGCGTTTACCTTCGGCCCGGCGCTGATTGTGGACGGTGCCTTGATGCCGCCGCCGGAATCCTATCCTTTCAACATCCGCCGTCCTGAACCCCGGGCGGCCATCGGGCAAGTCGGCCCCCTGGAATATGTGATGGTGGTGGTGGATGGCCGCCGGGAGGAATCGCCCGGCGTCACTGTCCAGGAACTGGCCGATTTCATGGCGGAACTGAACTGCATTCAGGCTTTCAACCTGGATGGCGGCAACTCCGCCACCATGGTGTTCAACAACGCGTTCTACAGCAAAAAAACAGGCAGCTCCGAGCGTTCCGTCAGCGACATCATCTATTTTGCTTCGGCGGTAGACCCTGCCGCATGGCAGTGACGCCGCACTGTACAAAGGAGAAGCCTCATGTTTGAAGATGTGCAGTCCTTTCCTGTCCTGGGCCTGACGGTGTATAAATACGGGCTGTCTTTGGCTGTGGCTGCTGCCGCTTGGCTGTACTTATCCGGATTTCTGGCGAAAAAGAGGAATCTGCCCGGCAACACGGTGCTGCTTACAGGGGTGCTGGCCATCCCATTGTCGCTCATTTTTGGCCGGCTGCTTTTTTGCTTGGTCAGCCTTGGTTATTTTCTGGAAACCATTGGCCAGCCCGCTGCCATGTTCTACTTCTGGGATGGCGGCCTGTCCATGATGGGGGCGCTGCTGGGTGTCGGTCTGGCCGCCCTGATCGCGGCCAGGCTCAAGAAGGCGCGGTTTTTAGTATTGATGGATGTGCTGGCAGTGCCGGCCGGGCTGTTTATAGCCATTGCCCGGCTGGGGGAAGCATACACCACCCTGGGCCGGGGTAAGAGCATCGATGCGGAGTGGATGCAGAGCAGCATGTTTTTTAGTACACGGGAGGCCTGGGGCGATTATTACGCGGTGTTTCGGTACGAGGCAGCTGTTGCCGCTATCCTGCTGCTGGTGATGCTTTGCCTGTTCTTTGGCAGGAAGACACGTGCTACGTTAAGACCCGGCGATCTGGCCTTGGTTTTCGGCACGCTGTTTGGTTCCGCCCAGGTGGTTTTGGAAAGCCTTCGGGATGACGGGCATATGCTGTGGGGCTTTGTCCGGGCCTCGCAAATCATCAGCATCCTATTGCCAGTGGCGGCGGTTATTGTATTCAGCGTACGGCTCATCCGCCGGGAGGGAATGCGCCTTCATCCTGTTTTAGCCTGGATCACGGCGGCGGCAGCCATTGGCCTTGCCGTGATCAAGGAATTTGATATCGATACCAGCGATAACCTTTTCAGGGAGTACGCGCTGATGTCCCTGGCTATGGCGGCGCTCGCGGCTGTGGCGCTTCTTCTCCTGAGAAAGGCAAACAACAAAAGACAACACCTGTGACCTGTCCGTCCAAGGGAGGGTAAGCAGATGAAAGTAAACAGGGATATACTGCGCCGCTTCATTACCGGGGAATTGCCGCCCACCCTCCATGGGCGTGAGGATGGCTTCTTTGTGGGGTTGGTACGCGGCAACTGCTTCCGGCTGGGGCTGCTCAGCCTGTTAGGTGCCTTATTGCAGGCAGCCGTTCTTTTTTCCCTGCGGGAGATGCCTGTCATGCGGGACTTGCTCATGCGCTGGTTCACGCTGGTGGCGGTGATCGGCCTTGGCGTTTTCGGCCTGTTCTTTCTAAGGCAGGCAAAGGGGAATATGCCCGTACCGGCCCTGTGGGCATGCCAGGTGGTATTTGCTGTCTACTACATGGTGGTTGACCTATGCATCCTGTTCCTGACGAATCAAATGCAGCCGGACATTGTTCGCATGGCTCCCGCGCTGCTTTTGATGGCCATGATGACCATGACGGGCGGGCTGAGCATCGCCTGCTTTGGCGGCTATCTGCTGGGCATTTTTCTGCTGGCTTCAGAGCCCGCGCTGCTTGTATATGGCCTGACCGCTGTCATTGCCGCCTACTATTTGTCCAGGGAACGGTACGGGCGGCAGTTGTCCCAGTTCATCCATGATGTTCAGGCGGCCCAGGCGGCGCAGGACAATCAGGAGCTGCTCAAGCGTCTTGAAAGGATGACATCGTGGGATGAACAGATTCAAATGAACAACCGCCGGGCCATGAGCGCCTGGATGGAGGCCGTGTGGCCTCTGTGCGTACGCAACCGTATCCCTGTGGCGGTGATCGTTGTCTCCCCGGACGGTATGGAAAAAGTGCGCAATGAAAAAGGGCCCGGTGCGGCTACGGCGCGGTTGAATCAATTCGCCGCAGCTTTGAAGCCCTTCGTCCGCCGCCAGTCCGACTTTCTGGGCCGGTATGAGGAGGACAAGTTCATAATATTATACTCCGGGCCCTCTCTTAAGGATACGGACATGCTGGTAAAGCGCATCCGGGACGATCTTCACAAACAGGCCTGGGCGGACGCGGAAGGCGGATTCCTTTCCCTGAGCATGGGAATTATCTATGGGCTGCCAAGGGACAATATGGTGGCCGCCCAGTGGATGACCAGGGCCGACGACGTGCTGGAAAAGGTCAAAATGCAGGGCCCGGGCGCCATGGCCATCGAGGAAGCATAATTGCTTCAGGGCTCGTTTTTCCTTTTGCACCCGGCACAGGCGTCCAGCGTGATGTCTTGCCCCTTCAGCTCGTGGCGGATGGCACCATCCTGATCCGGTCCTTCACAAGGGATAAAGCCGTACCGTTGGAAAAATGCGGAAATTTCGGGCCGGACATGAAGAACTACGTTGCCGGCGTTGTGCTGCTGGGCCTTGTACAGCAGCAGCCGTATCAGAAAATCGCCAAATCCCCGGTTCCTGAAACCCGGCAGTACACAGACGGCGCCGATATGAAAAGCGCCGTCCTCCCACCAGATGCGCCCTGTGCCCACAGGCTTTGCTTCGCTGATGGCCAGAGCTTGCCAGGCATAATCATCCTTTTCATCGCGGCCCGATGAGAAAATTTCTTGGCGCAAAATGATGGCCGGTTCGATATCGGCTCCCGGAGGGAGCCATTTTCCTTCCACCATACCGACACCTGCTTTCCAGGAGGATTTCAAGCATGAATGAGGATAAGATAAGGCGCATCAACGAACTGGCCAGGAAGAAGAAAACGATAGGCCTCACCGAAGGGGAGCTTCTGGAGCAGAAGGCGCTCCGTGACGAGTATTTGAAAGCCTTCCGGGCAAATTTTTCCGAGATGATGGAAGGTGTTTTCATAAAAGAGGAAGATGGATCCATTGCGCCGCTTAGGAAAAAGCGCCCCAACTAATAGTATACCCTTGGGCTTTTCTTATGTCAAAGGCAAAATGTTCGGCCCAAATCTTGCGTGAAATTGGTGTTTCTGGTATAATGAAACCGGAACAAGGGGAAAGTACTTATACAAAACGCATCAGGGCTGCAGCCATGGGGGCTGCGGAGGATGCCAAGAAAGCAGGGGTGATTCCATTGTACGGGGATGACCAGCCGGATATCGTCGAAGGTACGGACGAGGAGGGAAACAAAGTCCTTCTGCAGGTCATGGAGTACTTCTTCTACAATGGTGAGGAATATGTGGTCCTTGGCGCTGCAGAAGACAGTGAAGAAGAAGCCTGTGAGGAATGCGAAGCCTGCGGGTGCGAGGACGGCCACGAACATGAAACAGACCTTTACATTATGAAGGTTCTCACCTCCACCGAGGAAAACGGCGAAGAAGTGGAAGAATTCGTGCCCGTGGATGAAGACCTGATGGACAAACTCATCCAGGTGGTTCAAACCAATTTCAGTGAAGAAGATGAAGACGAAGACGAGGACATGGAAGACGAGGACGAGGAATAACGTCAGGCCACCTTGGAAAACTGCATAGTCCCGACCGGCCGGGCAGCGACGCTGCCCGGCCTTATATATCGGCTACGATATTTCTGCCCCTTCATTGCATCCCCGGAAGTTACTCCCGAAGTGTGCTGACAAACCGGCTTAAAGGATAATTCTATTGATGTATAGAAGAACAATATGCATTGTTTTTTTATCAGCGAAAGTAGGAGAACCATGACCGAAGAGCTTCGCCTGAAAATAGAAAATTTGCCCGACAGCCCCGGCTGCTACCTGATGAAGCAGCAGGGAGAAATCATTTATGTGGGGAAAGCCGTGAACCTGAAAAACAGGGTGCGCAGCTATTTTCAAAACTCCCGGGGCCACACCGTAAAGGTTGCGGCCATGGTCGGCAAGATCGATGATTTTGACATCATGCTCTGTTCCACCAATCTGGAGGCGCTGATCCTGGAATGCAATCTCATCAAGCGCCACAAGCCCTATTACAACATCCTCCTGAAAGATGACAAGCATTACCCTTACGTGCGGGTGGATATGCAAAAGCCTTTCCCGCGGCTGGAGGTGGCCCGGCGCATCGAAAAGGACGGGGCGAAATACTTCGGCCCGTATATCGGCGCCACGGTGGTGCGCCAGGTGATGGACGCGGTGCAAAATATATTCCCGCTGCGTTCCTGCACGCTGGATCTGCCCTTAAAGACGCCCCGCCGCCCCTGCGTGCAGTACGAGATCGGCCGGTGTTTGGCCCCCTGCGCCAACAAGTGTACCCGGGAGGAGTATGGCGCCATGATGGAGCAGGTGCTGGCGTTTTTAAGCGGCCGGTACCAGGATGTATTGAGCCGCATGAAGGCGGATATGGAGGCCGCGGCCAAGGCGCTAAACTTTGAGCGGGCGGCCTATCTCAGGGACAAGATGCAGGACGTGGAGATTTTAATGGAGAAGCAGCGGGCCATACAGGTCAGCGGCGCGGACCAGGATATACTGGCCATCGCCCAGGACGGGCTGGACGCCATGGTGCAGGTTCTGTATGTTCGTAACGGGCTTATGATCGGCGGCGACCATTTTGTTTTGCCCCAGGCGGGCAGCGATCCCAAGGGCGAAGTTTTGGCGGCCTTCCTCACCCAGTATTATGAGGACGGAAACTTGATCCCAAGACAGGTTCTTTGCCAGGAGCTGCCCGATGGCCGGGAGGCGTTGGAATCCTGGCTGCGGGAAGCAAGGGGCGGTGCGGTGACGCTGACCACTCCCAAACGGGGCGAAAAGCACGATCTGGTGCTGCTGGCGGAAAAGAACGCACAGGATGCGCTGGAGAAGCGCAACGCCAGGAGCGCCGTCAAGGAAGAACGCACCACCGGGGCCGCGGCGGCGCTGGGGGAGGCATTGGGGCTTCCGCAAGCACCCCGGCGTATTGAAGGCTATGATATCTCCAATACCCAGGGCGTATTGAGCGTGGCTTCCATGGTGGTCTTTGTAAATGGGGAGCCGGCCAAAAAAGAATACAGGCATTTCCGCATCAAAACGGTAGAGGGGCCCAACGACTTCGCCTCCATGAACGAGGTGGTGGGCCGCAGGTTCCGTCACGGGCTGGAGGAACAAAAGGAACGGGAGGAAGCCGGGCTTGCCATGGAGGGGGGCCGGTTTTCTGACCTGCCGGACCTGGTGCTCATCGACGGCGGCCCGGAACAATTGGCCTTTGCCCGGCGGGCCATGCGGGAGGCTGGGGCGGACGTGCCCATGTTCGGCCTGGCCAAACGGCTGGAGGAGATTTTTCTTCCCGACAGGGAATTGCCCATTTTGTTGGACAAACGCTCCCCGGCGTTGCATCTCATCCAGCGTATAAGGGACGAAGCCCACCGCTTTGCCATCACCCACCACCGGAATTTAAGGGGCAAGGAAAGCGTTCACAGCCAAATCGAGGATATTCCGGGAATCGGGCCGGCAAGGCGGAAAGCGCTGCTTAAGCACTTTCACTCTTTGCAGGCCGTTAAAAACGCCACGCTGGAAGAGTTGCTTTTAGTGCCTGGCATGACAAAGCCCGCGGCGGAGGCGGTCATCCAATGGGCGGCGGAACTCTCAAAAAAAGGATAAAGCTATTTTGCCGAAGCTTCTCTCAGCTTTTCCAGCGCTTTGCGGGTGTAGAAAGCGAGCGCAAGGATGGTCAGCCCCACGGAAATCCATAACAGCAGCATATCCCACTGCACATACCCTGCGGCCTGGAAATCACCATGGAAGAAGGAAAGGGACAGTGCCACGATGAAAAGGAACTGGGCGGCCTTGCCCACGATTTCGCTGTGTACGACGATGCCTTTCTTGAGCATATAAACGCCGCCCAGTACCATGATCATTTCCTTGAGAATCACAATGATAACGGCTTCGGGAGGCAGTATACCGCTGAACGTTTGAACCAGCAGCACAGAGACCACCATCAGCTTGTCGGCCAGCGGGTCCATCAGCTTTCCGAAATTGGTGACCAGGTTGTACTTGCGTGCGATATACCCATCCAATAAATCCGTGGCGCTGGCCAGCAAAAATACCGCGAGCGCCAAGTAGCGCTGGGATGTATAGTACAGCACAAGGAATACGGGGATCAGCGCTGCCCTGAGCATGGTCAGCACATTTGGCACATTCCAGATGTTTTCCCGCTTCTTGTCCATGGGGAACCCTCCTTGGTTTTCCATACACGCCTTTTGTTTATATCATAACACAACTTTGTGAAATTGTATGCGTCAGGCAGGCGGAAAATTGCTGCCGCCGGGAAGGGTGAAAACCATGAAAGCGTTGATCATCGGCGGAACGGGCACCATCAGCACGGCGGTCACGGCAAGGGCTTTGGAAACGGGCTTTGATGTGACCATTTTGAACCGGGGCAATCAAAAGGATGTGCCGGAATCCGTGCGGCAGCTTCATGCCGACGTGCGGGACAGGGCGGCCATGGAAGCGGTACTCAAAAATGAGCGCTTTGATGTGGTGTGCGACTATCTCACATTCACCCCGGAGCAGGCCAGGCAGAGCATAGAATTATTTGCTGGAAAAACAAATCAATACCTGTTCATCTCCAGCGCGTCGGTCTATCAAAAGCCCCCGGCTCATTACCGGATCACCGAGAGCACGCCGCTGAGTAATCCCTACTGGGAGTATGCAAGGCAGAAGATCGCATGTGAGATGTGTTTCAATGAAGCCTACAGAACGGAAGGCTTTCCGGTGACGATTGTCAGGCCCACTTATACATACGGCGACAGCAGCATTCCCTGGGTGCTCAATTCCCGTACCATGCGCTATTCCCTGATCCACCGCATCAAGGCCCACAAGCCCATCGTGATTCCTGGCGATGGCACCAGCTTCTGGACGATGACTCATAATACCGACTTTGCCAAGGGCTTTGTGGGATTGATGGGTAATTCGCAGTCGGTAGGCCACGCTTTCCACATCACCAGCGACGAGGCCCTGACCTGGGATGCGTATCTTCACATCATTGCCGATGCGGTAGGGGAGAAGGTTCAAATTGTGCATATCGCTACCGATGCTCTTGTGAAGCGCCTGCCCGAAGAGCGGGGGCCGCTCACTGGCGATAAAGCACAAACCGCTATTTTTGACAACACCAAAATCAAGACTTTTGTGCCGGGATTCGCGGCAACCGTTCCTTTTGAAATTGGAATCCGCAAAACACTTGCATGGTATGAAGTGCACCCGGAGAGGTTGGGCTATGACCTGGAATGGGATGCCGTGATGGATGAGCTGGTGGAAAAGTACGGATGAGGTTTTTTCCATCTGGCTCAATCGGCGCATATGTTGTTCCGCCACTTACGGGCGATTGATAATCGCCCCTACGGCTGCAAAGAATTTATTGGCTTTCCTTTTGGCGCTTATATGTCCCGGTAGTGAGGCCAATAACCACAAAGCGTTGTAAGGGCGATTATCAATCGCCCACCTGCTTGGGCTTCAAATGCCTTTGGGTTACATAAAAAGATGTTCCTGCACCAATCAAAGACCCACGTCCTTGCGAACGTGGGTTTTGATCTGATAGCAAAACTCAGGGGAGCAACGAGGGGGCCGCAGCCCCCTCGTTTATAAATTCGAAACCAGTGACATGTGCGGTGGTTTCGGAAGGATTTCGTCAGAAATCCGTTCCTTACACGATTTCCTGGCCGTATATCTCGCTCCGGTCAAGCGTAGCGCAGGACGGTGCATAGGGATACAAGGAAATCGTGCAGCATCAACCAAATACGTAGCATTTGGTTGATTATTGAAGTATCATCCGCCCGCACGTCTCGCACTCCACAACCGTGCCGCCGGCCTTGATGGCCCGAAGCACCACTGAGGGAAGTGACATGTTGCAGCCGCCGCACTGGTCGTTTTGCAGCCGCGCCATGGGCGGCACGCTGTGGAGCTTGATGTTTTTGTATTTTTCCAGAAAATCCGGCTGAATGCCCCTGGCCTTCTGGCCGGCCAGCGCCCGCTGCTTTTCCAGCGCGGACATGCGCTCCTTGTATTCCACATCATAGGCGGCCTTCAGTTGATCGAATTCCGCTTTCACCTTGGCGGCCCGGAGGCGCACATCATGCTGCTGATGGTCCCTGTCGCCGGCGTCCTTGCGGATGCGCTTCATTTCTTGCTCAAAGCCGTTGAGCGTATCCAAAAGCTTGCGGGCTTCGTTGGTCTGCAGCCGGGCGTCTTCCATGGTTTGGGGCGGTTCCTTTTCCAGCTTGGCCGTCAGTGCCTTCAATTGCTCCTCGGCCCGTAAAACGGCATCACGGATCACATCGATGCGGTCACTCATCATCATGACTTCGTTTTCAATGCGCTTGATGGTGTTTTGCTGCTCCATTAAAAAATCACGGCTCTTGACAAGCTTGACGCGGTTGGGGGAGCGGCGTATCTCGTTTTCCAGCCGGTCCGCCTCCATGTCCGCCTGCTGATACTCCCAGAGCATTTCCAACTGATCCATGTTTTGACCTCCTTATACTTAAGGGAAAGGCGGCTGATGTCCTTCGCCCATCCCTGACACAGACTACTTATCCAGGGCCCCGGGGTAAGAGACGCCTGAAAAATGTAAAACTGCCACTGAATATTGTAACCCATCCAATCCCATTTGTAAACAGCCGCCCAAGGCATAAAGACCTGGGGCTTCCGTAGCAAAATGGCCGCCTTCCAGCAGGACCATGCCCTGCGCCACAGCATTAAGAGCGTTGTGATGCCGCACCTCTCCGGTGAGGTACGCCTGCGCGCCAAGGTTTATGGCCTCTTCGAAGCCCTGGTCAAACGCACCGCCGCCTACGGCCAAGGCTTCCAGTGGCTTTTCCGGGCTGCCGTACAGCCGCACCGGAGCCTTTAAAATACGGGAGGCTCGATCCCTCAGTTCTCCCGCAGTCATTGCAGAGGGCAGCCTTCCGCAGCGCACAAAGCCTTCGCTCCGCATGTTCTCAAGGGAAAAGAGCTGCCCCAGCGTATCGCTGATGCCACCCGGCGCCCTGTCCAGATTCGTATGGGCGCTGATCAAGGCCATATGATTTCGGATCAGCGCGCACAGGACTTGGCCTTCCGGGTCGTCCTCCCGCATGTTCTTTCTGGAATGGAACAGGAGGGGATGGTGGGTGATGATCAACTCCGCCCGAAGCCTTTTGGCTTCTTCCACTACCTCCAAGGTGCAGTCCAGCGCCATCAGGATGCGGTTGACGGGCGCATCGAACCGGCCTGTCAAAAGGCCAACATTGTCGTATTCCTCAGCCGTTAGGAAAGGAGCAAAACCATCCACCCAGTCATAGACGGCCTTTACGGTCAGTGTCATGGCAATTCCTCCCGGATGTATGTTTCGAGCCTTACGAATTCCGCCAAGCGGCTCTCGTCTTCCCCTGCGTCTTTCATGGCCTGAAGTGCCTTATGCGCCACCCGCTGCCGCCATATCAAATACTCCTGAAATAACGGTGGCCGCTCCTTGATAAGGCAGGGACCCAATAGCAGTTCCTTTTCCGTGTACTTTGCCCTGCCGGGCTGTGCCTGAAGGATCACGTAAAACCTTCCGCCGGAGCGGGCAATGGATTCTTTGGTTATCTGATAGCCGATACTTGGCAGCATTTTCCGCACCTTATGGATTTCCGTGTGGGGGGACAGGACCAGCGATGCCCCATGCAGCCTATCGGGCGATGCGGTCAAAATGGCGCACATGGTGTCTCCGCCCATACCCAGCAGGCTGACGGCTTGCGCAGGCTCTGTAAGGGCGTCAAGCCCGTCGGCCTGAACAAACACTGCCCTGTGGTCAAAGTGATGGCGGGTAATCAATTCCCTGGCCTTTAAAAGCGCCGGTTCACTGATATCCGACACCACCATGTGCTCACACCGGCCCGCGGCCAGCAGATATAGCGGCAGCCGGCCATGGTCGGTGCCGATGTCCGCCCCCAGGCGGCAGGGGGGAAACAGGTCTGCCGCCGCTAAAAGCCTTTCATCCAGCTTGGGAAGACGCAGGAGAACCGCCTCCTTTCAAAGACTCCGGCTTAGGCCAGCGGTGTTCCCACTCAAAGGAATTCACCATTTCCATGGCTTCCTTGACCACGTGATCGGGAAAATCAAATGCCCGTAAAAGAAGCAGCGCATTTCGCGAATGGGAAGGGCCTGCGCGCAGCTTATAATCAAAATAAATGCTCCTGTCTTTGAGCTCTTCCTGAAAATGATAGTTGTCATACAGGCCATTTAGAATCGCCGCCAGTTCGATGTCATGGGTGGCGGCAACGCACAAGCTATTGCTCTGCTGAAGGCTTCTAAGCACCGCGGCGGATGCGGCAATCCGCTCGACAGTGTTTGTTCCCCTTAAAATTTCATCTACAAAGCATAGGCAGGGTGCCGTTTTTACCGCATGCAGAATGCGGCGGAAGGATTTCACTTCCACTACAAAATAGCTTTCGCCGCCGGCCAGGTTATCCCTGAGTGCCATGGAGGACAGAACCCTGGCACGGGGCAAAGCAAAGGCTGCGGCACAGCAGGTGTTTAAAGCCTGAGCCAGTAACGCGTTCACCGCCAGAGTCTTTATGAAAGTGGACTTGCCGGAAGCATTGGAGCCGGTGATCAGCACGCCTTGCTGAAAAACGGCGCTGTTGCCAACACCGTTTTCCAGCAGCGGGTGCACGGCATCTTCTGCCTGAAGGGCCATCTGCTCATGAAAATGGGGGAGGCAGAACCGGGGAAGACTCTTTCTAAGAGATAGGGTGCAGATCATTGCATCAAGCCGGCCTACTGCTTCATACAAGCCGCGAAGCTCACCGGTATGTTTCGCGACATGCGTCATGACACGGTTATAGGCGCGGAGCTCGGTGAGAAAAAACACCTGTACGAACATCATGATGGCGCCTATGTCCCCCGCGGCCATCCCCTCCTGCACGGCCCCGGAGAAAGCGCCTCGCAGCCGGGAAAAGGGACGGTAGGCATATTGCATGGCTGCTTGCTGTGCGTTAAGCCCCGGCATGGGCAGGCAGATCAGCTTTCTTATTAGCCAGAGAAGTGATCTGGTATAGCGTATGGTATGCAGCCTGCCCTGCAGCTTTTTTCCGCCCCAGTAATACAGGACGGCGTTCAGGATAAGTGAGGGAAGAAGCGTTATAATGGCTGCGCCCATTGGCACCGGAAGAAAGAACAACGAGGCCGCCGCCAGCGGAAGGAAAGAGGCCACGCGCAAAAGGCCGGCATGGGGCAGGCGGTAGCTGTCCGGGTTAAGCAAAAGTTCAGGCAGCCCGCTTTCGCTGCTTTTGCCCATGTGAGCAAGCAGCGTTTGTATTTTACGGCGAAGGTCCGGATTCTGGTCAAGGGCGGATAGCGCCGGTTCCCAATCATCCCCGGTCCCAGGAAGGGAGCGCAGGCGGGTGTACAGCGCTTCTTCCCCGGGCGTGGTAAGGCAGGCATTGATCCTGTGAAATATCCGGTCCATGTCCAGGTCATTCCAGGTGATATCATCAACCTCATAGGCAACTGCCTTCTTTTGCAGTTCCCATTGGGTGCGAAGGCTTTCCCAATCCTCCTGGGGGTGTTCCCGGAAGGTGCCGAAATGCGCCGTGGCATCATCCCTGCGCTGCCTTGCCGCCCGGAGGGAGGCGGATATGGCGTATATAAAGTAGGCGGGCAGAACCAGAAGAAGCAGCAAGCCATACGAACCCATATGTGTATCCTTTCGTACCTGTCTATAAAAGAAGAGGAGGGTCCACACCCCCTCCCTCCATCCGTGTACTGTATGTGTTTGTGCTCCGGAGTTTAGTCCAGGTAATCCTTCAGCTTTTTGCTGCGGCTGGGATGGCGCAGCTTGCGAAGCGCCTTGGCCTCGATTTGGCGGATGCGCTCACGGGTTACGTTGAATTCCCGGCCCACTTCCTCCAGCGTGCGCTGGCGGCCGTCGTCCAGGCCAAAGCGCAGGCGAAGCACCTTTTCCTCCCTGGGGGTCAGGGTGTCCAGCACATCCAGAAGCTGTTCCTTCATCAAAGAGAAGGAAGCGGCTTCCGCCGGGGCGGGGGCATCGTCGTCGGGGATGAAATCCCCCAGGTGGCTGTCCTCTTCCTCGCCGATGGGTGTTTCCAGCGATACGGGTTCCTGGGCGATTTTGATAATCTCCCTTACCTTGCCCTCGCTGATGGCCATGGATTTTGCGATCTCCTCGGGCGTGGGCTCCCGGCCGTATTCCTGCAATAGCTGCCGGGAAACGCGGATCAGCTTATTGATGGTTTCCACCATATGTACGGGGATGCGGATGGTGCGGGCCTGATCGGCGATGGCTCTTGTAATGGCCTGCCTGATCCACCAGGTGGCGTAAGTGGAGAACTTGTAGCCCTTGCGGTAATCGAATTTTTCAACAGCCTTGATAAGCCCCAGGTTGCCTTCCTGTATAAGATCCAGGAAAAGCATGCCGCGGCCCACATAACGCTTGGCGATGGATACCACAAGGCGCAGATTCGCTTCCGCCAGCTTGCGCTTGGCATCTTCGTCGCCCTGCTCCATGCGCTGGGCGATTTCTATTTCCTCGTCGGCGGTCAACAGGGGAACCTTGCCGATTTCTTTTAAATACATACGCACCGGATCATCGATGGAGATGCCCTCCGGCACGGAAAGATCGATTTTTTCTAACGGCTCGGCAATCAGCTCCGGCTCGGTGGGGTCCAGTTCATTGACCACATCCACGCCCAGGGCTTCAAAGGTTTCCAATATTTTATCGAATTGGTCAGGCTCAATCTCAAACTCCACCAACTGGTTCATGATGTCTTTGTACGTCATGGTCCCTTTGGTTTTTCCCTGCTCATACAGGTCGTTGAGTTTGGCTTGACGTGCATCGGGCGTCATGCTCAACAAAATCACTCCTTTTCTCCACCGGGGGTGGAAGGCCCGGACAATCCGGAAGCGGCAGGACCGGAATCTTAAAAGCAACGCCGGTAAAACTATCTGCCGGGTTTGAGCTGGTTCAGGCGCTGCATCAGCGCAACTGTTTCTTGAAGGGCCGCTTCTTTTTCCTTTCCCTTAAGGGTGGGGATTTGAAGCCTCAGTTCGGTCAGTTTTGCTTCAATGCGCTGCCTTCGCAGCTTGTCCAGACAGTCTTCCGCCATACGCATCAGCGTATCCGGCTCACCCTCCATGGGCGTTGCGAAAATTTCAGCGGCCAGGCTGCGGTTGTTTTCATCGGCCTGCGACTCCATCAGTTCCGCGGGTGTCCGTCCATCGGTCAGTTCCTGGCATAATTGCTTCATAAACGGATCTTTGAATTCCTCGGGGGTGACGGTGCCGCGCGGCAGCCTTCCTGTGGCCAGCAGGGACAGAAGCGACTGCTCCGCCCTGTCCGGTTTGCCTTCCGCCCTTGTGGATAATCTTTCCCTTTGGGAGGAAGCGCTATTCTTGACAGGCGGAAGGGAAATGCCAATTTGCGCCTGAAGCACCTCTTTGGAAAAGCCCGTCTGCAAAACAAGCTGCTGCAAATGATTTTCCAGTTCCACCGGCTGGGTTACCCGGCGAAGTATTTCCGCGCAGGCCTTGGCGTATTCCGTCCGTCCGTCCTGGGTGGAAAGATCGAATTCCTCCGCCTTTCGTTCCATGCGGTATTCCGCCGGGCTCATGGGGGAAAGGTGGGTAAATGCGTCCAAGCCGTCCCGGCGGATGAACTCGTCCGGGTCCAGGTTGTCGGGGAAGGCCAATACCCTGGCGGGGATGCTTTCCCCCTCAAAAATATCCAAAGCCCGGAGCGTTGCGTGCTGTCCTGCGCTGTCGCCGTCATAGGCCACCCACACCTGGGGAGCAAAGCGCTTCAATAATCTTGCCTGCTCCTGGGTGAGGGACGTGCCCAATGTGGCCACCACGCCCTCCACACCGAATTGGGAAAGGGCCACCACATCCATGTACCCTTCCACCAGGATGACCCTTTGAAGGTTGCGCAGCTTTCTTAGGAGATTGGCGGCGTATACACCCAGCCTCTTATTGAAGGCCGGGGTATCGGGGGTGTTCAGATATTTGGGTTTGCTATCGCCCATGGCCCGGCCGCCGAACCCCAGCACCTGCCCGTACAGGTCGATGATGGGGAATATGGCCCGGTTGCGGAACATATCCACGGCTTTGCCTTCCCGGAGTATGGTCAGCCCGGCTTTTTGCGTTTCCTCCAGGGTATAGCCCTGGGAAATCAGATGCTCCGTCAGTTCATCCCGGCTCCCCATGGCGGCGCCCAGGCCAAACTTGCGGATCACGCCATCGTCCAGCCCGCGTCCTTTCAAATACGAAAGGATGGGCTCGCCTTCCCTTAAAAACAGCCGCTGGTGGTAAAAATGGGCGGCGGCCCGGTTGGCGCCCAGCAGCCTTTCCTTCAGCGTCCGCGAGGCCTGATAGGCTTCGTCCTCCTTTACCTCGGGCGGGGTCATGTGCAACCTGTCCGCCAGGTGGAGCACCGCTTCGGAAAAGTCCATGTGCTCCATGTCCATCACAAACTGGATCACGCTGCCCCCGGCCTTGCAGCCGAAGCAGTAATACATCTGGCGCTGGCCATCCACCGAAAAGGAGGCTGTTTTTTCGTTGTGAAACGGGCACAGACCCCAATATCTATGCCCGTTCCTTTTCAGCGGCAAGTAGGTGGACACCACTTGCACGATGTCGGCCCGGGCGCGAAGCTCGTCCAACCATGCGGGTGGGAACCGTCCTGCCATGCATTGCTCACCTGCTATCCTTCATTCGCCGCTAAAGCGTCATTTCCTGCACAATTTTCAACAAATTCGGCATCCGTATGCCAAGTTCCGATAATTTTCATCAGGATGCGGGAAAACCCGAGGGCACGAACAGCTTCACATACAGGCGGATGGCGTACCTGTCGGTCATGCTGGCCAGGAAATCTGCCACGCCGCGCCAGGTACCTTCCCGCTCGCCGATGGCCACATACTCCCCTGGCATTTCGCCGGGATGCTCCATGTAGTAACCGTACAGCGCGCGGATCACGTGGTCGCACCGTGTTTCCTCCGCCTCCCGCCAGCCTTCCCGGTATACCTTTTCAAAAAGGAAGGCCCGCAATGCGTTGGAAGCCTCCAGGATGGGCTTGCTCATCGTCACCTGGTTTTTGCCCATGCTGTTTTCCACGATGTCCAGGATCATGGTATGGATGCGCTGGCCGTGGGTTTGTCCCAGAACCTCCAGGCAATCACGGGGCAAGTCGCCCTCATGCAGGATGCCGGCCCGCAGCGCATCGTCGATGTCATGGTTGATGTAGGCGATCCTGTCGGCTCGGCTGACGCATAGCCCCTCCAGTGCTTCGGGCGGCGTCTTGCCGCTGTGGCAGAGGATGCCGTTGCGCACTTCCCAGGTAAGATTCAGGCCTTGGCCGTCGTTTTCCAGCTTCTCCACCACCCGCAAACTTTGCTCGTTGTGGCGGAAGCCTTCTGGCAAAAGTGCGTCCAGCGACCGCTCCCCGATATGGCCGAAGGGCGTGTGCCCCAGGTCATGGCCCAGCGCGATCGCCTCGGTCAGATCCTCGTTCAGCCTAAGCGCCCTGGCCAGCGTCCTGGCCACCTGGGCTACTTCCAGCGTATGCGTAAGCCGGGTGCGGTAATGATCGCCCTCCGGGGATAAAAACACCTGTGTTTTGAATTTCAGGCGGCGAAAGCTTTTGCAGTGGATGATCCTGTCCCGGTCCCGCTGGAACACCGTGCGCAGGGGGCAAGGTTCAAGGGGTATCTCCCGGCCCCTGGAGCGGACGCTCCACATGGCCAGCGGGCTTAAGCGAGCCTGTTCTTCCTGTTCCTGCATTTCCCGGGGTGTCATGTACAGCCGTCCTTTCCATGGAAAGCGGGGAAATGACTTTGTTTCCCCGATCCATATATACGCTTTGGTACGTACATATATACAACACAAATACCTAAAATCCCTGCTGTCAGCAGGAATATCCATTGACAAAGGATGATGCGCCATGCTATGCTACCCAAAGAAATGCGAGGTGGCTGGGCGGCCGCGTGCCTTTTGGCATGAGGAAAGTCCGAGCACCACAGGGCAGGGTGCCGGTTAACGGCCGGTGGAGGCGACTCCAAGGAAAGTGCAACAGAGATATACCGCCGCATGTTCGTGCGGTAAGGATGGAAAGGCGAGGTAAGAGCTCACCCGCGGCTTGGCGACTTGTCCGCGATGTAAACCCCACCTGGTGCAAGATTGAAAGGGGAGCATATATGGCGGCCCGTCATGCTCCCGGGTAATCGCTTGAGCCTGCTGGCAACTGCAGGCCTGGATAGATGACCGCCCACGACAGAACTCGGCTTACAGGCCACGCTCGCATTCGTTTCGAAAAAATGACGCTGGCCGCGTCATTTTTTCGATTTCGCACGATTCACTTGTATGCCTGCGCACCGTCCTGCGCTTCGCTTGGCCGGCACGAGGCATACGGCCAGTGAATCGCGTAAGGAATGTTTGCTCCGCAAACACCCGCCCGCCTGGCAAAGCCAGGCGAGACGATTACAAACGAGGGGGCCTCAGCCCCCTCGTTGCTCCCCCAGAGATTTTGCGTAATTGCAGATGCATACATAAGCGGAGGAGAACATGAAGAAATATGGTAAGATGCTTTGCGGCGCGCTGGTGGCGGCGCTTTTTTTGGCGCATTGGACAGTGGCTATGGCCAAGCCGCAGGTGGTTTACCGGGGGGATACGCAAAAGCCCCGGATCGCCATCACCATGGATGATTGCTGGAAGATGCGGTATGTGGTGGAAATGCTGGATTTGTGCAGGGAATATGGCTTCCAAATGACCTTTTTCCCCTGCGGCGTGAGCATCAAGGAGGAGGACGGCGATGTCTGGCGGCGTATGCTCAGTGAGGGTCATGAGATCGGGAACCATACGCAGAATCATCCCAAGCTGAACCAGATTCATCCAAACCGCATCCGCAGGGAGCTTTCGCAGATGGAAGAAAGCCTGAATAAAGCGCTGGGCTTTCCCTATGACGTGCGCCTGATGCGCCCGCCTGGCGGCCATTTTATGGGCGGGAAGGGCTGCACCACCAATTTTGTCATTGAGGAATGCGGCTATTCCTATGTGATCATGTGGGGCCTGAGCCAAACGGACCCGGACAAGATGCTGATAAAAATCAAAAATGGTGACATTCTCCTGTACCACAGCAACAAGAAGGACGTGGACGGGCTGAAAAAGGCCATTCCCATCCTTTTGGCACGGGGGTTTGAACTGGTGACGGTATCCGAGCTGCTTGGGCTTTCTGGCCCGCAGGAGGCGCTTCAGCCCGAAATGCTGCCTGATGGGCCGGTAGTACAGCCTGGTTTTTGAAAAAACCTGCGAAAAATTGCGGGAACGACCTTGCCAGGCTGCCTGAAATATGCTATATTAGGACGGATAACGCACCTTTGCCGATTCGTTCCTTGTGCCCAACGGGTGGTGGACGGATATGACGCAAGGGGTGGAAAAAACAAGGAGGAATTACCACATGGCAGTCATTTCCATGAAGCAGCTGCTGGAGGCCGGTGTCCACTTTGGACATCAGACACGGCGCTGGAACCCCAAAATGGCCCCGTATATCTTTACGGAGCGCAACGGCATCTATATCATCGACCTGCAAAAAACCGTCCGCAAGATCGATGAAGCCTACCAGTTCGTCCGCGATGTGGCCATGGAAGGCAAGAGCATCCTGTTCGTGGGCACGAAAAAGCAGGCCCAGGAGAGCATCGAGTCCGAGGCCAAGCGCTGCAACATGTTTTATGTCAACAACCGCTGGCTGGGAGGCATGCTGACCAACTTCCGTACCATAAGGGCCCGCGTGGAACGGCTCAACACCATCGACCGCATGGAGCAGACGGGCCAATTCGCTGTATTGCCCAAGAAGGAAGTCATCAAGCTGGAGCACGAGCGTGAAAAGCTGGAAATCAATCTGGGCGGCATCCGCGAAATGAAAAAGCTGCCCGGCGCGCTGTTTGTGGTGGACCCCCGCAAGGAGCACATTGCCGTTACCGAAGCCCGCATCCTGAATATCCCCATCGTGGGCATCGTGGATACCAACTGCGACCCCGATGAAATCGATTATGTGATCCCCGGCAACGATGATGCCATCCGCGCCGTGAAGCTTATCGCCGGCAAGCTGGCCGACGCCGTGCTGGAAGGCAAGCAGGGCGAGCAGCTCGACAGTGAGCCCGAAGAGGCCGCCCCCGCTGCGGAAGAGGCCATGGAAGTCTGAAAATGACATCATTTGGCGGCAAGCCCGCCGGATGTGTGAGGAGGAAATCCCAATGGAAGTTACGTCCGCAATGGTCAAGGATTTGCGTGAGCGCACCGGCGCCGGCATGATGGACTGCAAAAAAGCGTTGATCGAGTCTGACGGCGATATGGATAAGGCCATCGCCTATCTCCGTGAAAAGGGACTGGCCGCCGCCGCCAAGAAGGCCGGCCGCATCGCCGCCGAAGGCATGGTGGATTCCTATATCCACATGGGCGGCAAGATCGGCGTTCTGGTGGAAGTCAACTGTGAGACCGACTTTGTGGCGAAGACTGACCAGTTCAAGGCTTTCTGCCATGACGTGGCCATGCACATCGCCGCGGCCAATCCCCTGTTCGTGACCAAGGAAGAAGTTCCCATGGAGGCCCTGAACAAGGAGAAGGAAATCTTCCGTGCCCAGGCGCTCAACGAGGGCAAGCCGGAGAAGATCGTGGACCGCATGGTGGAAGGCCGCGTGGAGAAGTATTACAAGGAAGTCTGCCTCCTGGAGCAGCCCTTTGTGAAGGATACTGACAAAACCATCAAGGACCTGGTGAGCGAGGCCACCGTGGCCATTGGCGAAAAGATCAGCATCCGCCGCTTTACACGGTATGAGCGGGGCGAGGGCATTCAAAAGCGGGAAGACAATTTCGCCCAGGAGATTGCAGCCCAGGTCGCCAAGATCTGACGCATTCCAAGGGAACACGCAAGACCGCTTGTGTGTTCCCTTTTTCATGCGCGCAAGACGAATAAACTGCAAGGGGGAAGGATCACAATGGCATCCGTGTACAGGCGCATTCTGCTCAAGCTTAGCGGGGAAGCGCTGGGCGGGGAAGAGGGATTGTTCGATCATGGTCATATTTCCCGCGTGGCAGAGGTGATCAGTCAGATAAGGGATATGGGCGTGCAGGTGGGTGTCGTCGTTGGCGCGGGCAACATCTGGCGTGGCCGGCAAGGCCCAACCGCGCAAATAGACCCGGTGATCGCCGACCAGATGGGCATGCTGGCTACCGCCATCAATTGCCTGTGTGTAAAGGATGCGCTGCTCCGCCTTGGCGTCCGGGCCGAAGTCCTGTCCGCTGTGGATATGCACCGCTTTGCCCAAAGCTATAATACTTCCTCGGCCATAACAAAAATGGAGGAGGGCTATGTGCTGCTCTTTGCCTGCGGCACGGGCAATCCCTTCTTCTCCACGGATACCGCGGTGGTCCTACGGGCCATTGAGCTCAAGGCCGATGCCGTGCTGATGGCGAAGAACATCGACGGCGTGTATGACGCCGATCCCAAAAAGGTATCCGGAGCTAAGCTGATCCGTGACATCAGCTATGAAAAGGCCCAGGCCATGGGTCTGAAAGTGATGGACGCCGCCGCCTTTTCCCTCTGCCGGGAAAACAGCGTGCCCATGGTACGCCTTTTCGGCCTTGACCAGCCGGAAAACATTTTAAAGGTTCTTCATGGGGAAAACCTTGGAACGTTCGTGCATCCATAGCGACATTTCCGCGCCCAAGGTGCGCAATTGGCCTGAAATGCCAATTTTCCCTTGCTTAAAACACGCAAACCGATTACAATAGATAAAGCAAGTATGTTCGCATGGAGGAGGTTCCCATGTATAAGCAAGTCATTGATGCCGCCAAGGACAAAATGAAAAAGACGGCCGCCGTGTACCAGCGGGAGATGGTCTCCCTGCGGGCGGGGCGCGCCAATCCGCAGCTTCTGGACAGAATCAAGGTGGATTATTACGGCGTAGAGACACCGCTGACTCAAATGGCCAACATCGCTTCTCCCGAACCCCGGCTTCTGACTATTTCCCTGTGGGACCAGAAAGCCATTCCCCTGGTGGAAAAGGCGATCCTGAAAAGCGATCTGGGGCTGAACCCCTCCAACGACGGCAGGATCATCCGCCTGACCGTGCCCGAACTCAATGAGGAGCGCCGCCGTGACCTTACCAAGCTTGCCCGCAAGGGCGCGGAGGAAGCCAAGGTGGCGGTACGGGCCGTCCGGCGCGACGCCATCGAGCATTTGAAGAAGCTGAAAAAGGACAGTGTCATCACCGAGGACGACCTGCGCAAGGCGGAGGACGAAATGCAAAAGGCGACCGATGCCGCCATCAAAGATGTGGATAAGATATGCACTGATAAAGAAAAGGAAATCATGGAAGTTTGACCATGACGCATGAGGATGTGCTGGGCCTGCCTTTGGAGGCAGCTCGCGAGATTCTGCTTGCGCGGGGCGTTTTGGTTACGCAGGTGATATGGACCTGCGCGCCAAAATCACCGCAACAGGAGGGGAGCGCCCGGGTGGTGGCTCTCCGGAAGAATGGCCGCGTCCTGATGGCCGCCCGCTTTCTGGACGGCATGATCCGGGCTTGAATGAAGAAGGATACATGCGCGGGCGATGGCTTCGCGCATGTTGTCTATTACCGGGGAATATGTTACAAGGAGATACCTGGATGAAGCCTGCGGATATACAGAGGCCTCCTGCCTTGGTTAAGCTGCCCCGCCATGTGGCCATTATCATGGACGGCAATGGCCGCTGGGCGAAAAAGCACAAAATGAAAGTAGCGTTTGGCCACCGCAGCGGCGTGGAGGCGCTGCGGAGCGTAATCCGGGAATGCAGCGACCTTGGCATATTTGCGCTTTCCATCTACGCCTTTTCCACGGAGAACTGGTCCCGCTCCCCGGAGGAGGTGGCGGCGCTGATGCAGCTTCTTCTGGAGTTTTTTTCCTCAGAAATCGACGAACTGGATGAAAAAGGCGTCATCATCCGTATTTTGGGTGATGTTCCGGGCTTGCCGGCGCCACAGAGGGACGCGGTTGTAAAGGCCATGGAGCGCACGAAGGACAACACAGGCCTCCGGCTGAACATTGCCCTCAATTACGGCGCCCGGGCGGAACTGTTACAGGCAGTCAAAGCCGTCAGTGAAAAGGTGAAAGCAGGCATGCTTTCCCCGGAGGCCATTTCGCTTTCCGACCTGGAGGATGCGCTGTACACCAGGGGCCTGCCGGATGTGGACCTGCTCATACGCACCAGCGGCGAGATGCGCCTGAGCAATTTTCTTTTGTACCAGTGCGCCTACGCGGAGTTTTTGTTTCCGCAGGTGCTCTGGCCCGATTTTACGGTACATCATTTCCATGAGGCCCTTGCGGCCTACGCGGGCCGGGAGCGGCGGTTCGGCGGGCGCAAGTAGCACCGCGTTCCGTTGGAAACAGCCATTGTAAATCCCATGGCGTTTCAAAGCAAAAATTGGTATGGAATCCTATCTCCGGGAAGAATAGGGAGAGGCGCATGTTACAGCGAATCATTACGGGATCGCTCCTGATCATCGGGCTGGCTCTGGTACTGTACCTGGGAGGCTGGGTGTTTGCCGTGGTAGCCATGGCCGCCATCTGCGCCGCCATGCGGGAGGAGTTCCAGGCTCTGGCTGTGGCCGGCCACAGGCCCGTATGGTGGCCTACCTTTGTAGCCATGGCGGCCAGCATCCCCCTGATGCTTTTGTCTTCCGGCGACAGGCTCTTATCCCTTCTGCTGATCCTGATGCTGGCCAACTGCCTGATGGTTTTGATCTGGGTCATCTTCCGGGAGGAACCGCGTTTGGAAGATGCGCTGGTATCTGTGATGCCCATGTTCACCATCCTCCTGCCGGGCATCTGCCTCATCAGCCTCCTGCGCATTGAGGCCAAGTCGCTGCAGGTGACGCTTTTATGCCTAGTGTTCGCCATTTCCGTGGTAGGGGATACCATGGCCTATTTTGTGGGCACCCGGGTAGGCGGGCGCAAGCTGTGTCCAGCCGTCAGCCCCAACAAAACCGTTTCCGGCGCGCTGGGCGGCCTCATCGGCAGCGTTCTGGCCGCTTTGGCGGTAGGCGGGATCGCTTCCATCTGGCCGCCGTTGGAAGGGACTATGATGCCGACGGTTCCCCAATACCTTCTCATCGGCTTTATCGGCGCCGTGGCCGGACAGGTGGGCGATTTGTCTGCCTCCCTCATCAAACGCCACTGCAATATCAAGGATTACGGCAGCCTGTTCCCCGGCCACGGCGGCATGCTGGACCGCATGGACAGCATATTGTTTACATCTGTCGTCGTGTATTGCTTCTGGATGATTACGCGGGCATAGCCCGTTTCGTTGAAATGACGCGAGGCGTCATTTCAACGAGTCTGCACGATTTCCTTGTAAACTTTGCACTGTCCTTCACTGCGTTTGGCCAGCGCAAGCTTACGGCCAGGAAATCGTGTAAGGAATGTTTGCTCCGCAAACCCCCGCGCGCCTGGCAAAGCCAGGCGACACGATTTCAAACGAGGGGGTGCGCCCCCTCGGTAAGTCTCCTCCTTGCTAAGCCTTTCCCTTGAGGGCTCCAGAACGCCGCCCCCGCCTGTGGCGGAAATGGGCGGTGTGAAGGAGGCTGGCGAAACGAGCAATGCAAGCGTAGCGAAGCAATGCGACGATTGAGCCAGATGGGATAGGTAGTGCGAAGCACCGGATGAGGTGTTAAAATCCGGAAGCGGTTTCGATGCCGGGGAGCAAGGGTATAGCTCACATAGAAAGCTTTGAAAGGAACCATCATGCGGGATATCGCGATCCTTGGCAGTACAGGCTCCATTGGCACCCAGGCGCTCAGCGTGGCAGCGCTGCATAAGGATAAGTTCCGCGTCACCGCCCTCACCGCCCATCACAACGCGGCGCTTTTGTTTGAGCAGGTCCGCGCCTTCAAGCCCTCGATGGCCGGGCTGACTTCGCCGATCCCCCGGGATGAGATACCGGCGGATGTGCGTTTTTGTGACTGGCACTTTGGGGAGGATGCGCTGAAGGTTGCCGCCTCGCAAGTGCCCTCGGACGCTGTGCTTGTATCTGTAGTGGGTGTTGCCGGGCTTCATGGCGTGATGGCGGCGCTTACGGCCGGGCGGCAGGTATTATTGGCCAACAAGGAAGCGCTGGTGGCCGGCGGCGCGCTGGTGACGGCGGCGGCGGAGAGGGCCGGAAAGGCGCTTTTGCCGGTGGACAGCGAGCACAGTGCCATCTTTCAATGCTTGCAGGGTTCGGGGGACAACAAGCCGGAAAAACTGCTTTTAACGGCCTCCGGCGGGCCCTTCCGTACCTGGACGAAAGAAAAGATCCGGACAGCCACAAAAGAACAGGCCTTGAACCATCCCAACTGGCAGATGGGCAAAAAGATCACTGTTGATTCCGCCACCATGTTCAACAAGACGCTGGAGATCATGGAAGCCCGGTGGCTGTTTGACATGCCGGAGGAGAAAATCGAGGTCGTCATCCATCCTCAAAGCGTCATCCATTCCGCCGTGACCTATGCCGATGGGGCCGTGATCGCCCAGCTTGGCACGCCGGATATGCGTCTGCCGATCCTGTATGCCATGGCCTACCCCCAAAGGCTTTCCAATGGCGGTGTGCCGTTGGACCTTTACAGGCTGTCCCAGCTTACCTTTGAAAAACCTGATGATGTGCGCTTCCCCTCCATGCGCCTGGGCCGGGCGTGCCTGAAAGCGGGCGGCGGTGCCTGCTGCGTTTTAAACGCCGCCAACGAGGTGGCGGTAGAGGCGTTCCTGGCCGGGCAAATTTCCCTTGGCTTAATCTTTGACCTGGTGGAAGAAACGCTGTCAATGGTGGGCAATCCGCCCGCCGATTCCCTGGAAGCCGTCTATCAGGCCGACGAAGCGGCCCGGCGCACGGCCCGGAATGTATTGTCTCACTGGAAAGGAGAAACTCCATGACGCTTTTGTTGATACTGGCGGCGATCCTGCTGCTGGGCATTATGATCGTGGTGCACGAGCTGGGCCATTTCTGGGCAGCCCGGCTTACGGGCATTGCCGTACAGTCGTTTTCCGTGGGCTTCGGCCCCAAGCTCCTCAAATGGAAAAGCAAAAAATTCGAAACCGAGTTTATGATTCGGGCCATCCCCTTGGGCGGCTACTGCATGTTCTACGGCGAAGATGACGTACAGGGCAAGCATACGGAAGATCCCCGGGCCTATCACAGGCAAAAGGTATGGAAGCGGATGCTGTCCGTATTGATGGGTCCCGCCATGAACTTTGTGCTGGCTTTTGTGGTAGGCGTTGCACTGTTTTTTATCGGAGGGTTCCAAAATAATTGGCCCTATGTGGCGGAAATTGTGCCTGGTAGCCCGGCTGCGCTGGCTGGCTTTGAGCAGGGCGATATCCTCTCCGCCGTGAACGGCCAAAGCGTGCTGGATGGTACCACAGAAACGGTCCGCGTTCTGATGGGCGCCTACAAGGAAGGGGACGCTCCCCTTCGGATTGAAGTGCTCAGGGGCGCGGAGCATACGCCTGTCACCCTTACCGTCACGCCCCTATTTGATGAAATTGAACAGCGGCCTCTTATCGGCGTCTCGATAAGCGGCATGCCGGTTGAAGGCAAGCGGTACATTTCCTTCGGCGACGCTGTCAGGCTAAGCTACCATACCTGCGTCGATTCCGGGAAGATCATCCTGAGCGGGCTCAAGAATCTATTGGTCCGCGGCGAAGGCCTGGAGCAATCCGCGGGCCCGGTGGGCATTGTGTCTGTAATCACCCAACAGACAAGGCAATATGGGCTGGACGGTTACCTGTACCTGCTGATCGTACTGTCCATCAACCTTGGGCTGGTGAACCTGCTGCCCATCCCCGGTTTGGACGGCAGCCGGCTTTTGTTCATGCTGGTGGAGGCCATCTTCCGCAAGCCCATCAACCGAAAGGCCGAGGCTGTGATCCATCTTACAGGCTTTGCGCTGTTGGTGACGACCATGCTGTTTTTCACCTTCCGTGACATCCAGCGCCTGTTCCAATAACAGGGGGCAGTTAAATGCTTAAGACAAGACAGGTGCGGGTAGGGCCGCTTTATTTGGGCGGCGGCCAGCCCGTTTGGGTTCAATCCATGACCAATACCGACACACGGGATGTGGAAGCGACCTTGGCGCAAATCAAGGCGCTCCATAAGGCCGGGTGCGACATTGTGCGCGTTTCCGTGTATGACGAAGCGTGCGCTTCCGCTGTGCGCTCCTTGGTGGACGGGAGCCCTGTGCCGCTGGTGGCGGACATCCATTTTGACCATACGCTTGCCATCAGAGCTGCGGAAAACGGCATCGCAAAGCTGCGCATCAACCCCGGCAACATTGGCGGGGACAAGCATGTCAAGGCGCTTTCTGACTGCGCAAAGGCCCATCACATTCCCATCCGCATCGGCGTCAACAGCGGTTCTATTGAAAAGGACATTTTGCGCAGGGAAGGCGGCGTGACGCCCAAGGGCATGGTGGAAAGCGCCTTGAATCATGCCCGGCTTCTTGAGAATCAGGGTTTTTTCGATATCGTGCTCTCCATGAAATCCAGCGACGTGCGTCAAACGGTGGCCGCCTACGAACTGGCTTCCCAATTATGTGATTATCCCCTGCACTTGGGCGTTACCGAGGCCGGGCTGCCCGGCCGGGGCACGGTGAAATCCGCCATCGGCATCGGGGCATTGTTATTGCAGGACATCGGCGATACCATCCGCGTGTCACTCACCGGATCGCCCCTGCCGGAGGCCGCGGCGGCCTGGGATATATTGAAGGCGCTGAATTTGCGCAATCCCGGCGTGCAGATCATTTCCTGCCCCACCTGCGGCCGCACCTGCATCCCGGTAGCGGACATCGCCAAAAGGGTGGAGGAGGAGCTTGCGGATATCACCGTCCCCATGAAGGTAGCGGTGATGGGCTGTGTCGTCAATGGTCCCGGCGAGGCAAAGGAAGCGGATGTGGGCATTGCCGGCAGCGGCAAAACGGGCGCGCTGTTTGTAAAGGGCCAGCCCCCGAAAAAGGTGGAGGGGGACCTGGCGCAGATTCTGATCGCCGCTGTCCGGGAGGCAGCATCAAGGAAGGAGGCCTCCATATAGGAGGCTACAAGGAAGGAGGCGAAGCATAAAAGCATGGAATCCGGCCAGATGCTTGCGCAATTATACAGGGAGCTGCCCGAACTATCAGATAAGCTCACGGTGGAGCGGGTCATCTACAAGCAGGCGGAAAACAAGATCTACATCTCCTTCCTCTCCCAGGTACTGGTGGAAGAAAAAGCGTTTTTGCGCATGGAATACCTGATCCGCAATATGTATCCGGACACCCGCCTAGCCATCCGCGTGGCCAGCCCATCCCTGGCACAGGACTTTTTGAAAAACATCGGAAAATACAAACAGGTGTTCATTGATTTTGTCACCCGGGCCCATCCCGCCTCCGCCACCTGGATCAAGGAGCTGGACTGGGAAGTGCAGGATGGCCGTGTCGTGCTCACCTTCCCGGACGAATTTTCCCTGCGCTTTATGCAGCGCAGCAATATTACCGAACGTATGGCCCAGGCGGTGTGGGACATCTTCCGCATCCGCGTGCCGGTGGAGCTTCGGGTCAGGGGCAACCAGGAAGCGCGGCTCCAGGCCCTGCGGGAGGAGCGGGAGCGGGAAGCGCAAATGCTCCGGGAGCTGGAGGCCGCCCGTACGGCTGCGGAAAGCGCCAAGCCCATGAAGGATGGCGCGGCCAAACAGTCTGCCGGCCGCCAGGGCAAAGGCACAGGGGCACAGGAGGACAAAATGAGGCCCATCAAGGGCCGCAGCATTGGTGATCCGCCGGTGCCCGTCAAGGAATTGACCAATGATACGGGTCTTGTCACCGTCCAGGGGGACATCCTCAAGGTGGAGAAGAAGGAACTGAAGGGCGGCGAAATGCTGCTGGTTTCCTTTATCCTTACCGATTACACCTCCTCCGTACAGTGCAAGATCTTTTTCCGCTACCGTAACCGCTTTCGCAAAAAGGATGACGACGGTGCGGATACGCTGCCCATCACCCAGGAGGAGCGCATTGCTGTCCAGGAGGCGGCGGATAGGATCAAACCCGGCATGGCGGCGAAGGTACGCGGCGAATGTCTGTATGATAGCTTTGCCAGGGAGGCGGCCATCACCGTCCGGGACATCATGCCGGCGCCCAGGGAAGTCCGCATGGATACCGCCGAGGAAAAGCGCGTGGAGCTGCATATGCACACGCAAATGAGCGTGATGGACGCCACGGCTTCGGCCGCGGACCTTATCGCCCGGGCGGCCATGTGGGGTCATCCGGCGGTGGCCATCACCGATCACGGCGTGGTGCAGGCTTTTCCGGCAGCCTTTTCCGCGGCGCAAAAGAACAATATCAAGCTCATTCCCGGCGTGGAGATCTACCTCACTGACGAGGCGCAAATCGCGGCCGATGCCGACGAGAGGCCGCTGGACGCGCCCATTGTGGTACTGGACTTTGAAACAACGGGCTTGGATACCAACCGGGAGCACGTGATTGAAATCGGCGCGGTCAAGCTTCTGGGCGGCAGCGTGGTGGATTCCTTCGGCACGCTGGTGAACCCCGGCATGCCGTTAAAGCCCAAGATCACCGAGATCACCGGCATTACGGACATGATGCTCAGGGACAAGCCCTCCGCCGAAACGGCCATCCCCCAACTGATGGACTTCATCGGCGATTGCGCCGTTGCCGCGCATAACACCAGCTTTGACATCTCCATGCTCCGTACAGAATTGAGGCGGCTGAACCGGACCTTTCAGGCGCCTCAGATCGACACCCTGGCTTTTGCGCGTAAATTATACCCGCAATTGAAAAGCCATCGCCTAGGGGCGGTGTGCAAGGCCCTTGGCGTTTCGCTGAAGGGCGCCCACCGGGCGGTGAACGATGCCGCCGCCACGGCCCAATGCCTGTCCCGGATGATGGAGGCAGCCAGGGAAAAGGGCGCGAACAAGCTGTTTGAATTGAACTCTGTTCTCCAGGGCGGCGCGGTAGGGGACAGCTACCATGCCATTTTGCTGGCGTCCACCCAAAAGGGTATGGAAAACCTGAACCGCATCGTCTCCGACAGTCATTTGAAATACTTCCGCCGCGTACCCCACGTGCCGAGGAATGTGCTGCAAAAATACCGGGAGGGGCTCATCGTGGGCTCCGCCTGCGAGGCGGGGGAGCTTTTCCAGGCCGTCTTGCGGGAGATGCCGGAAGAGGAATTGCGCAAGACTGCCCGGTTTTACGACTACCTGGAGATTCAGCCCGTTTACAACAACGCCTTTATGGTCAGGGAGGAACGCGTGCCCGACGAGGAAGCGCTTCGGAACTTGAACCGCAGGATCGTTTCCCTGGGGGATAAGCTGGGCATCCCCGTGGTGGCCACCGGCGACGTCCACTTTCTGGAGCCCCACGACGATATTTTCCGGGCCATATTGCAGGCGGGCCTGGATTACAAGGATTGCGACCAGCAACCGCCGCTGTATTTCAAGACTACACAGGAGATGCTGGAGGAGTTTGCGTACCTGGGCGAAGCCAAGTGCCGGGAAGTGGTTATCGGCAACCCGCGCAAGATCGCCGATAAAGTGGAAAAGCTCCGCCTGTTTCCCAAACACCCCAAGGGCGAGGAAACCTTTCAGCCCTTTTGGGAGGACGCGGCGGATACCGTTCAAAGCATGGCCTGGGATACGGCCCGCAAGCTGTACGGCGATGATCTTCCGGATCTGATTGTGAAGCGGCTGGAGAAGGAGCTTGGCTCCATCATCGGCTACGGCTTTGCCACGCTGTACAACATCGCCCAGAAGCTGGTGAGCAAGTCACTGTCCGACGGCTACCTGGTGGGCTCCCGCGGCTCCGTCGGCTCCTCCTTTGTGGCCACCATGTGCGGGATCACCGAGGTGAACCCCCTGCCGCCCCATTACCGCTGCGTTCATTGCCGCCAGGGCTTTTTCGATGTGAACAAGGAGCGGTACAAGGTGGGCGTGGACCTTCCGGACAAGGATTGCCCCATCTGCGGGCAGAAGCTGCGCAAGGACGGTTATGACATCCCCTTTGAGGTGTTCCTTGGTTTCAAGGGCGACAAGGTGCCTGATATCGATCTGAACTTTTCCGGCGAGTATCAGCCCAGGGCCCACGCTTACGTGGAGGAGTTGTTCGGCAAGGGCCATGTGTTTCGGGCCGGTACCATCTCCGCCCTGGCGGAAAAAACGGCCTATGGCTATGTGAGCAAATACCTGGAGGAGCGGGGCATCCAGGCCGGCAACGCGGAAAAGGAGCGGCTTGTTAACGGCTGCGTGGGCGTCAAGCGCACCACGGGGCAGCATCCCGGCGGCATGGTGGTTTTGCCCACGGAATATGAAATCTATCAGTTCACCGCCATCCAGCACCCGGCGGATGACGTGGGCAGCGATACCATTACCACCCACTATGATTTCAGCTCCATGCACGACATTCTGGTCAAGCTGGACATCCTGGGCCACGACGATCCCACTATGATCCACCTGCTGGAGGAATTGACTCATATCCCGTATCAGGAAATCCCTCTGGATGACAAGGCGGTCATGTCGCTGTTTGAAAGCCCCAAGGCACTTAAAGTCGACCCCGAGGCGCTTGGCTGCTCCACGGGCACCCTGGGCATACCGGAATTCGGCACGGGCTTTGTGCGCCAGATGCTGGAGGATACCAAGCCCTCCACCATGGAGGAACTGATCCGCCTATCGGGCTTGAGCCACGGCACCGACGTGTGGCTGGGCAATGCCAAGGATATCATAACCTCCGGCACCGCCACGCTTTCCCAGTGCATCTGCACCCGTGACGACATCATGAACTACCTCATTTCCAAGGGCGTGCAGAGCAAAATGGCCTTTGACACCATGGAAAGCGTGCGCAAGGGCAAAGGTCTGAAGCCTGAAATGGAAGAGGCCATGATCGCCGCAGATGTGCCGGTGTGGTTCATTGACAGTTGCAAAAAGATCAAGTACATGTTCCCCAAGGGTCACGCCGTGGCCTATGTGACCATGGCTCTTCGGGTGGGCTGGTATAAGGTGCATCAGCCGCTGGCCTACTATGCCGCCTATTTCACCGTCCGCGGCGACGGGTTTGACGGAGCCAGGATGCTGCTGGGCGCTGATGTGATCCGGGGCATTTTAAAAGGTTACAAGGAGCAGGAGCAGAAGCTGACCGAAAAGGAAAAGGACGAGATCACCGCACTGGAACTTGTGCTGGAAATGCACATGCGGGGCATTTCCTTCCTGCCTGCCGACCTGTACAAAAGCGACGCCAGGCGCTTTTTGATGGAGGACGGCAAGCTGCGCGTGCCCTTCATTTCCCTGGGCGGGCTGGGGGAGGCGGCGGCGGAGGCCATCATAAGGGAACGGTCCACGCCGTTTTTATCCATCGAGGATTTGAAAAACAGGGCGCGTTTGTCCAGCGCAGTGATTGAGCTATTGCGGGAACACGGGTGCCTGAATGGCATGACGGAAACCAGCCAGATGACGCTGTTCAACTTTCTTTGATTTGCAAGCGCATAGTGAAAAGACGGAGGGAAAAATATCCTTCCTCCTTTCTATTTTGGGATGGCTGGCTACCCTTCGCTGCATGGATATTTTGATATGACATCATGCCCTCATAAAGGTGGCCTTCTCCAAATCTTCAATCTTAAGCCTCGATAATAGCAGCATCATCCTTTCCACGGAGCCATCCTCCGCCATGCGGCCGGACTTTACAGAATACTCCGTATCCACGCAAAAACCCATGGCAGCCTCCAACTGATCCAGGGTATAGGCGGACGCCTGCCTGGCCGCCCGGTCCACCGCGAAGGGGGGGATGCCAAGGCGGCTTTTGATATCCGCCGGGGAAGCGCCGTTTTCCTTGAGTGATTTGTAATGGAACAATATACGGTACTGCCGCAGGATCATGGCCAGGATGCCAAACCGGCTGCCGCCGGTGCGCAGCATGTTTTCAAACAGGCTGAACGCCCTTGGCGTCTTCCCTTCCACCAGGGCATCCACCATATCGAATACCGACGCTTCCAGCGACCGTGTGGCCACCGCCTGAATATCCTCCGCCGTTACCTGCGTTCGCTCCCCCGTGTGGGCGGCCAGCTTTTCCATTTCGCCCCGAAGCAGCGCGGCATCCTTGCCTACGGTGAAGGCAAGATTCGAGGCGGCGGCAGGGGAAATCTCCTTGCCAAGGCTACGCATGGTCTTGATGATCCAGCGGTTCAATTCTTCGTTGTCCAGTGTGTCAAACAGAACAATGGCCCCATGCTTTTTGATGGCGCCGTACAGCTTTCTTCGGGCGTCGGCCTTTCCCTTTTCATGGAACACGATGCAGGTGGTGGAGGGCACGTTGGCCAGATAATCGCAGAATGCCTTTGTCTGGTCATCCTCCTCCGGTGCCTCCTCATTTTCCTCGCTCTTGCGGGAGGGGCGCAGCAGGGCGCATTCCTTTACCAGCACAAGCCGGCGCTCTGCCATAAAGGGCAGCGTTTCCGCCGCCGCCCGCAATACCTGCAGGGAGGGGTTCTCCAGCACCGTTTCGTTCAGCGCCTCCAGCCCTGATGGCAGCAGCGCCTTGCGCAATTGCTCCAGCGCCGATTGCTTGATGTATTCCTCGATGCCCTCCATCAAATACAGTGAATTGATCTGTCCTGCCTTGACAGCCTTGAAGAATTCCGTATGGTTCATGGCGCTACTCCTTTTTGTAAGGATGAACTTGCCAGTTGTCTTCCTGAACAAGCAGCGTGACTGCCCCAGATTGATCCGTTCTGTACACGGCGATATTTTGGCCGCCAAGCCTTTCCACAGTCTTTAGGGAAGGCAGCGCGCCCAGCCCGGAGCAGCTCAGCAATGCCATTTGCGGGCTGACCGTGCTCAAAAAATCGTCCGCCGTGCTGCCCGCGCTGCCGTGATGGGCCACTTTCAATATGTCAGCCCCCGCCGCGGCATATTGTTCATATTCGCCGGTGATATCGCCCGTGGTCAAAAGGCTGACGCCCTCCATTTGCAGATAAGCCGCCAGCGAGGAATGGTTGGCGTCCTGCCCTGGCCGCACGGTTCCCTGCTTGGGCCACAGCACGGTCATGGCGGTACGCGGGCTTGTGAGCACATCCCCCGCGTGCAGCATCTTTACCGGGATCCCCTTTTCGCGGAGTAGCGCCAGTTGCATCAGCCCCTCCGCGTCCGGCAGGGCGTCTTCGGCCCCTTCCGGGATATACGCGCACCGGATTTCGATGTCTTCCGCCAACAGCCGCTTGAGCCCGCCGGCGTGGTCCAGGTGCAGGTGGGTCAATACCAGCGCGTCAACGCTCCGCCCCTCGCCACGCAAATAATCGGCCACCTCCGCTCCCGTCTGACCCGTATCGATCACAGCGGTGTACGCGCCGTCTTCCAGGATGGCGGCGTCCGCGTCGCCCACGCTGAGCTGGATGTACCGCACATCATGGTTGATCAGGGCAATACTCCCGCCTACGGCAAAGAGAATGGCGGCAGCCAGCAGAAGCGCCCGCTGCCTGCCCCGCCACAGGACATAGGGGGAGAGCAGAATCAAAAAGGCGATGCCGCCAACGATGGCCGGCCAGGCGGGAGAGGCGACTTTCACGGCCATGCCGGGAACATCCGCGGCAAAACCGACCGCACCCAGCATAAGATCCGCAAGCCATCCGGCCACCGTGCCAGCCGCCTGGCCGATTACGCCAAGCGGGCTCAAAACAAGCGCCAGCAAAAAAGCCACCATCAATACCGCCACATAAGGGATCACCAGCAAATTCACGAAGATGCCCAGCAGGGAAATCCCATGGTACCAACAAGCCAGAGGGAGCGCCACGCCGATTTGCGCCGTGATGCCAAGGGCCGGCAATGCCTTGATGCTTTGCCATTTCCGGTAAAGATACCGCCGGAAACGGCCCTTTCCTCTCTGCTTTTTGCCGGGGAAAAGCCGGTTTTGCCATTTGATAAGCGGCTCGCCCAGCAGCAGCATGGCAGCCACCGCGCCGAAGGAAAGCTGGAAGCCGGGGGACAAAAGGTCCAGCGGCTTTATCAGCAGCCATATCAGAAACGCAGTGGAAACGGAGGTCAGGGGATCATGATGCCGCCCCGATAATTTTGCGCCCAGGTAAACAAGCAGCATCAGCGACGAACGGATCACAGGTGCGCTGAAGCCCACCAGCCAGCTATAGGCGAGAAGGAAGACAGCCACAATGATAAAGCGCGCCTTTGGCCGTACCTTGAGCCTTTTTAGAAGCCATACAGCCATGGCGGCCAGGTAGGCCACATGCAGCCCGGAAATCGAGAGTACATGCGCCGTACCGGTAATCCGAAAATCTTCCCGCGATTCCTCGGGCAACTGGTCGTTGGTGCCCAGAAGCATGACGGAGGCCAGCGCCGCCTTGTCACCCATGACATTTTGAAGCGCTTGCGTCAATGCGCAGCGCAGCCGGTAGGCGTAACTCCCGTCCCATGCCGTTTCCGGCGGGGCAACGGTCAAACCATCCCGACCGTACAGGCATACGAATGTACCGCGTTGCTTCAAATACAGTTCAAAATCAAACCCGTGGGGATTTTGCCGGCCGTCCGGGTGATACAGTTTGCCGGAAAACGCGACACGGCTGCCATTTTCAAGGGCAGGGGCAAGCTCTCCTTCCTTTAGATAAAAAGTCCAGTAGGCCTTGCCCGTAAGCGTGCTGCCGTCCAAAGCCACGCCGCTTAAGGTACAGGCGATTTGCCCGTCTTCCCGGGAGCGCACCTGTCCGAATACCGTTCCGGTAAACGCATAATTTCCCTCCGGCGGGCGGGCGGGGCTGGCGCCCCATGAAGCCAGCACAAGCCCCAGAAAAAAGAAGGCCGGGAACATGCCAAGCGCCGTTTTCCTGCCTGAGAGGAACCAGACAATGGCCAGCAGACAGGCGATGAGCAGCCCGGCCGCCCACAATAAGCAGAAGGGCCGGGAAGCGCCGATAAGCACTCCCGCGCCATAGCACAGTGCGGCGCATACAAGAGGCCGTGCCGCAAAGAAGGGGAGGGGGCGCTTTTTTGTCTCAAGGAGGGGGGAGTCAACCATGTGCGTCACTTCCCGCCGTCAACCTGAATCACCAGATCGGGTTTCACCAAAATGGTATGGGGGAATATAACCGCTGCCTCTTTCAGCAGCGTGGCTTCGTCCACATCAGGCCGCAAATGGGTGACGATCAGCCTTCCGGCCCCTATATCACGGGCCAGCTCCGCCGCCTGGCATGCCGCCATATGGGGGCTGCTTTCCTTCCACTGGGACTTTAGGAAGCAGCCATCCGCCAGCAATACCGATACGCCCCGGTAAAAGTCCGCAAGCTCGGGGTGCACGTTCGTATCGCCCGTATAGCCGAAAGAACCTATGCGAAAGCCCACCGCGGGTACGGGGTGGCGGGCCGGGCCGCACATAACGTTCAAACCGCCTATTTGCAGCGTGTCTCCCGCTTGAATCCAGTGCATATGGAAGGATTCCGACTCCTGAAGGAACCGGACGGTAGGCGACGTATCATCCTTGGGCGCGTATACATGAAGGGGCTTTGCGCCGTCCTGCTTAAGGCGGATATCCAGATAATAGCGGAGCGCCATCATATCCGAGCAATGGTCGGCGTGGCCGTGGGAAAGAAGCACCGCCGTCAAATGTGCCGGATCAAGCCGTGCCATCAGCCGGGCCAGTACGCCGGGACCGCAATCCATCAGAACACGGTCATTGCCTTGCGAAAGCAGATAACCCGAGCAGGCGCCCCCCGCGGCCGGATAAGGCCCGTTGTACCCCAGAACGCGGATGTCCATTCTATCGACCTCCCGATTTTTCCTTATTGTACCATAGCCCGGAGACCTGTACAATAGAAAGGCCGCCGGCTGCCCGGCGGCCCCAAAAGTAAATACTTTTCATTTCGTTTCCAATGCCAACGGCTGTTCCGGATTGTTATGGATCGGGAAGCGGCATTAATTTTCCGGCTCCAAAAGGCCCAGGTTGCCATCCTTGCGCAGGTACAGCACGTTGGTGCGCTCAGTCTCGTTATTGACAAATACGAAGAAGGCGTGGCCCAGCAGCTCCATTTGCAGCGCGGCATCCTCCACCGACATGGGACGGACGGGGAACTGCTTTACGCGCACCACGCGGCGCTCTTCCTGGCTGCCCGCGGCGGCATCCTCGATGAATTCCATTTCGGTATTTTTGAAAGCATCCTCCCGCAGCCGTTTCTCCAGCTTGGTGCGGTGGCGGTGGATCTGTTTTTCCAGCTTGGCCAGCGCCTGGTCGATGGCCAGGAACAGGTTATCCTCGGCGGAAGCTTCCGCCCGTAAGATTACGCCCTCGAAGGGCACGGTGATTTCAGCGATGCGGCGGCTTGAGCGCTCCTTGGATAGCCGCACGAACATTTCGGTATCCTGCTTCAAATACCGCTCCATGCGGTTTGTTTTTTTCATGATCCGGTCTGTGATGCCAGGCGTTACCACCATGTTTTTTCCGGTGATTGTCGTCTTCATGGTATTTGCTCCTTTATGTGAGATGGTTCATCCCCCGGGGATGAAAAAAGCACGGCAGGGCTTTGCGGTTTGAGCCTTGTTGTCG